>CACBED010000001.1 GCA_902538185.1 uncultured OCS116 cluster bacterium
GCAACAACAATCGGCTTTTTGGATGCAGTAATCAAATCATTAGCTTTATCTAATGATTTTTTGTCTATGGTTCTTGATTTATTGGTACTCGTTATTATTCCATCAATTTCAGAGTCATCTATGTCAATCTCTGCTATGGCCTGCACCGGCGAGATTGGGAGATAGACAGCGCCGGGTCGTGGATCTATCGCTACATTATATGCCCTGTCTAAAAGTGTGGTTACATTAGCTGATGTTATCTCTTCAGATAGTTTTGTAATCAGCCCACCAAATGCGACCAATGGGACCTCCTGATGGGGATTTTTTGATAAAAGTTCAGGATCGATTATTGCAGAGAAAACAATTATTGGACGACGGTCAAGGTGAGCTGATGCTATACCCGATGCAAGATTTGTTATACCTGGTCCTTTAGTTACAATTACAACACCTGGCACACCTGTAATTTCACCATATGTTGAAGCCATATATGCTGCTGTATTCTCATGATGGGTCAAAACATAGTTTATGCCCTGATCAGAGAATGCATTGATTAAATTAATTGTATCACTACCAGGTGTCCCGAATACCTGCTTCACGCCTCTTTTCTTTAGATATTTCGCAATAAAATCACAAATATACATCATTTCTCCTCCATTAGTTTACCGATTGGGGCTCCATTATCTGAATATATATAGAGGGCATCACCAACTTGTGCAGCGTCTTCAATCCCAGCTGTTATATAAATCCCCAATGCTGTCTTTATATTTGCAATCTTTCTTGGTTTCCAATCCTTTTGTCCCAACATATGCCGAATTACAGAAATTTCTTCTACTTTTCCTTCATTAATGCTTATCGCGTCGAATTCAGTATTACCACACTCTGAACAAAAATATTTTTTTGGGAATGTAAATTTATTACAATTACTACATTTTTGAACAAATAATTTTTCCATTTATATTGCCTCTAATATTGTTGCTGCAACGGTTCCACCATGCCTATATAATGTCATTCCATAACCAGTAGCAATTCCAAAATTTACATTATTTAACTGTCTCTCACCAGCCCTATTTTGTAACTGTAAAACAACTTCACCAATTCCATTCAATCCTCCGGCCATTCCACCTGGTTGACCTGCTGAAAGCATACCACCCCAAGTATTAACCGCTTGAGTCTGCTGTTCCATGCCCTCAAGATAGTCCCTAAATTTTCCATTTTTTATTATTCCAAGGTCATTCAACTGTGCGAGCACAATTGCTGGATAGTCATCATAAATACTCAGCACGCCAATATCGACTGGTGCTAATTTTGCCGTTCCAAAAAGCTTATCTTTAAAAGTTGAAATGCCTGTTGCGGTTCCATCACCCTCTTGATTTTCATAATTAAAACTTTGTTCAAATGCTCTAATTCTGACCTGCCTTTCAAGTCTTTCGTTTTCGTTTCTGGAGATTATTATTGCGTAAGCGCCAGCAACAACAGGTACACAATCATACCTACAAAGGGGGTCAGCGACTAAGGGAGCACTGTTATATTCTTCCTCAGTTAATTCTTTTTTATAAACAGCATATGGATTTTTTGATGCCCAATTACGCTGAGATATCAAGAGGTTCGCATAATCACTTTTTTTTAAATTATACTTTTTCATTTGACGGGAGGTAACCAATGAATAAACTCCATTTGGGCCACCATGTCCAAGAGGCGCAAGATGATCTCTTGTAGCGCTGTTGTAAGAATTAGCGATTTTTGCATATCCGGAGAGTCCAGTCGCATCTCCTGCAAGAATCAATATATTATTTGCATCTCCGGTTTTAATCGCACGTGACGCATGTCCTAACATATTCATTGCAGACGAGCCACCATTTGTGTCTTGGAGTAACCAGTTTAAACTAAGGCCAAATCGCCAAGCTATATCAATTGCGGAGTCCGGAGTAATAGAAAATGATGCAATAGCGAGGCCGTCTATTTCTTGATGCTTCAGATTTGCATCCTTTAACGCATCCAATACGGCATCTTTCATAAGGTTTTGTATTGTTTGCTCGTCATTTGGATGTCTTGTGTAAATAGACTGTCCGACACCAATAATTCTAGGATCAAACATTGACTCTTAATTTACTAGATATATTGGAATTTCAGAATGTAGCATGAGGTGCCGAGTGGCGCCGCCAAATATAATTTCTCTCAGACGACTTTGAGTGTAAGCGCCCTTTATAATAAGATCAGCGTCAACAGATTTACTAAAATCAAGTATGGCATCACCTATCTTTTTTTCATCACCTGATATTGTTACTGGCTTAGCATCTATTCCATGAGAAGCTAAGAGTTCAGAAACCTGTTCGCCGCTGGGGCCGTCAGTTATAACCTTTTCCACAGTCAAAATTGTGACATTATTTGCTTTCTTTAGTATTGGTAAAGCAGCAAAAACGGCTCTTGAACTTTCGGTTGTGCAATTCCAAGAGATTACGACTTCTTTACCAATATCAATCTGCTTATTCATTGGGATCAGCATTACTGGTCTACCACCATCGAATAGTATTGTTTGAATGGAACTTAGGCTCGCACTTTGAAGCTCTTGATAGGGTCTCGAGATAATCACTACATTATACACCCTGGAGAGATCTCCCAAATATTTCTGATTCTCAAGCTCCTCAGATAACCACTTGTATTTTAAATCACTCAAATCACTATCACTCTTTTTCAAGGTATTTATATGATCTATAAACTTCTCTTTATATTTTATCGCCTCTTCCTTGTTTTCGTCGTGATGCAAGGAGTCAAAGACTATTGAACCTTCCTGCGCAATAAAGCTATCTATTCTCTGATGAATGGCAACGCCACTAACGCTAGAATTATATTTCTTGGCAAGAGAAACTGCGCAATCTACAAGGTGGGGTATTGTCTCGATATATTCGAATGGTAATAATATATTTCTCATCTTAATTTCTTGTACTTTACAAACCTTTCATTAGATCATTTACATCAATTGGAAGTTCAAGTTCTTTTCCAGTCTTTGATGATAAATCCATTGCCATAGTTAAAACTAGATTTCGATGGCCTTCTTCCGCGGTCGCATGCGGCGTATGCTTACCGAGGTATATTCTGCTAAACCAAGAATTTGTTTCCTCTCTCATTGGACCCCACAGATCACCATTATAAATATCACCAGGTGGAAAGCTTGTAAGAAAGTCTACATTTCTCGTAGCCTCTATTTGTAATCCTTCCGGCCTGTATGCCGGTCCCTGATTGAATTCTGTTGCCAAAATTACATCTCTATGTGTATCCTCAATATCGATAACACCCTTTGTGCCTACAACACCAATTTCAAGTCCATAAACAGCTCCAGGCCATACTTTTGGTAGCGCCCAACAAATGTTCATGCTAAAAATTGTGCCATCTTCCATAGTGAAAACACCGAATGTTGCATCTTTGGTTCCGAGCTCAGCCATGATTTTCTCTGTTGATCGTGCAAAAATTGAGACAGGCTTGGCTTGATCACCAAGCATCCATAAAGCCATATCTAAGCTATGAGTACCTGAGACAACCATTGGTGTTAAATGTCTTCTATCTTGAGATAATCTTACTTCCCCTGTTGGAGCCATTTTATTCATAAATGCTCTGACCACAACAGCAGTTGCCTCACCTATTTGCCCATTATTTATTCTTTCTTTTACAGCAAGGAAGCGCCTTCTAAATCTTTGTGTATAGCCAACAACTGCATCAACTCCTGCCTCTTGGATTGCACTCAGAACTTTTAGAGACTCAACAGCGTCTGTCGCTAGCGGCTTTTCAATAAGCATTGGAAGTTTTCTTTCAACAGCTGAAAGTATTGGCTCAACATGGCTCCAAGTTGATGTGGCAATAATTACTGCATCAATCTCAGGTCTCTCAATTAACTCTCTAAAATTTGTTGTAAAGAAATCTGCTTTTATATCTTCTTTTAACTTTAATCCCAAGTCTTCATTGATATCGGAAAGCCCAATCCATCCAATCCCAGGGTATTCTTTGGCGAGAGTTGAACGCATCCTACCAACAACACCACAGCCAACAACTGCTAGACCTAATTTCTTATCACCTGCCATATTCATACCCCTTTTTTATGACTTTATTCTACTCAAAAATCTTAATTATTCAATTCATTTAAATCTATTAGGAGCTAGAATCTCTTGTTTTCTTCTTATATTTCTCGTATAGGTCTGGTCTGTTCTTTTCTGTAGTAAGACGGGACTGGCTAAATCTCCATTTACTTATTGCCCCATGATCTCCCGACAAAAGTACGTCGGGTATTTTCAATCCACCATACTCTCTTGGTAATGTATATTGGGGATATTCTAATAGCCCATTCTCATAGCTCTCGTTCTCTGTTGAAGCTTTTGAACTCAACACGCCATCTAATAATCTTACACAAGAGTCAATTATATTGATCGCTGCAATGTCTCCATTTGTGAGAATATAATCACCGATTGATAACTCCAGTGCTCCAGTTGACTCAATTATTCTTTGGTCAATTCCCTCAAATCTTCCACACAGAAATATCAGACCTTCATTTTTTACCAAATCTTTTGTTATTTTTTGATCATATTTAATACCTCTTGCCGCTGGCACAATTAATGGCCTTGTATCACCATTTTGTCGCATATTATTAATGATTGGAAGCACGATATCTGCTCTCATAATCATACCCGGTCCACCACCTGCTGGAGAGCTGTCGATCTTTACTTTCTTATTATTTTGCCTCTTTTCTAGAGGAATTATTTCAAGACTCCATTTTCCTTCAGCTAAGGACTTGCCAATATTACTATATTGAAGTGGCCCAGGGAATAACTCAGGCGTTGTTGTGATAATAGATATTTTCCATGTAACGTTACTCATCTCAGGTCAGTTCTACCCTATCTTAACCAGTATGATTTCTATCAACAAAATACACTTTTATTGCTCTGATTGATATAGATAATTAATGTGTTTATGGGATAGGTATAATTATTTTTCTTTATCTTCGGTGGGCGCTTCTTCAGCTGGTGCTTCTGCTGGTGCTTCTGCTGGTGCTTCTTCGGCAGTTGCTTCTTCAGCGGGTGCTTCTTCGGCAGTTGCTTCTGCTGGTGCTTCTTCAGCGGGCGCTTCTTCTGGAGTTGCTTCTTCAGCGGGCGCTTCTTCAGCGGGTGCTTCTGCTGGTGCTTCTTCGGCAGTTGCTTCTTCAGCGGGTGCTTCTGCTGGTGCTTCTTCGGCAGGTGCTTCTTCAGCTGGTGCTTCTGCTGGTGCTTCTTCGGCAGTTGCTTCTTCAGCAGGCGCTTCTTCTTTATCTTTCTTTGGAATTGCTTTTTTTGGATTATTTCTTGGTGGACGTTTTGCAATATCTTCGGCGTCTAAAAATCTTAAAACTCTATCGGTGGGCTTCGCTCCGACGCCAAGCCAATATTTTATTCTATCAACTTGTAGGGTGACTCTTTCATTACTCTCTTTTGAGAGCAGTGGGTTATATGTTCCAAGCTTTTCTATAAACCTGCCGTCCCTCGGATTTCTGACATCTGCAACTACTATCCTATAATATGGACGCTTCTTTGAACCACCTCTTGCTAACCTAATTTTTAATGCCATTACAATTCCTTCATTTTAAAAAAATTCCACCTATACATAACCATAATCACTTTTTTCGTCCAGTTATATTTAATAAATTTGATAATTTATTTTGGGAACTTGGTAATCCAGGTAATCCAGGTAATTTCGATCCCGCAGAACCGTTTTGCAAATCAGATAGCATTTTTTCACTTAATTTACTATCATTTAATTTATTTATCTCAGACTTATCTATGTCTTGTACTCCGAGATCTTGATCTAACATACCTTTTTTGCCGAATTTTTTCATCATATCAGATGTCTGCCTATATAGCTTAATCAGTTTATTAATTTCTGAGACCTCTGTGCCAGATCCCATCGCAATCCTTCTTTTTCTTGATGCGTTTAATATTTTTGGATTTCGTTTTTCTTTTGGAGTCATTGATGAGATTATCGCGATCTGTCTGTTAATTATTTGATCGTTAATATTTGACTCTGCCATCTGCTTCTTCACTTTATTTATCCCTGGGAGCATTCCAAGAATTCCTGATATTCCTCCCATCTTTGACATCTGCTTGAGTTGTTGTGCCATATCCTCAAGATCAAATAGGCCTTTCGATATCTTCTTGGCGATCTTATTTGCTTTATCAGCATCAATTGTTTCTTTTGCTTTCTCAACAAGCGAGACAACGTCGCCCATTCCCAATATTCTATTTGAAACCCTATCTGGGTAGAACTCCTCTAGATTTTCAATCTTTTCTCCAATACCCGCAAATAATATTGGCTTTCCAGTCACATGCCTCATTGATAAGGCAGCCCCGCCTCTTGCATCACCATCGAGCCTTGTCAGAATCACACCAGTCAAAGGTATTTTTTTTGAAAATGTATCTGCAACATTTACAGCGTCTTGTCCAGTCAGAGAATCTGCAACAAGGATAACGTTGTGAGCCTCCGCAATTTTGTTTACACTTTGCAGTTCATCCATCAATTCATCGTCAATATTCATCCGCCCGGCTGTATCGAGAATAAGTACATCAAAACCTCCCAGTTTTGCCTCTTTGCAAGCTCTTTTTGTGATTTCGGTTGGTTTTTGACCTTTTATTATCGGTAGTGTCTCTATAGCATTTTCTGCCCCCAAAATCTCAAGTTGCTCCTGGGCTGCTGGCCTTGTAACATCAAGCGATGCCATCAAAATCTTCAATTTTGACTTATTTCTTATATAATTTGCTAATTTAGCAGAGGTTGTAGTTTTACCTGAGCCCTGAAGACCAACCATCATTATTATTGAAGGTGGCTCTGATCGGAGATTTAGCTCGACATTTTCGGATCCGAGTAGTTCAGTAAGCTGGTCATTCACAATTTTTATAACTGTCTGTCCTGGTGATACAGACTTTATAACCTCCTCACCGATTGCCTTTTCACGAACTTTCGCAAGAAAGTCCTTCACAACCTCTAATGCAACATCTGCTTCTAGAAGTGCCCTTCGTACTTCCCTGAGCGCATCATCAACATTAGCTTCGGTGAGTAGGCCTCTTCCCGTTAATTTTGAAAATACAGATGAGAGCCTATCAGACAGCGTATCAAACATTAAATACCTCTAATTTTATCTGCAGAAGCAGTTGTAAATTATTTATCCAATAATATATTAAAATAGTTCTATTAGTCTAACAATTACTATCATAAAATAAGAAAAATAACTATATTGCATGTAAGTGCGTTTAGCCTGAACTAGTCGAAATTGAAATAAAAAGTTAAGTGTAATATGGAACCAATAAACTTTGTAGATTTAAAAAAACAATACTCAGCGATAGAAACTGATGTTAATGAGTCCTTATCTGCTATTTTAAAAAGTGGTCAGTTTATACTTGGACCAGTTGTTGAAGAAGCTGAGGAAGCGCTATCAAAATATACAAATGCAAAGCATACAATTTCTGTTTCCAGCGGAACAGATGCACTTTTTGTCAGTTTGTTAGCACTTGGAATTGGTCCAGGGTCAAAAGTCTTTATTCCGGCCTTTACATACACGGCAACAGCTGAAGTAATTGCACTTCTGGGTGCAGAACCTGCATTTGTTGACGTGGATGAAGATACTTATAACATATCCTGTGAGAGTCTAATTACGAAAATAAATCAGTATCCAAAGTCAGAATTATCAAATTCTGCAATAATTGCTGTTGATTTATTTGGTCTTCCAGCTGATTACATTACAATTTGTGATATTGCTATGAATTCTGGCTTACACCTAATATCTGATGCAGCTCAATCTTTTGGCGGTTCCATTGGAAGTCAAAAAGTTGGAAAATTATCACCAATCACCACTACAAGTTTTTACCCAACAAAGCCGCTGTCTTGTTATGGTGATGGAGGGGCCGTATTCACAGACGATGATGAGATCGCAATGAAAATTAAATCTATCAGATCACACGGTATTACAGATAACCCCTATGAAAATGTCCGAATTGGAACAAACGCGCGTTTTGACGCAATACAAGCTGCGGTAATATTGAGTAAACTAAAAATTTTTGATGAAGAGTTAAGCAGGAGAGAAAGTACTTCACGCATATACAATCAAGAGTTAAAAAATATAGTCAAAACTCCAATTACAACAAACCAAGTAAAATCAGCTTGGGCCCATTACACAATAAGAACAAGAGACAGGGATGGACTTAGAGAATTTTTAACAAAAAATAGTATCCCTACAATGATATATTACCCAAAAGGTATGCATGAGCAAACTGCTTACCAAAAATATCACAATGGAGATCCCTTAATAGTTAGTGAAAAGCTATGCGGCGAAGTTTTAAGTCTCCCCTTACATCCGTACATGAGTGAAAATCAAGTTTACTATGTTTCAGGAAAGGTAAAAGAGTTTATAGGGTAAGGATGATTGAAAATATAAAATATCATAAAATGAATGGTGCGGGTAACGAGTTCATTATAATAGATAATTCAGATATTAACTTTACCTATACACCTGATATCGTCATGTCAATATGCTCCAATTCCCCCGAAACGAGTTGTGATCAGCTGATTACAATTGAAAAAAGAGTTAGGCATTGCCTAAATCTAAATATTTGGAATAAAGATGGCAGTAAAGCAGAAGCATGCGGAAACGCATCAAGGTGTGTTGCAAAGTTAATCTTTGATGAAATAGGTGTTGAGTATGTTGAACTGAGATCAGAAAATTGTACCCATCTTTGTAAGAAAATGGATAATGGCGGCGTTATCGTAAATATGGGTAAAGCAAATACTAATGGGAAGAATATTCCTATATCACTTGATATGGATGACACATTAAACTTCAAATACAATTTTGAGTTTAAAGATCTGAAAAAGGTAAAATATACGAGTGTAATAAATGTTGGTAACCCTCACATCATATTTTGGCTTGAGAGCATAAACAATATCAAACCAGAGGTAATAGGTCCGTTGGTTGAGAATCATAAAATTTTCCCAGAAAAGATAAATGTTAGTTTCGCCGAAATAGTTGATAAAAATAATATAAAGTTAGCGGTATGGGAAAGAGGCGCAGGAATAACCAAAGCCTGTGGCACCGCCGCGTGCGCGGCTGCGTACTCAGCAATGAAATTAGGACTTGCAAGTAATAATTTGAACATAAGTTTACCAGGAGGTATATTAGAAATAAGTATTGACCCCGAAGGTAATATTCATAAAACTGGGGCGGTTGAACTTGAATATTCAAGTTCAATGACAATAGAAGAAACTGATGAGTAATAATTTAAATTTTATAACATTTGGCTGCAAACTTAATGCTTTTGAAACGCAAGTCATGAAGGAAAAGGCTGAGGGTTATTTTTTGACTAACCATAGTTTTATCAATAGTTGTGCTGTAACAAACGAAGCTGTTAAGCAATCAAGAAGAGCTATTAGAAAAGAAAAGAGAAATAACCCAACTAATAAGATTGTTGTAACTGGCTGCGCCGCCGAACTCTATCCATCGGAATTCATTGATATGCCAGAAGTTGATATTGTCATTGGAAATGACGATAAAACCAAATCAAGTACATTTATGAACCTCGCACAAATTGATGATGCGGATAATAAAGTAATTGAGCTTACGCACGAAGATCCACCTTTCATAAATAACTTTGACAACAGAACAAGAGCCTTTGTCCAAATACAAAATGGGTGTGACCATAGATGTACATTTTGCATAATTCCCCATGCAAGAGGTAATTCAAGGTCACTAGATGAAAGGCACATAATAAAACAAATTCAGACACTGATTGATGAGAGTTATCAGGAGATAATATTGACTGGAGTTGATATTACTTCTTATGGAAAAGATCTTAATGAGGAAACTAACCTTGGAATACTTATAAAGAACATAATTAAAAAGACAAATAACTTAAAAAGACTCAGAATTTCTTCAATTGACTCAATAGAAATTGATGATGACTTTCTCGAAGTATTCTCAAGTGAAGAAGTAATAATGCCTCACTTGCATTTATCTCTTCAGTCCGGTAACGACCTAATTCTAAAAAGAATGCTTCGCAGACATCAAACATCAGATGCAGTCAAATTTTGTGAAAGAATCCAAAAAATAAGGCCAAACACAGTGTTTGGAGCTGACATGATCGCTGGATTCCCGACAGAAACAGATGACATGCATAGGAGTACAATGCAGCATATTAATGACTGTGACATAACATATCTGCATGTATTTCCTTTTTCATCAAAAACCGGAACACCGGCATCAAAAATGCCGCAAGTCGAAAAAAATATCATTCAGCGTCGTGCAAAAGATCTAAGAACGCTCGGCATGCAAAAAATGAACCTATTCCTAATGAGAGAAATTGGTAAGGAAAAAGCTATACTGATTGAAAAACAGGGATTTGGTCGTACTGAGCAATACTCAAAGGTTATAGTTAATGAAGTGGGCAATCCGGGTGAAATAATTAAAAAAAAGATTATAGGTATTTCAAAGGATCAACTAATTGCATAATTAAATACAGATAATTGGAAATGAAAAATACTTGGTTCCAAAAATTAAAAAGTAGTCTTACCAAATCTTCAACGGTAATCTCAGAGGGTATCACAAATATAATATCATCACGTAGGTTAGATGATGAAACTCTTCAAGAACTCGAGGATCTTCTTATAAAAGCTGATTTGGGTGTAGATAACTCTGTTTCAATAATTGAAAATTTAAAAAAAGAAAAATTTAATAAAGATGTTGAGACTGATGAGATAAAAAACTTCATAGCACACCAAATTGAGTTGAAGCTCGAGGGATCATATTCACCATTAGATACAGAAAAATCTAAATCACCCCGAACGATAATTGTTGTTGGAGTTAATGGATCTGGAAAAACAACGACAATTGCGAAGCTTGCATATCTAATGAAAAATAATGGGGCAAGGGTTGTTCTTGGTGCAGCAGATACATTTAGAGCAGCGGCCACTCAACAATTAGAAATGTGGGCTGAAAGATTAAACATCGATATTGTAAGCCTACCAGAAACAAAGGATGCCGCCAGTGTTGCTTTTGAAACAATAAAAATAGCTACAGAAAATAATTATGATGCTGCGATCATTGATACTGCAGGCAGACTTCAAAACAGAAGTGAGCTCATGGATGAGCTTGCCAAAATAATTAAGGTTATTAAAAAATTCGAACCACAAGCCCCACATTCGATATTACTTACATTAGATGCAACTGCAGGTCAGAATGCGATTCAGCAAGCTAAAGTCTTTAGTGAAATTGCGAGAATCACAGGGCTTATAGTTACAAAGCTGGATGGCTCTGCAAAAGCTGGCTACGTGGTATCAATTTCACAAGAATTAAAAATCCCAATTCACTTCATTGGTGTCGGAGAAAGTATAGAAGATTTAAGTGACTTCAATATAAAAGATTTTTCGCGCCTAATCGTTGGACTTGATAAATAGAAATGCCTGTTAGAAAAAAGCCCCCAAAGTCAGAAAATCCAAAGGGGTCAATATTTCTCTTATTTCACCAAGTACAGCAAAAAATGGATATTGAGCAAAAAAATATTTTTTTGAAATATGATATAACGCCAAGGCAATTTATCGTACTTCAAACAATCGATTTTCAGCCAGGATCTAATCAAAATGAAATTGTAAAGTCTATCAATATAGACCGGTCAACACTTAGCAAGATTATAGAAAAGCTAGAAAGTAAGAATTATATATCAAGTCAACACAAAGAGGGTGATAAAAGGCATAAACAGCTAAATATTAGCTCAAAAGGTAGGAGCATGCTGCGAAGACTCCAGCAGAATGTAAAAGATTTAGAAAATATTTTCATAAAAGAAATTGAACTTGACACAAAAAAGAAATTTTTGTCAAGCCTCAGGGCATACGTAACTAATAAATAATATCACACAAAAGATATTATTAAGGAGACTACTCCCTTTCAAAAAATCCAGGGTGCTCTCTATGAACCCCAAAATTTATTATCCTCTTTCCGTAACGCATATTTAAATTATCAATGGATGTAGATAATTTTTCTCTAGTATTTTTTTCTCCTGGATGTAAGTTTAATAAGAATTCACCTGACCTATCTTTTAAATAAATTAATCCACTGAGTCTAACGCCAACAAAGTCTACTTTTTTAGGGTCTAGTGTTAAAATCATTTTATCCCATAGTCCTTTGAATTCTTTCAGGAAAAATAATGTATCTTGGGAGAAGGAAAAAGTTATAGAGTCCTGCCAAACGCCAATATCACTTAATCTAATAAAGACATCTAGACGGCTTGAGCAATAATTATACTTTCTAATTCGTTCGGTGGATTTTTCTAATAGCCACCTGCCTACGAGGTAAGCTCTATTCGGAGAGCGGTTCTCCGGTGAAAGAACCTTTGAATTACCGTAGCTACCTCTATTAGACCTATTAATAGGAATATTCTCACCTTTCAGAGACCTTACAAATCGCTCGCCCTCTATGGATCTCCAAACCAACCTAGCGTGACGCGGATCCATTTCATGTAAATCTTTAATAGAGTATATTCTTGCTCCTAAAAGCCTCCTTTTAATGCCCTTGGAAATTCCAGGAAGATCTTCCAAGGATAAATGGTTGATCTTTCCAGGCATATTCTCTTTACATAACCATTGCAATCCATTTGGCTTTTTTATCTTACCTGCGATCTTCGCCAATAAAGGATTTGGTCCAATACCTATTGACAGTCTTATTTCTTCCCCAACCTCTTTCCTAATAAGACCCTTTATCTTCATTGATAGATCTACCGCTTTTGAGAGTTTTGAATGACTGTTACCTAGATATATTTGAAACTCATCAATGGATCTAACACTTTCCAGCTCAGCTACGCTATCCAGTAAATATGAAATATATCTATTATACTTTGCATATAGCTTATGCCTACTCTGCCTAAAATTAATAGCTGGACACAAAGTCTTAGCCTCATAAACTCTAGTCCCTGTTTTTATACCATACGCCTTCGCCTCATAACTAGCAGCCACTACACATCCCGAATCGTTATCTATGGCCGCTACCGCTACAGGCTTATTTCGTAAATTAGGATCTAATTGTTGTTCAATACTTGCAAAAAAGCTATCCATATCAATATATAAGGTTCTAAAGTTCGTCATTTATAATTTTTTTCTTTATTTTTTTTATTTTTGTTCTTATTTTGTTCTATACTATGGAGAAAAAAAAACAATTAAAAAATGTTGCTTTTGGAGGTGATTGGTCTGAGAAAAGTTTAGAAGATCATGAAAAAAAAACCTTCTTAAGAAAAATGAATAATATACAAGAGTCTTGCTTCTCAAATGAGATAGGAGAGGAGGATCTGCAAGGGGTTTTATACTACATAAGAAATAACTTAGAAAAAGGTCATGTATTTGCAAAATCATTCGAAGAAAAACTTGGAATAAAGGATCCTTATCTGAGAAAAGTAGAATTACTGAAGACTATAAATAATATAAAAAAATGGCTAGCAGTCTAATTATTACCTATTTACAATCACCCTGATTGAGTCCTAGACATCGTGAATATTATCAAGACACCTAGGGTTATAAGCCCAATGCCTATTAAGGCGGCCATATCCAGATTTTGTTTAAAATAAAAGTAACCGACAAGGGTCACTAATACTATCCCCACGCCAGACCATATTGCATAAACAATACCAACCGCAAGATATTTTAGAGTAATTGCAGATAAGAAAAGAGCCAAACAAAAAAGAGCTATAGCTAAGATAGATGGAAAGAGTTGTGTAAAGCCATTAGACATTTTTAGAAATGTAGTCCCAAGTGTCTCTGCAATTACCGCTAAAAATAAATATAACCAGTGCATCTTATAAATATCCTAATCTTTGATATATAGTAATATAACAATCTGAAAGTTCAATTATTAAGATCCTTCATATCCTTTACCTCCTTCAAACCAGGAAATAAAAACCACCAAATAATTGAAAAAGAAACTGTTAGCATCCCACCTATCATAATCGCAGGAGCTATGCCGATAATACTTGCAGACAAACCTGCCCTAAAATCTCCTAACTCATTTGACCCAGTAGTTATAACGGAGTGAACTGACATAACTCTACCTCTCATATTATTCGGTGTAACAAGTTGTACTATTATCTGCCTTATGTTCATGCTAATCATATCGGATGCCCCATAAATAAAAAGTGCAACAAGTGAAATCCATAACGTTGTTGATAAAGCAAATGTAATTGTGGCACTCCCAAAAATAATAATTGAATAAATTAGCATCCTACCCGGATACCTTAATGATGGTAATTGAGATAATGTCATTGCCGCGAATAATGCGCCGATTGATGGTGTTGCTCTCAGTACTCCAAGGCCCTCAGAGCCAATATCCAAAATATCAATAGCAAATATGGGTAACATACCCATGACACTGCTAAACAACATTGCAACAATATCTATTGTCATTGTTCCAAGCACTATTTTTGTTTTCCAAACATAAACAAACCCACTGAGCAAAACCTTTACATTTATCTGCTTGATCTCTCCAGATCCACTTCCAATATCTGGAAGTGATATCGCGCTTAATGTGGAAATTATGAAGCTAATTAAAGCCACCAAATAAACCCACTCATTAATGTATGCGATTAATATCCCAGCAGCGATTGGGCCCGCTAATGAGCCAAACTCTTCAAAAAAGTTAACGTAATGTACGGCTCTTGGGAAAATTTCAGACTTGACTAAATTTGGTAGAATCGCAAAGCTACTGGGGCCTTCAAAAGACATTGCAACTCCATGTAATATTAAGATCAAATAAATTGGAATAACTGAGCCATCATCTAATTTGTAAGCAGAATAATATAAAAGAAACCCAGCAACAAAAACCTGAACTATGTTACATATTATGAGTATATGTCTCCTGTTGTATTTATCAGCGATAACACCTGCAGGTAAAATCAGGAAAAATTGTGGGGCAAATTGAATAAGTCCAATAAGCCCTAAAGCAAGCGGACTTCCCGTCTGTACATATATTTGCCAACCAACTGTTAAGGTTATTATTTTGAGCGCAAAATGACTAGACCATGTAAGACTTATAAACTTTAGCAGATTTATATTAAGTAATGTACTTTTAGAAAGTCTATTCATCTATCATGGGTCCAATTCATATATTTCGTAACTATTATGAAATACATATGGATGATTTTTATAAAACCAGCTAGGATAATCCATACATAAAACTGTGATAAAACCTGTTAAAGATTATACATGAAACTAATATATGAATTATTAATAAGATTAACTGTTTTGTTAGGGATTATTTCTTATCTGCTTACGGTTGGAATCGCATTTGTAAAAAATGGGTTTGTAGTTGGAGTACTCAGTGCAAGTCTGCCCCTAATCTCTAATACCTATTGGACATATGCATTATGGAATGAGCCTGATAAATTCTATCAAATATATGTTAATGGACAAATTATTCTTTTCATACTCATACTATTAAGCATTGCCCTGCATAAACTAAAATCCTGAGTTATTATGGCGCACCCGGAGAGATTCGAACTCCCGACCAAGTGGTTCGAAGCCACCTACTCTATCCAGCTGAGCTACGGGTGCGAAATACTAAATTCAAATTAGCTAGGGTCACAATATCTACAGCTTCAATGAAATTCTATCAAATAGATTATCTGTCAAAAATCTTTTCAAATACATCATTATCACTGTTGCCCAAGTAATTCTGTATCTTATACGTGGATTACGTGCTGTACAAGCGTGTATAACTGCTTTACTAACAGCATTTGGTAATAGCTCAAATGTAGTTTTCTTTATTTTCTTTGATTCTAACCTTGGAATTATTTTATTTACATAAATTGATTTATAATCAGACTCCTGCCAATCTATAGACTCTTTAAAGCGAATGTAGCTATTTTCTCGAAACTTAGTCGTAATTGGACCCGGTTGTATTATTATTACTTTTATATTGTCATCTTTTATTTCTAATCTAAGAGTATCTGACATGGCTTCAATCGCATATTTTGTTGCCGTATAGGCGCCACGATATTTTAGTGCCATAAAGCCTAAAATTGATGAGTTCTGGATTATCCGACCAGAGCCATTTACTTTCATATGTGGGATAATTTCTTTTGTGAGGGAATGCCACCCAAAAAAATTGGTTTCAAAGATGCCTCTTAAAGAATCCACAGGAATATCTTCTACTAGAGCGGGTAGTCCGTAGGCCCCATTATTAAATAAAACATCAATCTTGCCATTCGTTTTTTCTAATGTATATTCCAGCCCCGATAGAATAGATTTCTGATTATCGTAATCAATGAGAGTGCTAGAGAGGCCGTATCTATCTTCTAATATTTTACAATCCTTCTCTTTACGGCAGGAAGCTATGACATTCCAACCCAATTTACTTAAATCCTTTGCTACAGCCAAACCAATACCACTTGAGGATCCGGTGATTAAAATACTTTTCTTATCATTGTTCATTATTTGCTCTGATTAAAATTGAAAGTTTTAGATCAATTTTTTTTAAATTATTTATGATCATTAAAAAAAGCCCTCTTCCTTTGCTTAAAGTTATCCCAAACAATTAAATCATAATTAAGGTTTTATCAACCATTTGGCTACTAGAATATCGGCAAAGTGATAAATTTTTAATCACTTGACTATTTTTTCGGCACATTTAGACTTTAAATAGTGATTCTATTTACTAAGTTTAAACGCTAAAAAATAGAAAATAAAGATGGGAGAAGTTATGACAGCTTTATTAGACAAATTGAGAGGTGTTCTTAAGAGCTCTCTTGAAATAGCGCTTTGGGCGGTAGCACTGCTTACTCTGCTTCAGGTTCTGTTTGGTGATAGTTTTGTATTATTATTCGGAATTGATGTATTGGGTAACATTGGTGGGCTCATGGCACAATTTGGTAGCGAAGGACTTGTTGGACTTATAGCCGCTGGTCTCGTCGCGTACTTGATTAGCCGGAAATAGCTCAAGCACTATAATAAAGGGATTTATGGTGTTTAGTCTATTTTAGGCACTGTAAATTTTGTTAAACTTTTTTATAACAAATGGGAGAAATAACATGTTTTCATCATTAACTGGCATGCTCAGAAGTGGCATTGACGTTGCGTTGGTTTTAGTTGGATTGGGAGTTGTTTTGCAAATCCTTTTCCCGGATGCATTAGCATTCATTAACGCTGACGTAGCAGGAAACCTGATTGATCTAATAAATCAATTCTCAGGTGCTGGTCTAATTGGTGTAATCGCAGCATTGATTGTTGTTGACCAATTAAAATAGTTAATTTCATAAAATAAAAATAGGGGCTGATGTGTTATATTTAGTCCCTATTTTTTATTCCCCCTTATAAATTCAAGAAAAATATCCTCCAGGTCGGTTTCTTTTGAAATTATATCAATTATGGATATATCTTGATTTTCAAGTTGCTGCAAAATATCGAAGAAATTTGTTTTACTTGGTTGATAAGTAATATCAATATAACCATCTTGACTTTTTTCTACGCTACCAACTCCATCTATTTGGATATTTATATCCTTTTGCTTAACATCGGCTTTTATTGATATTTGCTTTCTATCAAGACTATCGAGAAGGTCTTTTGTTGGAGCGTTAGCAACAAGACGACCCTTATTGATTATGCCTATATGATCGCAAAGCGACTGGGCCTCCTCCAAATAATGTGTCGTCAGTAATATAGTTGTTCCTTTACTATTTAGTTCTCTAACGAAATCCCATAGTTGGTGACGCAACTCAATATCGACACCTGCGGTTGGCTCATCAAGCACGAGAACCCTTGGTTTATGTGTTAGCGCTTTTGCAATCAAAAGTCTCCTTCTCATCCCACCAGATAGCGTTCTTGAATATGAATACGCCTGATCTTCTAGCCCCAATATCCTTAAAAGGCCCATTGAGTCACGATCTTTTTTTGGAATACCATACAAACCTGCTTGAGTTTCAAGCACTTCAACTGGTTTAAAAAATGGATCAAGGTTCAACTCTTGAGGCACGATACCAATTGCTGACCTTGCTTTTCTTTTTTCTTTTTCAATATCAAACCCTAAAATTTTTGCAGTTCCTGACGTTTTAACTACAAGATTTGCTAGTATATTTATAAACGTTGATTTACCCGCCCCATTCGGCCCAAGCAGGCCATATATTTGCCCCGGCTCAATTTTTATCGTGAAATCAACTAGAGCGTGCTTCGCTAATTTTTTATTATTTCGCTGATAAATCTTATTTAGAAGATTCGTCTCAATTGCATATTCTGGTGTTTGATTCATTGATAAAGATTTATTTTCGTTTTGATTTTTTATAAGTCGTAGTAATCTTATAACTGTTAAATTACTAATAAATATTTATTATCAAATTAAACCAAATGTCAAAGATCAACTCTAATTCTACCTTATTTTTAATCGACGGTTCAACTTTTATATTTAGAGCATATTTTGCAATGTATAAAGCGTCCCAGAGTAGAGGTAGTGGTTTTACAAGATCTGATGGTACGCCCAGTGGTGCTGTTATGGCGTTTTGTAATATGATGTGGAAAATTATAACAAATGGAATAGATGGAATACACCCGTCCCATATTGCAGTCATTTTTGATACTAAAGAGAAAACATTCAGAAATGATATTTATCCGTCATACAAAGCTAATAGAGATGCTCCTCCTGAAGACTTAATCCCTCAATTTCCTCTTATTCACCGAGCTGTTGAGGCATTTAATATAAAGTGTATATCACAAATTGGATATGAGGCTGATGACCTTATCGCAACCTACTCTAAAATTGCATCCGAAAGAGATGCCAAGACTATCATAATATCTGGTGATAAAGATCTTATGCAACTGATCAATAAAAATGTAAGAATGTATGATCCCATGCCCGGAAAAGAACGATTCATTGATACCAATGGCGTGCAAGATAAGTTTGGAGTAACCCCAGATAAAGTTGTCGATGTTCAAGCTTTAGCTGGAGACTCAACAGATAACATACCCGGCGTCCCTGGTATCGGGATCAAAATTGCAGCTGAACTAATCAATGAATACCACTCACTTGAGAATTTATTATCCAACGCCGAGAACATAAAGCAAAATAAAAGGAGAGAAAATCTTATACATCATGCTGAAGATGCGCGTATCTCTTATCGACTAGCATTGCTAGAGTCATCTTCACCAATCGAGATTGATATTGATGATTTATATAATGAACAGCTTGATTATGACAAAATCATTTCATTCTCAAACGAAATGGAACTCTCTAACCTTTCAAATCGCATAAATAATTGGTTCTCAAAAGAGGGACCAGAAAATACAATCTCAAATAATACTACTTTGACAAATACAACGCCACAATCAAGTAATCACGTCTCAACAAAAACTGAAAAACAAGGCAGAGAATCAAATATTGAAATTCATTCTAATAATATACTAGAAGAACTAACAAATGAAATCGCATCTTCAGAAGCTTTTTGTATTGATTTTGAAATAAATGATAGTGAAATCAGAGAAATTTCTATTTCAACTGGTATGCAAAAATATTTTCTCAGTAATGACAAAAACAGAGAAGGTATACCATCTATTCAAGATTTGATTAAAAAAATTAATCCGTTTATGGCTGATGAGTCTATAAAAAAAATCTTTTTTGATCTGAAAAATATTTTACCAATCCTACATAGCTATAAAATTAATATCAAGTCATTTGATGATGTGTCTTTGATGTCATATGTGATTAATAATGGTAAATTAAAAAATGACCTAAACACTCTTACTATTGCCTACAAAGAACAAATTAAAACTCAAATTAGTATTGGAAGTGATGGGGCAAGCAGTGATCAGAAAATAAATATACCATGTTCAGATAGGGCTTCTATAATTTTCGATTTATGGGAATACCTAAGATTCTACCTGCTAGATTTTGATTTAGTACAAATGTATGAATTAGTTGAAAAACCTCTAATAAGCGTGCTTTGTGAGATTGAAAACAATGGTATCAAAGCTGATCGAAGCATATTATCTGAACTGTCAGAGGAATTTGGTCAGAAAATTAAGAAAATTGAGCAAAATATTTATGACTTAGCTGGGAGTGAATTTAATATTGCAAGTCCAAAACAACTTGGTGAGATACTTTTCGAGAATCTTGGTCTCAGCGGGGGGAAAAAAACAAAAAGCGGCACATGGGCAACAGGGATCGATATCCTAGAAGATCTCTCGGCTATCGGACACACTATTGCTGATGAAATAATTGAATGGCGCCAACTTAATAAGTTAAAAACAACTTATACTGATAGCCTTCCAAATTTTATTGATCCATCATCAGGACGTGTGCATACTAAGTTCTCTCAAGCACTTACTTCTACCGGCCGCCTATCATCATCTAATCCTAATTTGCAAAATATACCAATCAGAACAAGCGAAGGCAAGCTCATCAGATCGGCATTTATTGCCGAAAAAGGGCAAACATTCTTGTCTGCGGATTATAGTCAAATAGAATTACGAGTATTATCGCATGTAGCAAATATTCAACAGCTTCAAAATGCTTTTTTAAACGATCTTGATATACATCAAATGACAGCCTCAACAATATTTGCTACCCCCTTAAATGAAGTTACAGAAAAAATGAGGTACAGCGCTAAGGCTATAAATTTTGGAATAATATATGGAATATCGGCTTTTGGACTTTCGAAGCAGCTTAAAATACAAAGAAAAGATGCACAGCAATTTATAAGTGATTATTTCAGCAGGTTTCCTGGGATTAGAGAATATATGGACTCCACAATTGAATTCGCTAGAACAAACGAACATGTCAAAACAATCTTTGGGAGAAGGTGTTATTTCCCGGATATAAACTCCAAAAATCATCCAATCAGATCCTTCAACGAGAGGGCTGCGATAAATGCACCAATTCAGGGAACGGCAGCTGATATAATCAAAAGGGCTATGGTTCGGATTTCTAAAACTATGATAGAAAAAGAGGTAAAATCAAAAATGATCTTACAAATTCATGATGAACTTGTATTTGAAGTTCCAGACGATGAAATTGACGAAATGAAGAATATAGTAATAAGTAATATGGAAAGTGCAGCTCTGCCGTTGGTCAATTTCAAAGTTCCGCTTAAAGTTGACACAAAAATTTCAAATAGTTGGGATTGTGCATAATTAATTAATTTGAAGGACCTGCATTAATGATGTCATCGTCCACCTCGTTTTGGAATCTTTTGAAATTTTCAACAAACATCTCGACTAATTTCTTGGCGTGTATATCAAATTCATCTTTACTTGACCATGTATCAATTGGATTCAAGTAACTGCTATCACCATTTATCGAGAGGGGTACCATCAACTTAAAATATTTATCCTGCCTCATTTCGGCATTGTCTAGGTCATCATTAAGCGCTGCTTTTAGTAGACTTCTTGTAAGCTGAATTGGCATTCTTTGACCAATACCCGCTGGACCGCCACTCCATCCGGTATTAATCAGCCACGTTCGGACATTATATCTTTCCATGTACTCTTTTAATAACCGGCCGTAAACAATAGGGTGTCGTGGTAGAAATGGGGCAGCGAAACATGTTGAAAAAGTCGCAGACGGATCAATAACGCCTCTTTCAGTCCCAGCAACCTTTGCAGTATACCCTGATAAAAAATGATATACGGCCTGATTTGAGTCCAATCTTGAAATTGGAGGCATGACACCAAAGGCATCACACGTCAGCATTACAATATTTGTTGGCGTGCCCGCCATGCCGTCTTTCGATACATTCTCCCCGACAAAAGACATTGGAAATGCAGCTCTTGTATTTTCTGTCAAACTTCCATCATTAAAATCTAGTTCACCAGTTTTTTCATCTACAACCACATTCTCCAATACTGTTGTTGATCTCCTTACAGCATTATAAATCTGTGGCTCAGCATCTTTTGATAAATTTATGGCCTTTGCATAAGATCCGTCCTCAAAATTAAACACACCTTTTTTTGACCATCCATGCTCATCATCACCAACTAAAAGTCGGTCTGGATCTGCAGATAATGTTGTTTTGCCTGTCCCTGATAATCCGAAAAATATTGCGGTATTTTTACCTTCTGGGTCACTATTTGCTGAGCAATGCATCGGAAATATGCCTTTTGGTGGCAATGTATAGTTGAAATAAGTAAAGACTGATTTTTTTATTTCACCCGCATAATATGTTCCCGCAATTAGAATCTTATTATTTGTAAAGTCACATGCTATAGTCGTATCTGTTCGTACGCCGTATTTATTAGGATCAGTTTTGAATGATGGTAGATCAATGATCAAAAGATCTTCTTTAAAATCATGCTGTTCAATATTTTCAGGTAAAATGAGTAAATGCTGAATAAATAGAGCCTGCCATGCAAATTCAGTGATAACTCTTACTTTAATTTTCTCGCTTGGATCTGTTCCGGCATGTAAGTCTTGAATAAACAGTTCTTTGTCTTGCATGTGGGTGAGCATATCGCTCTCGAGAAGATTGAAATCATTTCTTTTAATCCTTGCATTATTGCCCCACCAAACATTATCCTCAGTCTCATTATCAGCAATTATATGCTTATCCTTTGGTGATCTACCAGTGTGCTTCCCCGTATTTACCGAAAAAGAGCCATCAATGGTTAGAATACCCTCATTCAACTCAGTGGCAAGCTGAATGAGCTGTGAGGCTGAATTATTGTAGTGCACTTTTTTTGCTTTAGCCAAGTATGTCTTATAATCAGCCAAAAATCTTCTCCCATGATTGAATTAAATTTTTTGATATTCATCCAATCTAAGTTAATATAATGCTTATTCCGAAGCAGTCAATGAAGATAAATTAGATATGCAGAAAATTATACTGATTGATGACGACCAAAATATACTTACGTCGCTTGAAATGGTATTAAAGTCGGCAGGTTTTGCGATTGAAGCATTTACAGACGGTCTCGAAGCTATTGATTATATTAGAGATAAAGGGGCCCAAATTGTTTTACTCGACATTAAAATGCCAAGAATAGATGGACTCGAAGTTTTCACAAGAGTTAGAAAATTCAGTAATATACCAATCATATTTTTGACGTCGAAAGATAGTGAAATGGATGAACTGATTGGTCTGAGGATTGGTGCAGATGACTATATCAGAAAACCCTTCTCGCACAAATTAGTAGTTGAGAGAATAAAATCTATCTTGAGAAGATCCACAAAAAAAGTTCAAAAAGAAACTACAAGCGTTGAACTAAGCCATTTGTCTCTCGACAAACAATCGATGTTATGCAAGTGGAAAGATAATTCAATCGAGCTAACCTCTACAGAGTTTTCAATATTAATCACATTGATGGGAAGACCCGGAACTATTAGAACTCGTGATGATCTTATAAATGAGGCCTTTAACGAAACGTTAGGTAAAGAAGATCGGGTAATTGATAGCCATATAAAAAGGATAAGAAAAAAATTTTTATCAGTAGATCCACAATTTGACCTGATAAAGACAATATATGGCGTTGGCTATAAAATAGAATAATATGAATAAGTGATGCAATTATGAGAATGATTAAAATTATTCAAAACACCCACTTAAGATTGTCAGCAAGAATACTATTATTGAATCTACTCGCTTTAATATTATTGTTGGTAGGTATTTTATATCTAAATCAATTCAGGCAAAGTTTAATTGAGTCAAAAGTTGATGCCCTTGAGACACAGAGCGAAATTATCTCTGCCACGATTTCAGCAAGTGCAACATCTAGCAAAGGAACTAATTTATTTGTATTTGATCGAAATATAGCAAATAGTAATGGCTTTGATCAAAGAGTGATCAAATACCGGAATTATACAATTAACAAAAAACTTTTAGAGAGCATTATTGGCCAACTTATCGATCCTAAAACCTTGAACGCAAAAATTTATGACTCAAATAACAAACTTATCCATGAGTCTAATCAATTTTTTTCTGAGCAGAAAGTTGCAATATTTCCAATATCAGAGATAGAAGACAAAAGCCTTTTTTGGTCAATATACAATAAAATTATCAGATTTTTTGGTTTAGACAGCATACGACATCTTAAATACGCAAATGATTATGATGTTGTTGCGAATGCATTAGATGGTAGCAAAAATATTGTTGTGAATAAAAATCAGAGTGGTCAGGCTATTGTTCATGTTTCGGTCCCCATTGTTAAATTCAAAGCTATTGTTGGCTACCTTGTACTTTCAACACAAAGTAGTACTATTGATATGATTGTTTATGAAGAGCGCGCTGCAATAATGAAAGTATTTATGATTGCATCATTAATCACAATTATACTATCATTGATACTGTCGAATACAATTGCAAAGCCAATGAGAGAGTTGGCTGATGCAGCTGATGAATTAACCAACAACCTAAATATAAGAAAAAAAATACCTGACTTCACTAAAAGAAATGATGAAATTGGAGACCTATCCGGCGCTTTAAATAATATGACTGTAACACTATTAAATAGGATAGACACAATTGAAAAATTTTCAGCTGACGTGGCTCATGAGTTAAGGAATCCCCTAACATCTCTGAGGAGTGCAATAGAAGCATTTCCTGTAATTAAAAATAAAAACGAAAGATTAAAGCTTATTGGAATTATACAAGAAGATATTGATAGAGTTGATAGATTAATTTCTGATATTTCAGAGACATCAAAGCTAGATACCGCGCTGACTGTAGAGGAGAGAGAAATTACAGATATCTATGAGTTTCTTCATGATTTAATCATGCTGCAAAATTCCAGGTATAAAATAAATCCTATCAAGCTTAGTCACGATGAGATAGGTATCAAACTCTATTCGGTGATAAATAGAGATAGGCTAAATCAAGTATTTATAAATTTGTTCGATAACGCACGATCTTTCTCAAACGATGGCGATTGTATTGATGTAAACCTCAGAGATGAAAGGGATGATATATATATAGAAGTCTCAGACTTTGGTGGAGGAATAATGGGGACAAAGATAGATCGTATATTTGATAGATTTTATACAGACAGGCCAAATAAAATGGACAAAAAAAAACACTCCGGGTTAGGTCTATCAATTGTCAAACAAATAGTTGACTCCCATGATGGAGAAGTCTCGGTCAAAAACTTCAAATCAGGTCAGCATAAAGGTGCAAGGTTTAAAATTAAACTACCAAAACATATATAAATGATGTAATAACTTTTAGAGAACCAAAATTTTGTATATTTAACTAGTATAATTAACTGCATGGAACAACCTAAAAAAAATGTTTAAAGATTTCGTAATAAAGGATATCTCACTCGCTGATTTTGGCGACAAAGAAATAGAACTCGCAAAGAATGAGATGCCGGGTTTAGTAGCTTTGGCTGATGAGTATAAAAATCAAAAACCATTGTCTGGAGCTAGAATTGTTGGATGTCTACATATGACAATACAAACCGCTGTATTGATAGAAACTCTTGTTAAACTAGGTGCACAGGTTCGATGGGCTTCTTGCAATATATTTTCGACGCAAGATCATGCCGCGGCAGCTATTGCAAAGAAAAAGATTCCTGTATTTGCATACAAGAATGAAAGCCTTGAAGAATATTGGGAATTTGTCGATAGAATATTTCAATGGGAAGATGGTGATCCTAACATGATATTAGATGATGGTGGGGATGCTACGATTTACATTATTCTCGGTGCAAAGTATGAAAAAAATCAGAGCGCCATTGATAACCCCCAAAACGAGGAGGAGGAGGTACTATTCAGACAGATAAAAAAAAGATCTGATTTAAGCCCAAACTGGTTTTCAAAAATAAAAGATCAAATTATTGGGGTAACCGAAGAAACGACCACAGGTGTAAATCGACTGAAAATGATGGAGAATGATAACACACTACCGTTTGCAGCAATAAATGTTAATAATTCTGTTACAAAATCAAAGTTTGATAATCTTTATGGTTGCCGTGAAAGCTTGATAGACGGAATAAGAAGAGCAACAGATATAATGATTGCTGGAAAACTTGCAGTCGTTGCCGGATATGGTGATGTTGGAAAGGGTTGCGCTTCTTCACTAAAAGCCGCCGGGGCCAGAGTTGTCGTAACCGAAATAGACCCAATATGCGCTCTTCAAGCGGCATTAGAGGGTTTCGAAGTGAGAACTATTGACGAAGTATCAAAAATTGCTGACATCTTTGTGACCGCAACAGGGAACAAAGATATAATTACACTTGAACATATGAGATTAATGAAGGATAAAGCAATTGTCTGTAATATAGGGCATTTTGATGCTGAGATACAAGTATCTAAATTAAAAAATTTAAAATGGGTAAATGTAAAACCTCAAGTCGACGAAATAGAATTTCCAGATGGGAAAAAAATAATTTTGCTTGCTGAGGGTAGACTGGTCAATCTGGGCTGCGCTACTGGACATCCAAGTTTTATAATGAGTGCATCCTTTACGAATCAAGTATTGGCTCAAATAGAACTTTTTAATAATAAAGGCAAATATTCGAACAAAGTTTATATGCTACCAAAGGAGCTTGATGAAAAAGTTGCCTCACTCCATCTCAAAAAGTTAAATGTTAACTTAACTAAGTTAAACGAGGAACAGAGCGAATACATTGGTGTGCCAAATAATGGACCATTTAAACCAGATCATTATAGATATTAGAAAATATCCCCACATCTCACCGATTTAATTTCAATAAATAAAAAATTCATTTACTATTAATTTATCAAAAAATTTGATGAAATTTATAGATAGCATGAATGATTTTATATTAGATATGTACAATATGAGTGATATGATCTTTATACTCTTGCTATCCTTATTGGTCGCTTGCATCATTATTCATCAAAAGAAAAAATCATATCCTGTTACAAACTCGCTCAAATACATCATTGAGGCATTTTTTATCTATGTTTTTGATTTACGTTTTGCAAAGAAAATTCAGGAAGATAAATATAAAATACAAACGTCCAATAAGATATGCTGGGTAATAAAAAATGGAAAAATAGTTGAATTTAATAAAAATTATGAAAATTTGCATAATGGCAAAACAATTTCTGAAATCATACGTCAAAATATACATATATTCCCTATTGAAGATTTAAAAAATATAGATGATGGCAAAACAAAAATAAAAAAAATACTTAATGGGAAGCAATATACTTTTATTTTGAAAAGTGAGAATAAGGACGACTCAATTATTATTACTGCAGAAGACAAAACTAAAGAAGACACTCAAAATCAGCTTCTCGACAAACAGAATGAGACAAATCTGCAATTAATGAACAGGCTAAATAGTCCAGTTGCTATTTTTGGTCAAGACCAATCACTGGTTTTTTTTAATTCAGCATTCGAGTCGTTTTCGATGTTGACGTATGAATACTTAAATAATAAACCAACTGAGTCAGAAATATTAGATAGCATGAGACAAAAAGAGATACTACCGTACCAGGCAAACTTTCAAGAGTGGAAGAAGAAACAACTCAATATCTACGAGACTCTAAATGATCGAGAGCAATGGTGGTATTTGCAGGATGGGAGGACATTACGCATGCTATCACAACCAAATCCCATGGGTGGAGTAACGCATATATTTGAGAATCACACCGAAAGATTAGCACTTGAAAATGAAGCAAAACTTCTGTCTGAGATACAAAAACAGACTATTGATAGCCTATCGGAAGGTATCGTACTGTTTGGGATTGATGGTAAAATAAAGCTTCATAACCCTAAATTCACTGAACTCTGGCAGATTGAAGATAGTCTGGTTGGTATGCATGTAAAAAGTCTCATAAAAATTATAAAAAACTCAGAAATATTAGATGAGATATATATTAATATTGTATCTTCTGGAGTAGATAGAAGAGAGCACAGCAATATCTTAAATTGTGAGAATAATAAAGTTATTTATTATCAATCTTCAATCTTACCCGATAGATCAATCCTATACACTTTCACTGATATAACAGATAGTAAGAAAATAGAAGAGGCGCTAATTGAAAAAAATAGTGCGTTGGCACAGGCAGATAATATTAAAACATCATTTATGAATAATATCTCCCACGAACTAAGGGCTCCTCTGCAAAATATTATTGGTTTTTCCGAATTAATCGAGGAAAATCATAAGAATGCCAATATGGCTAAACAAATTTCTGATTATATCAAAGATATAAAAAAGTCTGGTAATGAGTTACACCATCAAATTAATCAAATACTCGAAATAACTGCTCTCGAGTCGGGCAATATAGAGTCCGAATATCAAGAAATTAATGGGAATGACATAGTAGAAATTTTGCAGGACGAGCTGAATAAATTAGATTTCTTTAACATCAATTATGATGTAGCAGGGGATGACATAGATGATAGCAAATTTATGAATATCGACGTAACACATATTTCAAGACTCTTCACTGGTGTGGTGAGGCTTGTGGACCGGCACATGTCAAGCGATGAAATCAAAAAATGTAAAATAAAAATAGATATTAAACTCAATCATAAATCTTCTAAATTTATTTTAAAATTTGATGAGATCTCACAAAATCTATTCAAAGATATCAATAATTTGAATAGAGAATTTACCTATGTGCCTGGCAATATTGAAAATATTATTATTGATAAATATGTGATGTTTTTCTCAGGAAAAATTAATATTGAACCTAAAAATAAAATTACGATAGAAATACCAGCAATTCAATTATGATCCGTAGTGAATACATATCTCGAAATTTATCTGATTTAGAGAAACTTGCAAAAGAGCTTACCCCACTACTAAATGAGGGGGGTGTAATGACACTAAATGGCCAAATTGGTGCTGGAAAAACAGCTCTTGCCAAGCTCGTAATACACGATCTAACGCAAGTCCCTCTTGAAGATATTATCAGCCCTACATTCAATTTATACCATACTTATAATAAGGATAATCTTGAGATTACGCATTACGATTTGTATAGAATTGAGAGTGAGATAGAACTTCTTGAAATTGACCTTAACGAAGCCTTTACTAATAAGATATGCATTATAGAGTGGGCAGATAGATTTAAGGACTTGCTGCCGAAAGACCGTATTGAAGTTACAATTAAGTGTTTAAAAAATGAGAGATTGTATAAAATAAACCCCCTCGGCAAATTCAAGGATGTTGTAAAAAATTGGGCTAAAATAGAAAATTTCCTTAGCGATCTTGATATAAACTTCACTGAGTTACAGAGATTACGAGGTGATGCTTCAAAAAGAAAATACTATAGGGTTAAGAACCTAGATAATACTATGATACTGATGGATGCAACCCAAGAAAGTGATATGAAAAGTAAGACCGGTCCAACCGATGGGATTAATGATTTCATTAAAATTCAGGAATACCTTGATAGTATTGACGTGCGTGTTCCAAAATTAATTGCGAGAAATAAGCATGATAATATTATCCTCGAAGAGGATTTAGGAGAATATTCTTATACAGATATGCTAACAAAAGAGAATTATGTGGAACTCTATAATCCTGCAATAAAGACACTAATACATATTTCTAATATTAATCACCCAAAAAATATTAGTACAAACTCAAACCCACATTACCTAAGAGAATTTGATTTGGATACCTACCTTAATGAGGCAGAGATATTCATCGATTATTATTGGCCCTTCATTCATGGAAAGCAATGCAATGCAGATAAAAAAAAAGAATTTAGAGATATTATGGTAGGAGTATATTCAAATCTTACGAATGATAAGACACTGATGTTGAGAGATTTTCACTCACCGAACCTTCTGTTTTTAGAGAATGAAAATGGCTACAGAAAATGTGCGGTAATTGACTTTCAGGACGCACTGTTTGGGCATCCTCTTTACGATCTTGTCTCCCTCACGAATGATGCAAGGATTACAATAGATGAGTACCAAGAAAAATATTTAATTGAATTATACAAAAAAGATTTTCCTTTCAACAATTTCCAATTTGATAGTTTATCATTTATGCAACAATATCATATCCTGGGAGTTCAGAGGTCAATTAAGATATTGGGAATCTTTGCAAGACTTGCTATACTTGAGACTAATCAAAATTATTTAGTTCATATGCCACGAGTAATTTGCTATATCAAACGGACAATGCAATCAGGTAGTATACAAGGGCTAGCAAGCTGGTTAAATCAGAATTTCAAGGAAACGTTCAATGTTTAGATCTTTTTTCCCAATGCCAAAAATTTTTTTTCCATCTGCCATAATTTGGATTATTTTATCAACAGTAATCTGGTTTTGGATAGGAACTGATATTGCAAAAATCGTTGGTTTTAATATCGATGAAGATGCTGAACCAATAATTGGTCTTGGGTACTTTATATCTCATAAATTTATATGGTTCTATTTATATTATCTCATAGCTACAATGATATTTGCTGGTTGTTGGTTTAGATATTCGCCTCATAAATGGCAAAATTGGTCTATATTGGGATCATCATTGATTATCTTTTCGACATACTTCGGGGTCCAAGTAGCAGTTGCAATCAATAATTGGAGAAGACCTTTCTTTGATGCTATACAAAATGCTTTGGGAAACGAAATTACCGTTTATTCAGAGGATCTGTATATTCTTTTATTTATATTTGCACAAATTGCTTTCGTTTCCCTTGCGGTGTTTGTTTTAACTAGGTTTTTTGTTAGTCACTATATTTTTAGGTGGCGCACTGCCATGAATTTTTATTACACCGATCAATGGTCAAAGCTCAGAAGTATAGAGGGCGCGGCCCAACGTGTCCAAGAGGACACAATGAGGTTTGCGGCCATTATGGAAGGTCTTGGAGTCTCAATAATTGATGCTGTAATGACATTAATTGCATTCTTGCCAGTCCTCCTTGCTTTGTCTGAATATGTTACAGTTTTACCGATACTAGGTGAAATACCGGCGCCATTATTAAATGCTGCAATATTCTGGTCATTATTTGGAACAATATTTTTAGCAATCGTGGGAGTAAAACTACCCGGTTTGGAATTCCGAAACCAGAGGGTTGAGGCTTCCCTTCGAAAGGAGTTGGTGTATGGGGAAGACTATGAAGATCGCGCCACCCCTCAATCAATAAATGAGCTTTTCAGTAACGTAAGAAGAAATTATTTTCGCCTGTATTTTCACTATTTATATTTTAACGTCGCAAGAAGCTTCTATTTACAAGCTGACAATATTTTTGCATATTTAATACTTATCCCTACAATTGTTGCTGGTAAAATAACTTTTGGGATATTGCAGCAAATACTCACAGCATTTGGTCAAGTATCTAATTCTTTCCAATATATTGTAAACGCATGGCCAACCATTATTGAGCTCATTTCAATTTTTAAAAGACTACAGACATTTGAGTCAACATTATCAGGAAAAAGCTTATCTAAAATTGAATTCAGTGAGGATGGATATCAAAATAAGTAAACATATTGATTATAAAGAAACAGTGGAGGAAGCCTTTATTCTTGCAGCAGGCTTAGGCAGAAGACTTATGCCTCTCACAAAAAATACACCAAAACCCTTGGTTGAAATTAACCAAAAACCAATGATTGATTATATTTTTGATGCATTAACAACGATTGGTATAAATAAAATTTATATCAACACACATTATCAGCATAAAAGAATCTTCGAATATATTGAAAGGAAAAAAATATTGAATATCCGCATTTCCCATGAGACTGCGTTACTTGACACAGGCGGAGGGATAAAGAATGCAATAGACCCAGATACTACTCAAACTATTATGATTATCAATTGCGACGCTATATTATTAAATAATTATTCAAATTTGCTTCAAGACTTACAAAAAAAATTTAATCCAGATAAAATGGACGCATTGTTAGCATTTTCAGCACCAAAAAATGCTGTTGGGTATTCTGGTAGTGGTGATTATATTATCGCTAACGATGGCACTGTGATTGAAAGCGATCGATCAGATAAAATGGTATTTATGGGTATTTCAGTCCTCAATACAAAAACTCTAGAATTAGTGAATGCTGATAGATTTTCGCTTGTTGAAATTTGGAGTAAACTCATAAATAAAAGAACATGTTACGGTATGGTATTTGAGAACATCTGGTTCCACGCGGGTAATGTGGAAGCAATTAAGCTTGCTAACCAGTTTTCTGAGTGAAATTAAAGATGAGTAATTTAATATTTTATGACCTAGAAACATCGGGTAGGGGAGAAAATCATAAAAAAACCCGAAATGGCCAGTGGGATCAGATACTTCAAGTAGGAGCAATTCTTTGCGACGAAAACTTGGTCGAGAGGGATCGTTTTGAAATTAAATGCAACTTAAATAAAACACTGATACCAAATCCATCGGCACTACTGGTTAATAATTTGTCACTGACAACAATCCGAAATACGAATAATATTTCCAGCTATAGACTTGTCTGTGACATGCTAGATAAATTTAGAGAATGGGGCAGTGCAATATATATTGGCTTTAACTCAATAGATTTTGATGAGGAATTTTTAAGAAATTCTTTATTTCAAAATCTACATAATCCATATTTTACCCAAATGAATGGTAATAAAAGAGCCGATGCGCTAAATATAGTAAGAGCATCCTCTGTGTTTAATCCATCTTGTATCAAGACCCTTAATGTTAAAAAGCAGTTTTCTTTAGAAAATCTAGCTGAAGCGAATAATATTGATCATTCAAATGCACATGATGCTATGGCAGATGTTGAAACAACAATCGATTTATGCAAAATAATAAAACAGAAAGCTCCTGACTTTTGGTCGAAATCACTTGAAACTACCTCGAAAAATGATGTTACAAATTATATCCAAGATCGAGATATACTATGCCACCATGAGGCTTACTATGGAAAAGTCTATGCTTATGCAACAGCGCATATTGGATCCTACTCCAATAAAAATAACGCAGAAATAAATCTTTTTTTTGATTTAAAAAGAGATCCCCAACAACTTTTAGATCTCAATATAACAGAACTTAAGCATATAAATAGTGATAGCAAAACAAAATTTTTAAGAACGCGAAGATTTAACAGACATCCAATATTCATGGATAAAGACTACGCCGTAAGCTTCCCACAATATGAAGCTATTGGAATGGAAGAACTTCATCAAAGGGCTAGCATCATAAAAAATAGCAATGATTTTAAGATGAAAATTTTAGACTGGCATCAAAACGAGAGTGGCGATTTTGAACAACAAATATCGCAACTAGATCCTTTCTGGGAAGAGAGCCTATATTCTTTGGGATTTGCTTCAAATAAGGATAAGATGTTAATGGAAAAATTCCATGCAGCTGACTGGAGCCAAAAATCTATTATCTCAGATGAATTTGAACAAGAAGGATACAAATATTTTGCAAAAAAAATAATTTATGAATATGACGCATCCCTGTTGGATGAACAAGACCGTAGATCAATAGATCAAGATATATCGAAAAGACTAACAAGCAGTAATACTGAGAAATGGCTCACCATACCTGAGGCATTTGCTGCTGTTGATGATCTCAGAGAGAAATATAATGAGGATAATGATAAGCTAGACTTCCTCAATGATTACAATGATAATCTTGAGGAAATATTCAAGCAATTTGAAAGTAGATTATTGACTTCTTAAATTAACGTGTTACTTTTTTAAAAAAGAGGTAATTAGATGGCAACAAAACAACTTACTGACGATAACTTTCAATCAGAAATCGATAGTTCATCAGTTCCAGTGCTTGTAGATTTCTGGGCCGAATGGTGTGGTCCTTGCAAACAAATTGGCCCGATACTCGAGGAAATATCATCTGATTATGAGGGTAAATTATCAGTTGTCAAAGTTAATATTGATGAAAATCCCATTACACCTACAAACTATGGGGTTAGAGGTATACCAACTCTATTACTATTTAAAAATGCAGAGCTAGTATCAACAAAAGTTGGAGCTTTCCCAAAACTTACCCTGCTTGAGTGGATTGACGAAAACATTTGATAATAATCCCTACCCCCTGTGTATTTTCACTGCATAACCAGCAAGGTACAAAGACCCACATATGAGTATCCTCTTAGAATCATCAAGATACTTACGTGTATATGCAAGTGCATTGTGAAGGTCTATTTCTGCTATTGCAGTAATACCGAGTGATTCAGCGTCATGGACTATTTTTTCGGGTTCATGTGAGTTAATATTATCTGGAATCTTAATTGCTATCAAAGTGTCTGTGATATTTTTAAAAGGATCAAGAAATTCAGTGCAATTTTTTGTGTTTAACATACCAATAATTAAGATTAACTTTTTTTTATCTAATGCTTTCATTGCGTCAGCTATTGCAATTGCAGCGTGACTGTTGTGTCCTCCGTCTAACCATATTTCAGTATCATTATGTACATACCCATGTAAAGGGCCAGTTTCCAGGAGGTCTAATCTTGCTGGCCATTCAGCATTTTCTATGCCTTCAACAAAAGACCCCCTCGTAATGGTAACATCATCAATCGCTGCAATTGTTGCGATTGCTGTTCCGGCGTTCATAATCTGGTGCCTACCGTATAAATTTGGAAGTGGAAGTGACATTTGATATTTTTGATCGGAATATGTAAAATCTTCGCCGTTATCGATAACAAAATAATCTTTGTCCCAAATTTTAGAGACATTATTTCTAGAATTAATTATATCTTGAAATATTGGGACTATATTTTTATCCTGATATGATAGTACAGTTTTACATTTATCTTTAATGATGCCTGCTTTCTCTGATGCAATCTCTTGAATAGAGTCTCCGAGAAATTGCTGATGATCAATACCTATTGGTGTAATCACAGATACAAGTGGATTTTGGATAACATTCGTTGCATCCAATCTGCCACCTAAACCTGTTTCAAGTATGAGAAAATCAGATTTTGTTTGTGAAAATTTTAGGAATGCTGCTGCTGTGATTAATTCAAAAATTGTTATTGGATCACCATCATTTACTTGCTCGCACTCCAAGAGTATATCCTCCAGGGCAGCATCATCTATATCTTCCTGATACCCTCTTCTCCCAATCTTAATTCTCTCATTAAAGTGAACTAAATGTGGCGATATATATGAGTCAACTGTGAAGCCAGATGCACTGAGAATACTTGAAATATATGTGAGTGTTGATCCTTTTCCATTTGTTCCTGCTATATGAATGATCTTCTCTATGCTGTCTTGTGGATTACCTAGTTTTTTGAGAAGATTTTCAATTCTTCCCAGAGATAAATCCATTACTTTTGGATATAAATGGGCAATTCTATCTTGGAAAGATTTTATTTCAAATAACATAAGGTATACTTGATGTATTATTTATTGAGAAGGTGTTTGCAAATAGTAATAAGCTTGCTCCTGAGATCATGCCTGTGCACTACCATATCAATCATACCATGCTCTAAGAGATATTCAGATCTCTGAAAACCCTCAGGTAATTTTTCTTTGATTGTTTGTTCTATAACTCTTGGCCCCGCGAAGCCTATTAAAGCACCAGGCTCGGCAATATGGATATCGCCTAACATCGCATATGATGCTGTTACCCCTCCAGTTGTCGGATTAGTGAGAACAACAATATATGGTATCCTTGCTTCATTTAGTTTTTGAACGGCTATAGTCGTTCTCGGCATCTGCATGAGTGACAAAATACCCTCTTGCATTCTCGCGCCACCTGCCGCAGAAAATAGTATGACGGGCGAGGATGAACGAAGTGCTTCATCCATTGCCTTTATTATGGCTTCCCCTGCTGCAACACCCAGCGATCCACCCATAAATGCAAAGTCTTGAACTATGCACGTCACTGGAATACTACCAAGTTTGCCCTGCGAGATCACAACAGCATCGTCTGTACCAGTTTTTTTTCTAGCATCTTTAAGTCTATCAATATACTTTTTTTCATCTTTAAATTTCAGAGGATCTGACACACCCACATCTACATCAATTACTGTGTATTCGTCGTCATAGAGAAGCTCCAGCCTTTTTTTTGCTGGGATTTTCATATGATAATTTGAACCAGGAATAACCCATTGATTTGCCTCCAAATCCTTATGAAATACCATCTGTCCACTTTCTGGACATTTTATCCAAAGATTGTCAGGTACATCTTTTTTGGTTAAGATCTCCTTTATTTTTGGTGTGACTATATTGTTAATCCAACTCATATATCATTCCTGATTTAAAATTATACAGCACTTGCAAATTCTCTAACTTTTTTCACTATTTTATCTTTTATAGCAGACTCATTTTCATTATTTTTTATTATATCAACCAATACTGAACCTACAATCACCCCGTCTGCAAAAGTACCAATCCTCTCAATATCATCTTTTGTTCTTATTCCAAAACCCACGCCAATCGGAATATTTGTTTTTGTTTTAATTTCTTTGACTGCGGTCTCAACTTCATTCATTTCTGGTCTCTTTGAACCAGTTATCCCAGCTATTGATACATAATATAAAAATCCTGATGTTTTTTGAAGAATTTTATTGAGTCTGTCTGAATTAGTTGTGGGAGTCACTAATCTTATAAATGAAAGGTCAGCAATTTCCAGCGCGTCACAAAGCTCATTATCTTCTTCTGGCGGTAAATCAACAACTATGACGCCATCAACTTCAATATCAATAATCTTTTTAATAAAAGAATTGACCCCGTAATTATATATAGGATTGAAATATCCCATAAGGATTATTGGAGTATGGGAATTATCTTTCCGAAAACTCTCAATCATCTCAAAGGTCTTTTCCATTTTATGGCCCGAATTTATCGCCCTGAGCGAAGATGCCTGTATCGAAGGTCCATCAGCCATTGGATCACTGAACGGCATCCCAATTTCAATAATATCTGCACCTGCTTCTGGCAATGACTTTATTAGCTCTAGTGATAAATTGTAATTTGGATCACCCGCAGTTAAAAAAGCTATTAAGGCTTTTTTGTTAGTTAATTTAAGTGTTTCAAAACAATTATCGATGCGCACAGTCAAGTCTTATATCTCCATATTCAGATGTTCCGCAATAGTAAAAATATCTTTATCGCCTCTTCCACATAAATTCATAACCACAAGATCATTCTTTGATAAATTCGGTGCTATATTTATTAAATGAGCTATTGCATGAGATGGCTCTAATGCTGGTATAATACCCTCTGTTTTTGTACATATTTTAAAGGCTTCGACTGCTTCACTGTCTGTAATTGCAACATATTGAACTCTTCCTGACTCTTTCAACCAAGCATGCTCTGGACCGATCCCGGGATAATCAAGACCAGCAGAAATTGAATGACCTTCAATTATTTGCCCTTCATCATCCTGCAGAAGATATGTTCTATTTCCGTGTAGAACACCTGGCCTCCCCGCTGTTAGGCTGGCGCAATGCTTATCTCCTTGAAGCCCCATACCCCCAGCCTCAATTCCTGTGATCTTAACATTTATATCATCTAAAAAGGGATAAAATAGACCCATTGCATTTGACCCACCACCAATACATGCAATCAGTTGATCCGGAAGACGCCCCTCCTGATCAAGAATTTGCTCTTTTGTTTCTTTGCCAATTATTGACTGAAAATCGCGGACCATTTCAGGATAAGGGTGAGGTCCTGCCACAGTTCCAATTATGTAGAAGGTATCATTAACGTTTGCAACCCAATCTCTGAGTGCTTCATTCATCGCATCTTTTAATGTAGCATTACCAGATCTTACAGGAACAACCTTGGCTCCGAGCAGCTTCATTCTAAAGACATTAGGCTTTTGTCTCTCAATATCTTTTGCCCCCATATAAATCACACATGGAAGTCCAAATCTTGCAGAGACTGTGGCAACAGCAACTCCATGTTGTCCAGCCCCTGTTTCAGCGATTATTCTCGTTTTTCCCATCCTCTTCGCTAATAATATTTGACCTAAACAATTATTGATTTTATGACTGCCAGTATGATTAAGTTCATCTCTTTTAAAATAAATTTTTGCAGTTTTGAGGTAATCTGTTAATCTTTCTGCAAAATAAAGTGGGCTTGGTCTTCCTGTATAATATTTATTTAAATAAGCCAGCTCAGATATAAAGCTGTCATCTTCCTTTGCTTGCTGATATGATTTCTCTAGGTCTAATATAAGGGGCATTAGTGTCTCGGCAACAAATCTTCCACCAAATATTCCGAACCTACCATTTTGATCGGGTCCGAGTTTATAAGAGTTTAACTTATCCATCTCTTAATCTTTCTCCATGTAATTTCTTGCATTATAAATAAATTTTGTTATTAAATCATTATCTTTGATGCCATCATCATTCTCAACACCTGATGAAACATCTACGAAATTTGCACCTGTGTTTTTTATGGCATCACCAATATTTTCAGGACTTAGTCCACCTGATAGTATCCAATTCGAGTCCATTTTAAAATTCTTAATTAAATTCCAATCAAAACGATTACCGTTACCACCTGGTCTCATAGAGTCTTCTGGTGGGGGGGCATCAAATAGTAAATAATCCATATTATTTTGAAGCTCAATCAATTTGGCTTTATCAGTACCCTCATTTATATTTATAGCCTTGATAATTTGTATATCATATTTGGATTTTAAAGTTAGTAATTTACCTAAATTTTCATTACCATGAAATTGTAGAATATTTATCCCAATTTCATTTACTAGTGTCTCGACTAGGCTTTCATCCGGATCAACAACAAGCCCAACGATATTAACTTCACGACCAAACTCTCGATATAAATTTTTGGCTTTTAAAGTTGAAATATTACGCGGGCTATTTTTATAGAACACAAATCCGATCATATCTACTGAATTATCGATACAACACTTGATATTATCTTCTTCGCTGATCCCACAAATCTTTATTTTAACTCGCATAATCGTCGATATTCTTTCTAATTATTTTGGCAACACCCATGGGATCACTCGCTTTTGTTAGAGGTCTTCCAACTACTAGAATGTCTGCACCATTCCGAACAGCTTCATATGGTGTAAGGGTTCTTTTTTGATCGTCAGATTGTGTTTTTTCTAGTCTAATACCCGGCACAACTGTTAAAAAATCACTTCCGCATTTACTTTTTACCTTGCCTGCCTCATGCGGGCTACAAACAACACCATCAAGTCCACAATCAGCGGCTAAAGTTGCAAGATTAATTACCTGATCTTGAATATTAAGCTTCAAGCCTTGTTCTTCAAAGCTGTATTCATTCATGCTAGTCAATATTGTTACCCCAACAATTTTTGGCCTCTTATCTTTACTTTCATGGATTGCACTAACTGCTTCTCTAAGCATCACAGCGCCCCCAGATATATGAACATTAATCATGTACGGATTAAGTGGGATTAGGGATTTTATTGCTGAGCTTACTGTATTGGGTATATCATGTAATTTTAAATCTAGAAATATTGGTATGTTTAAATCTTGTAATCTTAAGTAACCATCAATACCCATTGAATAGAAGGCTTCCATTCCAATCTTTATGCCGTCTATGTAATCTTTTATAATGTTTGTGAAAGATAAAGCTTGGTCTATACTTTTCATATCAAGAGCACAGAAAAGGGCATTTTTATTTTTAAAACTCAAATTACCACTCCTCATTGATTAGATTATTAACTGCTACTATTGATACGTTCCTTGAGTTCTTTACCAGGCTTGTAATATACTGACTTTTTCCTTGGCACCGCCACTCTCTCACCGTTTTTTGGATTTCTTCCTATCCGTGGGCCTCTTTCTTTTGTTGAGAATGCGCCAAATCCTCGTAACTCCACTCTTTGACCGTTAGCTAATGCTTCGGAAATTGAATTGTAAAATACGTCGACCACTTTTTCGATATCCCTATGGTATAAGTGAGGATATTCTTTAGCTAATTGGTCAATTAATTCTGATTTCTTCATATTTTCTCCAGAAGTTGTCAACTTGGATGCTGCCAAATGGATAGAAGACCGTTAACACTTATCAGTGAGAGATTATTTTTTAAACTATCCCCATACGATGAATTTATATTAAAATAATCCATAATTTTTGCAACACTTAGTTCGATAAAATTAGTATTCTTATTTTGGTCATAGGCCAATATTTCAAGATCAGTATTTATTTCTCGATTCTCAATTAACCAGAGTTTTGCTTCTCTATTACCGCCAATCTCGTCTATCAAATTTAAGTCTAGAGCTTGCCTACCTGTGAATATCCTCCCGTCTGATATTAGACTAATTGCATAGTCTCCAATTCTTCTGCGTTCCGTAATTAGATTAAGAAACCAAGCATAGGTTTCATCAACGATTTTTTGGGTTAATACTAACGCCTCTTCATCAGACTCTCCAAAAAGATCCGGCTCTGCCTTTAATTTTCCACTCTTAACCTCTTTCATCTCAATACCGAGCTTTTCAAGTCCTTGATCAATCCTTGCCCATTGAAGTAAGACTCCCACTGATCCGGTAATTGTATTCTCACGTGCAAATATTCTGTCTGCACCGATTGAGAATAAATATGCTCCGGAGGTTGCAATATTCTTCATAACCACAACTATTGGTTTATTTAATGATATAGATCTGATCTTTAAAAAGATCTCCTCTGCGGTCACAGTTGTACCACCAGGACTATCGACAGTGATAATTATTGCTTTAACATTATCTTCAAAGTCCAAATATTCCAAATCTTCTAAAATCTGATCCGCGTTTACAAGTAAACCACTAATATTGTAGTTTGCGATGTGTGGCTTAGAGCTAATATTTGTTTTTGGGTTGCTAAAAAAAATATAGAGTAGAGATATTGCTAAAACGAAAGAAAAAAACCGCCATAAAAATAGTTTTCTGCGGTACCATTTTATTTCTGCTGAGTTATTGAAGACCATTTAATCACCGCTTGGCTTGAGTCGTTATCATAAGTTAACCAATATTTGACTTTTTTTATCTTGAAGCCTTTGAGTCTTTTGTTTTTTCTTCCTTTTTTGATTCTTTCTTTTCAGCTTTTGGTTTTGCTTTCTTCACCGTTTTCTTAGCCAAGTCTGATGGGTCTGCAGAAGCCTCAATTTCTTCCTGATCGTTGGCGATATTTAATGCTTCCCCTAAGATATCACCCAGTGAAGCGCCAGAGTCTGCAGATCCGTATTGTTCTACAGCTTCTTTTTCTTGATCAATTTGCAAACTTTTTATTGATAAAGTAAGTTTATTATTTTTTGCATCTATCTGTGTCACCTTTGCATCAACCATCTCACCGACATCAAACCTATCTGGTTTCTGTTCAGACTTATCTACTGATAAATCTGTCCTCTTGATCGAACTCGGGACTCCATCCTTGCCAATTGTAACGTCCAGGCCACCATCACGGATATTTGTTATATAGCATGTTACCGTATCACCTTTTTTAATTTGGCTGAGCCCAGAATAAGGATCATCAGACAATTGCTTAACACCGAGGCTTATTCTCTCTTTTTCAACATCAATATCAAGTACCTTAACATCGATTGTCTCTCCCTTTGCATGCCTCTCAAGAGAGACTTCGGGCTTTTCATTCCAGTCTAAATCTGATAGATGAATCATACCATCAAGATCACCCTCTAAACCTACAAATAAACCAAATTCAGTGGCATTCTTTACCTCTCCGCTGATAACTGAGCCAATAGGATAATTCTCCGCAAATTTTGCCCAAGGATTTTCTACACACTGCTTCATCCCAAGAGAAATTCTTCTTTTTTCATAATCTATTTCTAAAATCACAACTTCTACCTCTTGTGAGCTTGATACAATCTTACCAGGATGTATATTTTTCTTTGTCCAGCTCATTTCTGAGACATGTGTAAGTCCCTCGATACCCGGTTCAATTTCAACAAAAGCACCATAATCCGTAATATTTGTAACATTACCTTTTAATTTTGTATTTATTGGATATTTTTCAGCGATACCGACCCATGGATCAGCCTCAAGTTGCTTCATTCCAAGGCTAACTCTTTTGCTTTCTGCGTTTATTTTGGTAACTTGAACTTTAACCGATTGCCCAATCTTTAATAAATCACTGGGGTGATTAACTCTCTTCCATGATATGTCTGTTACATGCAGCAAACCATCCATCCCACCGAGGTCAATAAATGCACCATAGTCTGTTATGTTTTTGACAATACCATCAAGGGTCTGACCCTCCTCAAGATTATCAGCAAGCTCAGGATTATAGTCACCTTTAGAGTCTTCAATAATTGCCCTCCTTGACACAACAATATTACCTCTTTTCCTATCCATTTTTAAAATTTGGAATGGTTGAGATACATTCAACATACCACCAATATCTCTTACAGGTTTTACATCAACTTGGCTTCCTGGAAGGAATGCGATTGCACCATCAAGATCTACAGTGAACCCGCCCTTTACTCGGCCAAAAATCACTCCCTCGACCCGAACACCATCTGCATGTAGTTTCTCTAGGTTATTCCAGCTTTCCTGTCTTCTTGCTTTTTCTCTACTTAATACAGCTTCTCCGTTTGAATTTTCAACTCTATCTAAGTAAACATCAACATCATCACCGATCTCAGGGACACTTGGCCCAGAAGCTGACTTGAATTCTCTTGTTGGTATCCTGCCTTCTGTTTTGAGTCCTACATCAACTATTACAAAGTCATTCTCGACAGCGGTTACCTTACCTTTTATTACAGTTCCTTCAGAGAGATTTATTTTACTCATGCTCTCTTCAAGCAAAGCTGCAAAATCATCAACAGATGGATTTAACTTATCAAGTTCATTATTTACCATTTACGTATATTCTCCAATTCATATACAATTTTTAACCTTTATGTATGTATTTTACAATAAAGTCAATTACATCATCAATTTTCATCTCAGTTGTATCAATCTCAACTGCATCCTCAGCTTTCTTGAGGGGAGCAATTTTTCTATTAATATCCCTAAGATCCCTATTATTTATATCATTTTTGATATTATTTCTATCTATTTCGGCATTATCCTTCTTTAGTTGCAGATATCTTCTTTCCGTTCTTTGATCTAATGATGCAGTTATATAAAATTTATAATCAGCATTGGGAAAAATTATGGTTCCAATGTCTCTACCATCTACAACTGCTCCGTTTGAAGCAAAGTCTCTTTGATATTCAATGAGCTGATCACGAATTTCACTATATTGTGATATAATTGAGGCCACGGTTGATATTTCATCATTCCTTAAATCTTTAATTTCAGTGATGTCAAACTCAATTTGATTAGTAAGCTCTATGAGTGCGGGCCTATTATTTGGATTGATTGTACTCTTTATAGCCAAATGAGCAATGTGCCTGTACAGCTGACCTGAGTCTAAGTGAGGCAAGTTGAAAATTTTTGCAAGTTTCTTTGCAACTGTACCCTTGCCACTTGCCGCGGGACCATCTATTGCAATAATTATTTTTTCATCCACTTTGAAAAGTTCCCCCTATTTTACGATAAATTTCCATAAAATTTGGAAAACTTGTTGCTATAGGGGAAACATCATCAATCCTGATTTGACTTTTTGAATTGAGCCCCAAAATTAGCGCTGACATGGCCACACGATGGTCATAATTGGACTTAATATCTGAGCCACCAGGGACTTCCCCGTTCCCATATATTGTGAGATCATCATCCTTTGTTTCACACTTGACACCTGAGGCTGTTAACATGTTAATTATCGCTTCAAGGCGATCGCTCTCTTTTACTTTTAATTCTGAAACCCCGCAAAATTTACTCTCACCTTTTGCGTAAGCAGCTGCGACAGATAATATAAGAAATTCATCAATAATTGATGGGGCGTCGTTCAGACTGGTTGTGACTCCTTTTAATTCACTTGCTGTAACGTCAATATCCACAACCTCTTCACCACATTTTGAATATTTATCCAAGAAGTCAATCTTTGCCCCCATTGAGATCAAATAGTCAATAAATAGCGACCTTGTAGGATTTATCATTACATTTTTTATCCTTAGCTTAGAACCTTTTGATATTAAGCCTGCAACAATAAAAAATGCAGCTGAGCTTGGGTCACCGGGAATATCTATCTCTCTTGGAGAGAGTTTTTTTTGCCCGCTTATCATAATTTCCTTTTGGCCCAAATCATTCAACCTTATTTGAATATCTGCGCCAAAATATTCAAACAATTTTTCCGTATGGTCACGAGTTTTAATTGTTTCAATTATTGTAGAGCGCCCTCTTATGTTTAAGGCTGCCAGCATTAAAGCTGACTTTATTTGAGCTGATGGCACAAAAAGCTTATGATTTATAGGAACAGGTAAAGCCGTGCCCCTCAGCTTTAATGGTAAATTTTCTTTCTCATCGCCCAGTATTTCTAAACCAATGTCTTTTAAAGGATCTAATACTCTACCCATTGGCCGTTTAGACAGTGACTCATCACCTTCAAACTCTACACAAACATCACAGCTTGACATAAGACCAATAAGCAATCTTGCGGAAGTTCCTGAGTTTCCTAAATAAATTTTTTTACTGGGTTGTAACAATCCACCAATTCCAATACCGTATATATTTGTTATGTTCTGCTCTTCTCCCAAATGGATACTTGCACCAAACTGCTCCAAAGCACAGATTGTGGAGGTGATATCTTCCGACATAAGTAAATTATGAATTTTCGTTTCACCAATGCATAGCGAGCCAAGAATTAGAGCACGATGTGAAATAGATTTATCACTTGGCGTGTCGATACTACCAGACAGGGCGTTTGATCTCTCAACAATGACTGGATTATTTTTGTTGTTTATTTTCATGATCATGTGTATATAAATGTAGTTATCATAATATTACATTATATAACATAGTATTAAATTGGCATAAAATATAAAAGGGGTTTTATAGTGGCTAGAGCTGAATTAGGGAGCAAACATACGTGTCTAAACTGTGGCGTAAAGTTTTACGATCTCAATAAGTTTGAAATAATTTGTCCTGCATGTGGTACAGAAGTCACGCTTACATCAGATGAGCCACAAGTTCCATTGCAAACCACGCAGACTCCTATTGTTACTGAGGTTATTGTTAAAGATGATGCGGAATTGGAGCAGGAAAAAGAACCATTGGACAACAATCTGGAAGGTGGTGCCATCGAAGATGATAATCCCATTATAATGGATGATGATGACATACTCGATGACGAATCTGAAGAAGAGCTTATAAATGAAAATGAAATTGATATCCCAGATATAGAAAATGAAGAATTGATCGAAGATGACGATAATGACTTTCTAGTTGAAGAGGACGAAATTGAAGACTCGGATTTGATTATCACCCCAAAAAGTGATGATGAGTAATACAACTTCACTTTAACGCGATCAGCATATGGAACCTGAATACTGGAAAAGAGCCCTCATTAAGCTCAAAAAAGAAGATGTAATCCTTAAATCAGTTATTGAACGAAATCAAAAAAATATCCTTAAATCAAGAAAAGACCCCTTTGGGACACTACTAAAATCGATTGTTGGACAACAAATCTCAGTCAAAGCGGCGGAGAGTATCTATAAAAAGCTCTTGAAACTATTACAAGCAGATGTTTCTCCTAATATGCTTTTATCCATCGACAAACAAGCGCTAAGAGAAACTGGACTTTCACGTCAAAAAATAAATTATTTGTGCAATATATCAAAATATTTCATAGAAAATCCTAATACTTCGACAAAAGAGTATTTTTTAGATGCTAATGATGAAACTATAAAGTCTAACCTTATTACCATTAAAGGTGTTGGCCCTTGGACAATAGAGATGTTCCTGATATTCTTTAAAATGAGTCCAGATATTCTACCACTTGGAGATATTGGGCTAATTAATGCCATAAAAAAAGTTTATAACCTAGATCATTTTGAGAAAATCTATCAAATTGAAAAAATCAATCAAATATCAAATAAATGGCGCCCGTATCGGACTGTAGCAACATGGTATCTTTGGCAGGTAATAGATGATGAGCTAGTGGAATATTGATTAAAATCGAAAAAAATATTCAATACTTACTTTCCTTCTTTGTGATACTCATCCTTATTTTTTTTGCTGTAGTCAATTCAAAAACAATATGTGATGATCTCGATGGCAAAAGTAGAAATGGAGTTCTATTTTTAAAAGAATCTAAGAAACCTTATACAGGGAGAAGCTTGTGTATCTGGGATATTAATAATACCGTTTGGTATGAGGGTAATTATAAAGATGGGCTAAAAGAGGGCTTATGGACTTTCTACAATATTGACTCAACTAAAAAATCAGAAATAAATTATGAAAATGGAAAGATGCATGGTGTTAGACTAATTTATAACTCCAATAATCAAATAATGAAGCGAATGGAATGCAAAGAGAATATTTGTAAAACTGTGAACCAATCAATTGATTAAAATAAACTGTACGTATATGATACCATAAGGTTCAAATATGCTGAGGAGAGGATGAGTCAGAAAATAATAAATTATCAAATGATCATAGATGGCAAGTATACTAATAGCATAACAGAAAAGACAATTGAAATTGAGTGTCCTGCAAACAAGAGGATATTTGCTACTGTTCCACGGGGTAATGAGGCTGATGTTGATATCGCCGTAAAATCGTCTCTGAAAGCATTCAGATCCTGGTCAAAAGTAATGCCTAAAGAGAGAGGAAAAATACTTCTCCAGATAGCTGATGCCATAGAAATTGAAAAAGAAGATATTGCAAAAATTATTGCAACTGAAACTGGAAATGCAATAAAGACCCAAGCAAGGCCAGAAATTAATCTTGTGGTTGATATATTTAGATATTTTGGTGGATTATCCTCTGAATTGAAAGGTGAAACCATCCCACTTGGAGAACATGTGTTGAGTTATACCAGGCGTGAACCCTTAGGTGTAGTCGGTGCAATAATTCCTTGGAATGCTCCTGTCATGCTAGGTGCATGCAAAATTGCACCCGCATTATGTGCAGGCAATACAATTGTAATGAAGGCCGCTGAAGATGCCCCGTTGGCAATTCTAAAAGTTGCTGAGATTTGCCAAAAATTCATACCACCGGGTGTACTGAACCTTCTAACAGGAACCGGTCCTGAATGTGGTGAGCCGCTCGCATATCACCCTGAAATAAATAAATTATCCTTCACGGGATCAACGGGAGTTGGAAAGCTAGTAATGAGGGCGGCTGCGGAGAGGATACTGCCAGTATCTCTTGAGCTCGGAGGAAAAAGTCCTTCAATAGTTTATCCTGATGTAAATGAAGATTGGACAGTTGATGGAATTATTGGCGCCATGAGATTTACAAGGCAAAGCCAATCTTGCACAGCAGGCTCAAGATTATTCCTACACAAAAAAATATTTGATAGCTTTATTGATAAATTATCAGAAAAACTTGATAAACTAATCATCGGTAATCCACTCGATGATAATACTGATATAGGCACTATCATAAATAACAAACAATTTACAAAAGTTTGTGACTATATTTCAGACGGTTTAAATAATAAAAATACAGAAGTTATTTGTGGAGGTCTGCCTCCTGAAGATGGCCCCCTTAGCGAAGGATATTATACAATACCAACCATCTTCAGAAATAAATCAAATGAATGGCGTCTTGCAAAGGAAGAAATTTTTGGTCCCGTCCTTGTTGCGATCCCATGGGATGAAGAAGAAGAAGTCATAAGAATGGCAAATCAGAGCCACTATGGCTTAGCAGCATATGTTTGGACTCGTGATATTACAAGAGGCATAAATGCTGCTCATGCAATTGAATCTGGCTGGGTACAGGTTAATCAAGGCCTGGCGCAAGCCCCTGGACATTCATATGGTGGATTTAAACAATCGGGTATTGGCCGTGAATTTTCACTTGAAGGTATGCTCGATAGCTTCACTCAAAGAAAAAATATTAGTATAAACCTAAATACTCCATCAAAAGAAATCTAAAAATGCTCACTCTTTTTCATTACGACAGAACCAGTGCAGCTCAGAGGGTACGTCTTTGTCTCGAAGAAAAATCTATTCCATGGGAAAGCATAATTGTAGATACCGCGCTGGGAGATATTGATCAGCTTCCAAAAAATTTTTATGAGCTAAACCCCAAAGGGCTTGTCCCAGTGATTATTGATGATAACTTTGCAATACCCGAGTCTTTAGTAATTATCGAATACCTTGAGGAAAGATATGGTGGAGATCCGAAATTAAAACCATCTAGGCCAGAAGATCTCGCCCAAATGCGTCTTTGGATGCGTAAAATAGATGAAGGGATCCATGTTGCAAGTCGAACAATTGGCGTATGTCTCGTGAACAGGCACATCTATAAAAAGAAAGACCCAGGGCAGATTAAAAAATACTACAAAGAAATGAAAGACAAAGTTCGCAAAAAAAATGATCAAATAAATATTGAAATGGGGATGGAGTCACCTCTTCTTGAAGAGGCGATGATTGAATTCAAGTCACTATTTGTAGAAATGAATGAATATTTAGGTAAAAATACTTGGCTAGCTGGTGATAAGTACTCGTTAGCGGATATTGCATTTGTCGTTTATCTACACAGATTGGACTCCTTTATGATGAGACCTTTATGGAAGGATCTAAAAAATCTTGATAAGTGGTATGAAAAAATTAAAACAAGACCTGCATATAAAAAAGCAATATATGATTGGGGGGATGTAACTGCAGATCAAAGAGCTCAAAACGGTAAGGATGCATTCCCGAAAATAAAGGAATATTGGGATAAAGCTTAATAATAGCTAGGATATTAGTATGTGATCGCCCAAATGAGAGCCACTTAGATAAGCGGCTTCAATCCTTCCTTGAACAAACCAGTCTCCGCAAAGACCAAATTTATTACCTCTATCCAAAAAGAATTCAAGATTATTTTGTTTTTTTATATTTGCATAACGCCATCCCTGTAATCCAATATAATTCGCATTTCCCGCTTTTATTGGAACTAAATTTGATAATTCATTATAGAGATAACCCTTAACCCAATCCCTATCATTATCTATATTTTGAGACGCCCATTTGTTGGTTGAGTGTATAAGAAAAGTTGTATTATTAACGTTTGAGTGCTTCGATGAATTTACCGATAGCCAGCTAATATCTGCTCCCTTTATTAGTGCGGCATCAAACCCTATATCTATTTTTTTCTCGTACCCCAGCATGAGCGAATAACATGCGAGCATCTCGTAACGACTAATTTCGCTATATAAATTAACAACATCAGGGATCATATCTATTGCTTGTTTGGGCGGTATTGCAGAAACTACCCAATCAAACTCACCAATATTATTATTTGTTTCATCATATAGTATCCATTTTTTACCTTTTAATACATTTCCCACTTTTTCTGATAATCTAACATTTAGGCCGTCTGCCATATATTTGCCAATAGCATTCATGGATGGTATTCCAACATAATTTGATGGATCTTCCCCCCAAATACGGTCATTTGTAATTTTACCATTATCAATTTCAACAAACCGTGCCCTCCAAACATCAATTATATCCTGATCAATCATGGGTTTAATGTAATTACTAAATTCTTCTGTTTTTGCTTTGAAAAACTGAGCCCCATGATCAAATATAAATTCACCAGATCTTCTTGTCGCAACACGGCCTCCATAGCCGCGTGATTTTTCAAATATAACGACTTCAAAATGGTTTTTTAACTTATTAGCAAGGGCTAGGCCAGATATACCAGCACCTATAATGGCGACTTTATCCATTGGATTACCAGATTTATTTATCTTCTTGTTATCCTAGAGGCTAGCTAGGAGCGCTTCGAGCTTTTTCTTACTTTTTCCAACAACTCTAGTTGATGCAATATCATCGATATTTGATAGATCCCCATCCACAATGACCAATGCGATCATACCCATGCTCTTGTGAGGTGAACATTGATATAAATATACACCCGGTTCATCGAAAGTATAACTAAATTCTTTATTTACCTTAGACGGTTTCTTTGGAAGTTCTGCACTTTCTGGGGCGCCAATGAACTCTACGTTGTGTCCAGGCGAAGTAGTTAGCCAATTAACTGTATCATTAAGTTCAACATATAAAATATCTTCAGAGTAAACCATCTTCTCTCCATCATCTCTTTTATTTAACATATCGACATCATATGTTGCGGAGATCGCGTTATTGTGTGTAAAAAGAAGGGCGATTAAAGTAAAAAGAAGTGTAAGCTTATTCATGTAATTTGTCCTTATATCAAACGTTGATTACATTACGATTAAAATACTTTCAAAGTTTACATTTGATGTTAATCTTATGGTTTTTTGACTTTGATGGGTTTTTTTCTGTCAGGGTAACAAGTGTTGCAGATCTCGCAATCAATGCCGTAGCATGCTCTGGCCTGACAATATTCGCGTCCATAAAATATAATTTGTAGATGTAATCTATTCCAATTTTCTTTTGGAAATAATCTTTTTAAATCTCTTTCTGTTTGAACAACACTTTTTCCATTTGTGAGGCCCCATCGTTGGGCTAGTCGGTGTATGTGTGTATCAACTGGAAAAGCAGGGTGACCATGACCTTGAGACATTACAACGGATGCGGTCTTGTGGCCCACACCAGGTAAAATCTCCAATTCCTCATAAGTATCCGGAATTTGACCGTTAAAATCACGGATGAGTATCTCGGACAGCTCCTTTATTGCAGCAGATTTTTGTGGTGCTAAGCCGCAGGGTCTTATTATTTCATAAATTACGTTCAAATCTAAACGACTCATATCCTTTGCATTATTTGCTAATTGAAAGAGGCTAGGCGTAACTTGGTTCACTCTAACATCCGTACATTGAGCGCTTAGCAGAACCGAAATAAGCAATTCAAATATATTTTTGTGGTCAAGTGGGATGGGGGGATCGGGATATATCCTATCCAATATTTTAATTATATTTTTTACGCGTTCGGCTTTGATCATTTTTAATTTTATTTTTCTTTAATTCTAATATGATAAAAATATTACACAATCCTGATTGTTTTGGAATTATGAAAAGACTGGTTTACGTAATAATTATTCTAATAATTTATACCTCTCTCTCGCATAGTAAAGAAGTTAATTGCCCTTCCCATAATGTGTATGTAATTGATGCTGATACAATAAAACTATGCAATATGAAGATACGCTTAAATGGAATATCTGCTGCAGAAAGAGGTCATGTGACCTATAAATCTTGCAAAAAAAAAGTAGAAAAAATTATTGCTGAGTCCGATACAATGTCATGCAAATTAACAGGTGATATGACCTACGACCGGCATGTAGGTATTTGCGCAGTAACAAAAAAAAATAAAACTGAAGATTTACAACAAAAAATAATTAAGAATGGTTGCGCAAGAGATTGTAGACGATACTCAAAAGGGAAGTATAAAATCTTCGAGACAGAGGCGTCAAGAGAATTACCTCTTCCGAACTATTGTAAATGAGATCTATTTTTTATTACAATTAAATTTTATCAAAAAAGGATTCTATATTTAATGATACTTATATTTATGTTATTTTGCAGATATGGGGCCATAGCTCAGTTGGGAGAGCGCTTCGCTGGCAGCGAAGAGGTCGGGGGTTCGAGCCCCCCTGGCTCCACCATCATCATTTTTTTAAAATTTCAAAAATCTAATTTTGATAAACCAAATATAAGCAGTCTTTCAATCTATCCATAATTATGAGATAATTGTTTATGTCTGACTCTATCCAAAAATATCAAAATCTACTGTCTGTTTTTTGTGACCAAGCGAAGAAATATGGTGATGTGCCATATCTTTGGTCAAAAAATAATAAGCATTATCATTCCCTGAGTTGGAATGAAACATACCTTCAGGTTAAAAAATTGGCAAACTATCTAAAAAAGATAGGTATTAAAAATGAAGCCAGGGTGATGCTTGTCTCAGAAAACAGACCTGAATGGCAAATAAGTGACTTAGCCATCATGGCGGCTGATGGAATATCAGTTCCAGCTTACACAACAATTACCTCACAAGACTATGAATATTTAATAAGCCACTCCGAGGCAAGAGTAATAATTGTATCCTCTGAATTTTTATATTCAAAAATTGAGTTAGCTATAAATAAACTGAAAATAAAGCGGGATCTTATAATTATCGATGATTTTGACCTGAAAAAAAATGATTTAATTATGATACACAAATGGGATGAAATTCAAAACATGCCCACTGATAATGATAGTGACCATGTATCCAATCAGGCAATAAGAAAGAAAAGAAAAGATATTGCATGCATCATATATACATCAGGAACCTCTGGCTTCCCAAAGGGTGTGCTGTTAAGTCATGGGTCAATTCTTCATAATTGCGAAGGCGCCCATGAAATACTCGGACCGGAGCTAAATAATATTAATGATGTACTTTTTTTATCGTGGCTCCCATTGTCACATTCATATGAACACACCTTACAGTTTTATAATTTATTTTCTGGTAACCAGATTTACTATGCAGAAAGTCTAGACAAGCTACTTCAAAATCTTAGTGAGGTAAGGCCTCACTTGATGTCTGCGGTGCCTCGGTTTTATGAGAGTCTCTTACAGAAGATTTCCCTACAAATGAGCAAAGAAAATAAAGTTAAGAAGAAATTATTTAACGATACAATCACATTAGGACGGAAATTATATGAGCAAGATAGGCTCTCACTTGGGAGTAAATTGTATAACAGAATTTTATCTCTTTTGGTTAGAAAAAAGATTGGAAATAGATTCGGGGGCAGATTGGTAGGGCTGATCTCAGGTGGGGCTGCTCTAAATTACGATGTTGGTATATCCTTATATTCTCTTGGTATTCCAATCTACCAAGGATATGGGCAAACAGAGAGCGGGCCAGTAATATCTGTAAATTACCCAAAAAATAACAAGATCGATACCGTAGGTCGATTATTGCCCAATACTGATATAAAAATATCAGACGAGGGTGAGATTCTTGTCAAAGGTGAAAATGTAATGAATGGATATTTTAAAGACCCGATTGCAACAATAAATGCATTTTCAGAAGAATGGTTAAAAACTGGCGATATTGGGTTTTTTGATGAGGACAACTACTTAGTTATTACAGATCGTATGAAAGACATTATCGTAAATTCTGGTGGGGATAATATTTCTCCCACAAAAATAGAGACTATGCTGGTGATGGAGCCTGGAATTAATCAGGCAATGGTATATGGAGATGGAGAAAAATACTTAGTTGCTATTATTGTTATTGATACAAGTTTTGTAGATAAGACCCAGCCAGCAAGAAAGATTATTGATGGGGCGCTGAAACGAGTTAACCATCAACTTTCAGCCATCGAGAAAGTAAAAAAATACATTATTGTTGATGAAGAATTTACGATAGAAAATGAAATGATGACCCCATCTATGAAAATAAAAAGATATAAGGTGCTTGAAAAATATGAAGAGGATTTGAGAGTGCTATATTCAACGTAAGAATTACTTGTTATCCCTACAACGCTTTGAACAATATTTAACCTCATTCCAATTTAGTTTCCACTTCTTTCTCCAGCTAAAAGGTTTTTTACACCTAACACAAATTTTTTCAGGCAGATTTTTACTCATTAATTTGTTTTCGATTTTTTAAATATAAAAAGAAAGCCATCGCTTCATATAAATAGGTTGCAAAAAAATATATGACTTTGTAATCAAGCAATTTTGCAAGAAATTTATACCTATCAATCTTGGACCAAATTAACTTAAATGCATCAACGCCAACATAAACCTTATCCCCTTCACATACATGGAGTTTTCTAATTAATTTAGATTTATCAATTGAGTCCAATTTCACTGGTAAATCTTGATGCAAATCAAAATATTGAATCGTATCTGTATTTTGTTTTTTATAGTGATTAATTTCGAACCTACAGATCGAGCATGAGTTATTATAAATTACTTGAATGGTAGGCTTTTTCATAAGAAGGAAGTTTAGGGGGTTATAAGTGTTGGTGGTTGTACTAGACAACCACCAACTTGTTATTATTTTGCGTCAGATGTAGCAGCAACCCATATAACAACACCAAATGCGATTTTGTTAACAAAATCAGCAAGGTTGTATATGATGTTGAGCGCGTCTGCACTTCCGGCACCAGCGTAACCAAGTACATAGCCGAGTGGGTAAATTGCCCAACCAACTGTTACTATGATTCTCAAAGCATTAAATGCTCGTTGAGATGCTGGGGTACCATCACTTGCACTAATTTTACTTGCTTCACCAGCAAATATTTCGTAAATGATGTAGATCCAACCTGCCATTCCGATGATGAAAGCAAGCCAGACATTCATTGCACCTACTTCACCGAGATAACCGGCAACTAGCATTATAACTGATGCGATGAGCAGGCGCCAGAATAGTGACGCTGCAACCACAGCAATAGCTGCTAGTATTAAGTAGAATTCAACAATTTGAAGTGGTACGGTTAACAGCCAGTCTACATATCGGAATACGATTGGGGACTCGCCTGTGCTAACCCAAACATCACGCATGTAGAAATAATGGATGGCAGCAATACCTGTAACCATTGCGGCTACAGTTAGAGATGTTTTCCATTTACCAACTGCGCGATCTCTTTCTACCCAGAAAAAGAATGTTGCTGCAACCATAGCTGCAGATATAATCCAGAAACTTACACCGACGTAATCAGCTGGATTGAGTGCTCCTGTTGTCATAATAGTTCTCCCTTTTAAAAATTAACTATATAACCCCTTATTTCCTTACACATAAAATATTGGAAAAATATGCTAAAAACAATGTTTTTTTATAAAAAAGTAGTAACTTTATGTTAACTATTTTTGCTTTGTTATTACGTCAACTAAGACTGCAACTATCAAATTTAGGATTGTTATTGATCCTATTGCGACAAAACTATAGAAGTATGCCCATGCCCACCAGTATATCTCCTGCATTGGTAGCATCACATTTTCCCAACTTGATAGTGTGAGAACTTGAACAAGGGTAATCATCGATATTCCCAGATCTCCCCATCTCTGTGGATCTGATTGTCCAAATAGAATACTTCCAAATGATGCATAAACGTAGATAATTATGAACAGGAGTAAGGATACATAAAACACCCTTTTTATTGATTTTAATAGTGCTTCGATTAATTCTTTTAGTTCTGGTATGGCAGATATTAATCTTAAAACTCTAAATATTCTCAATAATCTTAGAACGAGTATTGATGAATTTGGGCCGATGGGAATAATGGAAATTATCACAATTAAGCTATCAAAAATATTCCACCCATTTTTAAAAAAATGCAGTTTCTTATCCTCAGCAAAGAATCTTATACAAATTTCAATAACAAAGAAAATAGTGATTAGTGTATCTAAAATATAAATAAATGCTATTGCTTGCGGAGGTATATTATAAGTTGAAACACCAACTAAAAAAGCTGATAATATTATAGCACTAATTACAAATGCTTGAAAAAGTCGATTATTTTTTATCTTTTCAAATGAAGTTCTATTCATTTATTGGTACCGACTTTTTTTGTTATTTTCTTTATCCACTCACCAAAATCTTTGTCAATATTATTGATGGGAAAGCTCACAATGCATGGCATTTCATATGAATGATTTTCTTTAATGAGAGCAGATATCCCATCAAAATTTTCTTCAATTGTCTTTAAAAATAACGCGCATTCACTTTCACTGGAAATCTTACTATCCCACTTAAAAATGGATAAAATCTTTGGAATAATATTTCCGCACGCAATCAAATTCTTATCCAATAAAATTTTTGTAATATGCGTCGCTTCATCTTCTGAGGTGCATGTCGTATAAATCATAATAAAATTCATCGAATTTTTCTTTCAATAAATAATACAACAAGAGTATATAACAATATCGAGTTTAGAATGTGCCATATCCAATGTGTGCCATGTGAAAATTGTGCACAAGTAAATAAATCAAGTTGCCTAAATCCAAGAGACAACATGAAGATGAAAGATGTGAGAAATAGTCCATATGAGATATTCCTTTTATTTTTTCTATAAGCAATACAAGCAATAATTAACATAGAAAATAGAGCCATAAGATATGACGATATCTCCTCAACGCCAAAATAACTCAAAGAATAATTTAAGAATAAAAATAAAAATATTGAGAAAGCAGAAATAACTTGCGTTTGCTCAAGATAGAAACGGACGGCAAGATATAGGTATAGGATGATAAAAATCATTATTGGAATTGTGTCAGCTAGTAATGACCATACATTACCAAATAAATGAAAAAGGAAACTTCCCGTACCAATTATAAGAACAAGAGAGATGAGTATTATGGAATAAATTCTTAAATTTACATGTTCATAATTTTTTTTATTATATTTTTTTAGTAATAAAAAGAAGGCAACCCAAAAAGCAATATTAGTGAAAAAGTTTATTGGTTCAGCGAATATTTCAGGGGATATTCTCTCACAATATATATCAATACTCTGATTAAGACTCACATTTCACACTATTTTAACTTAGGCTTTCAATTCTCTCGTTTGCTTCTCTTAATTGCTTTATTACATTCCGCATTCTCGGCATCATATTTTTTTCCCAATAATTTAGCATTTTTATATTATCCCTGTTTGTTTTATAAATCTCAGAATAATGTAAAATTAACTCGTCAGACCCCACGAGGAAGATACCATCATCGGTTTCAACGGTTGGGAAACTTGCTTTTTGACCTGATTTTTCAAGTATATACATAGTAATTTCTTCATACGATGGTTCATCGGCATGAGCGACATTAATATCAAAATCTTCAAGCTTATTTATCTCATTCAGAAAAATTATGAACTTATATGAAAAAGGGCATCCCCCTTTCACAAATAATTTATTTTTGATCATTTTTTCTCCTTCTTGCTGTTTTTTAATTATTTAATAAATTGCCCCGTATTTAAATCATGCATCGCTTGCATCAGCTCATTTCTTGAATTCATAACGATTGGACCATGCCATGCAATCGGCTCACTAATCGGCTTTCCTGAAACAAGTAGGAACCTAACACCTTCTTCACCTGTATGAAGAGAGACAAACTCTCCAGGATCAAAGTATATCAAGGTTTTATTACCCGATAAATCTCGTATATTTAATTCCCTCCCTTCAAACTCTTTTTCAACTCTAATTCCGGCTGGAGCTGAAGCATATTTGAAATCTGCCTTACCATCAAAAATATACGCAAAAGTCTTCTTGTATGTATCTATTTTTATTACTTTATGGGTATGCGGAGGTATGGATATATCCAAAAACTCTGGCTCGGCGGCGATGCCATCAACCGGTCCTAAAATCCCTCTATAATTACCAACGATGACTTTAATTTTTGATCCATCGTCATCTTCAATAACTGGTATATTTGATAAATTAATATCTTGATACCTAGGCGTTGTCATTTTTTTTTCTGAGGGGAGATTTGCCCATAATTGAAAGCCATGCATCTGACCATTCTTATTACCCTGAGGCATTTCTTGATGCATTATTCCCGAACCAGCAGTCATCCACTGGACATCACCACCCGATAATAATCCTGTATTTCCTAAACTATCTTTGTGTTCTACAGTTCCCTCTAAGACATATGTTATAGTCTCAATACCTCTATGGGGATGCCATGGAAATCCAGCCTTATAACATTCTGGGTCATCATTTCTGAAATCATCTAAAAGTAAAAATGGGTCAAATTTCTCTGGCTCCATGAAGCCGAAGACTCTATCTAGAGAAACTCCAGCCCCTTCAATGACAGGTTTCGGTTTTGAGATAGTTGTTATTGGCCTAAACGACATATCAATCCTTCAATCTAATAATTTTACTATTGTAATTACTGCCATAGTAATACCTAATGCGAAAGAAATTATTATCACCAACCCAAGAATACTTGCAATCCTGCTTAAAAAATGTGGCACTTCTAAATTCTTAATTTCACGGGACTTAATCTTATGAAAGATATACCCCGATACAAGGAAAATCGCTAACAGTACTAATGTATATTTAAGTTCGTTAATCATATTTGTATATTCATATAGGCATATTAAAACAGTTTACTAGGATCAATAAAAATTATATCCTCATAATTAAATACATGCAAACAGGACAAAAAAATGCCAATTATAAAAAAATTTGATGATGTTGAATACAATAAGATAGACCAAGATATCCTGTGTAAAAATTTACTTCGAAAAGATGATCTTGATGATGGCAGAATAACAATTGATTATTATAAGCTCTCAAATAAAGCCCAACTAAATTATTTAAACGAAGATAGTGACATTAGCTGGATACAAATATTATCTGGAGGCATAAAGGCATCTGAGAGTGACTTTAATAAGGATCAGATTGTATTGATAAAGGGTAAAAGGGAAATACAATTAAGTACATCCAGAGATACGGAGTTAGTAATAACAAAAATAAATGATTATAAGATATTTGAAAGCGATGCTTCCGATGTCTTTGACTCGCAAATTAACATAATTAATTGGGGCAATGAGCCAATTCTAAAATCCGAGCATGATGATAGGAAGAGGGTATATTTATTATCAGAGCTCCTTGCGGGCACAGACTCAGTGAAAGGTGAATTAATAATATACCCAAAAAACACATCCTGTCCCGAGCACTATCATGTTGGCGCACAGCACTACCAGCTAATTACCGAGGGTGAAGTCATCGCAGTCCTCGATGGCAAAGAGACAAAACTTGAAAAGTATGATGTCTTATATAATTTTGAGAACGAACCGCATTGGTTTTATACAAATGAAAAAAGCTGCGATTTTGTAGAATTTTTTGTACCAGGCGAAAATAAAACAGTTTGGACAAAAACAACCAATGTTTGTACTTGGTCACCAATGGGTGTTGATGTAAATGGCCAGTCACCATCAAGACATATTGAAAAACACGTGCATGGTGAAGGAAAAAATATATAAAAAGTGATCCAAAGATAAAACCATACCGTTTCGTTTGTGTGTGGGTAGATGATAGTTAGTATTACCAAACCTCATCTTACATACTATATCAACATATCCCTATAAATCCCTAAAGGTTGATCTCACTTACCCACACTATACTTATCCAATTTTTGTTGCTCCAGTTTCACATTGAATCAATTTCCCATCTTTTTTGGTATATGCCGCTAAAACAGCTTCTTTTGTATTATCAGGGAATGCGATTACCATGTGTTCAACAAGAATATCATCATTCTCATAAACGCATCTGTGACTTTCAACATTGAAACTGTCACTGTTAAAAAACCCCTCGATCATTGCTAAGGTTTCGTCTTTATTCATAGTTGTTCCAGTCTGATGTCTAACAAATGTATAATTATCAGATAGCAACTCACCGAATGCAACGTGATCTTTATTTTCTCTTGCCAACTTCATTTTTTCAAAAAAACTCATAACTATATTCCTTTAATTTATTTATCAAATATTGAAAGATTTACACATACGTATTAAGGTGTAATATTCACTATAAACATTAACACAACAATGAATTTAAACGAATACGAAAAAATAGATAGAGAATATCTTATCCACCCTATGACTCATCTCGCAAAGTTTGAACGCGGTGAAATCGATAATAGAATAATGAAAACTGCAAAAGGTGTAGAGATAATAGATGCTCAAGGTAACTCATTCATAGACGCATTTTCTGGTCTGTATTGTGTAAATGTTGGTTATGGTTGCACAGATATTATTGACGCGATTAAAAAACAAGCAGAAGAGCTTGCATATTATCATTGTTATTATGGAAATGCCACTGAGGCTTCAATCAAATTATCTGATATGGTTATTGAGAGGGCACCAAATAACATGAAAAAAATATATTTTGGTTTATCTGGCTCTGACGCTAATGACACTAATATAAAATTATTGTGGTATTACAATAATCTTATCGGTCACACGAAGAAAAAGAAGATAATATCGAGGAGGGGTGGGTACCACGGAGCAAGTATTTTTACAGGCAGCCTTACAGGTATTGAAACATATCATTTCAATTATGATTTACCTATCAAAGGAATACTTCATACGGAGCCTGCATTTTATTTCCACAGAGCTGAACTAGATCAAACAGAAGATGAATATTCCCAATTTTGCGCGGACCAGCTCGAAGAGCTAATTTTAAAAGAAAATCCAGATACTGTAGCTGGTTTCATTGCTGAGCCTGTTATTGGAAATGGAGGACTGGTACCTCCACCACATAATTACTGGCCAAGAATTAAAAGTGTCTTAGAGAAATACGATGTTGCACTTATATCAGATGAGGTTGTGACTGGTTTCGGCAGACTCGGAAAAATGTTTGGTGTTGATTATTTTGGGATCGAAGCTGATATGATCACTGTCGCCAAGGGTATTACCTCGGCATACTCTCCACTATCAGGGTCGATATTATCAGAAAAAATATCTAATGTAATAAGGGATGCAACTGACAAATACGGAGTTTGGACACATGGTTCTACCTATTCTGCCCACCCAATATCTTGTGCAGCTGGAGTCGCGAATTTAAATCACATAGATAATCATCAACTTATTAAAAAAGGTAAGGATACATCCGAATACTTTAATTTCAAACTAAAAGAGAAATTTCAAGATCACCCTCAAATAGGCGATGTAAGGGGGATTGGATTACTATCTGCTATTGAGCTTGTAAAAGATAAGAAAAATAGGAAATTTTTTAAAAAAAGGGGGCAATTATCTCAAGAGATAGTAACGAGGATGGCAAGAAATGGCATTTTGGCTCGAGCAATGCCAGCAGGTGATACAATTGGTTTTGCTCCTGCTTTCTGTATTAGTAATGATGAAATTGACACCATACTCAATGGAACCCTTCAAAGTATAGATGAAGTAATTAATAATTAATTTGCGCCAATGCGGAAATTATGGATGGATCGGTCTCAATTGGACCGGAAATAGGAGGTTTTAATGACCATGGTAATCCTTCAGTTGCCTCTGCAAAGGTAAAATTATCAAGCATACTATGTAGCAACCAACCATCATCCGACATTATAAATTTTGCTTTATCGGTTATCAGAACTGAGGGACCTTCTGGCAAATTTAGTTGCTCTCTAATTTTCTTAATATCCCTCCCAGAGCCAGGGCTAGTTGCAAAATCAACAGTGTCAACAAACCGCCTCGGATCATGAGGCATCAGAATAATTAAATTTGGTATTAAACATGCAATATCATGTGCTCCACCCGACCCGACCATCCTTATCTTTGGATCATCATAGCCTCCAATAACGGTTGAATTTAAGTTTCCAAATTTATCAATTTGGGCTGCAGATAGTAAACCAACATCTATTCTACCGGCCTGCAAATCTGAAAACACGGTGAGACTATCTGTTATCATATCCGCACCGTGTGCGATTGATGGGCTACCAGTCGAATAAGACTTAGAAAGAGGTAGAGCACCAATTGCGCCTGACTCATAAATAAGATTGAGCTCTGGTTCGACACTGAGTTTTGCCAAGCATGCTGCGTCGGATGGAATACCAATCCCAACAAAACAGGACTTGTGCCCCACAAGTTCGGATGCTGCAATTATCGCGATCCGCTTATTTGGGCTGTATTCTCTGTAGTCAATCTTCATTTTTTACTCCGCATAGCCCCTCTTCAAGCTCTTTGATTTTTGTATTTCCAATTATCTTTTTATATTCTTTTATATTTCTAACATCATGAACCCAATTTTTAAGGTAGCTAGATAGTTTATCCTCATCTCTTGATGTTGCATCATATTCAATATAATGATCATCATCCCTTGAATAATAACCCGAAACGTATGATGGGTATGCACCCCATGGAAGTTCAATAATATTAGAAACTCTGTGCGATGGTATAACTGTTTTTTCGGGTGACTCTTTTATTTTTGAATTACTAATAATTTTTTCAACACTGACAATAATCTTATCTGATGCAAGCGCCCCTTCAATAGTGTCACCGTCAATACCCCACATTTGAACATTTCCATACTTATCAGCACATTGCGCGTGTATGAGTGCAATATCAGGCTTTAGCGCGGGAATTGCCGAAAATTTGTGCCCTGTGTATGGACATGTAATTTGTTTTAAATAAGCAATATTACTAGGCTTATCTCCAATCTGAAGAATCTTTGATGGGACAAAACTAACACCCATCCTTGCTGCATGTAATCTCATTATGATCGACTGATTTGTCCACTCTTCAATCTCTATTGATTTTTTTTTGTATGCTCTGCTAAATGAGTGCGACAAACCAACAGTTGGATTCCCAACATAACCAAAAATTATTTTTTTTACAATTTCAGATGCTATTAATTGGTCGAATAAAATATCTGCCCCCGATCGGCAAATGGTTAAATCAACTATTTTTTGGCGTATGAGCTCATGCGAGAGATAGAATGGTATTAAGTGACCAAAGCCGCCGATAAATATAGTATCACCAGCATTTACATTATTCTTTATTGCGTGTTGTACTGTTGAAGTTTTATCAATCATAAAATTTGATTTTTAAATAACGTTCTTTGTATGAAGTTCTTTTATATACTCTTCATCGTATCCAAGGGAGGATAAAACATCATAGTTATCTTCTCCAAGAAGCGGTGGCGCTTTATCTATCTGCGCTGGTGTATCCGAAAATCTATATGGGACACCCAACATCTTAAGTGTTCCAGCTTCTGAATGCTCTATATTTACGACCATGTCATTGGCTATCGTCTGTTCGTCTGCTAGCGCGCTTTCAACAGAATTCACAGCGCTTGCAGGTATGTCTGAACTCAATAGCTTCTCGAGCCATTCTGTAACTGTTTTGCCAGCAATAACATTCTGTATTTCTTGATCTATTAATTGTCTGTTTATTACTCTGTCAGCATTTTTAGTGAACCTTATATCTGTTGCCCACTCTTCTTTGTTCAAACATGCGGCAAATTTTGCAAATTGAGTATCGTTTCCAACAGCGATAGCAATACTACCATCATTCGCCTCAAAAGTCCTGTAGGGCACGATATTTGGATGCCCATTTCCAAATCGTCTTGCTGGCTTACCGCTAACAAGGTGATTAGCCGCAACATTAACTAACATCGAAATGCTGGTTGTGTACAAGCTGGTCTCTACTTTTTGCCCTTTACCAGTGTTGTATCTGGAATTTAATGCTCCCAAAATAGATATTGTTGCATTCATCCCTGTACATATATCGACTAATGCAACACCAACTTTCATCGGTTCTCCGTTTTCTTCACCTGTGATACTCATTAGCCCACTTTCAGCTTGAAGCAGAAAGTCATACCCTGGTCTTTTACCTCTTGGACCTCTACCACCATATCCTGTAATCTGGCAATGTATGAGCTGAGGTGCTTCTTTCTCTCTCCATTCGTCACTGATCCCATAGCTATCCATTGTGCCATACTTAAAATTTTCTATCAGAACGTCAGCTTCCTTGAGCAGTCGTTTAAGGATGTCGATACCTTCCTGAGATTTTAAGTTTAATGTCACACTTTTTTTATTTCTGTTGATACCGAGGAAATATGCAGCTTCACTCCCTGCAAATGGAGGGCCCCACGCTCTTGTGTCATCACCTTTTCCGGGTTGCTCAATCTTGATGATTTCTGCACCCATATCTCCAAGATTCATAGTACAAAATGGACCCGCCAATATTCTGCTTAAGTCTAGCACCTTAATGCCAGTTAGAGGGCCCTGTTCTTTTTTAGCCATAAATTGTCCTTTTTGCGCTAGTTAGGTCTCTCGTTTTCATCATTATCAAGTCCATCAAGGTATGCCTCAACATTTTCTTTTCTTCTTTCACGGAACTGCTGAAAGTCGGGTTTCCTTTTTTCGAGAAATGCATTCATACCTTCAAGAGACTCTTCAGAACCCCATACATGAGCGAGGAGTTCCATACCATGCTGCCAACTTGCATATAACGTATCAGAGTCATGATTGAGTGATTTCTTTGTCTGTCTTATGGTCTGACCGCTTCTCTCAATAAGCCCCTCGCACCACTTTTGGGTTTCTTCGTCTAACTTATCTTTTGGAACCACTTTATTGATTAATCCGATGCTAACAGCTTCTTCTGCAGTGAATCGTCTCGCCATAAAAATCATTTCCTTTGCCAACCTTGACCCAATTAGTTGTGGAAGATATTGAGTTGCCCCAACAGTAGGACAAGCCCCTACTACTGCACCGCTTTGGCCAAATATTGCGTCATCTGCAGCAATAACCAAATCACACCAAAGTGCAAGCTCGTGACCACCACCCATGCAGTAGCCATGAACAGATGCAACTACTGGTATTGGTAGGCCTCTAATAGCCATTGCTAGCGCTAACATGCGGTCATTCCAGTGCGCTGCGTTGATCCAATCTAATCTCATCATTGCATGAAAATCACCACCTGCAGAGAAAGCCTTATCACCGACTCCATTAATCACAACACACACGATTGATGGATCGTTACGCGTAGATAGAACAGCGTCAGTTAACTCATCCAGAGTCTGCTCACGGAATGCATTTCTTACTTCAGGTCTATTTATTGAAATCCATGCAACATTGTTTCTAATTTCAAATAATACTTCTTTATATTCACCACCAGCTTTTGACATTTTTACCTCTGCTAATTTTATTAAATTTTTGACAAATGAAAATTATCATTCTTTTTCATGCTCTTCAACCTCAATCAGTGCACCGCAAACCTCACTTGGGTGAATAAAATATAAATTTCTTCCATGATAACCTGTTGTTGGTTCTGATAAGATATTTATTTTCTTTTCTTTTTGGTCTCCATACGCCTGGTTGAGATCCCTAACGGCAAGACAATAATGGTGTAATCCACCTTTTGGATTTTTTCGTAAATAATTAGCGATAGGGGATTTATCACTCAAGGGTTCCATGAGCTCAATCTTTAAATTTGCAAAAGATACCATCGCAATCTTGATGTCTTGCTTTTCTATTATTTTGATATCAGATACTTTAGCGCCAAAAACTGTTTTATATTGACTTATCGCATCTTCAATATTTGGAACTGCATGTGCAATATGGTCTACGCTAAAATTGGAATGATCCATCTCAATCTCATCATTACTCATAATTTTATACATAAAAAATAAAAATAATTATCTATACTATTTAATATATGAATAAAAAAAAATCTATGTTTAATGAAAAATATTTTATATGGTACTTTATATGTTCAACTCAAGATAACTTACTGTGAGGAAATTCAATGCTAAATCCTTTTAATCAACCAGAACTAATAAAAGCTGAGGTATTCACTGAACTACCAGAAAAATACAGGGATACGAGACAAACGGCATGGTCAAACCCAAATAGACAAGGTGCAAAAGTGAATCAATTTCTTGAAGGCCCCTCTTTTGACAGAAATGGTAATTTGTATGTAACAGATATTCCTTTCGGTAGAATTTTTAAGATATCTCCAGACGGTGAATGGGATATTGTTTGTGAATATGATGGTTGGCCAAATGGATTAAAATTCCATAAAGATGGCTCCGCTTATATTGCCTGCTATAAACAAGGCTTAATGAAATTAGACGTAAACTCAGGATCGATTGAGCCAATAATAGAGACTATGTATTCTGAGGGATTTAAAGGCCTAAATGATCTTCACTTTACATCAAACGGAGATCTATATTTTACTGACCAAGGTCAGACGGGAATAATAGATCCAACCGGTAGGGTATTTAGGCTAACTGCAGGTGGTGAATTACATAAACTTGTGACAAACGCACCGAGCCCAAATGGTATAACGGTGAATAATTCCGAAAATCAAGTGTATGTAGCTATTACAAGGTCTCAACAAATATGGCGACTGCCTCTAATGGCAGATAACAGTGTGAGCAAAAGCGGTGTTGCAATACAGTTATCTGGGGGACATGCTGGACCAGATGGACTTGAAATGGATTCCGAAGACGGAATGATTGTAAATCACTTAGGGGTCGGTGTTTGGAGATTTGATAGTAATTGTCTGCCAACACATCTTATTTATACGGATAATCATAGTTTGATGACAAATACGGCATTTGGTGGCCCAGATAGAAAAACGCTCTATATAACCGACTCAATGAATGGAAGGATAATGAGGGCTTCATTACCGGTTGCGGGCAAACTTTTATATGGATTATCCTAGTTAGAGTTTTAAAATATTGATAGGGATATATTGGTGTAATTATGAATAATGCTCAATTCATTAATGATCTTAATGATACATGTAAAGCAATTTTAAAAGAGAAATACCCTGTTTTTAGTGAGGCAGAATATCAAAGAAGATTTTCCCTTATTGAGACTGTCATCAAACAAAAAAAATTAGATAAAGTTATCATATATGAAGCACTTGGCTCAGGTAATGCTGTACAATATTTTACTGGATGGCATACAACACAAGAAGCTCTTGTTGAGATTAGAGAAAATGAAAATTTAAATTTGTACGTAGAACATTACAATCACCTCCCAATGGCTGAGAAGCTTATCAATAATAGAACAAAATTATTTTGGGGGCAAAGACAACTCGCAAATAAAATATTACCTGAAATGATAGATGACCTCGGTCAAAATAATACCATAGGAATAATTGGGAGATTACCATACAACTATATAACCATGCTTCAGCAAAAAAATATAAAAATCATTGACATCTCCAAAGACTATAATTTGATGAGATCAATAAAAAGTAATGAGGAAATATCATGGATGAAAATTGCTGCTGCACTCACAGACGAGGGTATAAATAATATTGTCTCAAACTTAAAGCCGGGCCTCAATGAACACGAGATGTCTGAGATAACCCAGTGCGGTTATTTAAAGCATGGAGGTCACAAGATAATCAATTTCTTTGGAATCACGGATATGGATAATCCAGAAAATTGTGTTCCGTATCAATATACATCAAACAAAAACATTACACAAAATGATATAATTACAACTGAGATAAGCTCCCACTTTTGGAATTATCCAGGACAAGTACTCAGAACCATCGGCTTTAAAAAAATGACCCCACTGTATAATGACTTACACGATGTAGGTGATGAGGTCTTCAGTACTATTTTTTCGATTCTGAAAGATGGGACAACAATTGAAGATATCAATGCAGTATCATCTAAAATTGAGGATGGTAGTTTTTCAATCTGGGATGACCTAATTCATGGTTATGGGGGTGGCTATTTAGACCCAGTACTTGGAACAAAAAGTCGTCCGGCTAGCAGTTATGAAGGATTCACATTTAAAGAAAATATGACGGTTGTTATTCAGCCCAATGTCATAACAAATGACCATAAGGCTGGTATTCAGACTGGAGAATTAGTTCATATACGAAAAGATAAGACGGTTAGAATGCACAGTTTCAAGATGGGATATATTGAACTGTAAGTTGATTGGTTAAAAATCAAATATCAAGATTAGAAACCCTCAAAGCGTTTTCTTGTATGAACTCACGTCTTGGTTCGACCTCATCACCCATGAGCCTGGTAAATAGATTACTTGCTTCATCAGCCTCTTTTACTTTTACTTGCAGTAGAGTCCTCATGTCAGGATCTAAGGTTGTTTCCCAAAGTTGATCAGGGTTCATTTCACCCAGACCTTTATACCTCTGGATTGAAGCACCTTTTCTTCCATTTGCAAGGACCATCTCAAATAGCTCAGTGGGAGTATGGACTATCTTTTCACTGTCTTTGAGCTTCAACCGCCCGGGCTTTAAATAAATTTCCTGAAGCTTGGATGATAACTCATTTAAAGCAATTGCATCGGAAGAGTGCATAAACTGCCTATCAATCGTGTAAATCTCATTCACTCCGCGATTTTCTCTTTCAAAGATCAAATCATTTGTTTCGTTTGCTTTTCCTGTCCAATTATTGGCAGATTGATCAATGCTGAATCTACTATTTAGTCGTTTTGCTATGTAGCTTGCCGTCTCTTTAGCATATTCCTTATTATCATATAATTTATGGTCCAATGCACCAGCAATTGCACATTCTTCAATTATAAACTTTGGATATTTACTGCTTATTTGTCCAATTATTCCATTTAATACACTTGATATTTTAAGTATTTCTTTTAGATCATTTGCACTATGTTCTGCCCCTGCACCACTCACGTATACTGCATTATCGAGCCCAGACTCTAGTAGGTATTCCTCAAGCTCTTTATCAACTTTTATATATCTTTCGGATCTATTTTTGCTTACCTTATAGAGAGGGGGTTGAGCAATGTATAAGTAACCGCCATCAATTAACGGTCGCATCCACCTGTAAAAAAAAGTTAATAACAGCGTTCTGATATGTGCGCCATCTACATCAGCATCTGTCATAATTATAATTTTATGATATTTCAATTTCTCTATATCGAACTCATCTTTTCCTATGCCTGTTCCTAATGCTGTTATAAGGGTTCCAATTTCATTCGATGATAGCATCCGATCAAATCGAGCTCTTTCAACGTTCAATATCTTACCTCTTAGTGGAAGAACAGCTTGGCAGTCTCGATCTCGTCCTTGCTTTGCTGACCCGCCTGCTGAGTCGCCCTCAACAATAAATAATTCAGACTTTCCGGGGTCTCTCTCAATACAATCCGCAAGTTTGCCTGGCAAACTTGATATGTCCAGAGCTCCTTTTCTTCTCGTCAGCTCACGCGCCTTCCTCGCCGCTTCCCTTGCTACAGCGGCCTCGAAGATTTTAGAAATTACACTCTTAGCTTCATTGGGATGCTCTTCAAACCAGCTGCCGAGGGCATCATTAACACAGCTTTCAACAATCGGACGGATTTCCGATGAAACTAACTTATCCTTGGTTTGACTAGAAAATTTTGGGTCTGGAAGTTTTACCGATAAAACACAAGTCATTCCCTCTCTTGCATCCTCGCCTGTGATCTGAATTTTATCCTTTTTTTGAATATTTGCCTGCCCAGCGTAGTTGTTTATGGTACGGGTCAAACCCGCACGAAAACCTGCCAAATGTGTACCCCCATCTCTTTGAGGTATATTATTTGTAAAACACAATATATTTTCGTGATAACTATCATTCCAACAAAGAGAAATCTCCACAGAGAGACCTTCCTTTTCAAGGTTAAGATTTATTGGATTATCAATCAATAATTGTCTGGATTTATCTAAGTACTTAACAAATTCTTCCAATCCCCCTGTATAATTCATACTAACAGACTTGTTATCCACACCTCTATTATCAGATAAATTTATCTCCACCCCTGAATTCAAGAATGCTAATTCTCTTAATCTATGTTCTAACGTCTGAAAATTGAACTTAATATTTGTAAAAATATTATCTGAAGGATGGAATGTAATTTCTGTTCCCGATACTTGCTCTTCACAAGAACCAACCTCCTTGAGTCCGTCTTTCGGTACACCATCCAAAAAAGACATTTCGTGAATTGTCTTACTTCTGTATATTTTAAGATCTAGTTTGGAAGACAAGGCATTAACGACTGAGACACCAACGCCATGTAATCCTCCTGAAACTTTGTAAGAGTTTTGATCAAATTTTCCGCCTGCATGCAGTTGAGTCATTATAACCTCTGCAGCCGATATTCCTTCTCCTTCATGTATATCAGTAGGGATTCCTCTACCGTTATCTTTTACTGTCACGGAACCATCAGGATTTAAAATAACGTCTACTCTGTCACAGTGACCGGCCAATGCTTCATCAATTGAGTTATCGACTACCTCATAAACCATGTGATGAAGACCCGATCCATCGTCAGTATCACCAATGTACATGCCTGGTCTTTTTCTGACAGCATCTAATCCTTTGAGGACTTTTATCGATCCTGCATCGTAGTCTTTTTGTTGCTCAAGATTTATATCGCTCATACGAGATTTAATATGCGTTTTTCAATGTTAATATTAGATAAAAAAAAACGTGATTCTGCAAGTTTTTAATCGATTAGACCCCATTGTGATCTAGTTTTCCATCATTAATATTAAATATGTCTGTTTTATCACTTATGCAGTCAAACAAATGTTCGGATGTACCCGTTAACCAAGTCTGTGAACCAATATCCCCAATCTGCTCAAATAAATTTGAAACCCGCTCATTATCCATATGGGCAGTAATCTCATCCAATAAAAGTATCGGTGATGTACCATTATTTATTTCTTGATACACTCTTGCTTCAGCTAAAATCACTGAAACAAGAAGATTTTTTTGTTCTCCAGTCGAACAGTTCTCAGCGTACATATCATTCTTATTATAATAAAGCGTAAAATCAGTTCTGTGGGGGCCTACGTTAGTTCTAAACGTGTCTCGATCTTTTATGCGGAATTGAAAAAATAATTTTTGAAGCTGTTCTTCTATTTCTATCATTGATGATCTTGTATTTATATCACCAAGCTCCTCTCTCATAACAATCTTAGCTGATGGAAATAAGTTATTTTTTACTTCTGCATCCATGATTTTGTTTAGTCTATTTGTCGCAATTTGGCGTGATATAAGTATGTTTGCAGCAATTTTTGATATCTGTTTCTCTATTTTATCAAGCCAACTTTTCTTATCATCCATGTCCACCAGAACCCTATTTCTTTGCATGATTAGTCGATCATAATCTTTAATATTTTTCTCATGGATTGGTTCAATTAAACAAACCAACTTATCAAAGAATTTCCTCCTGTCTGTTCTTTGCCCAATAAAAAGTCTGTCCATTTGGGGCGTAAGCCAAATAATCCCAATGTAATCGGTAAATTCCCGAGAGCTTTTTAGAAATTTCCCGTCCACACGGCACTGCCTAGCTCTACCTTCCATTATTTGTGAACTGCCTATGCCTGTTCCTAATTTTGTTATTCCCTTAGCTGTTTTTACCTCCATAAATATTGACCATCCACCATTCCCCTTGATGTTTGATTGCTCAGATAATTGGGCGCCTCTTAAGCCTTTCCCAGAAGAAAACATTGAAACAGCTTCAATGACGTTTGTTTTTCCCGACCCATTTTTTCCAACGAAAGCAACAAATTTTTTATCGGTTTCTATAGATGTAAAACTATGATTTCGAAAATCTGTCAGGTTCAACTTGCTAATGTCAACAAAATTTGAAGCTGCTTTTTCTACTTTATCCATAAATTATATATTATAGCCAGATTAAGATATTTAAATTATTTATTTGACTTACTGACGCCAACTCTTGCAGGTCTAAGAATTCTTTCGTTTATACGATAGCCTGGTTCTACCAGATGAACAACTATTCCGGTCTCTTTTTCCGTGTCAGGAACTTCAAACATTGCTTCATGTAAAGTTGGGTCAAATTTTTCACCAGTAGGGTCAAATCTCTCAATACCATTTCTCTCGAGTATTTGGGTGAGGGACCTCATTGTTAATTGTACCCCTTCAGATAAGGTTTTAGTTGTTTCGTTATTATCGAGGTTGATGTCCTTGATGCTATCTAGTGCTCTTTCTAGATCATCAGCTACGGTAACTATATCCCGAGCAAATTTTGTTGTTGAATACTTAATTGCATCTTCTTTTTCCTTTAGACTTCTTTTTCGATAATTTTCCATCTCGGCGGCCATTCTTAAAATTCGATCGTTTGCCTCTTCTAGCATTTCAGTTAAATCAGGCTTATCCTTTGTCGCCTCACTCATGGAGCCCCCATCCTCAAGGTCTGACTCGTTGACTAATGCCGAGTCCTCCATTAGGTTCTCAATATCCTCATGTAATTCTGGTTCTTTTTGTTTATCCTTTTTATCTTTCATTGACTTGCCAATCTTCTAAATTATTTAAATTCATAATAACTGTTGATCTTATTATATTCAATATCACAAATTTAACCTAAAATCTTCTTCATAAGCTCTGCAGTATAATTCACCATTGGTATTATTTTACCATAATTCATTCTCGTTGGGCCAATCACACCAAGTACCCCAATAACCTGCTTTTTTTCATTTTTATATGGTGTGACTATCATAGACGAGCCTGACAATGAGAATAATTTATTTTCAGATCCAATAAAAATTCTCACCCCCTCAGCCTTTTCTGCCATTCCAAGTAATTCCATGATTTCTTGCTTATTTTCTAAATCTTGAAAGAGATGCCTGACCTTTTCAAGATCATCATTAGCCTCAATATTTGAGATTAACTTCGATGCACCTTTGACGATTAAGATCTTATCATCTTTATTATAATTTGAATTACTCCATGTTGCCAGACCTTGGGTTAATAAATCTGTAGTTTCCTTGTCAAGTTCATTTTTCTTATGTACGAAATCGGACTCTATTCTCTTGACAGCCTCATTCAACGTAAGACCCCTCATGTGATGATTAAGATAGTTACTCGCAGATGCCAAGCTAGAAGCTGTAATTCCCTCAGAATTATTTATAATTCTATTTTCAACTTTACCATCCTCATCTACAAGGATAACGAGAATTTTTGTTTTATCGAGGGAAACAAATTCGATGTGCTTGACGTATTTTACATCTTTATTTACCGAAACAACTCCCGTGCAATTTGTTAAACCTGATAGCATTTCGCTCGCCTTACTCAATGCGTCTTCTAATGTCATATTGTTTGTCATAGCCTGCTCTTTCATCGCAGCTTGATCTGTGTCGGTGAGATTGCCAATCTCCAGCATTGCGTCAACAAATAATCTGAGGCCACCCTCCGTTGGTATCCTTCCCGAACTTGTATGAGGCGAATATATGAGACCCAAAGACTCTAAATCATGCATAACGTTTCTAATTGAAGCGGCAGATAAATTTATTCTGTCCATTTGTGATACTGTTCTAGATCCAATTGGAAAACCCTTAGCCAAATACTCTTCAACAATTCTCTTAAAGATTTCTCGCGACCTATCGTCGAGATGAAATAGATTGGAATTCTTAATAGTCATTTTCCTTGTTATTCTTTTTCTATTTTAATTCTTCATTTTTATACCTTATATTAGTAAAAAAAATAACATAAAATCAAGAGATATAAATGAGAGTAAATAAGAGGGAATCAATGGCAATTCGCCCAATAAAAATAACGCCAGGTATAATAGAAAACGCTGATGGCTCCTGTATGATTGAGGTCGGTAAGACGCGAGTTATATGTACAGCTTCAATTGATAGCAGAGTTCCATTTTGGCTAAAAAATTCAGGAAAAGGGTGGATCACGGCTGAATATGGTATGCTACCAAGATCGACAAATCAGAGAATGCCGAGAGAATCAAAATCTGGTAAGCAAACAGGCCGTACCCAAGAAATCCAAAGGCTCATTGGTAGAAGCCTGAGGGCTTGCACGGATTTAGAAAGAATTCCTGAAAAACAAATTATTATTGATTGTGACGTTATAGAAGCTGATGGAGGCACAAGAACAGCATCTATAACAGGTGCTTGGCTATCACTAAAATTTTGCGTAGAAAAGATGATGAGGCATGGGATAATAAATAGTAGCCCAATAAAAAAACAGATTGCAGCTATATCCTGCGGTATTTTGAATGGTGAGGTGCTTATTGATCTGGATTATGAAGAAGACTCAGCAGCTGAAGTAGATGCAAATTTTGTATTCACAAGTGATTTTGAGTTAATTGAAGTTCAGTCAACTGGTGAAGAGCAAACCTTTAAAGTTGAAGATTTGAATCAGATGTTAAATTTGGTCAGAATAAATTCCCAGAAAGTTTTCGAAGCTCAAAAAAAGGCAATTTCATAAAAATGTATGACCTGCATCAAGATAAACTGCTAATTGCCAGTCATAATGAGGGCAAAATATCTGAATTTAGTGAACTTCTTGGATTATTAAAAATAGATATATCCTCATCTAGAGAATTAAAACTGCCCGAACCGGTTGAAGATGGTCTAACATTCGAGGAGAACGCACTAATTAAAGCAAAATCTGCATCCGATTATTCCAATTTAATTTCTTTATCCGACGACTCTGGTATTGAAATTGATGCTTTAGATAAACAGCCGGGTATATACTCTGCAAGGTGGGCGGGGCCAAATAGAGACTTTGATTTTGCAATGCGTGAAGTCACAAGATTATTGGATGAAAAGAAAATACCAATTGCAGAAAGAACAGCAAGATTTGTATGTGCATTATGTCTTTTTTATCCAAATGGTGAATATCATTTTTTTGTTGGAAAAATTGAAGGGCGAGTAGTTTGGCCACCGCGTGGTAAATATGGTTTTGGTTATGATGCAATATTCGAGCCACTTAATATGAATAAAACATTTGGAGAAATAACATCGGATAAGAAACACTCATGGACACCAGAAAAAGTTGGATTATCTCATCGAGCAAAAGCTTTTGCAAAATTTGTTAGTTATTTATCTCAGAAAAAAAAGTGAATGATGTCCGAATTAAGTATTTATATCCATTGGCCCTATTGTCTATCTAAGTGTCCATATTGTGATTTTAACAGTCATGTTCCAGATAAAAAAATTAATCAAGAAGAGTTCCTGGAGCTCATAAAAAAAGAAATAGATTATCATGGTAAATACATAGATAACAAAAAAATTTCATCTATTTTTTTTGGTGGCGGAACACCATCCTTAATGGATCCAAATATTATTGAGAGAATTTTAGCTCATCTATCCAGCCGTTGCAATATTGAGAATAATACAGAAATCACGATGGAAGCTAACCCTACTAGTGTGGAGTTACAAAAATTTAGGGATTACTCAAATACCGGCATAAATAGAATATCAATTGGTGTTCAATCATTAGATAATGATGATTTAAAAAATCTTGGCAGGACTCATACAGCTGAGCTGGCAATTAAGGCAATTGGTATCGCACAAAAATACTTTGAATCAGTTTCTATAGACTTAATCTACGCTCGACCTGGTCAGAATGAAAAGTCATGGAAATTGGAATTGGAGAGAGCCCTCTCTCTTCAAACACAACACTTGTCTTTATACCAGTTAACAATTGAACCAAATACTCTGTATGAGAAGTTATATAAATCTGGAAAAATTAAATTACCAAATGAAACACTATCTAATGAGTTATATCAAATTACTGAAGAGATTTGTCATAAATTCTCTCTGAAAAAATATGAAATCTCAAATTTTTCAAAGAGGGGATTCGAGTGCAAGCACAATTTAAATTATTGGAATTGCGGCGAATGGATAGGCATTGGTCCAGGTGCTCACTCACGAGTAAAAGAAAAAAATAAAAGAAGGTCTCTAATCAACGAATATGATCCATATAATTGGGGTCAGAAGATAAGAAATTCTGGACATTCTATGATCGAAAACAGTGTTCTGACAGACGAACAGAATCAAGACGAATATATTGTGATGTCGATGCGAACAAGGGATGGTTTGAACGTCAATAAGTACGAAAAGTTAGGTGGTAAATTGAATATAGATAACATAAATTTACTTATATCAAATGGCTATTTGAGGAAAGGTAAAACGGAAGAAAATATAAAAATAACGAGAAAAGGATCACTTGTTTGCGATAGTATAATATCAAGTTTAGCGGACTAAAAATAATTGGAAATAATAAAAAATGGAAAATACCCAAGGACTATATCTTGTTTCAACACCAATTGGAAATCTTGAAGATATATCGCATCGTGCTGTCAGAATATTAAACTCCGTTGACATGATCTATTGTGAAGATACTCGTGTATCAAAAAAACTTCTCAACCATTATCAAATCAAAAAACAGCTACTCCTTTACAATGATTTTAGCAGTGAATTATCCCGCAATAAAATTCTAAGTAAACTGATGGAGGGTAAGTCGGTAGCATTAATTTCTGACGCAGGAACACCCCTCATATCAGACCCAGGGTATAAATTAGTTAAATTGTGCAGACAAAAAAAAATACCAATATACACAATACCGGGACCATCTGCATTGACTTCCTCCGTAATCATATCCGGATTACCAACAGATAAGATATATTTTTTGGGATTTCTTCCGGGTACTGCATCAAAAAGAAAGCACGAGCTTCAGAAAATAAAAAAGCTAGATGCAACAATCGTCATCTTCGAGAGTGCGAAAAAAATCCACAAGACTTTAAATGAGATACAAAATTATTTTGGTGATATTGAGATTGTAATAGCAAGGGAAATGACGAAGGTATTTGAAGAGGTTATTACAAATAAAATTAGTAATATTATCTCCGAAATAAACGAAAAACCCATAAAAGGGGAAATGGTCATACTTTTTAATACCTCAAAATTAATTACACATAATGTTGATTTTGTTGAGGTAGAAAATGACATAAAAAAACAAATAAATGATTTGCCTGTGAAACAAATTACAAATATGATTCATATGAAATATAACCTTCCAAAAAAAATGGTTTATGATCTATGTCTCAAATCAAAAAAAACTAAATAATATTTTTGATTTTTAAAAAAAAATAAGCATATAACGACACATTATGAAAATCATAGTACAAATGGACCCAATAGAGAGACTAAACCTGTCTGGTGATAGCACTTTCGCCCTTCTTTTAGAAGCACAGGAAAGAGGTTACGATATAGATATATACACCCCGCATATGTTGACTCTAAATGATGGATTATTATCTGCGGAAGCACAGCAAATAAATGCTTACCATAGCCCTGATAGAATAGAAGAATTAAACCATCCGAGATCTGTGTTACTAGATGAATATGACATTGTGCTGATGAGACAAGATCCACCTTTTGATATGAGCTACATTACCGCCACTCATCTTTTAGAAACAATTCAGGACAAAACGCTAATTTTGAATAATCCATTTTATGTACGAAACTGTCCAGAAAAGATTTTTGTAAATAAATATATGAAATATATGCCACACACACTTATAACCCGAAATATGAATGAAATAATAAAATTTCGAGATAAACATGAAAAAATAATAATAAAACCACTATATGGTAATGGCGGGGCTAATGTTTTTTATTCTGATGGTACTGATAGAAACTTCGGATCAATAATTGAAAATTTTTTGGAATTGAATAATGAGCCTTTTATAATTCAGCAGTTTATTCCAAAAGTCAAAGAAGGTGATAAGAGAATAATTCTCATTGATGGGGAAATTGCAGGGGCGATAAATCGTTTACCCCAAGATGGGGAAATTAGATCAAATATGCATGTTGGAGGGCTACCTGCTAAAACCGAAATAACAGAGGGAGATGCTAAAATATGCAATGCCATCTCGCAAGACTTAAAGGATTTTGGCTTATTTTTTGCCGGAATAGACATAATTGATAATCTTATTACTGAGATTAATGTCACTTCCCCAACTGGAATAAGAGAAATTCTCCAATTGAGCGGCATTGATGTTGCAAAAATATTTTGGGATCAGGCCGAAAAAAAAATAAATAATTAGAATAATATAATTTTATACCTACTCATATGTCGAAGATAACTCAAAAAATTAAAGAATATAATTCCCATAATAAAAATAAAATTTTAAGTCTCCGAAGGAGAATAACCAAAGAGCCACAGAACATAGATTTGGACGCGAGATTGGCAAAAACAAAAAATGAGATAAAAGCAGCTCAACAATTAAGGTTTAAAGTATTTTACAAGGAGTTGTCCGCGCACCCAAGCATACTAACTAGATTTACACGAAGAGATAGAGACACCTACGATAAAATTTGCCAACACATGCTTGTCATTGATAAATCAAACAAAAAGAGAGGTATATTATTAATAGGAAAAAAGAAAGAAAATGTTGTGGGGACTTACAGGCTACTCCCTCAGAGAGATGCAGAGTCCAATAAGGGATTTTATAGCCAAGATGAGTATGATATAAAACCGCTTATTGAAAAGCATAAAGAAAGAAAGTTTCTAGAGCTTGGGCGCTCATGTGTACTAAATTCATATCGTAAAAAATCAACGATTGAGCTGCTTTGGCAGGGTGTTTGGAGATACATATTGGAAAATAATTTTGATGTTATGATCGGGTGTGCAAGCTTTCAAGCAACAGAACCTGAGCAAATTGATATGGCATTAAGCTTCCTTCATCATTACGCATTAGCGCCAGAGGAATGGCGTGTTAATGCAAAAAAAAATAGATACGTAAATATGAATATGATGAAAAAAGAGGAGATTAACAAGAAAGAAGCTTTAAAAATTATGCCTCCACTGATAAAGGGTTATTTGAGATTAGGGGCTTACGTAGGAGATGGGGCGGTTATTGATAAGCAGTTTGGCACAATCGATGTTTTTATTGTAATGCCTCGTGAGCTGATTGAGAAAAGATTCGTAGATAAATTCACTATATGAGAATATTAGGTCCATCACATCAGATGAAATTAGACAATGATAAGCTACACCAAGTTATGGTTATTAAGTGCTCCGATGTTAGAGCGTTATCTAAAGATATATATATTTTTAAACAGCTGTAAGTAATCAAATATGGATAAGAACACAGACATATTAATGAATCCAAAGTCTCTTGCTTTATCTATCAGCAAGATTTTGTCGAAAAATAAAGGTAATGTCTCAAAAACCCGTGAGGGTCTAGTCGCCGTATTATCCGATACAATAGAATCAGCAAGAAAAAAAGCTGAAAGCTCACTAAAGAGGCATGGGAATGGTATTCGAACAGCGCGAAGCATATCAGAGTTCCAAGATACGCTCATAAAAACAATGTATGAATTTATAGTCCAAAACGTATATTTACCAAAGGACCTAAAGAATATTGATAAAATATGCCTAGTCGCTGTTGGTGGCTACGGTAGAGGGACTCTTGCTCCTTTTTCGGATATTGATCTGCTCTTCTTGCACTCGAATAAACTTAATAACTGGACAGAGTCCGTTATTGAATACATGCTTTATATTCTCTGGGACTTAGGCTTTAAGGTTGGTCATGCAACAAGAAATTTAGATCAATGTCTTGAACTCTCAAAATCTGACCTCACCATAAGAACATCAATTTTAGAAGCAAGATATGTACATGGGCACAAAGATTTATATGAAAAATTAATTCAAAGGTTCAACACCGAAATTGTTGCCAAGACAGCTGATGAATTTATAGAGATGAAGTTAGATGAGAGAGATAAAAGACATAATACATATGGTTCATCGCGCTTCCTTGTTGAGCCAAATGTTAAAGAAAGTAAAGGAGGGCTGAGAGACTTACATACACTCTTTTGGATTGGTAAGTATCTTTTTAGAACCCAGGCTCTTGATGATTTAACGAAAAATGACCAATTTCTCACCTCATCAGAATTAAATAGCTTCAAAAAAGCAGAAGATTTTTTTTGGGTTGTAAGATGTCACTTACATTTTATCTCAAATAGAGATAACGAAGTTCTGACCTTTGATAAACAGCTCGAACTTGCATCAAGGTTGGGATACGCCAAGAGACCTGGTCAAAAAGATGTTGAACGTTTCATGAAGCATTATTTTATGACTGCAAAGGAAGTTGGAAACTTAACAAGAATAGTTTGTGCTTCTCTTGAGGAAAAATCGATAAAAAAAGATCCAACTGTCTATGAAGTTCTGGATAATCTTTTGTCTTTTCGAAAAAAAGACAACAAAGAAACAAATTTTTACATAAAGAAGGGTAGGCTCCATACAAAAGATAATTTTAGCTTCAATGAGAATAAATTAGATTTGATCAGACTCTTCATCATAGCCGACCAGGATAATGTACTACTCAGCCCAGAGATAATTCAATCCACTAATCGTTCACTCAAGATTATTGATAATGATTTACGAAATAATAAGCTCGCAAATAAAATTTTTTTAGATCTATTTTCAAATTCGAGAGAACCAGAAACAATACTGAGAAACATGAACGATGCTGGAGTTCTCGCAAAATTTTTACCTGATTTCGCTAGGGTTGAGGGAATGTCTCTTTTTAACCTCTACCACAATTATACTGTAGATGAACACCTTCTAAAAACGGTTGGCTTCATGAGTAAAATAATTAATAATACCCTGAGTCAACCTCATCCATTTACCTCTAATTTTAATGCTAAACTTGATAACAAAAAAGTCCTACTTCTCTCTGCTTTTCTCCATGATATTGGTAAAGGAAGGAAGCAAGATCATAGTATTCTGGGATCCCAAATAACAGAAAAATTATGTAATAGAATCGGAATGAAAAAAAATGAAGTATCCCAGACAGCATGGCTCGTGAAAAATCATTTAGTTATGAGTGATGTTGCACAAAAAAGAGATTTATATGACCCAAAGACAATAGTAGATTTTGCTAGCATCGTAAAAAATCAGAAAAATTTAGATTACCTTTTGGCTTTAACCGTTGCAGATATAATGTCAGTTGGTCCAAGTATTTGGAATGCTTGGAAGAGTGGTCTTCTCAGGACCCTCTATAATGAGACATCAAATTATTTAAGTGGAGATAAAAATAAATCTATTGAAAATGAAAATAACTGCATCAAAGCTCAAAATAAATTTAAAGAAGAGTTGTCTGACTGGCCAAAACTACTTATAAATTCATACGTTCATAGGTTTAGTAATAACTACTGGCTTACAACCTCGATTGAACAGCAAATCGCGCATGCAAAAATCTTAAAAGATAAAGACTCAAAAAATATATCTCTCGAGATTTACAGTAAAAAAAATACCAATAATAACACAACAACCATCACCCTTATTGGACCTGACTATCCTAATTTATTAGAAACATTAGCCGGCGCGTGCTCACTATATGACGCGAACATAATTGATGCCCAGATTGAAACTACAATCGATGGAATAGCTATTGATACCATATCTGTTAGTCGAGATTTCCAAGATCAAGATGAAGACAGAAGAATCATTAGAATTTCAGATTGCATAAAAAAAAGCCTAAGTGGTGAGTTATCGCTTGATAGAGAGATATCAAAAAAAGTTACAAAAATTCGCTATGAAAAAACATTTAAAGTCAGTAATAAAGTTAATATAACAAATGAATTTTCAAATAACTCAACTGTTATTGAAATTGAGGGTAGGGATAGACCCGGATTGCTCTATCAAATTGCCAACACATTGAAAGAAACAAACATCAATATTAAATCGGCACACGTTGTTACTTTTGGAGAAAAAGCAAATGATATCTTTTACATAACAAATCTTTTTGGAGAAAAAATTTATACGCCTGAAAAGCTTTTATTAATAAAAAGTATGTTGTTATCTTCAATGAAAGAAAATACGTAACCTAATTTTATGAATATAATCAAACCATTATTCCGAGTTTCCGGTATGACGCTCATCAGCAGATTACTCGGATTTATCAGGGATATACTAATTGCAGCAACATTTGGTGCGGGAAGTATTGCTGATGCCTTTTTTATTGCTCTAAAGTTTCCAAATATTTTTAGAAGAATTATGGCGGAAGGCGCACTAAATATGTCTTTTATACCAATGTTTTCTAAAAAACTACCCAATAGTAAAGATGCAAATATTTTTTTCAGTGAGATTTTTAACTTCTTATTCTGGTCCTTACTGCTAATTGTAAGCGTATTTGAAATACTAATGCCCGCTTTGGTATTTATACTGGCGCCTGGATTTTTACAAGATCCAAAAAAAATAGATTTAGTTGTTGATTTAGCTCGTATCTCCTTCCCATATCTTTTTTTTATATCGCTTGTGACACTCCTCTGCGGGGTCTTGAATTCACTAGGAAAGTACCTGCTCGCAGCATCAATGCCAATATTTGTAAATATTTCAATGATAATTGCTTTATTACATGTGCAGACAATGGAAATGCAAAATACTCGGGCTGCAGCTCTTTTATTAATGGTAAGCTTCTTAATCTCAGGTGTCTTACAGTTAGCTCTAAGTATTTATGGATGTAAAAAACATGGTTTCTTTCCGAAAGTAAAACTTCCGAAAATTTCCGATAATATAAAGAAATTTATGATTTTAAGCTTCCCTGCGATTGGAGCTGGTGGAATTATTCAAATAAATATCCTTATTGGAAGCATTATCGCATCATTTGAAGAAAAAGCTGTGTCTTATTTGTATTACGCAGATAGGATATACCAGCTCCCATTGGCAATGATTGGCATTTCTATGGGGATTATACTTCTTCCAGAGCTATCCAGGGAAATTGCACAAAAAAATTCAAAAAATATTGACCTCATTCAAGAAAAATCACTTGAAATATCACTCCTTCTTGCAACTCCAGCTGCGTTTGGCCTTATTTTTTTATCCCAAGAAATTATAATGGTTTTATTTGAGCGCGCTTTCTTTACTTACACAGATACAATTGCAACCTCTCGTGCACTAATTGTTTTTGCCTTGGGATTACCCGCTTTTGTTTCTGTTAAAATTTTTCAAGTAATGTTTTTTTCAAGAGAAAATACAAGGTCTCCAATGATCTTCGCCGGTTTTACTGTCCTCGCAAATATATTTATTTCACTATCACTATTCCAATATTTAGGTTATTTAGGAATTGCAATCGCCACAACCATTTCCTCATGGATAAATCTAATTTTACTTTACCGAGAGTCTGCTACAAAAAAATACTTTATTTTTAATGTAAGATTATTAAATCGTATAATAAAAATTACCATAGCTTCTACAGGCATGATACTTATCCTGTTTTTAATTGAAAAAAATTCATCAATTTTACAATTTTCAGAAGGGTATATTGTCAATTTTTTAATACTTTTATGCTATGTTATAATTGGAATAATTTTTTATGGAATAATTTGCAAAGCACTCAAAATTATTGAATTAAAATCCTTTTTTAGATACATGCGATAGAGTGATGAGAGTTTTTTCAGGTATACAGCCATCAGGAAATCTACATTTAGGTAATTACCTTGGCGCAATTGTAAATTTTGTTGAATTACAAGACGCAAATCAATGTATTTATTGTGTTGTTGACTTGCACTCAATTACAGTATGGCAAGATCCACAGAAGTTAAAAAGAAATATTCACGAAATAACTGCAGGATTCATAGCCTCAGGGCTAGATCCGAAGAAAAGTATTATCTTTAATCAAAGTAGTGTTCAAGAACATGCTGAACTATCTTGGCTTTTAAATTGTGTCGCAAGAGTTGGCTGGTTGAATAGGATGACTCAATTTAAAGAAAAGGCAGGAAACAATAAGGAAAAAATGTCTGTTGGTCTGTACACCTATCCGATATTAATGGCGGCCGATATACTCGCCTACAAAGCCACCCATGTCCCTGTAGGGGAGGATCAAAAGCAGCATATTGAGCTATCCCGAGATATTGCACAAAAATTTAATATTGATTTTCATGATAGGATTCTTGAAATTACCACGAAAGAAGAGTTCTTTGTATTACCTGAGCCTATGATAACTGGACCTGTAACTCGAGTAATGTCATTGAGAGATGGCCAGAAAAAAATGTCGAGTTCAGAATTGTCTGATATGACAAGAATAAACTTGTTGGATACTGCAGATCAAATTTCGAATAAGATAAAAAAAGCTAAAACGGACTCTGAAGCCATTCCTGAAAAGATCTTCGAAATTAAGGATCGTTATGAATTAATTAATTTATTATCAATATACGCAGGTATCAGTGGCCAAAGAAAAGAGGATGTACTTTCCGAGTTTTCTGGGAAGCAATTCTCCTATCTAAAAGAGGCCCTTACCGATCTATTAGTTCAAAAAATTTGTCCAATTGGAAATGAAATGAATAAGATAATTAACGAAAAAGAGTACCTCGGAAATATACTCAAAGATGGAGCTGAAAAAGCCAAAGAAATCGCACAGCCTGTTTTAGAAGAAACAAAAAAAATAATAGGTTTAGCATAAATTTATGCTTATAATATTGGCATTGAATTCATATTTTACTAAATTAGATGTCTAAAAAAATAAGAAAATTTTTAGTTGTTGTAGACGACACGTCAGAATGTCATAGAGCAATCAGTTATGCCTCTAGAAGGGCTATGCAGACGAAAGGAAAGATAACTTTGCTAAGAGTGGTAAACACATCTGACTTCAAAAATGTTTATGGGGTTGAAGCTATTATGAAACAAGAGGCCGAAGAGAACGCTCGGGAAATACTAAAAACATATTCCGAAAATGTGAATGCAGACACTGGCTTAGTTCCAGAACTAGTTGTAAGGTTTGGGCAACCAACCACAGAAATTATTGATTTTATAAATGAAGATGGTTCCATATCACTTCTTGTATTAGCTGCTGCGACAGATAGCATAAACCCTGGACCACTTGTGTCGCAATTTACAGGATCAAGAGCATCAAATTTCCCTATCCCAATAACAATTATACCTGGACAAATCACCAAAGATGCCATTCTAGAATTAACAGCAAACTAGGCCAAGAAGTCAGCATAAATATAAAGCTTGAATTGTAAATATTTAATATTTAAATTAAAGGTAGAAGGATTTTAATAATGTTTATCGAAACCATATCAACACCAAACCCAAATACTCTGAAGTTTATACCTGGTTGTGATGTTCTTCCTGGATCAACTAGGGAGTATAAAAATCCAGTAGAAGCTGAGGAATCCCCCCTTGCAGCAAAGATATTCTTAATTGATGGAGTATCTGGTGTTTTCTTCTCTGATGATTTTATAACGGTGACAAAGACTGCATATGAATGGCCTCAACTGAAGCCAATTATACTTGGGGAAATTATGGATCACTTTCTATCAGACAAACCTTTAATCGTTGGGGTTAGTCAGGATAAACAAGAGGAATTTTTTGACCCCAAAGATAGTGAAACTGTTGATAAAATAAAAGATCTCATACAAACTAGAGTTCGCCCGGCTGTGGCACATGATGGCGGTGACATCACTTTTCAAGGATTTAAATCAGGGACTGTTTACTTAAACTTGCAAGGTGCTTGTGCTGGATGTCCAAGTTCCACCATGACTTTAAAAAATGGTATTGAGAATTTACTCAAACATTACATCCCTGAAGTAATGGAAGTTGAAGCTATATAATTTACTATGATTACCCTGCTAATTGATGTTGTCTCAAACAACTCAATAATTGCATTAATATCTGAAGAGAAGCCTAAAACTTTCGAAAAAATAAATCTTGATTGCAATCAATTACATAGCGAAAGCATAGTCCCAGCTCTTGAGTTACTTATTAGCAAGAGTACTTTTAATTATTTAGATATTAAAAAAGTGATTTGTGTGACTGGACCAGGAAACTATACTAACATCAGAACAGGTCTGGCAGTCGCAAAAAGTATATCTTTAGTGAATAACATTGATACATATGGCATTACACAGCATGAGCTAATTGCAGAAACTTATCAATATTCAGCTATTTGTGGCGCCTTTATAGTTATAACGCATTCGACAAATAACAATTTTTACTACAAAGAATTTAATCAGAATAGGCCCGATCCGCTAGATCCAATACTACTCCACGCAGATGAGGTTTTAAATAAAATTTATAAAATTAAATCCAATATAATTGAGCCTGGAAATGAATTCCTGAATTATCTTATTAAAAATAATTTAAGCGTTAAAAATCTTACAAGCAATTATAGAATCCCAGATAATAATTTTGGTAAAATTTGTGATTCAAAATCAATCATTTCCAATAATATGGAAGCAAAGTATATTAAAAATCCAAATTTTGTGAAGTATAAAAAAAGGGATATTTATGAATAATGTAAGTATGTATTTTAATTCCGCTAGCACTAATGATATTGAAAATATAATAGAAATAATGAGGGGTGGATATCATAAATGTTGGGATAAAAAATTTTTTCTAAATTTAATAGAAAATAAAAATTCAATTTTATACATACTAAAAGACAAGAAAAGCACAGTGGGTTTTGTTGCGTGCACCATATCTGATAGAGACTGTGATATCATTATGATGGTTATTGATATCAAAAGTCGAAAAAAAGGTTTTGGATCATTATTGTTGTGTAGCACGCTTTCTTTACTGAAAGCTATGGGTGTCACAAATGTTTACTTAGAGGTTGCTGTGAATAATATTCGCGCGATTAATCTCTACGAAAAAAATGGCTTTAAAAAAATTAATACCAGACAGTCATACTATAAATATAACGAAACGATGATTGATGCAGCATTATATCAAATGGTCAACACCAAAAATTGATGTTATATTAGAGTGATGGTAAATAGAGAAATAACCAAAATCAGATGGTTGTAAATAGAATTGAACAAAAATGCATACAAAAAGGCTTGAGAATGACAGAGCAGCGTAAAGTTATTGCTCGAGTACTATCATCATCTCATGACCATCCAGATGCGGAAGAATTATACAGAAGATCAAATGCGATAAACAATAGCATTTCACTTGCTACAATATATCGTACGCTTAAACTCTTCAACAATAACGGTATATTAGAAAAGCATGAGTTTAAAGATGGAAAATCACGCTATGAAACAGTTTATAAAGATCACCATGACCATTTGATTGATATTGAAACAGGAAAGGTGATTGAATTTCAGGATGAGGAAATTGAAGAACTACAAGAGAAAATTGCTAATAAATTGGGCTATAATATTATAAATCACCGTCTTGAAATCTATGCAGTAAAAAAAAATAAATAATAAGAAGTAATTAATTATGTCATTTCTTAAGAGCTATTTGATTATTTTTCTCATTATTTTGATAACTACTATATTACTTCCAGTTCAAGTATTACTGCATATATTTCAAAAACCACTCTCAAAAATAATCCCAATGATTTACCACAAAATCATTTTAAAATTACTGTCAATAAAAATTGTTGTGAAAGGAAGTTTCGGTGGGGATGGATCACTAATTGTCTCAAACCATGCCTCATGGGTAGATATACTTATAATAAGTTCCATCATTAAAACATCCTTTGTATCTAAGAGCGAAGTATCTAGATGGCCTCTCATAAGTTGGTTAGCAAAACTTCAAAGGACAATATTTATAAATAGAAATAATAATAAGGAGCTTGCTAAAACAGCAAATGAAATACAAGGTAGAATATCTAACAATCAAAATGTAGTCCTATTCCCTGAAGGAACATCAAGTGATGGGAATAGGGTACTTCCATTTAAATCATCCATATTCATATTGTGCGAACTTTCAGAAGTAAGTAAATTTAATATCCAACCAATATCAATTGCTTACACTAAATACAACGGATTGAGTATGACTAGAATTGAGCGCATGCTTATCGCTTGGTATGGGGATATGGATTTACTGAACCACATATATAATATAATCCGTTCGGGCTCATTTGAGGTAGAAGTAACTTTCCATAATAGAATTGACATATCCGAAAAAAAATCTAGAAAAGATATTGCAAGTGAATGTGAAGATATTGTGAGAGATGGATTTCTACAATCTCTTAACAGAGGAGTGTAATAACTGTGAAAAAGGTATACATCAAAACATATGGTTGCCAGATGAATGTTTATGACTCAGAAAGAATATTAGAAGCTCTGGACAAGGAGGGTTTCACTGAAACAAAAGACTCTGATGAAAGTGACCTGGTCATATTCAATACTTGTCATATAAGAGAAAAGGCAGCTGAAAAATTATATTCTGACATTGGCAGATTAAAAAAACAAAATAATACAAAAAAGATTGTAGTTGCTGGTTGTGTAGCGCAAGCAGAAGATAGTGAGATTATTCGGAGAATGCCTGATGTTGATATGGTTATAGGTCCACAAACTTACCATAAGCTTCCTGGATTAGTATCTAAACTGGATAAAAAGAAGAAAATTATCGAAACGGACTTTCCAATTGAAAATAAGTTTAATTTGCTTGCAAGAAGAAAAAGGCTCGAAAAAAAGCCTACTGCCTTTTTAACAATACAAGAGGGTTGTGATAAATTTTGTACATTTTGCGTTGTGCCGTACACAAGAGGCGCAGAGTATTCAAGAACTACAGCGGAATTAATCGAGGAGGCAAAGTCACTTGTTGATCAGGGCGTTGTTGAATTGACATTACTGGGCCAAAATGTGAATGCATACCACGGAGAGAGCTTAACAAATAGTACCTCAAACTTGGCTCGCTTAATTTATGAATTATCTAAAATATCCGGAATAAAAAGATTAAGATACACGACCAATCATCCAAATGATGTTAATGATGAATTAATTTGTGCACACAGGGATATTGAAAAATTAATGCCTTATATGCACCTGCCAATACAATCGGGGTCAAATAAGATATTAAAGTCAATGAACAGAAAGCATAATGTTGAAAAGTATATAGATATAATTGATAAAATTCGCTCAGCAAAAAAAGGAATAGCAATCTCATCAGATTTTATTGTGGGATTTCCGGGTGAATCAGATAAGGACTTTGAAGACACCTTAGACCTTGTGAAAAAGATTAAATTTGCGCAGGCCTTTTCATTTAATTATTCTCCAAGGCCTGGCACACCGTCCGCTGACTATGAAGTACAGATCCCTCAAGCAACAAAATCTGAAAGACTAAACCAACTTCAGGGTCTTTTGAAGGAGCAACAATTCCAATTTAATAATCAGTTTATTGGTAAAACTGTGAAAATATTAATTGAAAAGGTTGGGAAAGAGGGATGTCAGTTGGTTGGCAGAACACCTCATTTACAATCAGTTTTTTTTGAAGATATTAGAAAAGTATATAAAATAGGAGAATTTGCTGATATTAAAATAAATTCTGTGAAAGTTAATAATCTAAGCGGTGAGTTAATTGAAAACAGTTAAGAGTAAACAGAGCCTAACCGTTAACCGATTATCAAACTCTTGTATGAATATTATAATTAATGACTCAAGTAAATTGGTTAATATTTTTGGTAAAAATGATGAAAATTTAAGATTAATAGAAAAGGAAGTGTCAGTAGAGATTATACCTCACGGAAATACAATACAAATCTCAGGTGACAAATCAAATTTAAATATAGCAGAGAGTATTATTCTTGATATGGTTGAAAGAGATAATTTAGGTGTGAACAATAATATTGATGAAGTTTCAGGTTCTATAAGAGTTAAAAATATTAAATCTGACCAAAAAAAGTCAGAGAAAAATATTATAAAAACAAAAATTAAAACGATACTTCCTAGATCATTAAATCAAGATGAATATATAAATTCGATTTATAACAATCCTTTAACATTTGGTATTGGCCCAGCAGGAACTGGAAAAACATACCTTGCTGTTGCAGCTGCTGCATATTTTTTGGAGGCTGGATTGGTTGATAGAATTATCTTATCAAGACCAGCTGTTGAAGCTGGAGAAAAACTTGGTTTTTTACCTGGAGACCTAAAGGAAAAAATAGATCCTTACCTACGTCCGCTATATGATGCACTGTATGACTGCCTTCCAGCAAATAAGGTTCAAAAGGGACTAGATAATAACATAATTGAAATTGCCCCCCTTGCATTCATGCGGGGCAGAACGCTCGAAAATGCATTTATAATTTTAGATGAGGCACAAAATTGCAATTCAATTCAAATGAAAATGTTCCTTACACGACTTGGCATCAATAGCAAGATGGTTATTACTGGAGATCCAACACAGATTGATTTACCAGCTAGCGAGAAATCTGGTTTGCTTGAAGCAATCCAAGTTACAAAGAATATGAGTCAAACAAAACAAATTAAATTCAGCTCGGATGATGTCGTAAGACACTCACTAGTAAAAAAAATAATAAACGCGTATGAAAAAATACTCAAAAAATGAACTAGTGCCTGATATAATTATTGATTTTGATGAGTGGGAGAAACATTCTGAAATATATTCAGTCATTGAGAAGGCTACCGAACAGACATTAATTTATGTTAATAATACTCAATATGATGAATTAAGCATATTGCTCACATCAAATAAAAACATAGCTGCGCTAAATAAAAAATTTAGAAATATAAATAAAGCTACAAACATCTTATCATTTAAATCAGAAAAGCCTCATCTGGGTGACATAGTTCTATCGTACGAATATATATCAGCTGAACTTGTTCAACAAAGAAAAAATCTCGATGAGCATTTAAGCCATCTTATAATACACGGTATTCTACATTTATTAGATTTCGATCATGAAAATGACACAAATGCCTTTGAAATGGAAGAAATTGAGATAAATATTATGAGTAATCTTGGTTACAAAGACCCCTATTTATTACATGAATAATTTGTACTTAAATTAATGGATTTTAATTTAATAAAACCAAATAATCTAAGCTTTCCAAGAAAATGCCTAATCAATTTTTTGATGGGCTCACTTTCAGTATTATCTCTCGATCCTATAAACTTTTTTGTGATCCTATTTTTTACAATACCAATTTATATATTTAATTTTGATACTCTTGATGATGAAAAAAATTTTCATTCTAAAAAAATATTTTTCATAAAATGTTTCTTATTGGGTATGTCTTTTGGTTATGGTTTTTATTTCTTTAGCCTTTATTGGATTAATATTTCGCTGTTAATTGAAATTGAAGTTTACTATCTTCTATTAATGCCAAGCTTGCTATTTGTCCCATTAGCACTGTCTGTATTTTATGGTTTATCAACTTTATTATTAGCTTTTTTTTACCCAAGAAATATAGCGAGAATATTTATTGTTGCAATTGCATGGACAATTTCCGAATATCTCAGAATAAGCATCACTGATTTCCCTTGGGCACAAATTGGTCATTCTCTTATTCACATTAATGCTATTCTACAAATTATTTCTATTTTTGGTGAACTATTTTTAACAACGCTTACAGTAATAATATTTTCTTTGCCCTTAATATTGATATTGAATAAATCGCCCGAATTAAAATACACATCATTGCTTACAACTTTATTCGTATTGCTTGGAATCATAACCTTTGGACTATCAAGGCCTGGATTATTAGAAGGTAAAACTGATAATATTGAAATTAATATAATACAGCCAAACATAAAACAGACAGATAAATGGGATAGAGAATTGGCCCAAGTCAATTTAAACAAGCTAACATCTGCTACAATTGAAATGTTAAATAATAAAGAAGCATCCTCGGACAAGAGATACTTTATATGGCCTGAAACTGCCACACCTTATTTAATTGATGAAAATTTAGAAATAACTTCTGATTTAGCAAAAAATATGTCATCAAAAGACTACCTCATGGCGGGCTCTCTGCGGAGAGAAGGTGCAGCAGTGGGTAACCAATCAATTTATAACAGCTTATTTATGATCGATTGGAGAAATAAAATTATTGGTAAGTATGACAAAAATAGGTTAGTACCCTTTGGCGAATATTTGCCATTTAGTCAACTCCTATCAAAATTAGGGTTTCTGAATTTTGAACAATTATCTGGGAATTTCTCAAATGGTCAAGGAGGTATGACAGTATTGGATGATGACTTGATCATACCTCATGTACTTATATGTTATGAAATTATATTTTCAGAATTTCTTCATAGTTATAATCAAAAAACAAATTTTATACTGAATGTGACAAACGACGCATGGTTTGGCAGAAGCTCGGGCCCATATCAACATTTTAGCATGTCGATCCTGAGGGCGGTTGAACGAGGTTTACCAGTTGTAAGAGTCGCAAATACTGGTATTAGTGGGGTAATTGACCCATTCGGCAGAGTAATTATTAAATCAAAATTAAATACAGAATATTATAACAAGACAATATTACCTCAAAAAACTGACGTAACTTTTTATACAAAATACGGATATAACCCTCTATTTTCTATTTTGATGCTCTGTTTTTTATTAATATACTACTCAAACAAAAAGTTAATTTCAAAAAATTAAGAACGGTGAGTACACAGATGTCAAAGAACGCCTACCTATTTACAAGTGAGTCTGTATCGGAGGGGCACCCTGATAAAATTGCAGATCAATTATCTGATAGAATTTTGGATAATTTAATTCTTCTTGATCCAAATGCACGCGCAGGGATTGAAGCATTAGTAACGTCTAATCTTGTAATACTGGCAGGTGAAACTAGCCTTATAAATTTTCGTGAAAAAATCGATCTTGAAGATCTTGTAAGAAATTGCATTCGTGAGATTGGATATGAAGATGAAAATTTTCATTGGGAAAAAATTGAAATCATTGATAAAATTCATGGGCAGTCTGAAGATATTGCCCAAGGAGTCGTGGAGACAGAAAACAAAAACCAGGGAGCTGGTGATCAAGGTATAATGTTTGGTTATGCGACTGATGAGACTGATAGCTACATGCCCGCACCCCTTTATTTTGCAAATCAAATTTTGTCAAAAATATCTATTGAAAGAAAAGCAGGTAATATGCCAGAGCTTGGACCTGATGCAAAAAGTCAGGTAACCCTGATGTATGAAAATGATTACCCTGTATATGCAGATAAAATTATCGTATCGAACCAACATAATGAATCCGCAGAAAATAGCTATGTGAGAGACATACTTTTGGACGTTATTTTATCCGCTTTACCGGAAGGATGGATAAAAAATAATAAGGATCTAATAATTAATCCAACAGGCAGATTTGTCATTGGTGGACCGGATGGTGATGCTGGACTAACCGGAAGAAAAATCATTGTTGATACCTATGGCGGGGCCGCCCCTCATGGTGGAGGTGCATTCTCAGGAAAAGATCCTTCAAAAGTTGACAGATCAGCTGCTTATATGGCCAGATATATTGCTAAAAATATTGTGCACGCAAAAATAGCTAAGAAATGCCAAATTCAAATATCGTACGCTATAGGTCTCTCCTACCCTATGTCATTTTATTTGAAACTGGATAATAGTGCTAATATAGATACAAAAAAACTATCTGACGCAATTATGAAAATTGTTGATTTATCTCCAAAAGGGATAGTGGATCACCTATCACTAAAAAATCCAATATATTCAAAAACAAGCTGCTATGGTCACTTTGGTAGATCTCCAGATCCGGATGGTTCATTCTCATGGGAAAAATTAGATTTAGCAGAAAAACTTTTATCAGAACTTTCTTAGTTATGAAAAGTGATAGTCCCTATGTATCCAAGCTATATGGTCGGAAAAAAAGCCGCTCTCTCAATACTTATAGTCAATATATTTTAAAAAATCTATTTCCGAAGTACAAGTTTGAAGATGAGTCCGTTATCGCCATTGATGACAATATCGAATTTGAGATTGGATTTGGGTATGGGGAACATCTGCTCTGGCAAGCTATAAATAATAAAAATAAAATGTTTATTGGAGCCGAGCCATTTATAAGTGGCGCTGTAAACTTAATCAAGGAAATAAATCAGAAACAAATCAAAAATATCAGGATTAGCACAGATGACGCTATCAATATTTTAGACACCATGGCGGATTGTTATCTCTCATCTATCTACATATTATTCCCTGACCCCTGGCCGAAAAGAAGACACCATAAAAGGCGATTAATCAATCCGAACAATGTTGATAAATTTCATAGAGTGCTTAAAAAAAATGGTAAAATCATAATCGCTAGCGATCATAAAGGATACATACACTCAATATTATTAGATTTTTTGTATGATAATCGATTTGATTGGATATGTGAAAAAAGCAGTGATTTTACCGAAAAGCCATTCCCATCAACACAATCAAAATACGAAAAGAAAGCCATCAAAAATAACCAAAACCCGGTCTATTTTACTTTCAAAAAAATAAGCTTGTAATATTTACACCTTAAAGATATAATTAAATCAAATTCAGGAATTCAACAATAATAGGCTTTCTCGAAAAGCCTTTTTTTTTGGGTTTTTATACATTAAGTAAAAGAATGGAAGAACATCGGATAAATAACGAAACATTGGAAGAGAGTAAAATTTCTTCTCTGATTGAGTTAGAACTTAAAGAGCTTGGTTATCTAATTGTGCAAGTAAAAATTAATAGTCACGAGAAGGCATTACAAATTATGATGGAGAGAATTTCCGGAAAACTTAATATCAATGATTGTACCAAAGCTAGCAGACTAATAATGCCAATGATTGAATCCAATAGATTGTTACCTGATAATTACAGGATTGAAATATCATCACCCGGTATTGATCGTATTTTAGTTAGGAGGAAAGACTTTATTCAAAATATTGGTAATGAAGTCAAGGTAGAATTAATCGAGAAAATTGAAAATAAAAAAAATTACAGGGGTGAAATTTTTGGATTTCAGGAGGATTATCTGCTACTCACTGACGCAAAGTCAACTGAGGTAAATAATAAAGTGAAAATACCCATTCAAAATATTAACAAGGCAAAACTAGTATTTAGTGATAAATTATTGAAACTATAAATTGGAGAGTGAATATGTCCGAGGCAGGAATAAGCGCAAACAGACTTGAATTACTTCAAATTGCTGATGCAGTAGCAAGAGATAAGTCCATAGACAAAGATATTGTGATCTCTGCGATGGAAGATGCAATACAAAAAGCAGCAAAAACTCGTTATGGGAGCGAAAATGAAATTCGCGCAGAAATTGATCCTACAACTGGACAAACAAATCTTGCAAGATTACTAGAGGTTGTTGAAGTCGTTGAAAATAAAGCAACCGAAATAGATTTAAAAGAAGCTAGAAAAAAAAATAAAGAAGCAGAAATAGGTGACTTCATCTCTGAAGAACTACCACCCATTGAATTTGGAAGAATTGCAGCCCAAAGTGCAAAACAAGTTATATTTCAAAAGGTTAGAGATGCTGAAAGAGATCGTCAATATGATGAATTTAAAGATAAAATTGATGAGGTCATATCAGGAATCGTCAAGAGGGTCGAATACGGAAATGTCATTGTTGACCTTGGCAGAAATGAAGCTATCATTAGACGAGATGAGCTACTTCCTCGAGAAAGCTTTAGAAGTGGCGACAGAGTCCTTGCTTACATCCAAGATGTCAGGCGTGAACCCAGAGGACCACAAATTTTTCTATCAAGAACTAACAATAATTTTATGGCAAAGTTATTTATGCAAGAAGTACCAGAAATATACGATGGTATTGTAGAGATTATATCAGTTGCACGCGATCCTGGAAGCAGAGCTAAAATTGCTGTACATACATCTGAAAATTCAATCGACCCCGTTGGCGCCTGCGTAGGTATGAGAGGAAGCCGTGTCCAATCCGTTGTAAATGAATTACAAGGTGAAAAAATCGATATAGTTAAATGGAGCCCGGATATAGCTACATTTGTAATAAGTTCACTTGCCCCTGCGGAAGCAACAAAAGTTGTCTTAGATGAAGAGATTGAGCGCATAGAGGTTGTTGTACCTGATGACCATCTGTCTCTTGCAATCGGCAGGCGAGGACAAAATGTGAGACTCGCAAGTCAACTTACCAAGTGGGATATTGATATACTGACTGAAGCTGAGGAATCGGAAAGAAGGCAAAATGAATTTAATGAAAAAAGTGAAATTTTTATACAAGCACTCGATGTTGATGAAGTAATCGCGCAACTTCTTGTTTCAGAGGGCTTCTTATCTATTGAAGATCTTGTTTTTGTTGAAACATCAGAAATATCATCCATCGAGGGTTTTGATGATGATACAGCTGTTGAAATTCAATCGCGTGCCAAAACATTTATTGAAGAAGAGGGCAAAAAGCAGGATGCAAAAAGAAAAGAGCTGGGAGTCCAGGATGATCTGGCACAAATTGACGGTATGACAGCCAGTATGCTTGTCGCTCTCGGAGAAAATGATATAAAAACTCTAGACGATTTTGCTGGATGTTCAACGGACGAACTATTTGGATGGGTAGAAAAGACTGAAATGGGAAGCAAAAAACAAAATGGACTTTTCACTGGCTTCGATATAACGATGGAAAAAATAGAAGAGATGATTCTTCATGCAAGACTAAAACTTGGTTGGATAGCTGAAGTTGATGAAGTCGATCTAGATATTGACGATAATAACTCAAATGAAATTGTAGATGATAAATTAGAATTAGCAGAAAAGCTTGCAAATGCAAGAATACTGAAATAATTGGAAATAATTTATAATTGAATAAATTCTGAACATGACCGAAGAAAAAAATATAAAAGATGATAAAAACGCGAAAGGGTCAAAAAAAACTCTTAGTCTAAAAACCAATGTTAATCCCACTCAAATTAGATCCAACTTCTCATCGAACAGGGCTAACACTGTAGTTGTAGAAACAAAAAGAAAAAGAGTCATAAGAAACCCTGAAAAGGCAAGCTCTTCTGATAAAATGCAGAGTGGTGAACTCACAAATCGAGAAATAAATGCAAGAAACCAAGCAATAATTGACTCAAAAAATTCCAATTTAAACGTACCTAAAACTGATGCTGGACATATTACAGATACTACCAAAGGTGAGAGAAGTAAAATTCAAGAAAAAAATGATGTAGTCAATGAAAACATTCTCGACAGCTCAAATGTCCCCTTTCCACAAGAAGTGGATGGTGGTAAGAAAAATAAAAGAAATGCAGATTCAGTTGAAGAGCAAAAACAAGATGTACTTGACGAAGAAATAGATGAAGCAAAAGCACCGAATAAGTTTACAAGATTTCGACCTCAAGAGGAGCGTCGACAAACAAAAATTACTGTCACAACTGCATTGGACGACTCCCCGAGACAAAGATCTCTTGCTTCAATAAGAAGGAGGAGGGAACGTGAAAGAAGGCAACACACAACCCCTATGCCAACACAAAAAATAAACAGAGAAATTATAATCCCAGAAGCAATATCAATAAAAGAACTCGCAAATAGAATGGCTGAGAGAGCTGTCGACGTAATCAAACTGCTTATGAAGCAAGGCCAAATGAATAAAATTACAGATGTAATTGACGCTGATACAGCACAGCTAATTGCAGAAGAATTAGGACATAGTGTAAAAAGAGTTTCTGAGTCTGACGTTGAGGAAGGCCTTGAGGGGGTTGATGATAAGGAAGATGATTTACAACCAAGATCTCCTGTTGTCACAATTATGGGACATGTTGACCATGGTAAAACAAGTTTGCTTGACGCACTAAGAGAAACAAGTATAGTTTCGGGGGAAGCAGGAGGAATAACCCAACACATTGGAGCATACCAGCTTAAAACCTCGAAAAAAAACACAATAACATTTATAGATACGCCAGGTCATGCCGCATTCACATCAATGCGGTCTAGGGGGGCTAAAGTTACTGATATAGTAGTTATCGTTGTTGCCGCAAATGACGGCGTAATGCCACAAACGATTGAGGCTATTAGCCATTCTAAAGAGGCTAATGTGCCAATAATAGTTGCAATAAACAAAATAGACCTAGATGGGGCTGATCCAAATAGAGTAAAAAACGAACTACTAACGCACGAAGTAATAGTGGAGTCACTCGGTGGCGATATATTGGAGGTTGAGGTATCAGCCACAAAAAAAACTAATCTTGATCAATTAATTGACACAATTATTTTACAATCGGAAGTACTTGATCTCAAAGCTAACCCAAACCGCATCGCAGATGGGACAGTAATAGAGTCCTCACTTGACAAAGGCAAGGGGCCAGTAGCTACAGTGCTCGTTCAAAGAGGAACGCTAAATATTGGTGATATTGTTGTCTTGGGGTCAGCTTGGGGTAAAGTTCGTGCATTATCTAATGATTTGGGAGCATCAATCCAAAAAGCTCAACCATCTGATCCAGTTGAAATTCTTGGTCTGAATGGTGTACCAGAAGCTGGAGATAAATTCACTGTCGTAAATAGTGAGGCGAGAGCAAGAGAGATTAGCGAATACAGGCAAAGGAAAATAAAGAATTATGCTACAGGGCTCACCAATAAATTAACTCTCGAGAATATGATGGGGCAAATAAAAGAGAAAAACCTAAAGGAGCTGCCTGTTCTACTAAAAGCAGATATGCAAGGTTCAATAGAGGCGATCAGCTCCGCTTTGAATGAGCTTGGCTCTGATGAAGTTGTGGTTAGAATAATCCATTCGGCTGTTGGAGCGGTATCCGAAACTGATATAGCCCTTGCTTCCGCATCAAATGCTATATTACTCGCATTTAATGTACGTCCAAACTCAAATGCAAAGCTTCAAGCCCAAACCGATGGTGTCGAAATTAGACAATATTCAATTATTTATAATTTAATTGATGAAATTAAACTGGCTTTATCTGGTCTATTAGATCCAACCATTAATGAAAAAATAATTGGTAATGCTGAAGTTAAAGAAGTTTTTTATATCTCGAAAGTTGGGAAGGTAGCCGGCTGCATGGTTACTGATGGAATTGTTAGAAATAAAGAAAACTTGAGACTAATTAGGGATAGTATTGTTATCCACGAGGGCAAACTCTCATCCCTCAAAAGGTTTCAAGAAGAAGTTCGTGAAGTGCAAGTAAGTCAAGAGTGTGGTATTTCGTTCCAGAATTATCAAGATATAAAAGCTGGTGATATAATAGAGTGTTATGAAATTGAAACAATAGAAAGATCGCTATAGAGAATGCTCAAAGGAAAAATACAGAGAGATACTTACAGTCAAAGGCAACTAAAAGTTGGAGAAATAATCAAGAAGTCACTTTCTGATTTTCTATATAGAGATACAATACATGATGCGGATTTACAGAATATATCTATTACGATAACTCAGGTAACCGTGAGTCCTGATTTGAAACAAGCAACTGCTTACGTAATGCCACTTGGTGGAATGGGGGCTATTGATATTGTTGCAGCTCTAAATAAGAATTCCAGATATATCAGAGGTAGAATTGCTCCAAAACTATCCTTAAAATTCACTCCTTCAATTGTCTACAGAGAGGATCAAACATTTGAATATGCCTCAAAGATAGACAGTTTACTGAATAATTTATCAAGAAGTTAAATTTTCATAATAAGTTAAATTTTATTTATGGTAAGATCTTACAATAATTTATACCACGGGTGGATAAACCTTTATAAAGATAGTGGTTTAACTTCAAATGACGCATTACGTCTAATTAAATCTATTTTTAAGGGTAGTAAGCTTGGGCACGCAGGAACGCTGGATCCCATGGCTAAAGGGATTTTACCAATAGCCCTTGGTGAAGCAACAAAAACTGTCCCTTACATCCATGAAAAAAATAAAACTTACATATTCGCAATTAAGTTTGGGGAACAAACAGATACTGACGATTCAACAGGTCAAATAATTGGTAAATCGGACAGAAAGCCTGATATTGATGAAATAAAATCTGTATTGCACGACTATGTTGGGCCAATAAATCAGATACCTCCAATTTATTCTGCGAAAAAATTTGACGGCATCAGATCCTATGAACTCGCCCGAAAAGGGGTAGTTCCCGATATGGTTAGTAAAGCGAAAACCGTTGTTATAGAAAATATCAAATTGGTAAAAATGAACAACGACTCTGAATGTACAATAGAAGTAACCTGTGGAACAGGTACATATATTCGCTCAATTTCTAAACATATCGGAGTTAAACTGAATTTATGCTGCCATGTAAGTAGGATTGAAAGAACGAGATATGGACCATTCAATTTAAAAAATATTTTATCTATTGATAGACTTATGCAATTAAACCATGATATAGATAATCTGAATATGATTGTAAACCCAATTGAAACTGTGCTGGACGACATCCTGGCAGTTCAAATTGATAATCATGATGCTAACAGGTTAAGAAATGGCTCAAAAATTACCTTTGACGGTAATGGTAATGAACCACAACTTGGTAGAGTAGTAGCTAAATCTGCAGACAAATTGATTGCCATTTGTAGCCTAAAAGATAAGCAATTACATCCAATTCGAGTGTTTAACCTGTAGATGTTAAAAATATAAAATCGAAGGAGATTTTGATGTCGATAACAAAAGATGTAAAAACAAATATAATAAAAGAATACTCAAGAAATAAGACGGATACAGGATCGCCTGAAGTTCAAATAGCAATACTTACTGAACGAATTGTGAACCTCACAGAACACTTTAAGACACACAAAAAAGATAACCATTCACGAACTGGTTTACTCAAACTTGTAAGCCAAAGACGAAAGCAGTTGGACTATTTGAAACTTAGAGATGAAGATAAATATAAGGACGTAATAAAGAAACTAGGAATAAGAAGATAATTAAGATTGGATAGTAATGTTTAATATACACAGTGAAGAAATAAGTTGGGGTGGTAGAACCCTAAAAATTCAAACAGGAAAAATTGCGAGGCAAGCAGATGGTGCAGTCATTGTTACCTATGGCGGAACCTCAGTAATTGCAACAGTATGCGCGGAAAAAAAACCTAAAGCCGGCATTGATTTTTTTCCTTTAACGGTAAATTATCAAGAGAAATCCTACGCGTCTGGTAAGATTCCAGGTGGCTACTTTAAACGTGAAGGAAGGCCTACGGAGAGAGAGACTTTAATATCAAGGCTCATAGATAGACCTATAAGACCACTTTTCGTTAAAGAGTTTAAAAATGAAACACAAGTCATAGCGACTGTTTTGACTTATGATCATGAAAATGACCCAGATATAGTAGCTATGATTGCTTGCTCAGCCGCTTTGACAATTTCAGGGATACCCTTTAAAGGACCTATTGGGGCAGCAAAAATTGGATTGATTGAGAATGAAATGATTTTAAACCCGAAAGTTGAAGATATTGCAAATTCTCAACTTGAACTTGTTGTAGCGGGGACAAAGAACGCAATCTTGATGATTGAGTCAGAGGCATCCGAGTTAAGTGAGAAAATGATGCTTGAGGCGGTAATGTTTGCTCATGAATCTATGCAAGAAGTGATTGAAATGATAATTAATCTTGCAAGGAAATGTGCTAAAGACCCAATGATTATTGAAGAAAAGGATAATGCTGATATTGCAAGCTTTATAGATGGTGAGGTAAGATTAAAGCTTGAGAAAGCTTTTCAGATTACAGATAAGCAGGAACGCTATAATCAAGTTGGAACTATCAAAGATGAGATAATTGAAAAGCTCAACGAGAAATTTGATGATAATTATGATGAAATCGAAGCGTCAGGAGTATTTAAAGATATTGAGAGTAGTATTGTCAGAAGCTCAATTCTAAAAGAATCAAAGAGAATAGACGGAAGGGGATTATCTGATATTCGCCCAATTTCCGTTGAAGTAGGTCTACTTCCACAAACACACGGCTCTTCTCTATTCACTAGAGGTGAGACTCAGGCGATAGTTGTGACAACACTTGGAACTGCCGAGGATGAACAGTATATAGACTCCTTAGATGGAACAAAAAAACAAAACTTCATGCTTCACTACAACTTTCCTCCCTTCTCAGTTGGCGAGGTTGGTAGAATCGGAGCAACCGGAAGAAGGGAAATTGGGCACGGAAAATTAGCTTGGCGTGCCGTAAATCCATTACTCCCAAGCAAAGAAGATTTCCCATATACAATTAGAGTGGTCTCCGAGATAACAGAGTCAAATGGTTCATCATCAATGGCGACCGTCTGCGGAACATCTTTAGCTCTCATGGATGCGGGTGTCCCAATTCGTGAGCCAATTGCAGGAATTGCAATGGGTCTAATTCTTGAAGGAAAGGACTATGCTGTCCTGTCTGATATTATTGGGGATGAAGATCACCTTGGTGATATGGACTTTAAGGTTGCGGGTACGAGCAAAGGGATTACAACACTTCAAATGGATATTAAAATTGCAGGAATAACCAAAGAGATTATGAAAAAAGCCCTGGATCAAGCTAAAACCGGCAGAAAACACATTCTATCAGAGATGGAGAAGGCAATAAAGGCATCAAGAGACGATGTTGCCGACACTGCTCCGAGAATTGTAACTATGAATATCCCGACTGATAAAATAAAAGATGTGATTGGCTCAGGAGGAAAGGTCATAAAAGAGATGGTTGAGCAAACCGGTGCAAAAATAAGCGTTGAAGATTCAGGAACCATAACAATAGCATCTTCCGATAAGGACGCAATCGAATCTGCAAAAGTTAGAATACATGAAATCGTTGATGAACCCGAGGTTGGAGAGATATATAAAGGTAAAGTTGTAAAAGTTGTAGATTTTGGTGCTTTCGTGAACTTCTTTGGTCCTAAGGATGGCTTAGTCCATATATCCCAATTAAGTAATGAGCGCACCTCGCAAGTCACAGATGTGGTAAATGAAAATGATGATGTGTATGTAAAATTGATCGGTTTTGATGATAGAGGAAAATCAAAATTATCAATGAAAGGTATAAATCAAGAAAGTGGCCTTGAAGAGAGTGGGGCAAGTGAGTCCAACAGTAAACCTGAAAAAAATAAACAAAGACGAAAAAAGAAAGACTAAAAATATCTGGATTCTTTAGATTCAATCTTTGTTATCGTAAATAGTTTCATCTTGCAACATTTCAGGTCTTGGTGTTGAGATTATGTTATAGCCTGAGTCAACATAATGCACCTCACCCGTAACACTTGCGGATAAGTCGGATAATAAATAAATTGCAGACCCTCCAATATCCGACAATGTAACTGTCTTTTGCAATGGTGAATGTCTTTTCTGAAAGTTAAACATTGCTCGTGCATCAGTAATACCACCTCCCGCTAGTGTCCTCATTGGCCCCGCTGATATTGCATTTACTCTAATACCTCTTGTTCCAAAGTCCGCAGCCAAATATCTAACTGAAGACTCAAGTCCTGCTTTTGCTATACCCATAACATTATAATTTGGCATTACCCTATTTGCCCCATCAAATGTAAGAGTAATAATTGAGCCACCACTAATCATAATTTTTTGAGCTTCTTTAACAACTTCTGTAAAAGAAAAACATGATATTAGCATTGTTTTAATAAAATTTTCTTTTGTTGTGTTGTAGTATGGTCCCTTTAGCTCATTTTTATCTGAAAATGCAATTGCATGTACAAGAAAATCAATGCTTTCCCATTTATTTTGAATTGAATTGAAAAATATTTCAATGTCCTCACTTGACTCGACGTCGCAAGGATAAATCAAATCTGAACCTAACATTTTTGCTAGTGGCTCAACCCTTTTTTTTAAAGTCTCAGACTGATAAGAAAATGCAATCTCAGCTCCAGCTGCTGATAATGACTGGGCAATACCCCATGCTATTGAATGATCATTTGCGACACCCATGATCACTCCTTTTTTGCCTTTCATAAGGGATAAATTTACATTATTGGGATCTGACATAATTATATCTTCCTAAAAACAAGGCATGCATTTGTACCACCGAAACCGAATGCATTAGACATTGCTGTATTAACTTCAATACCATCTTTGCGTTCGAGCGCTATAGGCAAGTCATTAAAATTTGGATCTAATTCATCTATATTGCATGATTTTGTAATGAAGTTATTCTGCATCATAATCAAAGAGAATATTGCCTCATGCGCCCCTGCCGCACCAAGAGAATGCCCGCTGAGAGACTTTGTTGCTGATATTGTTGGAATTTTATCACCAAAAACATTACGAATCGCATTCGCTTCAATTATATCACCTTGAGGTGTTGAGGTTGCATGAGGGTTTATATAATCAATTTCTGATTCCAAACCTGCTGTCGCAAGTCGCATAGCTCTCTCTGCTCCCTCACCAGATAATAGTACCATATCATTACCATCTGATGTTGATCCATAACCAATAATCTCAGCATATATTTTTGCTCCTCTTGAAATTGCGCGATCATATTCTTCTAATATTAATATCCCTGCGCCGCCTGCGATCACAAAGCCGTCCCTATTCAAATCATATGCTCTACTAGCTTTTGTTGGATCATCATTAAAATTCGAAGACATAGCCCCCATGCCATCAAATAGTACAGACAAAGACCAGTCCAGTTCCTCTCCGCCGCCAGCTATCATTATATCTTGACTGCCCCACTTAATAAGCTCGTAGGAACTCCCAATACAGTTATTTGAAGTTGCACATGCCGATGATATCGAATAATTAACTCCCTTGATACCAAGATATGTTGATAATGTTGCAGAAGCCATAGAGCACATTGCCTTTGGGACAACAAAAGGTCCAACATGCTTAGCGCCTCTATCTCTTGTTTGGTCGGCAGCCTTGACGATAGCGCGTGTGGATGGCCCACCAGTCCCAACAATTAGACCTGTTCTTTCGTTAGAGACATCACCCTCCTCCAGCTCTGCGTCGTTAATTGCCTGCTCGGCTGCGATGTAAGCCCATGCTGAACCGTCTGCAAGAAATCTCAATTTTTTTCTATCAATATTTTCCTCTAAATCAATGTTTGGGCTTCCATAGACTTGTGACTTAAATCCCAGATTATCATACCCAATAGCTTTTGAAATACCAGGTGTACAATCGTACAATGATTTTTTAACTTCCTCAGTATTGCTTCCAATACTTGATACAATACCAATTCCTGTAATAACAACTCGACGCATTGACTCCTCAAAACTATTCAAATAAACCAACTTTTAGATTTTCGGCAGAATAAACTTTCTCCCCATCGGCATAAAGGTCACCATCAGCAACACCCAATGTGAGATTTCTTGTAATCAGTTTTTTAATATTTATGATATATTCAAGTCTTTTAATTGTCGGAGTAATCATTCCAAAGAATTTTACCTCCCCGACGCCAAGTGCCCTTCCTTTTCCCGGTTGACCGAGCCAGCCCAGATAAAATCCAAGCAGCTGCCATAGCGCATCAAGGCCCAAGCATCCTGGCATGACTGGATCACCTCTGAAATGACAGTCAAAAAACCAGCTATCCTTTGATATACTCATTTCAGCGATTACTTGGCCCTTAGAGTGCAAGCCGCCCTCTGTGTCGATTTTTGATATCTTATTAAACATTAGCATAGGTGGCATAGGCAGTTGGGCATTACCAGCACCGAATAATTTACCTTCCGCACATGCTATGAGGTCTTCATATGTAAAGGCATCTTTATCAAAATTTGACATATATTCTATTCAGTAATTTACATTTATTAAAATTTATTATAAATTTAGGATAACAAAAGTATCCTTAATATATATCAAGATTACTTATTATGCAAAACTTAACAAAAGATACAGAAATGTTCGTGAATAAAGTTTGTATTATGGGCATGCTGCGAAAAGCCGACATAAAAATAACCAGACAACGCGTGTATATAGCAGGAATATTATTTAATCTACCACGAGGACATTTCACTGCTGAAGAATTGCATGATGAGACAAAACAGGGTAATCTAAAAGTGTCTCTTGCAACTGTTTACAATACACTAAATCACTTTTCACAAAACGGACTAATCAAAACTCTTCAAGTAGATAACCAAAAAACATTCTTTGATAGAAACACATCTCATCATTATCATATGAAGAGCCAGAATAAAATTGAGGATATAGCTGCAGAAGATGTGAAGATAGCGCTATCGCCCTCAAAAATTCCCGCAGGGAAAAAAATAAAATCCATAGATTTAATTATTAACTTATGTGATGAATGAGATTTGAATTACTCTCTTAATACTATCACCTCGTCGATATAAACACCAAAAATAAGGTCCTGATCTATCCAGCCCTCTTCATCTTGTGTTTTTATGAGGCATTGTTCACCATTACAGCTAAGAATACTCACTAGAACGCCGGACTCGAGCTTTATATTTATTTCTTTTTTATCGGAATGTTTATATAAGTTCTCAAAATTTGGATTATTTTCTGTAATTCTCCATGGGGAGATTATACCAGTTCTATTTGTCGTAATTAACGTATTTTTTATCCATCCTGATTTTGCTTGATAATCTCTAATTTTACTCCACCCCTGTATGTCTTCCAATATCTCTATGGGAAGACCCTTTTTCTGATAAGTCCAGAGAATATTATGTTCTAAGGATGGACCAATTCTTACGTTAGTCTTACCAGATCTTAAGCTTTTAAATTTATAATTGCTATCATGGGTCGTGTGAGCTGAACTGTCTACAACTGTGTCCTCAAATTCTTGAAAGGCACTCTTAAAAACTTTGTACGAAACAAATACTAAAAATATAGCAATTGAAATAAAAACAAGAAACCTTCTTGAGAGTAAATTTACGTTCATATTATTTGTATTTTATAGTTTCAAATTTCAAATTAAGCAAATCAACCATTAGCAGTTTACCAACTAAGACTTCATCAATATTTAGTATTATTTTTAAGCACTCAGAAGCCATAATTGTTCCAACAAGAGTTGTAGTTACAGACAAAACTCCAATGTCTGAGCAATCATCACCGATATTAGAAATATTTTCCTCATCAAATAAGTTTCGTATTTTGGGATTTTTTATTTTTGATGTTGACGGAAGAATAGTTGTTACTTGCCCCTCATACGCTCTCACTGTTCCAAAGATATAAGGCTTCATATATTTCTGACAAGCATCAGCAACTTTGAACCTTGTTTTAAAGTTATCCGTGCAATCGATGATAACATCATATTGTGCAATAATCTCAATAATCTCTGCTGTTTTTGCGTCAGTTGAATAATCGTAGATTATCGAATTCGGATTAAGTCTATCAATAAAAATTTTTGCGCTCTCAGTTTTATTCAGGCCAATTGTATCTACACTGTGAATGAATTGCCTCTGTAAATTCGATAAATCAACTTTATCATTGTCAACAAGTCCTATCTTCCCAATACCTGAACTGGAGAGATGGGTAACCACAGGCGACCCGAGTCCTCCTAAACCAATCACAAGAACCTTTGATGATTTGAGCTTCTTTTGACCAACACCACCAATATTTTTTATAAGGATTTGTTTAGAATACCTCTCTAATTCTTGTCCACTCATTTGCGTATGCTCAATATTACGAAGCATTTCAAATCCCTGTAGAACCAAAACCGCCACTGCCGCGAATTGTTTTAGTTATAAACTCACTTTTCTTTAAATTCACACGCTCAATCCTTGTAATTACCATTTGGGCAATTCTATCGCCTGTTTTGACTATGAATATTTCCTGACCGTGGTTTATTAGCATGATTTTAATCTCACCTCGATAATCACTGTCAATAGTACCCGGTGAATTTAATATAGTTACCCCATTTTTAAATGCGATGCTCGATCGTGGCCTAATTTGTGCCTCAAGACCCTTTGGAAGTTCAATTGCTATTCCTGTAGGGATTAAATTCCACTCACCTGGCTTGATTTCTATTCCATTCTTATCTAAGTCTGGACTCGCGGCTAGATCAAGACCGGATGCACCTATTGTCTGATATTTGGGAAATTCTTTGCAGCCGAACTTTGAAACATCCAAAAAGTTAATCTCAATCTTTTTTTCCATAATAGTTATTGAAAATATTCACTAATTTTATTAACTAACTTTTCTGCAACGTCAACTTTTGGCATCCTCTGCCATGTCTCTGTCCCTGATCTATCAAAAAAAACTATACTATTATAGTCACCATTAAAAACTTCTTGATCTTCTGAAACATCATTTGCCAGAAGCCAATCTAAATCATTTTTTGAGTGTTTTTCTTTGGCATTTTCGTAAACATTCTCTGTTTCGGCAGCAAATCCAATGGATAATTTTGGCTTGAGGCTATTATTTTTCACAACACCCTCAATAACACTAACATTTTCAATAAGCTCTAGCTTTCTATCATATCCATTTTTTTTTATTTTTTGGTCTTTGTATTCTTTGATCTTCCAGTCAACGACAGCAGCAGCAAAAATACCAATATCCGCAGGTGAACAACTTTTTACGGCATCTAACATCTCGATCGCAGTTTTAACTTTTATCAACTCGACTCCTTCAGGAGCTTTCTCAAATGAGGGTCCGCTGATTAGTGTTGTGTTGGCTCCGTATTTCGAGAGCGCAGAAGCTATTGCGTATCCCTGTTTTCCGGAAGAATTATTTGATATATACCTCACAGGATCAATTGGCTCAATAGTCGGGCCGGCTGTTACGAAAGCTCTTCTATTCTTGAGTTTATTTTTTTTTGAAAAATACTCATTAATATAGTGAACAATCGACCCTGGCTCCTCCATTCTACCCATTCCATTTTCTCCACAAGCAGTCTCACCAATTTCAGGTCCACAAAAGTGGTAGCCAAATTTTTTTATGCTCATTAGGTTTTTTTGCGTTGCTGGATTGCTCCACATTTGTGGATTCATAGCGGGAACTATGATTATTGGTTTGTTTGATGCGAGCAGTGTAGCGGTGGCAAGTTCATCTGCCATCCCATGTGCCAGACGTGATATCAAATTGGCAGTTGCAGGCGCGATAACTATTATGTCAGCATTTCTCGATAGGTTTATATGACCCATTTTAAGTTCGCTCTTGAGATCAAATAAATCTGTATGAACTTCTCGCTCTGCAAGTTGTGAAACACTCAATTCAGTTACAAACTTCCTTCCAGAACTTGTGAGTATAACTTCTAATTGTGATCCATACTTTTTTAGGGATCTAATCAATTCAAGACTCTTATATGCGGCAATGCCTCCGCCAATTATCAAAAGTATTTTTTTGTTTTTTAATTCTTGCATTTATTTTATCCAGTGATCAAAATTACCAATGAAATCAAAACTACAATTGTTATAATCCAAAAACTATTTCTCTTAAAGTAATTTTGACTCTGTCTACTTCTAGATTGGCTTTCTTCAAGAAACCTGTTAAATGTCTCGTTCGTTTTCCTTGCATCATTCAAAAAGTTGGGGAGCTCGCTGATAGCTACACCAAACCTAGACAAACCTTCAATTCCTTGCTTTATTTTCGTATCGGGTGAAATTTTATCTTCCATCCATTTTTTCACAATGGGCTCAGCAATATCCCACATATTTAGCTCGGGATCCAGATCTCTTGCAACACCCTCTGTAACTACCATCGTTTTTTGTAGCAGTAAAAGCTCTGGTCTTGTTTCCATATTAAATTGTTCAGTAACTTCAAATAATTGAGTTAATACATTTGCCATAGAAATATCATTTGCATTCTTCCCAGATAATGGCTCACCAATTGCTCTCAATGCTTGGCTGAATTCGTCAAGCTTTTGATCATCAGGTACATAACCAGCCTCGAAGTGCACCTCTGCTGCTCTTTTGTAGTTTTTTGTGATAAGGCCCCACAAAATCTCTGCTAGAAAATTTTGTTCCTTTTCACCTAATCTTCCCATTATACCAAAATCTAATATGACGAGTTTGCCCTCTTCGTTAATCAAGAGATTGCCCTGATGCATATCTGCGTGGAAAAATCCATTTCTTAAAGCTTGAGTTAAAAATGACTGAATTATTATTCTTGCCAAATCTTTTAGATCATATTTTTTTTCAATTAATTTTCCCCTATCTCTGACTGATATTCCGTCTACCCATTCAATAGTGAGTATTTTTTTTGTTGTTTTCTCCCAAAATATTTTTGGAATAACATACTCGTCATTTTCATTCATATTTGTATTTATCTCAGAGATTGCAGCGGCTTCATACCTCAAATCCATCTCCATTTGAACCGACCTCTGCATTGTTTGTATTGATTCTTTGAATCTCAGTCTTTTAAGATCCGAATTAAAACTTTCCATAAGGTCCGCAAGAAAATAAAAGAAATCAAAATCCTTATTGAACTTTTCCTCAATATTCGGTCTAACGATTTTCACTGCAACTTTTTGGTTATCTGATAGTTTTCCAGTATGGACTTGTGCTATTGATGCAGCCGCTATTGGCGCATCAAATTCCGCAAAGACGTTTTCTATATTTGTATTAAACTCCGACTCGATGATCTTTTCAGAAATTTTTTTATCAAACTTTGGAAGATCGTCCTGGAGATTTGCTAATTCTTTTGCAAATTTTGAACCAATTATATCTGGTCTTGTAGCAAGAAATTGTCCAAGCTTTATATATGCAGGTCCCAAGCCTTCAAGTGTATTGCTAAATGTTTTCTTCTTTTTTTTGTTATAATTCAATAGTTTATTAAGTAAAGACTTGTTATTTTTGGGAAGGAAATTTTCTGGAATCTCACATCGGGTAAATAAATAACCAACTTTTATAATCTGAAATAAGTGAGTGAAATAACGCATAAATATTATCTTACATTTTCCATCCTGAGTGGATGCACGCAATACCTCCAGATAAATTTGTATATTTAGAATTAATAAATCCTGACTTTGTAAATAGGTCTGTTAACTCATCTTTTTTTGGAAATCTTTCAATACTCTCAACGAGGTATTGATATGATCTTCGATCTTTTACTATATAGCTCCCAATCTCCGGAATTATATTTTTTGAGTAGAAGCCATAGAATTTTTTTAATAATGGAACTTCTACATTGGAAAATTCCAAACAGAGAAATTTTCCCCCACACTTGAGAACCCTATTTATTTCGACCAGAGCGTTTTCTATTGATGCAACGTTCCTTATACCAAAAGCAATTGTTATACAATCAATTGAGTTACTGGCAAGCGGTATATTTTCGGCATCTGAAACTATAAAACCTATGCTTTTCTTATGCTCACAGTATTCCTTTCTTTTCATTGCCTGCTCAAGCATTGTTTCATTAATATCCATCATTAATACATTAGTATTTTTTAATTTCTTATCTAATAACTTGTACCCTATATCTCCTGTCCCGCAAGCCAAGTCAAGGTAACGAAATTCCCTTCTTGAAGATATTATATTTGAGATTGAATTAACTAGAAGTTCTTTCCAGAGACGGTGCGTACCTAATGATAATATATCATTCATGATGTCGTATCTTTTTGCAACAGAATCGAAGACTTCATTAACCTTTTTTACTTTATCTTCCTTCGATACTTCGGTATCCCCAAAAAAGTATTTTTTATTATTTGCCATATCTATTATTTAGTGCTTTGTTTATAAATGTGAAATACTAAAAATATTTGATTATTGATAAAATGCCGGAATTACCTGAAGTGGAAATAATTAAAAATAATCTATCAGATTACTTAGTAGATAAAACTTTCCATTCAATAGAAGTCTTTACCAACAAACTCAGATATAAAATACCACATAATTTAGCAGAGAGTATAAAAAATCAACGAGTCACTAATATAAGCAGAATTGCAAAATATATTATTGTTGGCCTTGAGAATGATTATTCTCTACTAATTCACCTCGGTATGACCGGGAATTTTTTAATAAACGCTCAAAAAATGGGTCATAATAATAATAAACATGTGCGATTGAGGTTTAAAATGTCTGATCAATCAGAAATCGACTACGTTGATATAAGGAAGTTTGGATTTTTTAAACTAATAAACCCGCAGAAAGTTGAAATTAAAAAACTTAAAGCAGAATTAGGTCCCGACGCCTTAAGTGATGAATTTGATACAAAATATTTGCAAGAATCCCTCAAAAATAAGGTCACCAACATTAAAAGCGCATTATTGAATCAAAAGATCGTGGGTGGTATAGGAAATATCTATGCATCGGAAGCATTATTTAGAGCAAAAATACCACCAATGATGGAGTCAAGAAAAGTAGTAAAAAATAAAACAAAGACTGGTGATCTAATTTCTTCCATTAAATTTATATTGCATGATGCTATTAAAGTTGGTGGATCAACGATAAGGGATCATAAAAACTTGAAAGGTGAGAGTGGCTATTTCCAATATAAGTTTAATGTATATAATAGAGAAAATATGATATGCAACAGCCAAAATTGTAACGAAAAAATAAAAAAAATAGTTCAGACCGGCAGATCAACTTTTTACTGCAAGAAATGCCAAAAAATGAGAAATAGATGAAATATAAAAATATTTTAATTGAGAAATATAATGATTATGTGATGCACATAATCCTCAACCGGAAAAATAAATATAACGCACTAAACTCTGAACTAACTGATGAACTTATACATGTGCTAAAACAATGTGACCAATCAGAATTAATTAAGTGTATCGTGATTTCGGGATCAGAAAACTTTTGTGCAGGCGCTGACATAAATGAACTTGCGTCTAATCCAGACTTCATTAGGTCTTGGGAGTTTATTGATACTGTCAAAAAACCTATAATTGCTGCAGTAGGTGGAATAGCTTTTGGTGGTGGCAATGAATTACTATTGATGTGTGATATAATTCTAGCATCAAAAGAGGCAGAATTTGCACAACCTGAAATTTGCTTGGGACTTATTTGTGGAGGTGGAGGCACACAGCGGTTGCCAAAGAAGATTGGAAAAAGCATGGCGATGGAGATGTGTCTGACAGGTAGGTCTATTACAGCAGAGGAGGCAAAAGATATTGGTCTTATTAATCATACATACGACACTGGTGAGTTGGTAAAAAATGCACTCCAACTCGCTGATAGCATATCCTTAAACCCAATGGAGGCAATAATTTCAACAAAAAAATTAATTAAGGATAGTTATGGTAATCAGGCAGACGGAATAATTGCTGAAAAAAATGAATTCATGAGATTATTAAAAGGTGCCAACGGTATTGAAGGTATGAATGCCTTTCTGGAAAGAAGGAAACCTCAATTCAAAAATTAATGCATTATTGAGTTGACTGAATATCATTCAATCTCTATATATTCAAATATTAATCAAAAGGAATGTAAAGTTGGCAAATACAAAATCAGCAAAAAAAATGGTGCGCAAGATCGAAAGACGCACTCTCATTAATAAGATGAGAAGAAGTATGGTACGAACCTTTGTCAAAAAAGCAGAAGCAACTATCGAAGCTGGAGATAAGAAAAATGCTAAGGAAGCACTCCTAAATGCTGAAAAGCAACTCATGAGAGGTGCACAAAAAGGTGCCTTTAATAAAAAAATGGCTTCAAGAAAGATATCTCGGCTTACAAAAAAACTAATAAACTCATAAAAAATATCTAATTTCCAATTACCTATCAAGTAAAGCTGTAGATTGCTTTTTTGAAACATCCATTAAATATTTCAACTTTTTTTATGCTTTTAAATTATTATTCTATTTCAATAACTTATAATTAAAGTGTCAAAGTGATAAAAAAACGAATGGAATCTATTCATTTTTTTTAAAAAAAAATCCCGTAATTTAAGAAAAAATATCTAATTAAAACCACACAAATTGTAATTAAAATTTATTATTATTCTACAGTCAGTTGTCAGTATTTATAAATATTGTTTGGTAACTCTATTTTATAAAATTTATATATTCAGTATACTGAATATATAAAAATAGGCTTTCCAATAAATTTATATTTACATATAGTAATCTTGATATTTTTAATAAAATATCCGAGTGGGATAAGCAAAAACTCCATTCAAAATAGGGATCAAGAATCAAATGCAAATCGATACATATAATACAACAACAGAATACGCTGGTGATATAGATCCAAAGACTGCTTGGTCCATACTTGAGAATTATAATGAGAGTCTGCTTGTTGATGTCCGAACCAAAGCTGAATTAAATTATGTTGGCTATCCAGACCTCTCATCACTAAAAAAATCATTTATCAACATTGAACAGCAATTTTTTCCTAGTGGTAATTTAAACGAGAACTTTGTCGCTGAGCTTGAAGAGATTATAATTGAAGACTCTCCAAATAAAGAATGTCATGTAGTATTTTTATGTCGCTCTGGCGCCAGGAGCGCTAGGGCTGCGACGTTAATGGCACAACGTGGATGGATCAATTGCTATAATATTGCCTCGGGATTTGAAGGTGATCCCGACGAGTCTCATCATCGGGCCAATGTGAATGGATGGAAATTCGAGAGGTTGCCGTGGATACAACAATAAATACCCCCAATAAAAAAATCAATATTGATGATAGCTGGAATAGGGTAAGTAATAATCTACGTATTCAAATAGGAGATGATTTATATAATAGTTGGTTTGCTCGAATGGAAGTTCACGGTTTTGAAAATGGAACCTTAACATTGTCATTACCAACGCTATTTTTGAAAAGTTGGATCAAATCAAGATATTCTGAAAAACTAAACGAAATCTGGAAACAAGAAATCTCAGAGATAAATCATATTGAATTAAGAGTGCGAACTCATGGCGAGAAAACAAAAAGCTCTGCTAATGATAATGATAGCTCACTTCCTGGTTTGCAAAATACGATAATGCTTGATAATACGGATGAAAACTCCCTGATAAATACAAGTTCGCCTCTAGATAGAAGGTATACTTTTAGTAATTATGTAGTTGGTAGATCGAATGCACTTGCCCACGCGGCATCAATGCGTGTTTCCCAACCTCAAAAAAATATACCTGTAGAATTTAACCCTTTATATATACACGGACCCGTTGGAACAGGAAAAACCCACTTATTGAATTCAATAGCATGGGAGTCTAGGGCTAGACACCCAGAGAGAAAAGTCTTATTCTTATCTGCTGTCCGATTCATGAGCTCATTTGTGGAGGCAGTAAAATCAAAAGATACTATCAGTTTTAAGAAACTATTCACAGATATTGATTTGCTTCTAATAGATGATATGCAATTTCTTCAAGGTAAATCCGTACAACAAGAGTTCTGCCACATATTCAATGCGCTTGATACCTCTAAGCATCAGATTGTAATTGCCGGTGACTCAGCTCCTTCCAAACTTGAAATGTTAGACGATAGAATGAGATCAAGATTATCAGGTGGATTGGTTGCACAAATAGGTCCTACTGATTTCGATATAAGACGAGGCATTCTTGAGAAAAAACTTGCTCAAACGTTACGTGGTAACACGCGTATCGAAATATCACCATCTGTACTAGATTTTCTTGCGCGCAGGATCCAAAGCTCCGGTAGGGAGCTTGAAGGTGCGATGAATAGAATCATTGCAGCGCACAGCCTTAATAAAAGACCAATTACTGTTGAAGAGGCTGCCCTATCGATCCAAGACCTTATTAGCGAAGAACAAAATAGGCAAATCATGATCGAAGATGTTTTAAGAACAATTAGCGGACATTTTAATGTCACAAAACAAGACATTTTATCATCCCGTCGACATAAAACAATAGTCTACCCAAGACAAATTGGGATGTATTTAGCAAAAGTCCTAACTACTCGCTCTCTTCCCGAGATTGGAAGAAAATTTGGTGGCAGAGATCACACCACTGTACTTCATGCAGTACGTAAAATTGAAAAACTAATAAAAACAAATCCAAGTATTAAGGAGTCCATTACCACACTTGAAAACTCCCTTAAAGAGTGACTGATTAATATTTTCTGTCAATTATTGCAATAAATATTAGTATCCAGACTAATATTTTTATATTCTTAGAATAGTACTAGTAATTAATCGAAAACTTTGATGGAAGCAATACTTCAAAAAAATCAGTTCTTAAAAGCACTCACTCATGTACAAAATGTTGTTGAAAGAAGAAACACAATACCGATTCTTGCAAATATTCTAATTATTGCAGAAGGTGTTGGCTTGAAATTAATCGCGACAGATCTAGATATTGAACTAATTGAAGAAATTGATGCAAAAATTGAAAAAGGAGGAAGCTTAACGGCTCCAGCTCATCTAGTCTATGATATAATTAGAAAATTACCAGACTCATCTGAAATAACTCTTTCAAAAGACGACAGTCAAGATCATTTAACAATAAGGTCAGGCAAATCAAACTTCAAGCTGCAAACACTGCCAAGATCAGACTTCCCAGAAATATCAGATAATGAATTTTCGCATGCTTTCACAATTGTGAGTGGAGAATTATACAGATTGATTGAGAAAACAAGATTTGCTATTTCAAATGAAGAAACGCGTTACTACCTGAATGGTATTTACTTTCATGAATCAAAACCAATAGACGAGGATAAACTTTCAACCCTAAGAACTGTATCAACTGACGGTCATCGCCTGGCACAAGCGGAATTAACTTTGCCCGAGGGTGCATTGGGCATGCCTGGCATCATTATTCCAAGAAAAACAATCGCTGAAATCCAGAAGTTGACTCTTGAAAATGATGGGGATGTTGAGGTAAAGATATCCGAAAATAAATTAAAGTTTGTTTTTAATAGTATTGAAGTTACCTCAAAAGTAATTGATGGAACATTTCCAGATTATCAAAGGGTAATACCATTCCAAAATAATAAAATAATGTCGGTAAAAACAAGTATACTTACCAACGCTGTAGATAGAGTAGCGACGCTATCAAGCGAACGTGGCAGGGCAGTCAAATTATCTTTGAAAGATAACAGTCTCACCTTGTCGGTAACGAGCCCTGAAGCCGGAACAGCAATTGAAGAAATATCAGTAGATTTTAAGGGTGATGACTTTGAGATTGGTTTCAATTCAAAATATTTGTTAGATATCTTATCGCAATTGAGCGGTGACTCCGTAAAGCTTTTATTTTCTGAACCGAATTCGCCTTGTTTGGTTCTAGACCCAAATGATGAGGCGACACTGTACGTCTTAATGCCGATGCGTGTATAAAAATTTAATAAAAAAAATTAGTAAATATCTTGTAGGAATAATTTTTAGCCTTATATAACATTTATAGGGATTATATTTATTATATTCATTACTTTTTTAATAATTAAGGAGTATAAAAATGGCTAAAATTATAGGCATTGATCTGGGAACAACGAATTCTTGCGTGGCAGTTATGGACGGCAAGGATCCGAAAGTTATTGAAAATTCTGAAGGTGCTAGGACCACACCATCAATGGTTGCATTTGGTGATGACTCCGAACGCATCACAGGACTTCCAGCAAAACGTCAAGCTGTTACGAATCCAGAAAACACACTATTTGCAGTAAAAAGACTTATGGGTAGAAGATTTGACGATCCCCTTGTTAAAAAAGATAAAGACATTGTCCCTTTCAAAATATCTAAAGCTGATAATGGGGATGCTTGGGTTGAAGCACAATCTGAAAAATATTCACCCTCACAAATATCAGCATTTATACTCCAAAAAATGAAAGAAACAGCTGAAAGCTATCTCTCCGAAAACGTTACACAAGCAGTTATTACGGTCCCCGCATATTTCAACGATGCGCAAAGACAAGCTACAAAAGATGCGGGCAAAATTGCAGGTCTTGAGGTCTTGAGAATTATTAATGAACCAACTGCGGCAGCGCTGGCTTATGGTCTTGACCGTAAAGATGGACAGACAATAGCTGTTTACGATCTCGGTGGGGGTACATTTGACATATCAATCCTAGAGATTGGAGATGGAGTATTTGAGGTTAAATCAACTAATGGGGATACATTCCTCGGAGGAGAGGATTTTGATACAAGACTTGTAAATTACCTTGCTGAGGAATTTAAAAAAGATCAGGCTGTAGATTTACTGAAAGATAAGCTTGCTCTCCAAAGGTTAAAAGAAGCTGCAGAAAAAGCAAAAATAGAGCTATCTTCTACTACTCAAACAGAAGTAAATCTGCCGTTTATTACCGCTGATCAATCGGGGCCTAAGCACTTAAATATAAAATTAACAAGGGCTAAGTTTGAAACACTAGTTGCAGATCTGATTGAAAATACAATCACACCATGTCAAAAAGCACTCAAGGATGCTGGACTGAAAGCCGGCGAAATCGACGAGGTTGTAATGGTGGGCGGAATGTCAAGAATGCCAAAAGTCCTTGAAAAAGTGCAAAATTTCTTTGGAAAAGAGCCTCACAGAGGAGTTAACCCAGATGAAGTCGTTGCAATTGGCGCTGCTATACAAGCGGGTGTTTTGCAAGGTGATGTAAAGGATGTACTTCTCCTAGACGTAACTCCATTATCACTTGGTATTGAGACTTTGGGTGGTGTATTTACCAGACTAATTGATAGAAATACGACTATTCCTACAAAAAAAAGCCAAACTTTTTCAACCGCAGAAGATAACCAGGCAGCTGTTACGATAAGAGTGTTCCAAGGTGAAAGAGAAATGGCAGCAGATAATAAATTACTGGGGAATTTTGATCTTGTTGGCATATCTCCAGCTCCACGCGGTATTCCACAAATCGAAGTAACATTCGATATTGACGCAAATGGAATAGTAAACGTGAAAGCAGTTGATAAAGCTACAAATAAGGAACAATCAATCAAGATTCAAGCATCCGGTGGTCTATCCGATGATGATATTGAAAAAATGGTAAAAGATGCGGAAGAGCACGCAGAGGAGGATAAGGCTAAGAAAGAGCTCATTGAAACAAAAAATCAGGCAGAATCGTTAATACACGGAACGGAAAAAAGTCTCACAGAAAATAGTGATAAGATTAATGAAGATGATAAAAAATCGATCGAAGATGCCATTAGTCAATTGAAAGCATCCTTAGAAAGTGATGATGCTGCGAGAATATCTAGTGATCTCGAAGTGCTAACTCAGGAAGCTATGAAGCTCGGAGAAGCGATCTACAAATCACAAGAGGAAACTCAAAATAATGAGACTGAGAACCCCGAGCCCGAAGACAGCACAATCGTAGATGCTGATTTTGAAGAAGTTGATGAAGATAAAAATACATAATCAATAGCCCTCCTAATCAAAGGAAGACTGATATGGCAAAAAAAGATTACTATGACATATTAGGAGTCGAAAAAAATTGTGATGATAAGTCGCTAAAAAGTGCTTTCAGAAAACTCGCAAAAGAGCACCATCCCGACCACAATGCCGGTAATCCTGAATCTGAAGCAAAATTCAAAGAAATATCAGAAGCATATGAAAGACTAAAAAACCCGGAAAGCAGAGCCGCCTACGATAGATACGGACATGCAGCATTTGATGGGTCGACTGGAAGAGGCCATTCCCCAGGTGGATTTGATGGTAATTTTTCCTCAGCATTTTCGGATATATTTAACGATTTTTTTGGTGACTTTTCATCGACATCAAGATCTCAAGAAACCTCGAATCGAGGTTCTGACTTAAGATACAATATTGAAATAACTCTCGAAGATGCATACCGTGGGAAATCTGATACCATCAATGTCCCGATGAATTCCGTTTGTACAAACTGTAATGGTAATGGCAGTGAAAAAGGAGAAGTGCCGATTGTTTGTCCGAATTGTCAGGGATCGGGTAAAACCCGGGCAAGCCAAGGTTTTTTTACAATAGAGAGAACCTGTACATCTTGCCAAGGTAGAGGGCAGATTATTGTAAATCCATGTAAATCATGTAGTGGCGAAGGAAGAGTAAAGAAACCTAAAAAATTGAATGTAAACATCCCAGCTGGTGTTGAAGATGGCAATAGGATCAGACTTAGTGGTCAAGGAGAGGCTGGAATTAGGGGTGGTAGAACCGGAGATTTATATATATTTGTGTCAATCAAACCCCACAAGCTCTTTCAAAGGGATGGGGCGGATCTATACCTAAATATTCCTGTATCAATGGTAAAAGCTACCCTAGGTGGTCAGATTGATATTCCAACAATCGATGGCGGGAAACTCAGCGTTAGTTTACCCGAAGGCTCCCAGAATAATAAACATTTAAGATTAAGGGGCAAGGGTATGCCGGTTATAAGAAGAAATAATTTTGGGGACCTTCACTTGCAAATTACTGTAGAAACACCAATTAATCTTACAAAAAAACAAAAAGAATTACTTGCTGAATTCGAAAAAATATCAAATGAAAAAACAAACCCTCTCAGCAGCAGTTTTTTTAAAAAATTTAGAGATTTTTTTTAGAGATTTTTTGCATTAAAAGATATTTCATCGTAAGATGATCAAAAAATTATAATTAAAATAATATGGTTCTATCATGAAAGTGATTATTGCAGGTGCAGCAGGAAGAATGGGTCGTGAGTTATTAAAATATGCCCATCAAAACGCTGATATTGATATAGTTGGAGCATCAGAAGAGTCCGGTTCAGATTGGATTGGAAAGGATATTGGTGAAGTAATTGGTGAAGCTAATATGAATATCAAAATTGTTTCTGACATTTTAGAACTTATTAAATCTGCTGACGTTATTATCGACTTTACCAACCCGGAAACAACACTTGCAAATGCTGTACTAGCTGCACAAGCCAGAATCTCTCATATAATCGGTACGACCGGTTTTCAAAATGAAGAAATTGAGAGGTTAAAGAAAGCAGGAAATCACGCAGTTCTTGTTCAATCGGGCAATATGAGCCTCGGCATAAATATACTATCTCAAATGACTGAAAAGATTGCCAGAATATTATTAGATTTTGATATTGAAATTACTGAAATACATCATAATCAAAAAGTAGACGCACCCTCCGGAACAGCATTAATACTTGGAGAGTCAGCGGCAAAAGGAAGATCATTAAATTTAGAAAATAATGCTGTTTATGAAAGACATGGGAATACAGGTCGCAGAGACAAAAATACCATCGGCTTTTCATCAATCAGGGGTGGAAGTATTGTTGGTGAACACTCTGTTATATTTGCCGGTGACAGTGAGGTGATAACATTATCTCATTCAGCCTTGAGTCGGAAAATTTTTGTCAAAGGGGCAATGTTAGCTGCAAGATGGTCGCTAGGCAAGGATCCTGGTTATTACAGTATGGATGATGTTCTGAATATAGAAAAATAGGAAATTTCATGTCAAAATTGATCATATTAAGACACGGTGAGAGCGAGTGGAACAAATTAAACCTGTTTACCGGGTGGGAAGATGTGAATCTTACTGATCAGGGTAAAATAGAAGCGAAATTAGCTGCATTTGCGATCCAGAATTTAAAAGTTGATATTAATCATGCCTATACGAGCGCACTTAAGAGAGCCAGTAAGACACTGGAAATTGTTCTTTATGTATTAAAAAAAAATATCCCTATAATATCAGACAAAGCATTAAATGAGAGAAACTATGGCAGCTTAACTGGCATGAACAAAGATGATGCTCGAAATAAATGGGGTGATGAACAGGTTAAATTATGGAGACGTTCCTATGATATTGCCCCAGAAAATGGGGAGAGTCTGAAAGATACATATAACCGCACTATCCCATACTTCAAGAAAAATATACTTCCCAAACTACATGATGGTGAAAATGTCATTATTACCGCTCACGGTAACTCACTCAGATCCATAATAATGCATGTGGAGGGTCTAAGTGAAGAAGCAATTGTGAATGTCGAAATAACAACTGGGATCCCAATTGTTTATGAATATGAAGATAAGAAAATAATCAAAAAAACTGAGTTATTTGTAAAAAGATATTAGAAACCAAGTCATATTATGAATGTGCTTTTTATTGGTAATGCAATTATCGATGTAATCTCTCATTTGGATGAGATAGATCAAATTGACCCTAATTTTATTGGTAAAATGCAAATTGTGTCTCAAAATGAGATTAATGATAAAATCAAGCTTTTATCAAATAAAAAGATAGTTCCGGGTGGGAGTGCAAATAATAGCGCATGCGGCTTATCAATGCTCGAGGAAGAAGTATGTTTCATTGGAAAAATTGGCAATGATAACTACGGGGAAATCTACCTCGAACAGAATAAAGAGCATAATGTAGAAACAGGCCTGATGATAGTCGATAATGAATCTAAAACAGGACTTTCACTTGTTTATGTAACACCAGACGGGGAAAGAACTATGAACACTTTTCCAGGGGCATCAGAAGCGCTTGATGCATCAGACATACCAAAAGCTGCCTTTAGCAGGATTTCTGGTATTTTTATAGAAGGGTACCTATTATACTCGCCATATGGACTCGAACTTATATCCAAGTCAATCAGCAATGCCAAAGCAAGTAAAGGCTTTACAGCAATTTCTCTATCTGATGTGGATTGTGTTGATAAATATAGAGATGATTTTCTAAATCTAATAAAGTCCCATCAAATTAATCTTATTTTTGGTAATAAAATGGAGATGATGAGTCTTTTGGAGGTCAAGAAAGAAATAGATCTTATAAAAAGAATGAAAGAGCTTTCAGGGTTTGTGGAAAGATTAATCATGACATCGGGAAAGAATGGCTCACTATCCATCGAAAAGGGTGTACTTATTGATTCCTCAACAAAAGATGTGGAAGATTGCACAGATACTACAGGGGCTGGTGATTTATTTGTCTCCGGGTACCTGAAGGCATACCTAAATAAATCTAGTCCAATTGACTGTTTGAAAGCTGGTAACTTTGTTGCTTCAAAAATTTTAAAGAGGGATGGGGGTAAATTAGATTTTGCTGATTACAGAGAGATAAAAAATAATATCCAGAGATATATTTTATAGCTTTCTTAATGAAATTTGATTTACAGAATGATTTTCTGACTTTCTAAGTATTAAGTTAGCTCTTTGCCTAGTTGGTAAAATATTTTCTATCAAATTCACGTAATTTATTTTTTCCCAAAGTGACGTTGCTTCATTAACTGCTTCTTCATCTGATAAATATGAATATTTATTAAAATATGATTTTTCCTCCTTAAAAGCAGTTGACTTCAGTTTTAAAAATCTCTGAATGTACCAATTTTTTATATTCACTTCATCTGCATCAACAAATATTGAAAAATCAAAAAAATCGGATACGTACGGAATGGCGTTGCCATCTCTTGGGAGCGGGGCCGGTTGAAGAACATTTAAGCCCTCGATAATAAGTATATCGGGTTTATTTACGTTAATAAATTCACCAGGAACATTGTCATAGAGCAAATGCGAATAAACAGGTGCTTTAACATTTGATTTTCCGGATTTAACCGAATTTAAAAAATCAAGTAATAGTGTTAGGTTGTAGCTTTCAGGAAATCCCTTACGCTCCATTAAAGATCTCTTTTCAAGATTGTTATTACTCATCAAAAAACCATCTGTATTGACAAGTGATACTGTTATATTATCTGACCATTTAGATAATAATGCTTGAAGAATTCTTGACGTTGTGCTTTTTCCAACAGCAACAGAGCCCCCAATACCAATAATAAATGGTACTTTAAAATTTTTTTTTCCTAAAAATAAATTAGTTGCTTCAAATAATTTTTCCGTACCAGATATATATAGATTTAAGAGTCGAGAAATTGGTAAATACACATCTCTTACCTCATCTATTGACATAGGCTCATTTAAGCCCCTGAGCTCTATTATTTCATTTTCAGTTAGATTTAAAGTGGCGCCAAAACCCAAATCAGCCCATTCTTCTTTTGAAAAAATTATATAAGGTGAATTTAGATTTTTTGATTGACACATATGATAAAATTAAGATTTTCTAGATTTTTTTTCTTCATGACCTGATATACCTCTTCTTCGCATAAGTTCGCCACACACATCGTCAATACTTAAATTACCTTGCTCAAGCAATACCATTAAGTGATAAATCAGATCTGCAGCCTCTTTTTTAAGGTTCTCTTTGTCCTTCGACAGCGCTGCAATTATGACTTCAGATGCTTCTTCACCGATTTTTTTAGATAAATACTCAATGTCACCGATTAATTTTGCAGTATATGAAAATTCTGCGTCCTTAAAAGCGTTATTCTTTATTGTTTTCGTAAGCTTTTGTAAATAATCTATATTTTTCATTGAGTTTTCAGACATAAATCCCCCTATCTAACGTTGATGCCTCGTTTCTTCATATATTGCTTGGCTTCATTAATTGTGTATTCCCCAAAATGAAAAATGGAGGCTGCTAAAACAGCGTCGGCATGCCCCAGCTTTATACCATCAACTAGATGTTGAAGGTTGCCAACTCCGCCGCTTGCAATAACTGGAACATTCACAATATCTGTAATTTTTTTAATGAGTATATTGTCAAATCCAGATCTTGTTCCATCTTTATCCATCGATGTGATTAAGAGCTCACCCGCACCCAATGATACAATTCTTTCAACATAATGCAACACATCAATCTCAGTGTTAATTCTGCCTCCATGAGTATAAACTTCCCACTTATTCTGTGCATCATTTTTTTTTGCGTCAACAGCAACCACGATACATTGAGAGCCATACTTGTCTGCTGCATATCGCACAAAATTATTATCTTTAACTGCTGCTGAATTAACTGATACTTTATCGGCTCCAGATAGCAATAATGTTCGTATATTTTCTATTTTACTTACTCCACCACCAACAGTTAATGGCATAAAACATACCTCAGCAGTCTTTCTTACAATGTCATAGATCGTGTCTCTATTCTCATGGCTTGCGGTAATATCTAAAAAACACACCTCATCAGCACCTTGCTCATCATAGATTTTAGCAACTTCAACTGGGTCTCCTGCATCTCTTAGATTTACAAAATTTGTGCCTTTTACTACTCGCCCATTGTTGACATCCAAGCATGGTATTATTCTCGACTTTAACAATTATAAACCCTCACTATTGATAATTTTAAGTGCCTCTATGGGATCTATTTTTTTTTCGTATAGTGCTTTACCGATTATTGCGCCTTTAAAAATCGAATTCTCATTTGTCTTTAATTTTTTAATATCCTCAATAGAGTTTAAGCCCCCACTTAATATCACCGATATATTAGTTGCCATGGCTAACTTTCTGGAACCCCTAAAATTCAATCCTTTGAGCATCCCATCCCTATTTATATCTGTATGTAGGATCGAGTCAATTTCAGTATTCTCATAGTCCTTAATTAAATCAAAAATATTGACCTCGGTTTGCCTCTTCCACCCCTCTATACATATAAAATCATCTTTGCTATCAAGCGCTAACACAATTTTTTGGGGGTATTTATTTGCGACTTTCTTCACCAAACTAATATCAGTAATGCTCATTGTGCCTAGAACTAATTTTTCAGCCCCGAGTGATAACCAATAGTCAATCATCTCCGTTGTTCTGATCCCACCGCCAAGTTGGACCTTTAATTTTGTTTTTTTTATTATTTCCTCAATTATAGGTTTGTTTTTACTTTTACCATTTACGGCGGCATCAAGATCAACAATATGGACCCAATCAAAGCCAATTTCTTGGAATTTTATTGCTTGTGAAAGTGGATTACTATTATAAATCTTTGAGTCCCGCATTTCTCCAAGTCGAAGCCGGACACATTCACCATTTTTAATATCAATAGCTGGAAATAAAATCATTAGGGACTCCAATTTATAAAATTTTTAATAAATTTCAGACCTATTTTCTGACTTTTCTCAGGATGGAATTGACATCCAATGATGTTGTCTTTGCCAATTACAGCTGTAATTTCACTGCCATAGTCACAGATACCTAATAAATCTTCCATTTTTTTTACTTGAAAATAATAAGAATGAACAAAATATACTATTGTTTCTCCTTTATTCTCTAATCCATTAAAAATGCTGTGAGCTCTATTAAATTTAATAGTATTCCAACCCATGTGAGGAATTTTAAGTCCCGCTGTGGTTGGTATTTTGTCAACTACCCCTGAAATCCATCCAAAACCTGGTGTAGTTTCGCCCTCAAACCCAATATCAGCAAGTAATTGCATCCCAACGCAAATTCCCAGAAAAGGAGCTCCCTCATCTAAAATTTTTTTTTCTAGAGTCGGAACCAGACCGTCTATGTTAACGAGTCCAGCTTTACAATCTTTAAATGCCCCAACCCCCGGAAGTACAATACGATCACAGAGCTTTATATCAGCAGCATTGTGTATGCGCAGAATTTTTATCTCTTTTTTGAGATCTTTTGCGACGGTTTCAAAGGCTTTTGTTGCTGAATGGATATTTCCTGATCCGTAATCAATAATGCCAATTATTTCCATACCTTTCACACAAAGCTATTAAAATATATTAAGAATTGCCTCTTCATCACCGCTACCAGTTCTCGATTTATTTTGAGTGGAATTATCGTTTGGTATGACTTCATTTTCTTTGTTATTTCTGTATGTATTGTAAGCACTAATTTGACTCTCTGAAGTAACAATCATCTCTAGCTTATAATCTCTTAAATTCAACAGCCATTCTCTTATAAGATTGGATTGAAACCCGAAAAAAAGATGAATGAATATGATGCCAAATATCATTATTGTAGATCCAAAATAAATAGAGATAGCATATAATAAGAATATTGTTGCGATATAAAAAGGAACTAAAAAGAAATTTTTATTCAATAAAAACCACAATGGTGGACAAATTAACGCTGTGTATGAGATTTTATCCCGATAAATCAAGATATGCTCGTTGTTATCGTCAAAACCCCTTTTTTTTGTATATATTTCAAATAAGGCCATAATGAAAAATAAATTATAGAATCCCTTTTGTGGTTGGAATTGACCCTGGTGTAAGTGGATCAATTGCGATTGCTTCTCTAATGCATCTAGCAAGACCCTTATAACAAGACTCTATGATGTGATGCGCATTACTCCCATGCAAGTTCTCTATATGTAATGTCATGTCGCTATTATGTGCAAATGCGTAGAACCACTCCTTAAAAAGCTCTGAGTCCATCTCCCCAATCTTTGGTGATTTTAGATTCACTGCCCACCTCAGATAAGGTCTGCCTGAAATATCTAATGAAATTTGAGTTAAGGCTTCATCCATTGGAATGATTATGTGCGAAAATCTTCTTATTCCTGCTTTGTCTCCGAGTGCCTGCTTTATTGCCGTTCCCATTACGATCCCAATATCTTCTGTGGTATGATGCATATCGATGTGCAAGTCTCCTTCAGCTTTCAGTTCAATATCAAGTAAGCCGTGTCTTGCTACCTGCTCTAACATGTGGTCAAGGAATCCAATTCCTGTATTAATCTTTGATTTACCGGTGCCATCTAATAGCAATTTACAGGAAATACTTGTTTCTTTTGTTTTTCTCTCTACAAGAGCTTCCCTTTTCTTGTTATCACTCATGATCAATTTCCATTGGTTAAAATCTTGAATATATATATCACAATCGACATATATATTATAATAAACATATTATTAATATATGTTAAATATGACAAAAGTAGTCGTGTGACTAGAATTATAGGGATGAAATGATCGAGCATAACGAAAAGAATATGGTTGGTACAACTATCATCATGGTACGAAAAGGTGATAGTGTTGTGATTGCAGGTGATGGACAAGTTAGCTTGGGGCAAACAATTATCAAAAATAATGCAAAGAAGGTAAGAAGGCTTGGCCCTGGGCAAGAAGTTATTGCTGGATTCGCTGGCTCAACAGCAGATGCCCTTACTTTATTTGACAGATTAGAAGCAAAACTTGAGCAATACCCAACCCAGCTAACAAGAGCTGCTGTTGAATTAGCTAAAGACTGGAGACTTGATAGATACCTACGTAGGCTGGAGGCGATGATGCTAGTAGCTGATAATGATTGTAGCTTCGTACTGACGGGTAATGGAGATGTACTTGAACCTGAAGACGGCGTAATTGCGATCGGATCAGGTGGTAATTACGCTTTAGCAGCAGCAAAAGCATTATTTAACACTGATATAAGTGCACAAGAAATTGCGGAAAAATCTATGAAAATAGCATCAGAAATTTGTGTCTATACAAACGATAATTTGATTATTGAAAGCATCAAGATAAAGGAGTGATATGTCAGACTTTTCGCCACGAGAAATTGTATCCGAACTAGATAGATTTATTATTGGTCAAAATAAAGCAAAAAGAGCGTGTGCAATAGCTCTGCGAAACCAATGGCGTCGCCAGCAATTAACCGGTCCATTAAAAGATGAGATATTACCTAAAAATATACTCATGATAGGACCAACAGGCGTTGGTAAGACAGAAATTTCGCGAAGGCTTGCAAAATTGGCTGATGCGCCATTTATAAAGGTTGAAGCCACAAAATTTACTGAAGTTGGTTATGTTGGGCGTGACGTTGAACAAATAATACGTGATTTAGTTGAAACGGCCATAGCAATGATAAAAGAGAAAAAAAGAAAAGAAGTTGAAGCCAAAGCTCACCTTTTATCAGAGGAAAGAGTTATCAACGCCCTTGTTGGCGAGAATGCATCAGAGTCAACTAAAGAGTCATTTAGAAAAAAATTGAGAGATGGCGAATTAGACGATAAAGAAATAGATCTAAAAATAAAAGACTCAGCATCAAACATGACATCGTTTGAAGTACCTGGGATGCCAGGTGCTCAAATGGGTATGCTGAATATTGGTGACATGCTCGGAAAAGCCATGGGTGATAAGTATAAATCAAAAAAGATGCTTGTAAAAGACAGCTATGAAATTCTACTGCAAGAAGAGTCTGATAATTTACTTGACCACGACACAATTATCCAAGAGGCACTAAAAAGTGTTCAGAATCATGGTATTGTTTTCATTGATGAGATAGATAAAATCTGCGCTCGTGAAAATCGACAAGGAGCAGATGTAAGCCGTGAAGGAGTTCAAAGAGATTTGCTTCCCTTAATTGAAGGTACTTCAGTATCAACAAAACATGGCATTGTAAAAACAGACCATATATTGTTTATTACTTCAGGTGCATTTCACCTTGCAAAACCGTCCGATCTTCTTCCTGAACTACAAGGTAGACTGCCTATACGGGTTGAGCTTGGAGCTTTATCAAAAGAAGATTTTGTAAGTATATTATCAGATACAGAAGCAAGTCTGATTAAACAATATATCGCGCTTATGGATACAGAAGGTCTTAAATTAGAATTTTCAAAAGACGCAATAGAAAAAATTGCAGACATTGCTGTAAGTGTAAATTCAAATGTTGAGAATATTGGTGCCAGGAGACTTCATACGGTTCTGGAGAGAGTACTCGATGATATAAGCTTCACAGCACCTGATCTTGACGAAAAAAATATAAAAATTGATCAAGATTATGTCTCAAGTCATATAGAAGATCTAGCAAATAATGCAGATCTTTCAAAGTTTATTTTATAATTAAGTTTTCAAAAGTATGTAATAGGCGCCTTCTCCGCCGTGCCTTATATTAGCATACCTATAACCATTTATGTTATTTCGAATTTGTGGCAGCCTTAGCCAATTTGGAAGATTCTGATTTAAAACACCGCGTGAAAATCTAGTGCGATGACCATCATTTGTATTATCTTTTGATATACCCTTACCGGTAATGATTAAAACAATGCTTAAGTTATTCTTTTTTGCCATCCTCACAAAATTAATAGTGGCATCTTTTGCTTCTTCTTGGTTCATGCCATGCAAATCCAAAGTTGAGTCGATTTTGATTTGACCCCTTGACATTTTTTGTTCTAATCTTCGATGGATCCCCGTAAACTCAGCTTTTTCATTTGAGTTATTGTTTGGAATTGTATTAGGTAAGTCTTCATTTATGACTTTTTTTTGTCTGACCCTTTTTTTGACAGTACTTCGCTCACTGAGATCTCTTGAAATTATTATGTTTTCGTCAATAACACTTTCTTTTTGATTTGTAACTTTGGATCTACCAGATTTTTTGATCGGCTCGACCTTATCTAATATCTGACTCCATAATTTCAAATCACTACTTGATATTTTCTTATTATTTTTTTTCATATTCTATCAAATATAATTATATCCCCTCGGGATTTCATATTTCCAGCATTTTCATCGTTTCCGAAAAAAATATCCCCTCTATGTAGACCCTTTATTGCCGATCCTTTGTCTTGCGCAAACATTAGTCTCTGGAATCGCTTAAACTTTTTTGAGTCCTTGATTGGGATTTTTGTATCTAGCCAGATAGGGGTGTTAGCATTGTATATTGACATGTCAACAGCAAGTGATCTGAAAGGTGTTAACCTTATACCAAGTTGACCCAATGGATGAACATTTAACTCATCCTTCAAGTCTTCTTTAAAAAAAATAAATGATTTATTTATGTATTTTTTGGCTAAATTTTCTGGGCTTGAACTCATCCATTTTTTTATCGATCCCATTGATATTTGGGTTTTCTTTATATAGTTATTATCTGTCAAGTACCTCCCTATTGATGTATAGTCATAATTATTTTTGCTATTAAATACAAATCTTCGTTCAGTCCCATTTTCAAATTTTAAGTTACCAGAGCCTTGAATATGCATAAAATATAGACCAATAGGATCTGATAGCCATGCTAAAATTGGAAGATCCCAATATATTTTTTCTTCGAGTTCCCTTCTAGTTAAGTTTACAAAATTGTCTGATTTGTTTTTTGGAGATCCATACAAAGGGTAGATATATTCGCCTTTTTTATCAGATGAAGCGTTTAGTGATGGTTCAAAGTAACCTGTGTAAAGACTTACCTCATTTTGTTTTCTTAAAACTCTATATGGCTGATAGTTCTTTTCAAAATATCTCCGTGCCATATTATTATTTAGCATTTTTTGATTTAATAAGTCATACTTCGTACTCTTATTTAGAAGCGCAAATGCATCCAAATGATTATCATGCACCCAACCTTTTATATCTTCAAAAGAAACTTTTTGAAGTTGCTTTGTATTTATTTTATTAATCATTATTCGCTTTGGTTAATTAAGCCGACTTATTGCTATTACTTTCCAATTGGGATCTTTCGACTTTAAATTTTTACTAAACGTCCAAACTTCCTTTGTCTTGGCACTATTTCTTTTTGTGGATTTTTCATCATCCTTAAACTCACTAATAATCGAGCTAGTATCAGCATTAATACTACAAGTTATACTCGCTATATTTTTCTCTATTTTTATATCATCAATCTGCAATTCGCTAACTTTAATCATACTGTATTCAAGTTTTTGAGCCGCTTCATTTCTCGCGTCAATGGAGGCCTTAAAATCGTCATAAAGTTCTTTTCCTAAAAGTGAATTCAAAGTCTTGTGATCTTCTTCCGAGTGCCCTATCAAAATCATTTCGTACGCTTTAGTTGCGCCTTCCTTGAAATATTTAAGGTTAAAGCCACTCAATGATTTCTCAAGATACCTCAATTCACTGAGATAACTGCTAATATTCTTTTCGTCTTCATGAATTTCGATTAAACTGTCAACATCTTCCTCTTGAGCAGTTTCAGCAGCTTTACTTTTAGGTTCATCAAAGTCTATAATAACAGGTTTTTCTTGACCAGTTCGTCGACCAAGCACAGAGCGTAACATTATCAGTATGAATATTACAACTATGAGCAGTATTAAATTTATGATATCAAACATATTGGACTTAAAAGTTTTCACATACCTATAATATTATATACGTATTACAAAAATAATTAAAAATATTTTATCGGATTTTTCAAGTAATTGACCCAATGCCACTATCTGCTATGATATAAGTTGTAAGTTTTTATTTGTTGCTATGAATGATGAATTAAAAAGCGGGTTTAAATTTCTGAGCCAATACGTTAAGGAACTATCTTTCGAAAACCCAAACGTCCCAAGAAAACTTCCTCATATGATGGCAAAGCCAGACATCAACGTCAGCGTTAATGTCAATGCGGCAACTTTAGATAAAGAAAATAGTATTTATGAAGTCGAAATAAGCACCAAGGCAACATCTACAATTGATGATGAGCCATGTTTTATTATTGATTTGTCTTATGCATGCGTTGTTCAGCTCAATAATATTGAACAAAATAACAAATCATTTGTCATACTTGTCGAAATCCCGAGGATGCTCTTCCCATTTGTGAGAAGAATAATTGCTGATAGTGTAAGAGATGGTGGATTCCCTCCACTTTATATTGAACCAATAGACTTTTTAAAGCTTTTTGAAAAAAATATACAGAGAAATTAATTCTAGTCTTTTTTTGACCATAATGCCTTTTTCACAAAATTCTTGGTAAATTCACGGTGTTTAGCAAGCTCTTCAGGTGTAAGCTCCTGTGGTGGCCGTCTCTCACGAAGAGCTCTACTTACATTATCATCAAGCAGACTTTTATTAGGCTCATCTTCGTGTAATTCGAAATTACTCTGTCGGCCGCCTATTAATTCAATATAAACCTGTGCTAATAGTTCGCAGTCAGATTTTGCGTCATGCAGACCTCTTTTTTGTTCAGCTATGTTATATCGTCTACATAACGCATCAAGGTTATTTGGCATACCAGGATGTTTTGCTCTTGCAATAGCAAGAGTATCAATAACCTTGTCATCCGCGATTATTTTTTTGCTCTCAAGAGATAATTCATGATTTAGAAAACCAACATCAAAAGATGCATTATGCGCTAAAACAGGTGAGTCAGCAATAAATTCAAGAAAATTATCCGCAACTTCATCGAAAATTGGCTTTTCACTTAAAAAATCATTTGATATGCCGTGCACCTTAAAAGCCCCTTCGGATATTTCTTTTCCATTTGGATTCACGTACTCATGAAAATATTTATCTGTTGGTATATGATTAATTAGCTCCAAGCATGCAATCTCAATAATTTTATCACCTTTTTTTGGGTCTAAACCAGTTGTTTCTATATCAACAACAATTTCTCTCATTTTAGATACTCGCTTATCTATTTAACGTGTTTACAATTTTATCAATATTATTTCTGGTCGTGGCTTCATCCAGATTATTAATTATGAAATCTGATCTTTGAATCTTTTCATTATTTGGTATCTGGTTTGCTACTATCGACAAATACTTCTCTTTATTCATGTTTTTTCTTGATAGTGCTCTTTTTTCTTGAATATCCTCCGACACATCAACAAGTATAATTTTGTCAAACTCATGCTCCAAGTTTTTTTCAAAAAGCAAAGGTACCTCGATAACCACAAATTTGGACTTTTTATCCAGCTCTTGGTTTATAAAATTATCTCTTTCTATCTTAACAAGAGGATGGATATAATTCTCTAATTTTTCTAGTTTTATACTATCTTTAAACACAATATCCGCGATATCTTCTTTACTAAACTCATTACCGCTAACAAGTATCTCATCTTTTATAAAATTATTTAAATCAACATTATGTCTATAAATCTCTTTGACGCATTCGTCAGAACTAAATACAGGTATATTATATTCAGTCTTAAATATGCTTAAAACAAACGATTTCCCAACAGCTATTGATCCCGTTAAGCCAATTTTGATCATTCAACATACCCTGCTTTTCTCAAAAATTTTATAAGTTGTAATATTGAAATACCTTGGATTGAAAATAGGTCGTCACCAATACTCTCAAATAAGTTAATCCCTTTTCCTTCAATCTCATAGGCGCCGAGTATATTAAGTACTTTATCGCCAATCTCCCTTATGTAGTTTTTAATGTATTCATCACTAAGTGTCCTCATCTGCATATCTTGCACCGATATGTAAGACCAGATTTGTTTAGACTCCATCACACAAGTAGTAGCTGTAATAAGCTTATGATTTTCTCCACTTAAGCCCTTAAGTTGTTCAAAAGATTCTTCATAATTTACTGGTTTATTTATAATTCTTTTTTTATAGTAAAGTGTTTGATCACAGCCAATAATCAAATCTTTACCATATCTACCAGAAATATTTTTGGCTTTCTCGAAAGAGAGTTTCTTTGCCAGATCTTGGGCATCTTTCAATGAGCATATTTTGCCATTAAGGGCATCTTGTAATTGTGTCTCATCAAAATCTGATTTAATGGTCTTGAACCTAATGCCTGTGTTCTTGAGTAAATTTCTTCTTATTTCACTTTGGGTCGCTAATATTATATTATATTCCATTATGCAGTATGCCTTCCTCTGAGCAAAAGCATTATCTCTGCGGCGGTCTCTTCAATAGATTTTCTGGTAACATCAATAACAGGCCAATTATTATTTTCAAAAAGTTTTTTTGCTTTTAGAATTTCTTCGCTAACAAGCCTTTTGTCTACATAGTTGCTATCATCTTTTGCATTTAGGGCCATGAGTCTATTTTTTCGAATTTGTATTATTCGCTCAGGTGTTGCTACAAGTCCTACAATCATGGGGTGTTTTACAGTATCCAATTCGGGCGGCAAAGGAATGTCATTCACAAATGGTATATTCGCAGTTTTTATACCTCTATTTGCTAAATAAATGCTTGTGGGGGTTTTTGATGTTCGGCTCACACCGATAAGTATGATATCCGCTGCATTTAAATCTCCAGAAATAATACCGTCGTCATGAGCGAGGGTATAATTCATTGCATCAATTCGCTCGAAATACTCACTATTTAACTGGTGTTGTCCGCCGACTATCGGGCTGCCTTTTATTCCATAAACTGACGTTAGCGACTGATGAATAGTATCGAGTGGATCAATAAGTGGTATGCTTAGCTCATCGCATAGAGCCTGAAGTGTCTTTTTTAACTCGATATCATATAAAGTGCACAGAATTATGCCTGGTTTCTCTTTTATCTCTTCATATACAGTTTCAATTTGTTTTTTGCTCCTAACAAGAGAATGTATATGTTGTTCAAAGTTTAGGTTTTTATATTGCACCAGCACAGCTTTAGCTATTGTACTAAGTGTTTCACCAGTTGAGTCACTTACCAAGTGTATATTATAAGAAATTTTATTTTCAACAGGCACCGTTTATAAAACCTCCAATTATGTGTATATTTTTTAAAATATAGAAAAAATGTCTAATTTTATACATATTTCCCAGTATTTATTAACATTATAATTTCGCTTGGTAAGTCATAAACTTCATAAACATCTGTTTGCAATAAAATTTATGAACAAGATATACACAGTTTACTAACATCATTTTACAAAAAAAAATCCTCAGTAACAAATCTGAACAACGATTATTGCCACATAAAGGTAGATATTCAAAGTTTGTATTTAAAATGATATACTTACCCTGTTAATATTCAAAATGTGGATAAGATGTGAATAAAAAATAATTACCAATGTCCACAAGGTAACAATAACAACAACTTTTAGATAATATATTATGACTATTCTGTGTAAATTGAACGATGGGGATATAATATGGCCACCCCCTATATGGCTTATGAGACAAGCGGGACGGTATTTGCCTGAATATAACATAATTAGAGATAAAGCAGGCAGTTTTCTGGATTTGTGTTATAAGCCAAACTATGCATCTGAAGTAACATTACAGCCAATAAATAGATTTGATCTTGATGCAGCTATTATATTTGCAGATATTTTACTAATCACACAGAATTTTGGCTTGGATATAAGGTTTGAAGAGAATGTTGGCCCTGTTCTTGAGAAATCCCTTACAGAAAACCCAGCATTGGGTGTAATCACCGAAGTCGAAAAATCAAATCTTGTGAATGTCGCTGAAGCAATTAATCTAACAAGACATAAGTTATCGAGAGAAAAGAGCTTGATAGGTTTTTGTGGGGCACCCTGGACAGTAATGACCTACATGATTAATGGTCGATCAAAAGTAGATCTATCTCAATCTGTTAAATGGATGGAGGACAACCCATCATTAGCAAATGATATTATTTGTATGTTGGTTGAATTATCTGCTTCCTATTTAATTTTACAAATTCAATCAGGTGCTGACGTTGTGAAAATTTTCGACTCTTGGGCAGGCGTTCTGAATGAAAGTCAATTTAATAATTGGGTAGTTGAGCCCACTAGACAAATTATTTCAAAAGTGAAAGATGTATATCCAAAAACACCTATAATTGGTTTCCCCAAGGGCGCTCACAAATTTTATGAAAAATACGCCGTACAAACAGGTTTAAATATAATAGCAGTCGATAGTGAATTGGATAGAGATTACGTTAGGAATATTCTTCAGAAAAAATTTATAGTTCAAGGTAATATCTCACCTAATATTTTACTCAAAGGCGGAGAAGTGCTCAAAAAAGACATTGAGTTAAATATTAACAAGTTTCGTGATCAACCCTTTATTCTTGGACTTGGTCATGGTATCTTGAAAGAAACACCGCCTCAGCATGTACTAGATCTTGTACAATTTGTTAGGAGCCTCAGTTAAATGGATGATGGTAACTTATACTTAATAGTTAAATCGTTACATATAATATCTGTAATTGCTTGGTCTGCCGCTCTCCTTTATTTACCAAGGTTGTTTGTGTATCACTCTGATTTACAAGCAGGTAGTGAAGCATCGGAATTGCTCAAGGTTATGGAGTATCGGTTAGGAAGATATATCATGTCTCCTGCGATGATAGCTTCCTGGGTGTTCGGCCTTCTATTAATTTTTTATTTTAATGTGATAGATTTTTCTCAAGATTTCTGGTTTCATTCAAAGTTTTTACTAGTGGTAATTTTATCTGCATATCATGGCTTATTGATTGGATACATGAAAAAATTCCAACAAGATATGAACATAAAAACACATAGATATTTTCGTATAATTAACGAAATTCCGACAGTTTTAATTATATTAATTGTTTTTTTGGTTATTTTAAGACCTTAATTTTTCTTTTGATATGATTTTTTTTGTGTGATATATATTATATAACTCTACTTATCTAGCTTATTCTATTCAGAAAATTCTCAATTATGACTGAAAAACAAAAAAATACTAATAGTAATCAAGTTCGACTTGCAGATTTAAAAGAAAAAAAGCCAGTTGAATTACTAGGTATTGCTGAAGAGCACGAAATTGAAAATGCAAGCACACTCAGGAAGCAAGAGTTGCTTTTTGCAATACTAAAGCGGTTAGCTGAAAAAGATATTACAATAATTGGGGATGGCGTGGTGGAGGTCTTGCAGGATGGTTTTGGCTTCATTCGTTCTCCAGATGCAAATTATCTACCTGGCCCTGATGACATATATGTAAGCCCGAGCCAAATCAGAAGATTCACCTTAAGAACGGGCGACAGCATTGAAGGAGAGATCCGAAGCCCAAAAGAAGGGGAAAGGTATTTTGCTTTACTCAAAGTAAATACAATAAACTTTGAAGATCCCGATAAGGGACGTCACAAGATTAACTTTGATAATTTAACGCCCTTATATCCAGACCAGTCGCTTACAATGGAAGTTTTAGACCCCTCTTTAAAAGATAAAAGTGGCCGTATAATTGATATTGTGGCCCCGCTTGGAAAAGGTCAAAGGGGTCTGATTGTTGCACCACCGAGAACGGGTAAAACAGTATTACTTCAAAATATTGCACATTCAATTACCACCAATCATCCCGAGTGCTATCTTATAGTTCTTCTTATCGATGAGAGACCTGAAGAGGTTACTGATATGCAAAGATCAGTGAACGGTGAAGTTGTTTCATCTACCTTCGATGAGCCAGCTGCAAGACACGTTCAGGTAGCAGAAATGGTTATTGAGAAGGCCAAAAGACTCGTAGAGCACGGGCGTGATGTTATTATACTTCTAGACTCTATCACAAGACTTGGACGAGCCTATAACACGGTTGTCCCCTCATCAGGGAAGGTTTTAACCGGTGGTGTCGACGCAAATGCCCTACAAAGACCAAAAAGATTTTTTGGCGCTGCGCGTAATATTGAGGAGGGTGGTTCGCTCACTATCATATCAACAGCATTAATAGATACAGGGAGCAGAATGGACGAGGTCATCTTTGAAGAATTTAAAGGAACAGGTAATTCAGAGATAATTCTTGATAGAAAAGTTTCCGATAAGCGCGTATTTCCATCGATGGATATTCTACGTTCTGGAACAAGAAAAGAAGAACTCTTAATTGGTGATGGTACACTTAAGAAAATGTTTGTGCTGCGTCGTATTCTAAATCCTATGGGCACTGTTGATGCCATGGAATTTCTTTTAGATAAAATTTCACAGACAAAAGACAACAACGAGTTTTATGACTCTATGAACACCTGATTACGGCACTAAAACTGTTGTACCAACCGTTTTTCTTTGTGACATCGCCGCATGTGCTTCACCGACTTCTTCAAGCCTAAACTTCTGTTGGACATCAATCTTAACATGCCCACTTTTTAACACATCAAAATATTTTTTAGACGCATTGATAAGTTGTTCTCGTGTTTTGACATAGTCAAATAATGTTGGCCGTGTAATAAATAGGGATCCTTTTTTCATCAGGTCAAGAATATTTATCGGATCGGGCACGCCTGATGCGTTTCCAAAACTTACAAGTATACCCCTCTTCCTTAATGAGTCCATGGAGTCAATTAACGTATCTTTGCCTATGGAGTCATAAACAACCGAGACCCCCTCATTATCAGTAATTTTAAGGGCTACATCTTTGAAAGATTCTTTGTTTATGTTGATAACATGATCACAGCCATTTGACTTTGCATAATTAATCTTTTCGTCAGATCCGACTGTGCCAATGACAGTTGCTCCAAGAGACTTTGCCCAGCCGGATGCTATCGAGCCGACACCGCCAGCAGCGGCATGAAATATTATCGTGTCATCTTTCCCTACTTTATAAATGTCGTGCATTAGAAAGTATGCGGTTACTCCCTTTAAGAGTGAGCTTGCAACAGTTTCAAATTCAATTTCATCTGGTAAATGTAACAAAAGATTTTCGGGTACAATGTTATGAGTCGCATAAGCTCCAAGTGGACCGTTGCAGTAACAAACCCTATCTCCTTCTTTAAAGTACTCAACTTGATCCCCAACTTGTTCAACAATACCCGTAGCCTCCAAACCAAGTCTTGATGGTAGTTTAAGAGGATACAAACCAGTCCTTTGGTAAATATCAATGAAATTCACTCCAATGGCCATGTGTTTTATCAGAACTTGATTATCGATTGGTTTTTGCTGCTCTTCTTCAACAATTTTCATCTCTTTTTCACTACCAAAGTTATTTAAAATAATTTTCTTCATTGGCTTCCCCTTAAGTAAATAATAGTTACTTCTTAGTCTTTAGCATAATAATCCCTGAAATCAATGTAAAATGGAATTGATGTCGAATATCTCCTGACAAAAGCGCATTACATTAATGATCAATTACCTCCAGGATGGACTTTCCTTGATATATTTGACTTTTCCAGTTGTGTGATATGCTGCTCTATCTTCTATGACAAAAGGCTCTGACTCGTTTATTTCTTGTGCTTGAATTTGCTCACAATCATAGCCTAACATATCAAGTAATAATTTATCACAAGTTCTACCAAAGTGGACTTCATCAGCATATATGGCTTGATATGACTTGTCTTTAGTTGAACCATATATACCGAAATTGAATGTCGCTTTCATAAATTTCTTTGGCAAACCACTCTGGTATTCCCACAAAGTTTGATTGTGTCTTTCATGCACCAACTCACCATTGATCCATATCTTGTGAAATGCTTTGTCTAGTTTCTTGTTGTCGAAGTTGATGTTGAACACAAGGTCGTACCATACATTTCTTTCTAACTGTTCGCCTGGAACCAATTGATATGAATCCATCCTTGCTTCACAGTATTTTCTTTTGTGTGAGTTCTCTTTGTCTGAACCGGCGGCACAGTCGTCGGTGCCCTTGGGTATAATGACGTGCCCAGCCCCTGACTCATGTGTCCAAATCAAACCATCATCTTCAAGTTGTAGAAGAAACATAGGACCATAGTAATCATAGTCACTGTGGAACTGAACTATTGTTTTCCTGGTATCATTCAATTCATATGAGTTTGGTATCATGAATGAGTATGAAACCCAAACCATACCTTTAAAACTCTTATTATATTTTGCCTCTACTCTTTTTTGCCTCTCACCATTAGTCCGATTGCAGTCACTGGGCCTGTTGTAGCACCCATCACCTGGTGCTTGGATAAAGAATGAGGTGTTACCATATCTGGTTGGCTCTGAAACAACTTGAAATAGTTTTATATTATTTTCTATTTCATATTTCTTCATATATTGTTTAGAGTGAGTTTTCCATCCAAGATTATTTTGCCAACCAGATAAAGTCGTATCGTTTGCCCAGGGCGCTATACTTAAATTCTTTTTATAGAGATCACTTGCTTGTAAAGAATTTTCATCAATTATGGGAGTAGAAAACGTAATAAATAAAATTAAAACTATTTTGACCAAATTTTGATGAGATTTCATATGCAAATAATATCATGTATAGAATTCAATAGGGAATCCTAATAAATAAAATGGAATGGGAGCTTTTTTTGTTGTAATAATAACTGTTAATTAAACGATTAGAAATATGTATAATACTATCAACTCAAAAACAATTTATGCTTTATCTTCAGCACCTGGAAAATCAGGTATTGCTGTAATAAGAGTTTCTGGCCCTGAAGCGAAAAAAATTGGAAATCTATTTAACATTGATTTACCTGATCCCAAAAAAGTTCAAATTGCAAAATTAGTTCATCCACATAACGGTGACTTTATAGACAAAGCACTGATAACATTTTTTAAGTCACCAAATAGCTTTACAGGAGAGAATATGGTCGAATTATCAATTCATGGTGGTAAAGCTATTAAAGATCTGATTTTTAGTATTTTAGCAGCGGAAGAAAATTTTAGTTATGCCGAGCCTGGTGAATTTACCAGGAGAGCCTTTTTAAATGGTAAATTGGATTTAGTCGAAGTTGAGGGTTTGGCTGATTTAATAAACGCTGAGACAGAGTTTCAGCGAAAACAGGCATTTGATCAAATGGAGGGTAAATTATCAAACTTATATACGAAATGGAAGGGGCAATTAGTAAAAAACTTATCATATCTCGAAGCAACAATCGACTTTGTCGAAGAGGATATATCACCAGAGGTCGCGACATCTCAAATAAAAGACATTAAAGTCGTTCTGAGTGAATTGGATACTCATCTGAATGACTCAAACAAAGGAGAAAGATTGAGGGATGGATTTAATATAATAATTGCTGGCTCTCCAAATACAGGTAAGTCAAGTCTTCTTAATCATCTATCAAACCGAGATATTGCAATTGTATCCGATGAAGCGGGAACAACAAGAGATAGTTTGGATGCATATTTAGATATAAATGGATTCCCTGTGATTATAACTGATACGGCTGGGATAAGGAAAGCAGAAACAGAAGTAGAAAATATTGGTATAAAAAAATCTCAAATAAAGATGAATGAGGCAGATCTTGTTTTGTGGCTGATGGATTCAAGTATAAATAAAAATGATGGTATCCCGCATAATATAAAGGATAAATCTATCGAGGTATGGACAAAATCCGATATTTCTATCCATAAAAATAAAGATATTATTATTTCAACCAAAAAAGATCAAGGAATTACACAACTCATTGATATTATTGGGAAATTTGTTGAGAAAGGCTGCAGAACAGAAGGGTCATTTATCACAAGATCACGTCATCGAGATGCATTGGAAAAAACTAAAAACCATTTATCAATGATTATTAAAAATGATCTTTTGGATGTTGAAGTAATAGTGGAAGAGTTAAGGTCAGCAGTAAATTCATTAGCAAGAATTACTGGTCATGTTGATGTTGAGGACCTATTGGATATAATTTTTAAAGATTTTTGTATTGGTAAATAAATCAGAATACAATATATATCACATAGGAGTATTATATGAAGTTTGATTATGACGTTATTATTATTGGAGGTGGTCACGCGGGCTGCGAGGCAGCTGCAGCAGCAGCAAGATATGGCGCATCCTCTCTTCTTATAACTCATAAAAAATCTACTATAGGTGAAATGTCGTGTAACCCTGCGTTTGGGGGCCTGGGCAAAAGTCATCTTGCACGAGAGGTGGACGCTCTGGACGGAGTAATTGGTATTGCCTCTGATGAAGCTGCCATACAGTATAGGGTGCTTAATCAGAGAAAAGGACCTGCTGTAAGGGCGCCGCGAGTACAAGCTGACAGGAAAATATATAAAAAGGCAATGCAACGTATTTTGAGCCAATACAAAAACCTGACAGTACTAGAAAATGAATGCATTGGTCTCCTTATTGATGGGGGTGCTTGTTGTGGTGTGCAAACACTTAATAATGATGAAATATATGCAAAAGCTGTAGTCATAACAACAGGAACATTTCTTAATGGCTTGATTCACATCGGAAAGAAAACTTATCCAGCAGGAAGAGTTGGAGATAAGCCATCACTTCACTTGTCGGACGTTTTTCAGGAGTTTGGCTTTCAGTTAGGTAGATTAAAAACAGGAACACCTCCAAGACTTGACGGAAGAACGATAGATTGGGCAGGCCTTGAAGAGCAGCAACCAGATAAAGAACCAATTTATATGTCCTATCTCACTGATTGCATTCAGCAAGAACAAATATCATGTTTTATAACCAGAACAAATGATAAGACACATAACATAATTATGAGTAACCTCGACAATGCTCCACTTTATTCTGGCCAAATAGAGTCAACAGGTCCACGTTACTGCCCATCTATCGAAGATAAGGTTGTTCGCTTCGGTGAACGTAATGGACACCAAATTTTCTTAGAGCCAGAGGGTTTAGATAATCATACTGTATACCCGAATGGTATTTCTACGTCGATTGATGAGAAAATCCAAGAAATTATGGTGCGTTCCATCAAGGGTCTTGAAAATGTTAAAATAGAAAGACCTGGTTATGCTATTGAATATGATTATATTGATCCAAGAGAATTAAAACTAACTCTTGAGACCAAAAAAATTAGAAACTTATTCTTAGCGGGTCAAATTAATGGAACAACTGGATATGAAGAAGCTTCTGCCCAAGGATTAATTGCAGGATTAAATGCTGCAATTAATTGTGTTGGTAGGCAAGAATTCATTCTAGATCGCTCTGATGCATATATCGGAGTAATGATTGATGACCTTGTGACAAAAGGTGTCACTGAGCCATATCGTATGTTCACATCAAGAGCAGAGTATCGTCTAACTCTGCGTATTGATAACGCGGATCAACGTCTAACCCAAAAAGGTATTGATCTTGGAATTATTAGAAAAAATAGAGAGGCTTCTTTCAACGCTAAATTAAGTGCAATCCACCATGCCATGAACCTTGTAACAAATCTAAAAATCACTCCAAATAGAGCTAAGCAGTATGGCTTGAAAATTAACCAAGATGGCAAAAAGAGGTCAGTTTTAGATTTAATTTCATACCCAAACATTAATTTAACCGATTTATACCCCATATGGCCTGAATTGCGTAAAATCGATAAGTCAGTGTCAGCACAGATCGAGTCTAACGCAATCTACTCGAAATATTTAGAGAGGCAAAGGCTTGAGATTGTATCTTTCAAGAAGGATGAGTCTTTGGTGATACCATTCGATATAGACTTTAATGATGTAAAGGGACTATCAAACGAAGCCCGTGATCGTGTATCGAAAATGAAGCCTACCACAGTTGGACAATTATCAAGAATGGAGGGTATTGATCCCTCTACTGTTCTCAAGATATTGTCATATATAAAGGCCCATCGTAAAATCTCAGAAATGTCAGCATAGATCGTGACGGATAGAACATCAGTTATAAATTATATTGAGAGAAACTACGATGTTTCACGTGAAACAATCAGAAAACTAGACACGTATGTTGAGTCTTTGATTGAGTGGCAAAGTAAGTTCAATCTTATTGGAAAATCTACAATAAATTCTTTATGGCATAGGCACATATTAGACTCGATTCAGCTTGTGAGTACCCTACCTAGGGATTTTCAGAGTTTAATGGATATTGGTACTGGCGCAGGACTGCCAGGATTCATACTAGCAATTTATTACAATCAATCAGGTAAGGCTATATACTTAGTAGAATCAAATAAAAAGAAATGTACTTTTTTAGACTATGTTGCCGCGAGATGCAACGTGGATGTGAAAATATGCGCGGAGAGACTTCAAGATCTGACAGTGAAGGATTCATTTAAAGTTGATGTTATTACTGCAAGGGCATTTTCAAATATCGACACCATAATGTCCTTATCTAAACCATATACGCATAAAAAAACAAAATACTTGTTACAAAAAGGCGTTAATGCAAAAAGTGAGTTGACCAACGCAAAAATTTCATCAAAATTAAGAGTAAAGTTTATAAATAGCATAACGCAGGAAAACTCATATATTCTTAATATTGAACGAAAATAATGTTTGGATTAAAGAAGAATAATAATAAGGCCAAAATATTTGCATTTGCCAACCAAAAGGGTGGTGTTGGAAAGACAACAACAGCGATTAACCTCGGTTGTGCAATAGCAGGTGCAGGCGAGAAAGTGCTGATCATTGATTTGGATCCTCAGGGAAATGCTTCCACCGGCTTGGGTATAAACAAAGATGATAGAAAGTACTCTACATATGATATTTTAACCAGTGAGCAAACTATCATAGACATAAAGTTTGAAACACTTGTACAAAATCTTGATATTGTCCCATCAACACTCGATCTGCTAGGTTTAGAGGCGATTCTGGCAGATGATAATCAAAAGTCATATAAGTTAAAGCTAGCAGTTGCAGAGCTTGAGGTGCAAAGTAAAAATGAATATGATTATATTCTTATAGATTGTCCACCATCATTAAATCTATTAACTATAAATGCCTTAGCTGCTGCAGATGCGCTAATTGTGCCATTGCAATGTGAATTTTACGCCCTTGAAGGTCTGGGTCAACTATTAGAGACTGTCGAACATGTTCGCGAAACCCTGAATAAAGATCTGTTAATACATGGCGTGCTTTTGACTATGTTTGACGAAAGAAACAATCTTTCAGGTCAAGTTGCAAAAGATGTTAGGGATTTTCTCGGTGATAAAGTATACAAAACAGTAATTCCAAGGAATGTAAGAGTTTCTGAAGCACCATCCTATGGAAAGCCTGTCATTCTATATGATTATAAGTGCCAAGGCTCTCAAGCCTACATGAGCTTGGCAGCGGAAGTTTTAAAAAAAGATAAGATCGCACTAAACAGTAATTTATAAAAACAGGGGACCTACAGTGGCAGAGCAACAAACAAACACATCGACTTCAAGACTTGGCAGAGGCTTGGCCTCACTAATTGGGGACGTCCCAAAAGATGTTACATCCATTGAAAGCCAACAGGAATTCAATGTTGAAAGGCTCCCAATTGAAAAAATCCAGGCAAATAAACAAAATCCACGTAGCGTATTTGCTGAGGATGAGCTTGTAGATTTAGCCAACTCAATTAAAGAGAAAGGTGTTGTCCAACCGATTATTGTGAGAGAAATTGATAATTCAGGATCATACGAGGTTATTGCTGGAGAGAGGCGGTGGAGGGCTGCACAAATTGCTCAGTTAGATAATATACCAGCTATAGTAAAAAAATTATCTGATGATGATGCGCTAGAAATTGCAATTATAGAAAATGTACAAAGAAGTAATTTGAACCCAGTGGATGAGGCAACTGGCTATCAGAGACTAATTGATATCTATAATTATACACAGGAAGATTTAGCACGGGTAATTGGCAAGAGCAGGAGTTATATCGCTAATATACTACGCCTAAATAACTTACCAACAAAAGTAAAAGACTATTTATCAGAGGGGCTGTTAACAATTGGTCATGCAAGGGCATTGGTATCTCTGGAAAATGCTGAAAATCTTGCTGACATGATCGTATCAAAGGGTTTGAGTGTCAGGCAAATAGAACATCTAGTTAAAAATCCAGTAGGATCCCAGAAAAAAACTAAGAATACATCAATTAAGGATAAGAATGTAAGCTCACTTGAGAAGTTAATGACAGATGCAATTGGTCTTAAAGTGCAAATCCATGCTAAAGATCAGAAATCAGGGAGAGTTATCATAAATTATACAAGTGATCAGCATCTCGAGCTTGTAAAAGACAAATTATTAGGCTAATTCTTCAGAGTAGATATTTTTAGAAGACACCTTTCCGTTAGCTCAACAGATAAATCGTTATTTATCCTTGTCTCAAGTGTTGTTTCCGACAAAATCTCAATTACATCACTCAAGATATCTTTATTCCAGGTATTAAGCTGCTTCTGCAAAGATGGATGTCTTTTGAAAAAGATGGGTGGTTTTGAATTTTCAATTACGTGTTTGTTTGGTAAATTTAAGTCTTCTTTTTCTGCTAATAATTCCATTAATTTTATGACATGATTTGATGTAATAATTAAAATTTGTGCAGGACTGAATTCATTTATGACTGAATGATAAAGTCGACTTACGCTTTTTGTTTTTTTTTCAAATACTGTGTCAACTAAATCCGTAACAATTATATTTGATGAGGATACTATGATTGACTCCACATCTGATTTGCTAATCTCATCACCACTTTGATGGTAGTTTAAAATCTTTTCAATTTCAGATATTGTATTGCCATAGTCATTACCCAGAGATGCCACAATCAGTTCTTTTGCATCCTTGTCCATAGCAAGATCTCTCTCTTTTAGTTTGTTATTAAGTAAATTCATTATATCAATATTCGAACTATTGTAGCATGGGATCACTATAAAATTCTTATCATTCTCAAACGCTTTTCTTGAGGGTGAAGTTGTCTTTAACTCGCCTGCATTGATTATTAGGATTGATTGACTCTTTGAGTCGATTATGCAGTCAACTTGCTCTTTGCTGAGATCAGAAGTCAAATCTAGTAATATAACCCTTTTGTCATTAGTCAGTGCATAAGTATCCAGCTCGTCAGTCAGTAATCCAGGATTATCATTTAACTGAGTACTGTTTATTGTAGATAATAAAAAAGGGTCATTTTGGTTTGGGATGTAGTGATTGACAAGCGCCTTTGTTCTGTAATTTATTAGCCCGCTGTCTTGGCCATGTATCAATATACCTTGTATATCATCACTTGGTTTTTTTATAAAATCATCAGCTTGTTTGTTGCGTAGTATCACCGTCTTGTTGCCAGCTTTAGATAATTAATTCATCAATTTTGGATGGTTTAGAGATATTTGCTTATTAATGACAGATGCAACTTCTTTTGCGATTAGGTTGTATGTAGATATTTCTGCCTGAGCATTATTATATTCGGAAGACGAAAGCGTGAAAGTATTGAAGACACGCGCTGAGTTTGAGTAAACCAACTCTCTGAATTCAGTGATCCTGAATATTTTATATTCTACTTCAACCTCAAGCTGCATGCGCTTTGCTTCACCTGATGAGTCAATAAGAAGAGGATTTTTTTCAATGCTAATTTGAAAATCCATTTCTAGTTTGGATTTACCTCGTTCAGCGTTTTGTCCCATGTATTTCAATATCTCATTCCGGACAATCTGATGGTTTCTGTCTGTGGTGTCATTAATATAGATTTCACTCATGATTACTTGCGAGTTACTATTGATGCCATACATAGGCGAAAAGGAGCACCCAATAATGATTGGAAGAAACATCAGTATAAAACATAAATGTCTAACTTTAGATAACAACATTTAGGATCCTATTTGGGACATATATAATTTTTCTAATCTCAGAATTAATTGATTTACTAACATTATCAATTTTCATAGCGGCAGCTTCAACATCATCTTGTGATAATCCTTTAGCTACTTCAATTTCTCCTCTTTTTTTACCATTTACTTGCACTACAATAAGAACCTTGTCTTCCTGAATGTATTTTTCAATTAATTGAGGCCACTCTCTTAGAGAAATTATATCATTACAACCAATTATTTTCCAACACTCTTCTGCTAAATGTGGTGCCATCGGGGCAAAAAGTTGGCAATACGTCTCAAGAAGCTCTCTAAATGAGTATAACTCACTGATATCATTGAATATTTTATCTTTATTTATTAAGTTCTGTATCTCATTAGAAAGCTCATAAATATGTGCAATCGCCCTATTAAACCGCAAGTTTTCAAGTGCGTCAGTAATATCTTTTATAGCCTTATGGGTTATTTTCCTAATGATAAGTGCATTTTCTGTAAATTCCTTTGGTATAACAATTTCATTTCCAGAAATTAGAGATGCCCCATCATTAATAATTTTCCAGATCCTTTGGATAAAACGAGATGAGGCTTCGGCCCCTTTATCAGTCCACTGAATATCTCTTTCTGGCGGGGTGTCTGACAAAATAAACCATCTAGCAGTATCGGCACCAAAGGTTTCTACTATTGATTGAGGGTCAATGATATTTTTTTTCGATTTTGACATAGACTCAATGGGCCCAACTGTCACAGGTTCGCCAGTTTTGATGTGAACAGGATTATTTCCATCAAGCACAACTTCTTCAGGAAATAACCAATTACCAGAAGCGTCCTTGTAAGTTTCATGTGTTACCATTCCCTGTGTAAATAATCCTGAAAAAGGCTCATCTAATGACAGATGCCCAGTCTCTTTCATTGCACGAGTAAAAAATCTTGAATACAGGAGATGAAGTATAGCATGCTCTACACCACCTATATATTGATCTACAGGCAACCAATAGTCGACTGACTCTCCACTGACTGGTTGATTTGCGTTCGGGCTGCAAAATCTTGCAAAATACCAAGATGAGTCTACAAATGTATCAAATGTATCTGTTTCCCTTGTTGCGTCTTTTTGGCAGTTAGGGCACTTTACCTTTTTCCATGTTGGATGTATCTCAAGAGGGTTACCAGGAATGCTGAAATCAACATTATCGGGTAATCTTACGGGTAAGTCATCATCAGGTACCTCTTGAACACCACAATTATCACAATGAATAATGGGTATGGGACAGCCCCAATATCTCTGTCGGGATACACCCCAGTCACGCAGACGATATGTAATTTTCTTTTGACCTTGAGGTAATCCATCAATTTCATTTTTTGAAATTCTCTCTGCTACAGCGTCTTTTGCCTGTTCGATTGTTTTTCCATCTAGGAAATCTGAATTAAAAATTGTCCCATCTCCAGAATAAGCTTCATCTCCTATATGGAAGTCAGCTTTTTCTTTATCTTCTGGTAATACAACTGGTATAACTTCCAAATTATATTTACGTGCAAAATCCAGATCTCTTTGGTCATGCGCCGGGCAGCCAAATATTGCTCCTGTTCCGTACTCCATCAAGACAAAATTTGCGATATAGACATCTAGATCTTTATTTTTTATGAATGGGTGCTTAACTTTAACCCCAGTATTAAATCCTATTTTTTCAGCTTTTTCGATTTCGGCTAATGTTGTTCCTTTCGATCTGCACTCCTTGATGAAACTTGAAATTTCAGGATTTGTTTTTTCAAGTTCTTTAGTTATTGGATGGTCTGCTGCTATCGCAACAAAGCTTGCTCCGAAAAGAGTGTCAGGTCTCGTAGTAAAAACATCAATTGTTTTGTAATCACTATCGGTTACATTTGCTATTTCAAATTTAAATTGTAAGCCAGTTGACTGTCCTATCCAATGATTTTGCATTGTTTTGACCTTATCCGGCCATTTATCTAAGCTCTCAAGCCTGCTGAGTAGATCACTTGCATAGTTTGTAATATTGAAAAACCATTGAGTGAGCTCTTTTATTTCAACTTCTGCACCAGACCTCCAACCTTTTCCATCTATGACTTGCTCATTGGCAAGAACAGTATTATCTACTGGGTCCCAGTTGACTTTTGATTTTTTTCTCCCAACGAGGCCTTTCTTGTAGAAATCTAAAAATAATCTTTGCTCATGCTGGTAATATTCAGGGTCGCATGTCGCAATTTCTCGTGACCAGTCAATAGAAAGCCCTAGCAATTTTAGCTGTTCACGCATATTTGAAATATTTTGATAAGTCCATTTTGCGGGGTGTATGTTATTTTGCATAGCAGCATTTTCCGCTGGCATCCCAAAAGCATCCCATCCCATTGGATGGAGAACATTAAACCCTCTGGCTCTTTTGTATCTGGCGACAACATCACCCATGGTATAGTTACGTACATGCCCCATATGGATTTTTCCCGAGGGATAAGGAAACATTTCTAGTACATAATATTTTTGTTTCGAATAATCTTCTTTGGCGTGGAAGATTTTTTCAGCTTCCCATTTATTCTGCCATTTCTCCTCTACTTCTCTGTGATTATATCGTTGCATGGTGTGTCAGATTATTCTTGTTTCATCTGGCGTGCTTTTGTGAGTATACTATTTTCTAATTGAAAACGAGTGTCCTCGTTTGTTGAAACATTTACCCACTCGCCATCAAGATTTTGTTGCATAAATAGTGAAACTCGTACCGCATCTGCCCTCAGCCGGGTATCAAGAATATATATGGTGATTTTATATCTTTCCTTTGGATTATTTGGATTATTATACCATTCAGTTATAATCACCCCTCCAAAGGGATCGGCCTCTTCCAGAGGCATAAATGAGATCGTGTCTAGTGATGCACGCCACAAAAGAGAATTAACACCTATAACCGCACCGCTATCTCGAACATCACTCCCAAACAGTTTTAAGGAGTCTTGGATTTTACCTTTTGGACCACCATCTCTCTTTGCTTGCCGTTCCTCTAAATTTTGACGTGCTGTATCAGCATCCATCCAACCAGGCATATTGAAGCCTGTTGCGCACCCTGATAAGGAAAAAGTAAGGAGAAGCAAAAATATTGCTTTTGTGGGCTGACATATTCTCATTATTTTATTCTTAGATTATTCAAAAATTTATTCATAAAAAAACCATAAATGTCAAATTATTTGGTAGTAAAAAATAAAGCCAGAACTATGTCAACAAAATAAAAATTAACAAAATATTAAAGACTGTAACCTAGAAACAACATTATAAATATAATTATATTTTTGTAATGTATACTTCATTGACTGCACTTAATATTATATTAGACTACAATTCACATAACAAAAGATTAATACACAAGCCTTATGATAAAAATATTCCCTATGATAAAAATATTTTCTATACCCTTTTTGTTAATGATACAGCTTTCCACTTTCGCTATAGCTGGTAATGCACCCAATGGTGATAATGAAAGCGCCTTTACCACTTTTGGTAATTTAACAGTAGATGGAGCTTTTGTCTCCGGAACCTGCTTTGCCACCGCAGATGCAGCAGATGTTTTTGGGAATGAGTTGAACAGGGCTACAATATCGGAAGACCTACAAACAATTGGTTTCGGTACAGGTAAGACGATCAATGATCAAGCAACTATGACGTTTGATCAGGATCCTTGTAACGAAAGAGATGAAAAAAATTTCCAGCTCGAGATGGAAGAAGTGACATTTGGGTTATCAAGTCAGTTATCTAATGATTTGACACTATCGATCTCAAATACATTTAACCTAGATGAACAATCTTTAACGCCTGAGTTAACACTCGAGGGTAATTATGGTAAATTAGTATTGAGTGAGTCATCTTCAGCTCTCGCCGAACTGCTAATTGGGACAACTGGATCAGGAGCGAAAACGGCTATTGACGTCGTTCAAGATGGACATGTAAAAAATACTACCGGTTTAGACGATAATTACAGTCTAACATACTATACCCCATCTTTTTCTGGTGTTGAGCTTGGTATTGGGACGTCATTAACCAGTAGAAATATTGGCACAAGTGACTCCGATTACTCAACAATGTCCCTCGGCATCGGCTATGAGACCTACATTGGGGAAACTGTCATTTCCCTTGGTGGTGGTGTTGAAAAAGCAACGAACAAAGTGGATGATCTATCTAGTTGCTTGGATGCTGATCTTGTAAAAGCGGAGGCAGCTACGAGCGCGGATGCTTTCTTTGACGGTCTATATGGTGGAAGTCCATGCGGGGATGAGCTTCTCTCGGCAATAGGAATGGAGCTTTCTATCGATAATTACACACTTTCTTCGGCCTTCTCGCATCTCAACACAGATAATGCGGACTCTAATGTCTGGTCAGTTGGTTTTGGAAGTTCCGTCAAAGATGTTGATTACACCGTTGGGTTTACACAAGAATCCCTGGACTATGCACGAGATAAAACAAATAATGACAAAGTTGAAGATATCTCAACTATATTGTCGTTAGATGCATCGAAACCACTAAACGAGAGCCTCGATCTTGGGCTAAGTTTATCTAGTTCAGAAACAGATAATGTGTCTCAAGAACAAGGGCAAGGAACGACAACAGCTTGGCGCGCGGGTGTCTCCTTATCATTTGGTTTCTAATACTACTTTACTAAATAAATCTATTTATAAACTGCAAATCATATTAACGATTGTTTTTCATTATCAGGCGGTCGTTTTTTGGTGTAGTGTAGTTTGTGTGTGTTGCCAAGATCCTAACAGAGTCTTAATTAATGTTGTATTTATGTCACACTAAAAAATAAAGTACAAAAAAGCCTCTATTCTTTCTTGATACCAAACGATTTTTTGATAAATTAGCGTTGTATGCACGGTGTATGTGCATCGTGCGTTATTTTATATAAAATAACTTTATTATTAACTTTTTTTATTATGAAAGGAAAAATCATGGATAAAAAAATACTATTAGGTGGTGCTGCTGCTCTGCTTTTAGTAGGAAACATGATTGCAACTCCTGCAAATGCTGCTATTGAAATCGGCATTAGTGGGGAAGCAACAGTTGAACTTACTATGGGCGATGTATGCGACAACACAAATGCTACAAATGATGCAATTGAAACAGCATTAGGTGTAGATGGTATTGCTGCTATTAATGCATTAAATACAGATATTACTATCACAGAAACAAATTCAGGTTCTGATGATGTAGCAGATGTAGCTGACTCAGCAGTAACATATGACGACAACGGTTGTGGTAGCGCAAGCGAAGATAACCCAGTTCTAGATACAGGTGCTGATTTCGATATCTCAGCTTCTGGTACACTAGCTAACGGTCTAACAATTGACTACAGCAACACAGCTGCTCTAGATGACTACAGCATAACATTTGGTGGTGCATTTGGTTCTCTAACAGTAGAATCAGGTATATCTGCAGTTGACTCAGCAATGGTTGGCGACACAGCTGGTGCTGATGTGACAGGACCAGATATGGAAGGTCACGTTCTAGCAACAGATGGTTCAGCAGGTAACGCAATACTTTATACTGCTCCATCAATGGGTAGCCTTGACTTTATGTTAAGTTATGCTCCAAACTCAGCAGACTCAGGTCTAGATGATGCAGAATATACAGATACATTTGGTATCGCTGCTGTATTCAACGCAGACCTCATGACAATTAGTGCTGGTTTTGAAAGCGCATCTTCAGATGAGACTTGTGGTCCTGTAACTTTTGCACTTGCTGGTCTAACAGCTGCTGTTGACAACATTTACTATGACCATTCTGGTGAAGAAGAAGCAACACACCATGATGAAGTAATTGTACAAAACTCAACTGCTCTAGCAACAGGCGACTTACTACTAGAAGCTGGTACAGCTGCAGTAGCAGGGTCAACAACTGCTGATGCTCTATTCGACTCAGTCTATGGTAGAGACCTTTGTGGTGATCAAGACCTAGTTGCAGTCGGCATGGAAATGTCAGCAGGTGACATCGATGTCAGTGCTGGTTATTCTGCAATTGATACAGATGAAGCTGATCAAACAACAATGTCAGTCGGTCTTGGAACTTCATTTGGTGACTACAGCCTAGCTGCTGGTTATGCAAATACAGTTCTTGAGTACCAAGCTGGTGATCTAGAAGACGAACAAACTGTTATTGATGTAACACTTGGTACATCATTAGGTGATGGCGTTGATCTAGACCTTACTTTCTCAAACAACGACATGAGTAAGGCTTCACAAGCAAATGGTGCTGGTGACACAACAAACTACCGTGCTGGTATGAAAGTAACAGTTGGTTTCTAATTAATTTTAGAAGTTTGTTTACTAAGAAAGGGTGGTTTCGACCACCCTTTTTTTTTGTCAAAAATCATATTTTCACGTATTATTTTACCTATGTATAACACCTCAGCATTAACCTCGAGCGAGATTGTCAATAACTATCATAAGGTTTGCGATCGCATAAAAGTAGCAGCTGAAAGCGTTGATAGAGATTATAATGAAATATGTTTAGTAGTAGTCACCAAAACATTTGATCCATCTGTGTTTATTCCCTTGATTGATGTAGGCCATAAAAATTTTGGTGAAAATAAAGTCCAGGAAGCAGAAGATAAATGGGTGCCAATTTTACGTGATTATCATGATGTTCGGTTGCATCTTATTGGACACCTCCAATCAAATAAAGTAAAGAAAGCAATGGAATTATTTTATTCAATTCATACAATAGACTCACCGAAAAGGGTCAATGCTGTTATTAAAAATATGAATAATCATAATAATAAATGCACAGAGTACTTCATAGAACTTAATTTGGGTAATGAGTTACAAAAATATGGTCTAGAGCAAAATAAATTACCAAATATATTGGACGAAAAAAAATATTCAGATCAAATAGATTTTGTAGGGCTCATGTGTATTCCGCCATATGAGGAGGCGCCATCACCGTATTTCGCATTATTAAAAAAAATCGCTGATAAGTTCGGATTGAAAGGTCTTTCTATGGGGATGAGCTCCGATTTTGAACAAGCTATTCAATTTGGTGCTACACATGTAAGGGTAGGAAGTGAAATATTTGGTTCCCGATCATGAATATAAATCAAATTATAAAGATTTTAAAAAAAACGGAAAGCTTCAAGGTGCAAACAGATAGTTTCTTGAACACGCTTGCATTTACCGCAGAGAAGATAGAGTATTCTACAGGTGATCTGATCATAAAATCAGGTGAGAAAAATATTAAGTGTGTAGTAATACTTGAGGGTAAGGCGTTTATTCAAAAAAAAATGAGCCCAATTGAGTTAAAGGCTGGTTCTGTGATTGGTTTACTTTCACTGATAAATAATACCTACCCAAAGGATGCACTGATAGCTGGCACAAAAGGGTTAGCGCTGGTGATAAACCGAGAATTGTTTGAAAAGCTTTTACAGGAGTTCCCTGATTTTAACCAGAATTTAAAATCAAAGCTAATAAGTGACCTTAATGAAAAGGCGAGTAGATTACAAACAGTATTTCGTTAATTACTTAGGTAATATTGCTAACTTGCAAGGTAATAGAAATTGGAACATGGTCTGAGGGCCTCTCAAAATCTCTTGCTGTTTGATAAATGTAGTGGTCATTATAATGTTCTAATAAATTTTGTGTTATCCATATATGGTCTAAACGCCTACCACGATTAGATTTTTTCCAGTCTCGATTACGGTAACTCCACCACGAGTAGACTTTTTCATCTTCCTCCGCATAGTATCTCAGTACATCACAAAAATTATGTTTGCTAATAATTTCTAATAATTTTGATCTTTCGACTTCAGTATGACTGACAACATTCATTAGCTGTCGGTGAGACCACACATCATTTACGTGGGGAGCAATATTCATATCGCCAACAATGACATGATACTGATCATCAGCGATTTGAGCTTTCATGTGCTGATACATTTCATCTAAAAAATCTAGTTTATGTTTAAACTTGGGATTTTTGTTAATATCGGGTTCGTCACCACCTGCTGGAACATAAAAGTTATGTAATTTCACGCTCTTTTTCTTCGTACCCAGATTAAATTCAGTTCCAATGTAACGACAATCACTTTTACCGCAAAAATCCTTCTCAATTATTTCCTTGAATTGGACTCTGGAAATTATTGCTACACCATTATAAGATGCTTGACCTCTATGCGCGACATACTTATAACCGAGTTCTTGGACTGAGGCCAATGGAAATTTATCATTTTCACATTTTGTTTCTTGCAAACAAATTATATCAGGATTGAGCTCGGTAACAATTTTTTTTAATTGTTCAAGTCTTATACGGATACTATTAATATTCCAGCTAACAACTTTTATATTTTGCTCAGTCATTTACTTTTTTGACAAGAAAATAGCTATTTTCAGCGACCTTTCCGTGAGCAACATTTGAGAGCTTGACATTAGTCTCAAGGCCCTGGGCATCAATTGTATACCATTCATATAACTCAAGGTTTGTATTAGACTCTGTTATGCTGTCTCTAACATGAAAATGAAGGGTAATTTCACCAATCTCTTCATCCGTTAGACCTTCAATAGATAAAACAAGAAATTTTTCGAAGAAATCAATACCCAAAATTCTTGCATCTTCGAGTAAATTAACATTATCTTTAAATAATACATAATGAGGAGAATATCTAATAGGGTAGCGATCAAGTGTATCCAGCTCCCTGTCTATAATACCTAGCCAGATGCTATCCGAAACAACAAGAAGCGAGTCAGGCTGGGTGTAATCAAAACGAAATTTTCCAGGTCTTCTGATATAGAATCTACCTTCAGAAATTGTAGAGTCTGGATTTATTTGAATGAAATCACCTTCCATATGCTCGATATTATTAAGATATGCATTAACCGCATTTACAGCCTCGAGTTGGATAGGATCTAAAAAGCTCGATTTTGAAGGAGCTATTTGTATTAGCAGAAGGACTATGGATGTAATAATTATTCTGAACATATATTTTTATATACTAGACGATAATATATGATAATTAATATTAAATATTGTCAAAATTTTGTTCAGTCAACAATATTTCTCTGCGACCGTAACTATCGGCCTCAGAAATTATTCCCTCATTTTCCATTTTCTCTATAATATTTGCTGCTTTATTGTAGCCGATACCAAGTCTCCTCTGGACATAACTTGTGGAAGCTTTTTTGCCAGTAACGATTACTTCGATTGCTTTTTGAAATAATTGCGGATCTATATTACTAAATTCACTTGGGTCTTTATTTGCATCTTCGGGCTCTTCAATGATTTCGTCAATGAAGTCTGGAGCAGCTTGTTTCTTTAGATAATCAACAATATCAGCCACTTCTTTATCATCAACAAAGGCTCCATGTACTCTAGTTGTTCTGTTGCCATCTGCAACATAAAGCATATCACCTTTTCCAAGCAGCTGTTCAGCACCCGATTCACCTAAGACCACCCGGCTATCGATTTTTGAACTGACTTTGAAACTAACCCTTGCTGGAAAGTTAGCCTTTATAACACCACTTATAACATCAGTTGACGGTCGCTGTGTTGCCATGATGAGATGAATTCCAGCGGAGCGCGCCATTGCACCGAGTCTCGCCACAGAGTGCTCAATCTCTTTTCCTGCAACAGCCATTAGATCTGCCATTTCATCCACAATTACCACTATAAAAGGCATTTTTTTCAATGTAATTTCCTCATTATGATAATTTGGTTTACCAGTTTTTTCATCAAAGCCAATCCGAACCTTTGTCTTAATGGTACCACCTTCCCTCTCAATTTTCTTATTATAACCTTCTAAATCTCTGACCCCAATTTTTGACATATTCTTATATCTCTTCTCCATTTCTCGTACAATCCACTTTAATGCTACGACAGCTTTTTTTGGCTCTGTTACAACAGGCGTTAGCAAATGTGGTATGCCTTCATATAAAGATAGCTCGAGCATTTTTGGGTCAATCATAATAAGTTTACAATCCTCTGGAGAGTATTTATATAGCAACGATAAGATCATGGTGTTTATCCCAACAGATTTACCCGAGCCAGTCGTTCCTGCAATTAAGAGATGTGGCATTGATGCCAAATCAACTACTACAGTTTTTCCTCCAATATTTTTACCAAGGGCAATCGCAAGTTTGTACGACGAATTTTCAAACTCCTCTGATTGTATGAGATCACTTAAAAATACGGTGCTTCTCTTAGCGATCGGTAGCTCGATACCAATTTTATTTTGTCCTGGAATAATTGCAACTCTTGCAGACTCTGCGGACATTGACATAGCAATATCTTCAGCTAAACCAACAACTCTTGTAGATTTAGTTCCAAGAGATGGCTCTAATTCAAAAAGTGTGACAACGGGCCCAGGTTTAATGTCTGTGATCTCCCCATTCACTTTATAATTGAGCAAGACGTTTGATAATTTTTGTGATATTACCTCAAGTTCATTTTGGTTTATTTTCTTTTCATAATTTTTTTCCGGATTTGTTTTTAAAAGGCTGAGCGACGGTAAAGAAAACTCATTTTGTTCAAAAAGATCTAAATTCTCCTTTTTATTATTGCCCCTTGGTTTTTTCATGTAAGATTTTTTTGGTTTTTTAGAAACGCTCAGGTCAATGTTTGGCTCAATACTCTCGCCAATGATGATACTCTCATCTCCATTTCGATGATCATGACTATCCCTGATCTCTTCATAACTTTCTTCTTCGTATTTTCTATATTGTAATAGTGATTTCAGGCGTAATAAGATATTCACAAATATTTTTAGAATGATGTTGAGTATTAATATCAAAGGATTTGATTTCTTTAGGGAGATCTGTTGATGTATCTGATCAGACTCAAGCAACTTAATATTTCTTTTCCTCTTCATCCCCAACACTAATCTATTAAGACAAAAAGTCAGGACGATTGTTAATACAGAAATAATGAAGATGACCCGTTTAGAATTATTATCCGAAATAGTTTCAAAATTGCCTATAATAATTTCTCTCATTACAAGTGAGAGAGAGTCACCAAGCAGCCCACCGGCGCCGACCAGGTAGGACCAGTTAATTGTCGATTTAAAAAAATCACTATCAGTAATACCAACATTTGACAGTAGTGTTATCCAAGCCAGGAAGTACATCGGATATTTTATATATCTTGGAATACCGGTTATTCTTTTTGATTGAATTATCATGTCAAAGCTTATAATTAGCATGATCGAAATGAGAATAAATGACCCAAGGCCCATAAACTGCAGCATTAAATCTGATATTATAGCCCCTGATGCGCCCAAGATATTACTTATGCTATTTTCATTATAATTATTTAAACTTGGATCGTAGGGTGTCCATGAAATGAGCGACGTTATTAAGTAAATCGCAACCGAGAATAATAATAAACCAAAAAGCCTTTTAGCTTGTTTTCTTATGAACAATCGAAAGCCAGAAGGTAGTACGCTCTCAATAAAATTTAAACTCGATAATTTCATTTTAATTAAGCACCTTATTTATTATCGCAACTCCCTGCTCTACATCACTATTGCTTCCAACTAATGCAATTCTAATGTAGTTATCCGCTGATGAAGGATCACCGGTGTTTACCGATAAATATGACCCCGGTATTACTTTTAAACCTGCAGACCACAGCTTTATTGCTACTTCTTCATCGGAACCGAACTCTGATATTTGTAACCATGCAAAAAAACCACCTCTTGGTGTATTAAAATTAAACTTTTTATCGATATTATTTTGAAATATTTCAAATTTTTGATTGTATAGCTTTCTATTCTCGATAACATGGTTTTCATCATCCCATAATGCTTCTGAGGCTATTTGGATTGGTGTAGGAACAGTTGGTGCCGAAACATTTCTTAGGTCAAAGAATTTATTAATAAGGCTCTTTTCACCAAAAACAAAACCCGATCTAAGTCCAGGGGCATTTGATCTTTTAGATAATGAGTTGAATGATAAAATATTTTTAAACTTATTTTTTTCTGCTACTTCGATAATACTGTACGGTGCTTCATCTCGATAAATTTCAGAGTAGCACTCATCGGCTATTATAGTAAAATTATATCGAAGTGATATCTCATAGAGTTTCTCTAAATATTCTTTGCTTGCAATTGATCCTTGTGGGTTTGATGGCGAGCATAAATAAAAAGCTATGGTCTTGGACCAAGTATTATGCTCAACCATGCTTAGATTAATAAAAAAATTGTCCTCTTCTGTGACATTAATAGTTAGATTTTCTCTTTCTGTATAATATCCTGTTGTTGCATATACAGGGTAAAATGGGTTCGGAAGGATAAATATTGATTTATTATTCTGTAATTTTTTAGCAAGCAAGCTGCCAAAAAAAAGCCCTTCCCTCGATCCAGAGATAGGTAAAATATTACTAGTATAGTTATCTGTTTTAAGATTGTGCCGACGGGAAAGCCATTTGGATATATTCTTGCCAAAATTTGGGTTTGAATTTGCTGAGGGATAATTTTGGAATTCTATAAAATTATCATAAATAATTTCTCTTATAAATGATGGCATTTCATGTTTTGGAGAACCAATAGACATATCAATCCAACCATCTTTCTCAGGATAGTTTTTAAGTAGTTCGCGTGTGCGCTGAAATGGTGAGAGAAATATCATTAATCCTCATAATAAACAACACTTTATTATAGAATTATCTGGTTAAACGTATGTTAATAACTAATAAAAAAGGTGGCCATTTAGACCACCTTTTTTATGGGAGAATATAACAGTGTAAATATTATGACTTAGAGAAGTCTGGATAAGCTTCCATACCTAATTCAGCTTTATCTACACCGGATAGTTCGGCTTCTTCGCTTACGCGTATACCAATTGTTGATTTCATTACGAACCATACAATTGCACTGACAACACTTACGAAGACACCAATTGAAATAACACCAATGAACTGGGTTACAACACTTGTTCCGTCGTTTGATAGCGGAACAACTAGTGTTCCCCAAATACCTGCGAGTAGATGTACAGGAATAGCACCAACGACATCGTCGATTTTAAATTTATCAAGCATCGGTACAGCAAGTACAACTATAATACCACCGATACCACCAATGATTATTGATAGAAGTGGTGAAGGCATTAGAGGTTCTGCTGTAATAGATACAAGACCTGCTAGAGCACCGTTTAGGGCCATAGTTAGATCAACTTTTTTGTACAATACTTGTGATAGGATAATTGCGGCAACAACACCACCCGCAGCAGCAAGATTTGTGTTCATAAATATTTTAGATACGGATGATGCATCTTCTAATGAACCAAGGGCAAGCTGTGAGCCACCATTAAATCCAAACCAACCTAGCCACAGAATGAAAGTACCCAGTGTTGCTAACGGCATAGATGACCCTGGCATAGGATTAACAGTACCGTCTTCATTATATCTTCCGGCTCGTGAACCAAGTATTAGAGCGCCCATAAGAGCCGCCCATCCACCTGTTGAGTGAACTATTGTAGACCCAGCAAAATCACTGAAGCCTAGTTCGGAGAGGAAACCTCCGCCCCATTGCCATGCGCCTTGGATAGGGTAAATAATACCACATAGTATAACAACGAATATTAGAAACGGAATTAATTTGATACGCTCAGCGAGTGTACCAGATACTATGGAAGCTGCTGTTGCACAGAATACCATTTGGAAAAACCAATCTGAAGCTGCAGAGTAGTCTCCTGTGTCAACTGATGGGTCTGGAACACTAAAAGCTGTGAAGCTTCCAAAAAATCCACCATCAACGCCATCATACATTAAATTGTAGCCAAGTACCCAAAAAGCTATACCAGCTATTGAGTAAAGAGCTATATTTTTCGTACATTGCATGGCAACGCTTTTAGAACGTACCATGCCAGCCTCTAGCATTGCAAAGCCAGCTGCCATCCACATAACCAAGAATCCACCGATCAAGAATAGCAAAGTATTGAATACGTAAGCTGTATCTTCACCAGCAGCGTTGGCAGGTTCAGTCATGGTCAGAGTAATAACTCCGAGTCCAATTGCTGATAATAATAATTTTTTTAACATTTTTTTCTCCTAGTTTTTCTAAAGGGCTTCGGCGTCTTTTTCGCCAGTCCTAATTCTAATTGCGCCTTGCACGTCAGAGACAAATATTTTACCGTCACCAACTTTGTCTGTTTTACCAGCTTCAACTATAGCGCTAGTTGCTGAATCAAGTAGATCATCTTTAACAACAAGATCAATTTGGATCTTTGGAATAAGATTTACTTCATATTCAGCGCCTCGATAAACTTCGGTATGTCCTTTTTGGCGACCAAAACCTTTTACCTCGGTAACAGTCATCCCTTCAATCCCAAGATCAACGAGAGCTTTTCTTACGTCATCAAGCTTGAATGGCTTAATGATTGCTGTAATTAATTTCATCGAATTTCTCCTTTTAAAATCGTTCGGTATAATTAGTGCAAAAAGTGTGCCAAGTTTTGGAAATTTATTATAAACTATTGTTATACAACAATAATTTTTTTCTCTGGGAACTCTTTAATGTTTGGATAAAAGTAATAAGATTAAAAATTATGCACTATTTGAAATATGATTAAATAGTAGGCATTTTTCTGATCATGCCCTCCTGGGCTACAGTTGCAATTAAATTTCCTTCATAGGAATAGAGCATTCCTTCAGCAAAACCTCTATTACCACTGGTTTTTGGGCTTTTCTGGCTGTAAAGGGTCCAATCATTAATATCAAAATTGTTATCATGAAACCAAATTGAGTGATCTAGGCTTGCGACTTGAATATCTTTTTGGAAAATTGAAATACCATGTGGCATTAGAGCTGTATCTAGAATTGTATAGTCACTCGCATAGGCCAATAGGGCTTGGTTCATTATCGGATCTAGATCTGTTTTTCCCGAGGTTTTTAACCAAAGAAGCTGTAATGGGTCTTCATTTTTCAGCATAGTAATATCTCGTGGTTTTATTGGCCGGAATTCTATGGGTCTATCCCTATGTCGTGTGTCTTTAATATTGTCTGGTTTATTTTTAAAGACATTATCAAGTATTTCCATTTCTGTTTTCAGTTTTTCGGGATTAACGACGTCACAAGGCATTTTTTCTTGATGTTCAAGACCCCTTTCTTTTTTTTGAAATGACGCAGTCATATAAAATATTAATTTGTCATTCTGGTAAGCGGATACAATTCTTTGAGCAAAACTTCTGCCCTCACGAAGAGTATTCACTTCGTAATTCATTATAATATCAGGATCACCGGCACGAAGAAAATATGAGTGTAAGGAGTGCAAATTTTTATCTTTCACAGTCCTGTATGAGGCAATGATTGATTGTGCAACGATGAGGCCTCCAAATACCCTAGTCCAACCAAACTCATTTACTGAAGCTCTGAACCTGTTATCTGATATTTTCTCTATGTTGAGTAAGTTCTGAAGATTTTTTATCGCACTCATAATAAAATAGAAATTATTTAATAAAGTTATATATTTATATTTTAAAGACTACATAACAAGAAAAAAATGAAACAGTTAAAATCTTCTCATTCGGATGTGATAATTGTAGGTAATGGAATAACTTCACAATTTTTTGCACTTAGATTATCAAAGATATTGGGCGGTAGGATTAGAATAATAATCATTGATAAAGAGAGAAAGGATTCTGATCTTAAGGAATATGTTCGTGCTCTTTCTTTATCACTATCGACAATCAACCTGTGTAAGTCACTTGGTATCTGGAAATTGATAGAACCACATACACACCCAATATCTAAAATATTTATAAGTCACTCAGCATCAAACACAGAAAAACGAAGTTTTTTAAATCTAGATAATAGGGTTAATGAGGAGGTTGCATCATATATAATTGATGAGAAGGTGCTTAGAAAGATAGTTTCTGAAGAAACAGCAAAACTTAGTAATGTAGACGTAATTTACGCTAATATTGGTGATATTAAGTTGGATACTGATCAGGTCAACGTGAAAGCGCAGAATCAAATATTAACATCAAAATTACTTGTTGCGGCTGATGGAAGAAAATCAACCGTAAAAAAACAACTCAACATTAAATCGGTATCATGGGACTATAATCAACTTGCACTATCTTGTTTAATTGAGCATTCAAAAAATAATGAAAATATTGCTGTTGAAAATTTTCTACAGACGGGTCCAATTGCTTTACTCCCAATGGGTAAAGGTATTTCTTCCGTAATTTGGTCGGTGAATAGAGATAATATTGGCCGAATAAAAAAAATTAGTAATAGTGACTTAAAATTGAATATAGAAAAACAGTTTAAAAATTATATTGGTGAAATTATTAAACTGGATAACTCTGGTTTTTTTGAGCTCAACTTCTCCGTTGTACAAAAATTATATTTCAAGAGATGTGCTATAATTGGTGATGCAGCTCACTCGATTCATCCTCTTGCTGGACAGGGGACTAATTTAGGATTGCGTGATATTATTTGTCTATCTGATAGGATCATTGAAGCCTTCAAGTATGGATTAGATGTTGGTTCGACATATAATCTTCAAGAATACCACAGAAAAAGAATGCCTGATATTTTGACATCAGCACTAGCATATGATGGAATAAACAGGTTATATTCAAATAATATTAGTGGCCTAAATCCCTTAAAAGATTTCGTAATTAATTTGGCCGATAGCATTCCCATTCTCAAAAAGACTCTTGTTAGAGGAGGATCCGGTATATCTATAAAATATTAAGTACCAAGCTTAGTTGATAACGTGGATTGATGATTATTTCTGTGCTAACTTTCTTGCTTCAGAAGGGAGCATTATTGGTATGCCGTTTCTTATAGGATATGCCAAGCCAGCTTTATCAGATATAAGCTCTTGATTTTCTTCATCATAATCTAGTGGGCCAGCACTAACAGGACAAATCAAAACATGTAATAGTCTCTGGTCAAAATTATCTGCCATTTTATTGAATGAAATTACTTTTCTTATTATTTCTGGAAGCGATTGAAATTTCACTTAGTGCTATTAGGATCTCAGATCTATTTTCTATATTTGTTGCTTCAAGTAGTGCCTGCTTTTCTTTTGCTGTAAATGGACTGAGCATTGCAAAGGCATTTATTAAAATTTCAGTATCCGTATCCGTTATTACAGACCAGTCAGTCGTTAAGTCATTCACATTTAAGTAGTCAGAGATAACATTTAGCAACTTTTCTCTGTCGATTGTATCTGTATTATCATCGAGTAGTAGGTCATCATTAAAAGCATGATATGTTACCTTCATTTCACGATAAGAAGCCTTATTTTCCTTCTCTTCGATAATATTAAATCTGCAGATACCTGTTAATTTAACTATTAATGTACCATCATCATTTTCAACGTAAGTTGAGATCTTCCCAAGGCATCCAACGCGCTCTGTATCACTTTTTTTCCTCTTAGATACGGAGGGTTGTATAATTCCAATATACTTATTTTTTTTCATAGCATCATCGATCATTTCTAGATATCTTGGCTCGAATATATTTAGAGGCAATATTGCTTTTGGCAACAGAACGCATTTATCAAGTGGAAAAATTGGAATAACTTCCGGTAAATTTTTTATATCAGTTTCTTGGTTCATGTATCCTCCTAGGAAAACAAAATTGCTGATAGATCTTTTCTTTTTTCAGCAGTCACAGGATCGGCGAAGCCCCAGGCTTCAAAAAACTTTAATAACTGCATCTGAGCTGCTTTTTCATTCCATTCTCTATCTATGTGAATAGATTTTATTAATAAATCTGCAGCTAGAGATTTTTCACCAACGGAATTATAGTAAAGTGATAAATCAATTCTCGATTGATGGTCGCTTGGATTTTCTTCTATCTTCTCTTTAAGACTTGATATATTGGTATCATCACCAGGCTCACTTTGGGACAACTCAATTGTTGATTTTAGCTGTCTTATTTTCTCATTATTTAATATTTGTGGAGACAAGTTTGCTAGAAAGTCGTTTGCAAAATCAAATTTTCTCATTTGCATGTAACAATCAGCTATTTCGAATATGACATCAATATTATCAGAATTATCTGTTGCAATTGACTCAAGAATCGTCAGGGCTTCCTCGTAGTTCTTTTCTTGCTTCAAATTGATTACCTCTTGTAGGAGTTCATCAACTTTTGTATCTTGGGTGTCAGTATGCTTATCAAAAAATTTTCTAAGTTCATCCTCTGTAATGTTACCCATAAAGCCATCAATTGGTTTTTGGTCTCTGAAAGCAAACACAGCTGGTATTGATTGAATACCCATTTGTGCTGCTATCGCCTGGTTTTCGTCCACATTTACTTTACAGAGTAAGATATTCCCACCAAATTCACCTACAATTTTTTCAAGTGTTGGTGTCAATTGCTTACAGGGTCCACACCATGGCGCCCAAAAATCTACGATAACAAGACTGTGACTTGACGCTTCAATCACATCTTCAGAGAATGATGCAGTAGTGGTATCTTTTATAAATTGGTTAATATCTGTCATAATAAAGTATCCATTCTAGACTTCTTCTATATAATAAGTAATAGCACAAAATCAATCACATTTAATGAATTATTTGCTAGTAAAATACACTAAATCCATATATAAAATTAGGTGTTTAATAAGCGGGCGTAGCTCAGTGGTAGAGCACAACCTTGCCAAGGTTGGGGTCGTGAGTTCGAATCTCATCGCCCGCTCCATCATCAAAACTTCAAATCCAATTTTTTCTCTGTTGAGGTTTTAGAAAATGTCATCTCAAAAAATTTTAATCAAAAATGGAACTGTTGTCTATTCTGATAAGGTAGAAGTCACGGATCTTCTAATAGAGGATCAGGTCATAGAAAGAATAGAAAATAATATAAGTGTATCGGTTGATAGGGAAATTGATGCAGCAAATAAATTAGTACTACCGGGTGGCATTGATAGTCATTGTCATATTGAACAGAGATCTGCATCTGGTTTAGTAAATTCTGATACATTTCTATCTGGAACCACTGCGGCCGCACTCGGAGGAAATACGACCGTCATACCATTTGCAGCTCAGTATGAGGGCGACTCCTTGACAAACATTGTCCAAAAATATCACGAGCTAGCTGAAAATAATGCTATTGTTGATTACTCCATGCACATGATCATTGCTGGACCGTCAGATGATGTTATTGATTTTCAGCTACCAAAGCTGATCAGGGAGGGTCATAGTTCAATAAAGATATTCATGACTTATGACAGGTTAAGAATCGATGATAATAGTATTCATAGAATACTTGAGCAGGCGAAACAATGCGGTGCGATGGTTTCAGTACACGCTGAAAACCATGAAATGATTACAAAAAAAGTAAAAGAATTGCTTAATAATAATTGCACGCATCCAAAGTATCACACAGATAGTCATCCAGTGGATGGTGAAGTAGACGCTTTCAAGAGGATCATAAAAATGTCCGAAGAGACTAAACAACCGGTAATGATTTTTCATGTTTCCTCTGAAAAAGGTCTTAATGAAATAAAAAAAGGTAAGTTAAGGGGGGTTCATTTTTTTGCTGAAACATGCACTCAATATCTCTCTTTGAACTCAAGTCTGCTTAGCCAGTCTAATATAAAAGAAGCTGCAAAGTGGATCTGCAGCCCTCCAGTTCGTGATAAGAGTGACTCTGAAGCATTATGGCGTGGTATTGAGGAAAAGGTTCTTGATTTAGTATCTTCCGATCACGCACCATACAGCTTTGATGAAAAAGGTAAATTTTTTATGGGTAACAATCCAAACTTTAAGGAAATACCAAATGGTATGCCGGGACTCCATTGGAGATTGCCAATTATTCTCAATAATGTATTAAGAAAACAGTGCAACTTAGATTTGCATGATTTCGTTCGGATTACCTCAACAATGCCTGCAAAAATATACGGTCTTTATCCTAAAAAAGGTGAAATTAGAATTGGTTCCGATGCTGACATTACAATCTGGAACAAAGATAAAAAAGTTACACTCACAGACGACATGGTTGTTGATGGGTCAAAATATAACCCATACACCGGATTTGAAGTATTTTGCTGGCCCGACGAAGTATTATTGAGGGGACACACAATTGTCAAAAATAATAAAATCATGGGAAAACAAAATACAGGTAAATTTTTGCCAACAAAACTAAGTGATTACATTTGATTGTTAGTGCTTAAAATGTCTGTAACCAGTGAAAACCATTGACAGACCGGCATTATTTGCTGTTTCGATAACTTCTCTATCTCGAATTGAACCGCCAGGTTGGATTACGGCGATTGCACCAAATTTGATGGCTTCATCTAATCCATCAGAAAATGGAAAAAATGCATCAGATGCAATGACACATCCAGTTCTTTGTTTTTCGTCATTTATATTCTCATAAAATTTCTGTATTGCAATTTTTGATGAATCGACGCGACTCGTTTGACCAGCTCCGATGCCAATTGTCTTCATATTCTTAACATAAACAATAGCATTAGATTTTACATGCTTTACAACCTTGAATGCGAATATCAAATCTCTCATCTGCTCAGAATTAGGTTTGTTAGAAGTGACAGTCTTTAGTTCACTTTCATCAATTATAAATTGGTCTCTGTCTTGTACCAAATAGCCCCCATAGACTGACTTGAGTATCTTGTTATCTGATTTTTCATTATTGATTATGTTGAACTTTATTACTCTGAGGTTTTGCTTATCAGATAGTACCTTTAATGCATCATCAGTAAAACCGGGTGCGATTACAACTTCTGAAAATATTTTTATAATTTCAGCTGCAGTGTCTGCTTCAATAATAACATTAGCTATTAAAATACCACCAAAAGCACTCGTTGGATCACAAGATAGTGCATCAATATATGAGGCAAATAACGTCTCTTTCTGGGCGACACCACATGGGTTAGCGTGTTTGATTATGGCAAATGTGGGGCTATCTTTCTTAAAATCATCAATTAGCTGTAGAGCTGCATCAATATCATTAATATTATTATAAGATAACTCTTTTCCTTGTAATTGTTCGATGGAGCCAAGCCCACTCTTTGAATTAATTTGTAATCCACCTGATTGATGAGGGTTTTCACCATATCTTAATTTTTTTTCGCTTATTATTTTATCTGATGAACGATTTTTCTGATCTGGGTTGAGGTAGTCTTCAAACCAATTTGAAATTATCTTGTCGTAATTATAGGTTAATTTGAAAGCTTCTGCTGCGAGTGACATTCGTTCACTTAATGATAATCCTCCATTTATCTCCAATTTTCTTACTAGATCGTCATATGCACCAGTGTGAGTTATTATAGACACTCTTGGGTAATTTTTTGCAGACGCTCTTATCATTGAAGGCCCCCCAATATCAATATTTTCAATAATTTCAGCAACGTCTTCTGTGGTTTCGACAGTTTTTTGGAAAGGGTATAAGTTTACAACCACAAGGTCAAATTCCTCTATATTAAATTCTTTTATTGTTTCCTTGTCATCTGAATTATTCAATCTTGAGAGCAAGCCTGCGTATATATTTGGATGTAATGTTTTAACTCGACCACCCAAGAGCTCGGGGAATTTTGTGATTTCATCTATTTGAGTGACTTCAATATTATTATCAACTAGTAATCTTGCTGTGCCTCCTGTGGAGACAATTTCAATACCAAGTTCCTCAAGGCTTTTAGCAAGCTTTACTATATCAGTTTTATCAAAAACACTTATGAGAGCACGTTTTATCTTAATAATATTATCATTCATACCCGGTTATTTCCTCGAGGCTTGAGTTACACATTTAAACTATTCTTGCATCTCAAGTTTTTCTATTAGTTCATCAAGATTAGTCACATCAGTGTAGTCTTCACTCAAGCCACCCGTTCCTGATTTATTTTTACACGCAAAGAATGTGCATTCATCATCTAATAGACGTATACCATGCACAGTATTTCTTGGAATAAAAATTAAATCACCAGCATCCGCGGTTGTTGTCTCATTTCCCAGTAAGACTGCCAGTTTACCAGAGAGAATATATATCCATTGTTCGTCATTCGGGTGATAATGCGGGGGTGGAACATCGCCTTTTTTGTACGTTACAATGCCTACTTTAAGAAGATCCCCGGCATATTGGATCATTTTGATGTGTGGTCTTGCAACATCTGGCGTCGCTTCCATTTCATCTTTTCGAAAAATTGGCATCAAACTATTCCTAATTTTTATAATTACAAGTTAATATTATTATTTTTTCTGAAGAATGGAAATAAAGAAACCATCATTTCCACCATCTCCTATTGTATTGGGCAAAATCCGTAAATAACCATTGGGGTGAATAAATTCTTGAAATAAAACAAAATCCTTTTTCTGAATTTTTCTTAACTCAATGTCATCTCTTTCATCGAGGATTCTGTCAATTTGGAATTCTCCTTCCTCCTTTTCTAATGAGCATGTGCAATATAAGAGAAAACCCCCTTTTTTAAGAAGTTTAATTCCATTAATAAGTAATTTATGTTGAAGATTTGTAAGATAATCCAGATTATGACTTTTTCTTCTTAATATGTCTGGGTTCCGTCTCATGACGCCAGTCGAACTGCATGGGGCATCGATCAAGACTCCATCATATTTTAATTTTGTGCTCCATTTTGTGCCATCAGCATGAATAATATCTGCTTCAAAGTTTAGTCTTTTTAGGTTTGTTTTTAAAAGGTTTATCCGATCAATACTGCTCTCAATTGCTGTGACTTTTGCTCCAGCATCAATTAAATTTGCTGTTTTACCTCCAGGTGCCGCGCAAAGGTCAACAATGGTTTTGTTATTAATTTCATTTTGAATAATTCGAACGGGCATGGACGCAGCAATATCTTGGACCCACCATTTGCCATCATGATAGTATTTTATATCCGGAATAAATCCATACTTTTTGAAACGAATATTTCCGGGTACAATGCACTCCCCACCAAGATCTTCAGCAATTTTTTCATCAATTTTTTTTAGTGTTATGTCTAAAGGTGGAATATTGACTAATGAGCTCGCTACTTGATTTATTTCATCAGATGTATAATAATTTTTCCACCTTTCCAACATCCATTTGGGAATTAGTTCTAAGTTATCAAATTGATCATCAGTATATTTTTCAATGTCATCGCTCACTCTGCGGAGCACTGCATTAACAAGATTTTTTAATTTATATGATTTTTTATCATTTTTAGTTTGTATTATCGCAAGATTCACCACAGCATAGGGCGGAGATTGCATAAAAATTAATTGGCATATGGCAGTCATCATAATTAGATGAATTCGGGGGGAATGGCTCCGAACCGATTTTTTCAGGTAATTATATAATATCTGCTCAATGTGCCCCCATCGTCTGAGGGTTGTCATTACTATTGATTTACAAAGCGCAATATCTTCTTTTGGTGCACTTCGATAATTCTCTTTTTTGAGGTAAAATTCTAGTCGGTCGTCTGGGCTTACATTTTTACGAACAACCTCATCAAGTATATCCAGTGCCAGTGCTCTGGGGATATATCCCTTTTCTTGGTGTTTTATTATTTTCTTTGCGGGGCTCATATTTAATTTTTTTTTTTATTAATTATATTTATACTTACAGATGTAACAATAATAAAAAATAATGTCAGAAAATAATAAAAATAAACTCTCACCTGCAGCAAAGAGAGCTCTTAAGGAAGCTGAAGAGAGAAGAAAAGCAAATAGTAAAGCAGTAACAGAAATGCCAAAAGAAATTGATGGGCCAGAGGGGCCCGAACCCACAAGATATGGCGACTGGGAAAAAAAGGGAATAACCTCTGATTTCTAATTATTTATTCTTTCTATTGCTAATCAGATCATCAACAACTGTAGGATCGGCGAGTGTTGAGGTATCGCCTAAATCACCAAAATTATTTTCAGCAATTTTGCGTAATATGCGACGCATAATTTTTCCTGACCTCGTTTTTGGCAAGGATGGTGTTATTTGTATGTGATCCGGTGAAGCAATCGGTCCAATTACATCTCTAACAGTGCTGTTGAGCTCTTTTGAAATTGCCTCATCTTCATAGTCAACATCAGCTTTCAGACTAACGAAAGCATAGATACCCTGACCCTTAATATTGTGAGGGAACCCAACGACTGCGGACTCGGATACTTTTTTGTTTGAAACAAGAGCGGACTCTACTTCCGCAGTCCCTAGCCTATGACCTGAAACATTTATAACGTCATCAACTCTACCTGTTATCCAGTAGTAACCGTCTGAGTCTCTCCGGCATCCATCACCTGTAAAATACATTTCATCGTATGTTGAAAAATATGTACTTTCGAATCTTTTGTGATCACCATATACTGTCCGCATTTGTCCCGGCCATGAGTCGCATATGACTAAATTGCCGCTGCATTCATCGTTTAAAATTTTCCCTTCAGCATCAACGATTGCAGGTTGTATTCCAAAAAAAGGTAATGTCGCAGACCCAGGTTTTTGGTCAATTGCGCCCGGTAAAGGTGATATCATTATGCCACCTGTCTCCGTTTGCCACCATGTATCTACTATTGGAGATTTTGCATCGCCGACAACATTGAAATACCAATTCCACGCCTCAGGATTGATTGGCTCCCCGACTGTTCCTAAAAGCCGCAAACTGGAACGGTCTGTGCATTTAACATGTTCATCACCAGCACCCATGAGAGCTCTAATCGCGGTTGGGGCAGTATAGAAAATATTAACTGCATACTTATCAATAATTTCCCAGCACCTTGATGCATTTGGATAGTTTGGAAGTCCCTCATACATCAGTACAGTTGCTGCATTAGAGAGAGGTCCATATACGATGTAACTGTGACCAGTAATCCATCCGACATCAGCAGCGCACCAATAAATATCATCTGGTTTATAATCAAAAATATATTCATGTGTCATTGATGCGTAGACTATGTAACCGCCTGTCGTATGAAGAACACCTTTAGGTTTTCCTGTCGAGCCAGAGGTATACAAAATAAAGAGCGGGTCCTCCGCGGCCATTTCTTCAGGAGGGCAAGAGCCTGATACTTTTTCTATTTCTTCATGATACCATTTATCAATTGATGAATCCCATGAAATTTTATTTCCAGTTCGCTGAATCACTAATGATTTTTCAACCACAGTACCAAGTCCATTAGCAATCTTGATTGCATCATCGACATTTTCCTTGAGTGGTATAATTTTTCCACCACGTATTCCCTCATCTGCAGTAATAATTATTTTTGATTTACAATCATGAATTCGTCCAGCAAGAGCTTCGGGAGAAAATCCTCCAAAAACTACCGAGTGGATTGCACCAATTCTTGCACAAGCGAGCATTGCAAAGGTTGCCTCTGGTACCATTGGCATGTATATGGTGACCCGGTCACCTTTTTTTGTACCGATATTTTTTAAAATATTTCCAAATTTAGATACCTCTTCGTAGAGCTGCTGGTAAGTATAAATACGAGTTACCTCGCCATCATCGCTCTCCCAAATAATAGCTTTTTTTTGGGAATTATGTTTAAGATGGCGATCAATACAATTGGCAGAAATATTTAGTGTGCCGTCTTCAAACCACTGGATACTTATATTATTTTTCTTATAAGATGTATTTTTGACTTTTGTGTATGGTTTGATCCAATCAATTCTTTGACCATGTTTACGCCAAAAAGTTTCGGGTGAGTTAATACTCTCTGCGTAAAGATCATCATATGTTTTTCGATTAATGTGAGAATTTTCTGACCAAGTCTTGTTAACTTTATTTCCTATAAAATTATTCATTTTTATTAATCACCATTTTTAATTCTATTATTGAGGTTGCCCCATATCACAAATGATATTCCATTCTCTTTCAGTCACAGGTTGTACTGACAATCTAGAATTTTTCACGAGCACCATATCACTCAAAGAGGCAGTAAGCTTTATGGTGTCCAAATTCACCGGGTTTGCGAAACTCTTGTGGTAAGCGAGGTCTACACATCTCCACGTACTGTCATTGGTTGTTGTATCGTTGTGGGCTTCAGCAATTACCTTAACAATGCCCACGATATTCCGTTCTTTAACTGAATGATAAAAAAAGCCTAGATCATCTACCTTCATCTTATCCATGTTGTTTCTTGCTTGATAATTTCTAACCCCGTCCCATTCTGTGCCTTTAGAACCTGCAGCGATTTGGTCATTCCAGGACCATGTATTCGGTTCAGATTTAAAAAGCCAGTACGCCATAACTAATCCTTGCTTGTATTTTCATCCCTAAGCGGTCTATTCATTAATAGGCCAATTTCGTTATCAACAGATCCATTATTATATAATATATTATAAACTGCATCAATTATTGGTAGCTTGACCTTTTTCTTTTTGGAAATATTATAAACTGCATTAGTGGTATAAAAACCTTCGGTCAGGTCTTTTGAGATGTTCTTTAATCCATCTGAGATACCGATTTGATTACCAAGTTTGGTGTTCCTTGATTTTAAACTTGTTGCAGTCAAAACCAAATCACCTAATCCTGATAGACCAAAAAATGTCTCTTTTTTTGCTCCCATAATCATTCCAAAGGTAATAATTTCATTCATGCCACGCGTTATTAAAGATGCAACAGCCCCATCACCTAATTTTTTGCCCATTGCGATGCCTGTGGCAATTGCTATTACGTTTTTTAGCGCCCCACCAATTTGAACACCGACGACATCGTCATTGAAATAAGGACGAAAGTTATTACTAGCGAGAAGCTGCCCTATATTTTCAAGACTAGAATGTGAGTCCGAAGCCAATGTGATTGCTATTGGATGTCCATTTGCGAGATCAATTGCAAAACCCGGTCCTGATAAAATTACCGGGACACAATCTGGCAGATTTTCTTTGCTGATTTCTGTGAGAAGTTTATTTGAATTTATGTCAATACCCTTACAAGCGATCACTAGTGGTTTATTGATGCTTGTTATAATACGGATTTTTTGTGTGATTATATCAAACTCCTGAGTTGGGGATGCATATATTAATGTATCACTGTTTAATACTTCCTCTAAAGAATCTGTAAATTTGATTTTTTCACTGATGATTATATCATCTAATTTTGGCGTCTTTCTCTCAGAATTAAGCTTCCTTGACTTTTGCTTATCATGGTGCCACAAACATACGGCACAACCATTTTTTTCTAAGCTAATTCCAAGAGCAATTCCCCAGGCCCCAGCTCCAATTATTCCAACTTTTTTCATGCTTTAACCCCTGCACCCCGGACCTTACTCGCATTTTCGTCAAGTGGCCACCTTGTCCTAATAGTTACACTTTCCTGATAGAAATTACCAGAATTCATTCTTTCAATACCAGCCCAGGCAATCATAGCTGCGTTATCAGTACAAAGCTCTTTTGGGGAAACATGAACATTGAAATTTTTCTTTTTACTTATACTATTAATTGAGGAGAATATAGCTTTGTTTGATGCAACTCCCCCTGCTAAAACCACATCAATATCGTCTGAATAATTTTTCTTGAAATAGTCAACAGCAATTTGTAATTTATTTTCCAATATATCAATGACAGAATCTTGAAATGCTGCACAAATGTCAGAGCATGATTTTTCATTTATAGGGAGTGAGTTATCGATTTCTTGCTTTACAGCTGTTTTAAGCCCAGAAAATGAGAAATTCATTTCTTTGGAATTATAAAGAGGACGCGGAAAAGATATAGCACTTCCATTGCCATGTTCTGCCAATTTCTCTATTATGGGTCCCCCAGGATAGCCAAGATTGAGTGATTTTGCAGTTTTATCATATGCCTCTCCAAGAGCATCATCTATTGTCGTTCCCAGCCTTTCATAATCTCCGATGCCTTTTACGATGAGAATCTGTGTATGCCCACCCGTGACAAGTAGAAGTAAATAAGGAAAATTTATTTTTCGGATCATCCTTATAGTTAATGCGTGACCCTCAAGATGATTTATTCCAATAAGTGGTTTTTCTAGGATACTTGCCATTGTTTTTGCAAAAGTGACCCCAACCAATAATCCACCTTTGAGTCCTGGTCCTGATGTAACAGCAATAGCGTTCAGAGAACTATAATTTATTTCTGCGTCCTTGACTGATTTTTGAACTACCACATCAATGTTATTAATGTGCGATCTGGCGGCGATCTCAGGCACAACTCCCCCGTAGTCTTTATGTTCTGATATTTGTGAGTAGATAATATTTGATAAAATATTGCATTGCTGGTTTTTATCATATTCTAATACTGCTGAACATGTCTCATCACAACTTGTTTCTATGCCAAGTACAATCATTTTTTTCGTTTGCTATTATATTAGAATTGTTCTAAACCTGTTAAATAATAGAATAATATCATTAATGAAACTATTTATATAATATTTTATCAGATTAGATTTTTTTAGATGTCTCCCTCCAGATCCACACGAAAAATTCGGATAGGTACACGAGCAACTAATCTTGCAATGAGGCAGGCTGAAATTCTTGCCGGCGCGATCATAAACAAAAATTTAGCCAAAGAAGAAAATATTGAAATAATTAAGATCAAATCTTCAGGGGATATCATCACCTCATCAATTGGACCATATGATGGGAAAAGCTTATTCACTAAAGAGATAGATCAAGCGCTTATCGAGGATAGGGTTGACATCGCAGCGCATTCAGTAAAAGATATCGAAAGTTTTCTACCGGAAGGAATTGACCTTCTAGGTGTGCTAAAAAGAATGGACCCTAGAGACGCATTAATTACCAATGAAAATATTAAAAGTATTGATGAATTACCTAACAACTGCCTAGTTGGGACTGCATCACCTAGAAGGGGGGCAATTCTCAAGTCACTAAGGCAGGATTTGAATATCATAGAGTTCAGGGGTAATTTTGAAACACGTATTAAAAAATTGCAAAATAAGGAAGTCGACGCAACCTTGTTAGCTATGGCAGGAATACAAAGATTAAACTTCGCAGAGTCAAATATATTACCATTTGAAACAGATGTTATGATACCAGCCGCAGGTCAAGGGGCTATTGGTATGGTTGCAAGAACTAACGATAAGGAGATTATGGAAATCATAAGCGATTTAAATCATATTGAGTCATTTACATGTATTCTTGCTGAAAGAATGGTTCTTCAAAATTTTGGTGGTTCATGTTTTCAGCCAATTGCGGCTTTTGCTAATTTCGACGATGATGGAAAAATCACAATTAACTCCATGATATCAAATGATGATGGTACCCTTCATCATAATGTCAAAGAATATGCTCAAAGAGATACTGTTATGGATATAGCTGGAGATATTGGAAGAAGACTGTTAGAATATTATGATAAGTCACTTAAGAGGACAGTCAATAGTTAATAACATAATATGAAGCTCATTATTACAAGACCATTAGCAGACTCAAAACGGATGCAAGATTACTTTGAGTTACGCGGGGTTGAGTGCTTAATAAATCCACTTCTTGAGATCTTATATAAGAAAAGAAATATAAATTTCTCAAACTATGACCGGGTTTTGTTTACCAGTAGGCATGCGGTAAGATCGCTGGTCAATAAAAACCCAACATTCTCAAAAAAAAAAGTTCATGCCTGCGGTAGATCAACCTACGCTGAAGTCAAAGAGTTTGCTCCCGATAATGAATATATTTTTCATGAAAGCGTGAATGATTTGTTAAATGCACTTAGGTCATATACTTCAATTAATGATAGTAAGATATTGTACCTGAGAGGTCGTGATGTCACAGTTGATTTTAAATCAATTTTTCGAGGTGGAAACATCGAAATTGATGATTCTGTTGCATATACTGCAAGGGAAAAGATTTTCTTTAATAAGGAAGCACTAAAAGAGTTTAATTCAGGTAAACAAATATCTGTTATAATTTTTTCACTTAGAACTGCAGCAATTTTTTTGGAGGCCTTAAAGAAATATAATTTAGGTAATAAAACGTCAATAATTATGGCATATTGTATATCAAAGAATATTGCATCCATGCTCCAAGCTGAAGGGATTCAATCAAAAATTCTGACTGAGCCAACAGAAGATGCGATTTTAGATTTATTGTAAGATAATTTTTTGTATTTCATGAATGCTAATACTCGAAAAAAACAGATAAAACCAAAAGTTACCATAGATCAACAAGAGGGTAGTGGGTCCAAATCCAAGGCAGCCTCGAAGAGATTTATATTCTCAAAGATTAAATTAAATAGGAAGTTCCTTATTGGCTTGGGATTTCTTCTAATTTTTGCATTACCGTCTTACCTCTTTTTAAAATCAAACCCGGATCTGGCTAACTTCACGATTTTGAAAAATGAGGTTATTTCTGAACAAAATAAAAAAATTGATAAAATTGAGACTCAAATAAGTAACAATAATCAATTACTTTTGGATCTTGAAAGAAAAGATCAGGCATTACTCAGATTAGAGTCTCAGATGATAGAGTTAAGCGAAATGCTTAAGGTGATTTCAGAAAAAAATGACATTATTTCAAATACAAATAATCAACTTATGCAATATATCAATTCTGAAAATCAGAAAAAATTAAAATTACAAGACAACACATTACGCACCGAAGAGATCTATATGGATAACATTCAATTATTGGGGAAATCAATAAACTCTGAGGTGATTTTGGATGAAACGCAAGAAAAATTTTTTGAATCAAAGGAAAATGAACCGAGGAATAATTTAGAGAGTGATAAGAATAAAAAGAATATTGCAGCGATAGTTATAGATAGAATTGAAAAGAATGTTGCTGGTAAAAAAGATTTTCGAAACGAAGTCGACCTGCTGATAAGTATTGATAATGATGTTGAAGCCTTCAGTAATCTGATGGAACTATCAGATAAAACTATTCCTACACCCAATGAGTTAGTGTTTGAGTTAGAATTATTGCTCGAAGAAGATATTATTCTCTACAGAGGAGATAGCGGTATAAGGTCAAAAATTTTTGGTATTTTAGAAAATCAAATTTCTATAAAGAAAAAAAATAAGACTTTAGAATATGCTGTAATTGAGGTAATTAAGGCAAATATTTATAATGATAATCTTGACGAGGTCGTAGATACAATAAAAGGCCTAAATTTCGATAGTGATGCCGAAGCATTACTTACTAATATTAATAATCGAACCTTGTATTTAAATGAAATAAAACATTTAAAAGAAATATATGATCTAAGTTAATTTATGCATGGCACCGTGTTAAAATGATTAAAATATTTACGATATTATTTGCAATAATCGCAATGATATATTCTTTTAATTGGCTCGCCTCTTTTTCTGGGGAAGTCCTCTTTATACTTGGTGATTATGAAGTAAAAATTTCTCCGCTATTTTTCATCATTTCATCGGTAGCGATAATTGTATTGTCAATATTATTATGGTTATCTTTTTCCTATATTTATCAGTTACCAAGAAAAATACAGTTGATTAAAGAAGCACGATCCAATGAAAAGGTGCAGAATGCAATAATGAAGGGACTTGTTCATGCGTCAGCGGGTAATATAAATGCCGCTGAGATTGAAATAAAAAAAATCGATAGGATAAAGAAAAATACATCAGATATTATGGTCATGTTACTAAAAGCACAAAACGCAAGCTTAAAGAAGGATAATGTTGCACTCAATAAAATTTTCCAGCAAATGGGAAAGATTGAAACCACAAAGATGCTCAGTTACAGGGGACTGTATACTCTCTCAAAGAATTCAAAAAATCCGCAAAAATCAATTGAGCTATTAAAAGATGCCGAGACATATAATAGTGCCGAGCCATGGGTTATTGACGAGCTATTGAAATGCTACCTAGTTACTCAAAATTGGAAAAGTGCTAGCGAGGTTCTTGATAAGATGCTAGCTCATAAATTGATTTCCCGAAAAAAATATAATTTACATAAATCGATTATTTTAACTTCGCACGCACTTTTACTTGAGGAGCAGAACCCATCAGAGGCATTAAGTTTGGCGTTAGATGCAATTAAACTAAATAAAAGTCAGATTATTGCTGTGATTACTGCCGCACGTATTTTATCTGAGCAAGGAGAGAGAGCTAGAGCAGAGAAGATTATTACTGATACATGGAAGTCAATACAACACGAGGACCTTGCTTATCTTTTAAGTTATGTGAATCCAGGCGCCTCACCAAAACAAAGAGTTGAGAAAATTGAAGGATTAATTAAGAAAACAAAAATTTCGGGTATAGAGGGGGATGTTGCTTTATGCAGAGCATATATTGACGTGAAAAATTTTGATAAGGCAAAACAAGTTATTGAGAAATATATTAATGAAAATACAAGCAGGAGAATTTATGAACTCTTAGCTGAAATTGACTCACATTTATTTAAGGGGAATGCAAAATCTCGGGATTGGATGAGAAAAGCAATGAATGCTCGATATGACACAAACTGGAGTGCAGATGATTTCTCATCAGATGTTTGGCTACCGTGCATACCTGATACAGGCGAAATTAAGTCTTTCGAATGGGGTGATCATAGAATAAAAACACTAGATATAGATAACAATTACATAAGCAATTTTATGAGAAGTAAGATGCTTCAGGGCAATAGACTATCCCAAGAGTTGCAAGAAAATAATGTGGAAGATGACATTATTGAGGTCACAGAAATAGTTGAAGAAAAAGATAGCAAAATTAAATCAGGTAAAGTAGATAAAAAAAATAAAGAGATAAAAGAAACTGTAATTTCCGAAGAAATAGCTGTCCCGGATGACCCAGGTGTTATCCAAGAAGAAGATATTCACGAGCCATAAATCTTTACAAGTCTTAAAAAAGTATAATAGTATTTAATTGAATGGAATATTTGATCAATGCTGTACGTTGATTTAATGAAAGGGAATATAAAATGAAGTATAATTTGTTGGGGAATTCAGGGCTTAAAGTATCTAATTTATCAATTGGTACGATGAATTATGGGAAAGGTGACCCATCTCAACCCCTTTTTTCGCTTGGGATAAAAGAGGCAAAAAGGAATATTGATTTTTGTATCGATGAAGGAATAAATTTTATTGATACATCTGACGGTTATGCAAAAGGGGCATCAGAAGAAATCCTTGGTGAAGCAATAAAAGGGAAGAGGGATAACCTTATTATTGCCTCTAAAGTTTGGAATCCCATGGGAGATGGCCCAAATGATCTCGGTCTTTCTAGGCACCACATAATATCGGCTTGTGAAGCAAGCTTGAAAAGGTTACAGACAGATAGACTAGATGTATACCTAGCACATAAGTGGGATGGAATGACCCCAATAGATGAGATCGCAGAAGCTTTTGACAGCTTAGTTCGAAAAGGTAAGGTTAGATATATTGGCTGCTCTAATTTTTCAGGATGGCATCTAATGAAAGCACTGGCTGCAGCCGATAAGAGTCACCGACAAAGATTCATATGCCAACAAATACATTACTCTTTACAAGCAAGAGAGGCTGAAAATGAGTTAATTCCTATCGGTATATCCGAGAAAATTGGTACAATTGTCTGGAGTCCACTTGCTGGAGGTTTGTTAACTGGCAAGTTTAGAAGAGGTGAATCTGGTCCATCTGGCTCAAGACATTTTGAGAGAAAATGGAAAAACCCTCCGATTTACGACGAAGAAAAACTATATGATATAATTGATGTTATCATTGAAATATCTCAGCAAAGATCGATACCACCATCACAAGTGTCACTCGCTTGGTTATTGAGTCGACCAACTGTTGCTTCATTGACTGTTGGTGGAAGAAACGAAGAGCAGTTCAAAGAGAATATACCCGCATCTGATCTTATTCTGACAGATGAGGAATTGGGTAAGCTTAACGAGGTAAGTAGACCAAATTTACTCTACCCTTATTGGCATCAGCAATTTATGGGTAAGGAGAGATTTTCTGAAGCTGACTTAGGTTTACACAAGTGGCATTCGGGATATTGAACTATAAAATTAGATATAGTAATTTCTAATATATGCTGATTAAACCTTACAAGTCATATCCTGCCCACAGCACATCGGAGACTTTATTTTTCCATGGCCTTCAGGGCATTCTGCTATATGAACATTACTTCCATCTGGCTTCACAATTGTACTATGTGTCAGCTCTTGGTCACATTGACCGCATGTCATAGAACCGACACTCATTCCACATTCTTCACACGTATATTTAGTCATGATAAATCCCTATCAAAACTTCATTTTAAAAAAATCGATGCAAAATACTACCTATTCTTCTACTGGCCCGCCCCCATCTTTCCAGGAAGAAAAACCACCAACATTTGATACAGACTCATATCCCATTTCAATAAGGGTCCGACCGGTCAAAGCTGCCATACCCCCTGCACCACAAACAAGTACTATATCAGCATCTTTTTGAAGATTTTCGTTGTGGTGAGGTGTGCTTGGATCTGCGGCAAACTCAATGAAGCCTCGAGGGATCCTAAGTGCACCTTTTATTGTTCCCGATTTATTGATTTCTAAGCCATCCCGAACATCAATAAAGACTGATTTACCCTCTTTGTGCTTTTCGATGCCCTCTGTGACATCTATTTTTGCGACCATCTTATTGGCCGCTTCAAGTTCTGAACTTGCTGTCTTCATAACTCATTCCTTTCAATCTGCCAAATGTATTATTTTAATAATAAATCAAAAAAATTGTTAAGCCAAGTTTTTACATGATTATCATGCATATACCGGCCCTCAAAATGCTTTTCTCTCTGCTGCGCTCCATTCAGTGTGAGTCTATGCTCAGCTTTCACCAGCCATCGATTCACCATAGCCAGTGTGAGTTCACTGTGAAACTGTATGCCATAGGCACGTTTGGAGTATTGAAAAGCTTGCGGTTCTTCACCTTGGCCGATAGCTAATATTTTCGCATCCTCTGGTGGTTGCATCCATTCACGATGCCATTGATGAACAAAGGGTGGCCAATCAATAATTTTTTCCCCATACGCAGTTGGTCTTATTGGGTAGTAACCTATTTCAACATGATCTTTTATCTTTATAGACCCCCCAATACTGCAAGCCAATAATTGCGCTCCAAGACAAATACCAAGAAATGGGATATCTTCTCTTAGTGGGAGCTGGATCCAATCTTTCTCGTAACGAATAAAGTCATCTTTATCATTGGCACTCATCGGACCGCCAAACATTATGGCGGCTGCATAATCACCCTCGAGAGTATCAGGCAATTTATCTCCAAGAGCTGGTCTCTTAATAATCAAATTATACCCTCTTGATTTTAGCAATGTCCCAATTCTACCCGGGGTAGATGTTGCTTGGTGAAGTATAATAAGTACCTGATTACTCATATCTTGCTTAAGTAATTTTTTTTGATTTGAACCCTTTCACGCGTACCTATTCCAATTAATTCGGCGACTCGCCAAACAAGGTTATTTTCATAAGGATCAAAGTTTTCATCTGTTGTGATAATTTGCCACATCATTTCAATAATTTTTTTTCTTTCATTCAGGGTAAGCTCTTTCTTAATCACATTTGTATATGCGTATAGATCAGTGGCATTTTCCTCCTCTTTGATTGCTATTTCCATTAGCGATTGAGCATCATCGGCATTGAGCGCAAAATATGATTGCAATAATTCTAATATTTTTTTCTCTTCCAGAATATGAAATTCATCATCAATTTTTGCAGTTCTCACTAATATTTTTGATATTGCAGTTTGGAGATTACTTGCCTGAAATGATTGAGTTTCCGGTTTGGGGGTATTATTTTTAAAAAGACTTTTGAAAAAATTCATATCTATTCCATTTCGTTTAAACATATTTATAAAGTATAAATATATTATATTTAATATACATAAACAAAAAAATAAGCATAAGAGTATGAATTCCATAGATGAAAATAATTTAAAGTTAGGTATTATTGGTTATCCATTATCCCACACGTTGTCCCCACAAATACATGAATATTGGCTTAAACTACACAGGATATCTGGATCTTATGAAATACTTGAAGTAGATGATGTTGGTCTTGATCGTTTATTTTGTGATAAAGTACATCTGTACAGAGGCCTGAACGTGACAATACCGCATAAAGTCCGGGTATTTGATTATATGGACGAGGTCAGTGATAGTGCGAGGGTAATTGGGGCCATAAATTGTATCACTGTGGAGAATAAAAAGCTTGTTGGGTATAACACGGACGCTGATGGATTTATGAATGGTCTTGCAGCATTCAATAGAGATCTTGATTTCAGTAATATGAATGTTTTGGTAATTGGTGCCGGCGGGGCATCAAGAGCTGTAATTTATTCTTTTTTGACGAAATCAACGGGTCAGATTACAGTAACAAATAGATCATCGGATCGCCTCGCATCACTAGAAAAGGTTTTTAATGATAAGATCCGCTATATGGACTGGCAGAAATTAAATGATAGTATCTCACAGTTTAATCTAATTATAAACTGCACGAGTCAAGGAATGAAGGGCAAAAATGATTTTACACTAGACTTTTCCTCAATGCAGCAAGGCTTATCGGTTATTGATCTGGTCTATAATCCATTAGAAACAAAACTATTAATTGATGCGAAGAGTCGCGGATGTCAAATTTTAAATGGCGTACCAATGTTATTGAATCAAGCTGCGCTTTCTTGGAAACTTTGGTTGAATATAAGACCCGATATTTCGGATGATATAATCCAATTTGTTGAAGATAAGATATAAAATTGGTCCCATTATATCAAATTTTTATACTTATTACCGAGCGAATTCTCAATTCTTAGAGCTATTGAGAGTAATTTCATTTCATGAAATGCTGGCGCTATCAATTGTACCCCGATTGGTATTCCACTTCCATCAAGTGCTACAGGGATTGTTATCGCACATAAGCCAAGAAGATTTACAGGTGAAGTATTTCGGAGCATTAAACCATTAGCCTCTGAGTATTTCTTTGAGTCTTCTAAATATGATGTTATTGGCGCTGTTATTGGGACAGTTGGTGTTATAATTATATCAAATTCTTCAAACTTTTTATTGATTGAGTGACTCATTGTTTCAAGATCATTTTTTCGTTCTAAATACTCCATCGCTGTAAATGAGTCCATACCTTTGATACGAAAGGCCACATTAGGATCTAAGGTCGCTTTTAGATCCCTCATCTCACCATTTATAAATGCTGCAAACTCAGCTGCTGCTAGGCCGCCTTTCGTAAATAAGTTGTATGAATTGTCAATTTCATTTAGTTCATTTACTTTCTTATACTTACCAATTCCCTCAATCTTTTTGATTGCAGCATTTATCTCACTGCTTATTTGGTCATCACATTTATTGAAGAACCAATCGTATGTTGTAAAAGTGAAATCAATACCAGGGTCAACGTTAAGCTCTTTGTCTTTATTGTTATATAAACTTGTTTTATCGAGTTCTTTAAAGGCATAGATGCAGTCATCTACTGTATGGGTTAGTATGCCTGGTGTATCAAAGCTGCTACTCAGCGGAACAATTCCTTCTGTCGACCATCTATTTTTTGTTGTTTTCAGTCCCACATTTCCAGTCACAGAAGCTGGTATTCTCACAGAGCCAGCAGTATCAGTGCCTAATGCAAGGGCGGCAGTTCCTGTACACAAACTCACACCAGCGCCTGAGCTAGAACCACCTGGGACTCGATGCTCTGTCTCATCCCAAGGATTTATTGGCGTTCCCCAATGTGGGTTCATCCCAATGCCACCAAAGGCAAATTCAACGGTATGTGTTTTTCCTGTAATTAGAGAGTGATGAGATGTCAGGGTATTGATAATTGGCCCTTGCACTTCCCACTTACTTGGGAGCTCTTTTGGAGTTCCAGCTCTTGTCTTATAACCATTGACACCGTAAAGATCTTTTATTGATACAGGAACCCCAAGAAATGTAAAATGAGTGCTATCAATTCTGCTAATTGTAGAGGCTAATTTCTCAATCTCTTCATTATTAAATTCTACAAATGCACTCTTGCTGGCTTCACTTTGATTATAATTTTCTACCACTTCTTCAGCAACTTCAAATATTGAAGTTTTGCCAGATAATAAATCAGTATGAAATTCTTCAATTGATTTATCATGCAAAATATTTTTTTTCATTTCCCTTTATTTCTCTTTTAGATAATATGTATCAAACTTATAACATAATTGAATTTTTAAAGGTAATCAAAATGTCTCACAGTGTAATTGATACACCTAAACTAGGTGATAGTCCAAACAGGTATGGTCCAACTTCAGCAAGGAACGTATCTACCCGTAAAATAGATATGGACTCAATTGTAATCGATACTCACGCCCATGTTCTAATACCGGAAGCTCATGATTTTATTAGCCCCTTATACAATTTGGGGGACATTCCATTTGTACATGACTCCAGTCCAGAGACACTTGAAATTCAACAGATTCAGGATACTGATAGGACGGTTGCATTATCCAGCATTCCGGACCGTCTTCAAGTTTTAGAAACGCAAGGTATTGATAAACAGGTTATCGCTTCTGTTCCGAACCAATGCTACTATATGGCAAGAGGAGAGGACGCGAATAAAGTATCGCGAATTGTTAATGATGGCATGATGAAGTGGGTTGATGCCCACCCGGACAAATTTGTAGGTCTTGGAACTGTTCCATTACAAGAGTTGGATATAGCTTTAGATACACTTGATTACATAAAGAAAGAGACAAATCTCAAGGGTTTACAGATCCTGACAAATGTAAATGGCATGGAAATATCTGATGACTCATTAGATAAATTCTGGGCAAAAGTTGAAGAATATGATCTTGCAGTAATGCTACACCCATTAGGTTTTTCTCATGGGAAGAGATTTGGAAATTACTACTTTACTAATGTAATTGGCAACCCATTAGATACGACAGTTGCCTTACATTATATAATTTTTAACGGACTTCTTGAAAGATACAAAAATCTAAAAATATTAGGAGTTCACGGGGGAGGATTTTTACCTGCGTACTCCGGTCGAATTGACCATTCATGGGGAGCACGGAAGGACTCTTATGGTGATTTACCTAATCCTCCAACTAGTTATTTGAAGAAGTTGTATTTTGATACAACTGTGTTCACGCATGAGCAGCTCGAGTATCTGGTCAATAATTATGGGGATGACCACGTTGTGCTGGGAACAGACTATCCATATGACATGGCGGAGTATTTCCCAGTTCAACACATTGTAGATAGTAACTTGACTGATGCACAAAAGAAAAATGTTGTCGGACAGACCGCACTAAAGTTGTTTGATATAGAATAATATTAAATACTTGTCAGCTTCCTGTCTTTTTCATTGGATGCTTTTGTAGTCTCGCCTTTGGCGTACTTTCCTGTTAGCTGAGGCGTGTGAGCACCTTCAAGTCCTCGATCTTCAATATGGGTTTTTCTGGTAACTCGTTCCCAAGTTCTTTTCAGGGGATCTCTAACATTAAAATTTAGAGTTCCAATTTGCTCAATTTCTAATTCAATTTTATCACCATCCATGAATGGATTAAGCCCTCGATGGTTCGTACCTGTAGCTACTATATCTCCAGGCTCTAATGCATGTATTGAGCTTAACCATGAAATACATTTTGGAATCTTATGTGCCATATCGTCTGTATTAAAGTTTTGCATTACCACACCGTTATTTCTTAGAACTATTTGTAGGTTTTGAGGATCATCTATTTCATCTTTGGTAACTAAACATGGTCCAATTGGTGTATATGTTGCTCGTGATTTCATTTGAAAGAAAAAGTTTGATGCAATAAGGCCTCTTGCAGATCCATCAATTATATTTGTGTAGCCGAAAACATAATCCATTGCGTTCTCTTCGCTGACATTTTCTGCCCTCTTTCCTATAATCAGTGCGAGCTCAGCTTCTCCCTCAAATATTGATGCCGGTATGTCGGTTAACTCCATTGTATCTCCGTTACCGATAACTGTATTTGTTGCCTTATGGAAAGCATTGATTGGAGCAGGCTCAGACCTTGTGCCATCTTCCATATAATTTACAGCCATACAATCAATATTATTTGGACGTGGGCAAGGACTCCTTAATTGTACCTCATTACTTGGAATACCATCGTTTGCTGCTACAAATTGTTCCAAAGAAGCTTTATACTTGTCATAATTTTCTATTAAACCATTAATCAGGTCTCTGTTATCTCTCACCGGTATATCGGATAATTGTTCAGTAATATCAACAACGCTGTCTCTCTTTAAAACGCCTAATCTGAAGTCATTAAAATATACAAATCTCATTTTATCTCCCTAATCTAGCTTTTATATTATCAAATCTTCACTCGTGACGTCCCCCAGATAGACGTATCCAGTTTCTTCGACGCTTCCTGATCCAATATACAAACCAACAGCATGAATTGGGTCAGTTTCACTCGTGTTGTAAAGCCAATGCTCGACACCTTGAGGTATATAATGAAAATGTCCAGCTTCAATATATGTTTGTTCACCACCAGCCCCTGCAATACCCTTGCCTGATATAATATAATAAATTTCCTCACAATTTGTATGCATATGTTTTTTATGAATTGCACCTGGCATAAATTTAGCATTAAAGACTGTCGTAGTTGAGCCATTTTTTTTACTTATCGGAAGGCGAAAATCTGTTATTGACCATCCATCACCTTCATCCATCTTTTCGGGCTCTATGTCGTCAATATGGACTAATATACCCTCATTGAAACCAGTCCTTTCTTTTTTCAAATCCTCTTCTGTGACAGGACCGCAGTATTCATAACCCGTATCTTCTACATCTTTTGCGCCAATGTAAAATCCAATAACTTCAGCATCTGAGTCAGTTGTTTCATTGTGGAAGAAGTGTTCTGAGTTTTTTGGCATAACTCTAAAATGTCCAGCTCTTACATTTGTTCTCTCACTGCCTTGTCCCACAACCCCATGCCCTTTGAGATACATCGCTATCTCTGGGCATCGAGAGTGTAGATGTTTGCTGTGAGTAGAACCTGGTTTGAATATTGAGTGAAAAACAGTTGTCGACGATCCCGACTCACCTGTTATTGGTAGTCTGAATTCAGATATGTTCCACCCGTTTTTTTCTTCCATTTTTGATATTGGAACATCTTTTATGTGAACTGGAGGGTATTTCATGCATTACTCCTTTAAAAAAAATACTTAACGATAATTGATATTAGCCATCCATAGACAAGAGCTCCAAGGATCGCACCATATAATAAGAATTGCACTGGTCCTGGAATTTCCCCTTTTCCTTTATAGAGAAATAATGATAAATGAATAATCCCCAATATTGCGCCCAGAATGTACCATTTGTAAGTAAATATAAAATCCATTAAATAACAACAAATTTGTTTGCGATTATAACCCATATTGATAATAGCACGCCACCAATAATTGTAAATAAACCGTTCCAGTTCAAGCCCGCATAATGCGGTGTCACACGGCCTAATTTAGCGATCAATAAAGTTGATGCTGTAAAAGGCGAACTTATCCCTGTTATTGCCCAGCCCGCACACAGAGCTACAATGATACTATTTGGAGGGATCCCCATTATTTCTGCAGATGGAATTAATGGTCCAATCATATAAACAGCAAGTATGGGATTCATTCCAATTTGTCCACATACGGGCATAATCCATACAATAGCAATGAGTATTATGGGAGCTGGTATGCCGTTTAAAAAACTTATGCTCTCTCCCGCAAAGTGATTAATTAAGCTCGATCCCATTATCCCAATAAATGCAGCCATTATCAGCACAATAAGCTCTTGCTTGTAATTATATATATCTTCATTGATAAACTCATCAACTCTATGTGCCGTGTTATAAATTATTTTCTTTGTGTTACCTGTATTCTGATATGCAATCCAAATTATACTGTAAATAGGCACAACGAACATAACAACTGGTACCGCATTAAGATTCGTATAGTTCATGAGAGTAAAGATAATACCCAATAGAGTGATAAAAATAAAAGCTAATGGTATCAAAGTGTGCCACGTTCCTGAAGTTTTCAGGTCTGGGATTTGCATTCTCGATTTAACCTTTCGAGTCGCTACATAGTCAAGAAACCAGCCAACAGTTATCAGAATTAGAGCGCTAATAATGCAAGATAGAGCAGCGCCAGTCCATGTCGTATTTGGAATAACGGACGTTGTTATGGCTATTGAGAATGTTAGGGGAGACCAACATGTCATGGCCACGAAACCACGTTGAACCGCCAGAAGCATTGCCTTTCTATTTAATGCGCGAGAGTCGGGGTCTTTTATCTCACTACTGCCTTTCTCAGCCAGGCTACCAAGTAAAGAAATCGAGCCAAAACTGAGTATAACACCAAACATATGCCCCCCGAACGTTAATGTAAGGTATCTTATTGAAGTTTTTTGTTCAGCCAGGTACCGCCCACACTTTTCCATTGCGGGTGACGATGAGGCAGCTTTCCTCAAACAGCAAAGCGATAAAAAAAAGGTTGCTACAAAAGTTGATTTTGTAAGAGCTTCTAGAGATACCTTGGTCCAGTCAGGTAATACAAGAATAGAAACTATAGTCAAAATAGAGCCAAGGGCTATAAATAATTTTCTCGATAGGGACAGATCATTCAGAGACATTGAGAGGTATAACAAAATTAAGAGAGCCGATATTACATAAGAAATATAAGACCCTGACCACTCAGCCATTATGACAGATACCATCACGAGTGGCATAATGAGTGTAGTTATTGTTCTAAACTTTGGCTCAGTATTCTGGTAGCTATTAAATATATTCATCTAATTTTCATGAAGATTTAACGAATACAAAATTTAATACGATAATTGTTATTAAAGCAAGAGTTGTTGTCGTTAGCTGAGCGATGCTAAAAACAAATGATGATGTCATATGAATATTAGCAAGGGTGATGGTTATCAAGGCACCCCAACCAAAGTGAAGAAACCCTCCCAAGGCAGATGCTGAGCCTGCAACTTCTGGTTTCACCGAATTGAGTGCCGCTGCATAGCAATTTCCAAGCAATAGTCCTGTACCGAAATTCGAAATTGCAAATGCAATCAGAACGGGAAGAGGTGTTTGCACCTCACTTATTCCGAAAAATAACTGCAGAACCCCACCTGAGCAGCTAAAGAGTCCACCAATAATTACAATTTGGTCAACAGTAATGTAATCCAACATCTTTCTTGAAATGAAAGTGGCAAGAACAAAAAGAGATGGCATAATCATGACATAAAAACCAAAAACTTCAGGAGAAACACCCATAATAACAATAAAAATGATTGGAGACGCTACGACGTATGCCTGCATGGCCCCACTTGCAAATGCTACGATCATACTGTAGGACGTAAATTTTACATTCTTTAGTAAATCTCTGTAGTTAGTTAGAAGAGTTGTTATTTTTGGTGGATCTCGCATCTCTTTTGGTAGCGTTTCTTTCAAATTGAAGAAAATAAGAACTAAAACAATCAAACCCGTAAGTGAGGTGAAAAGGAATGTAGCTCTCCAATCAAACCAACCTGTTAAAAAACCACCAATAAAGGGGGCCAGTATAGGTCCAATTGCCATAGCGATTGCAACATAGGACATTGCTTTTGCAGCAGCTAAGCCTTCTGAGGTATCTCTAATTATTGCTCTGCTAATTACTAGAGTGGAACATGCCCCCGTGGCCTGTGCAACCCGACAAAGCAAGAGAGTGTGAATATCATCTGCATTGGCGCATAAGTAACTTGCAATCGTAAAAAGCAATATTCCCAACAAAACAATTGGTTTTCTTCCAAATTTATCAGATAGCGGTCCAATTATTAGTTGGGTCGAAGCAAATGCCGCGAGATAAACAGGCACCATTGTTTGAACAATTGATCTTGGAATATTTAATTCAGCGGCAATTGATGGAAGGCCGGGTAAGAAAATTGTAGAGGCAATTTGCCCAGCAAACAACATAGTGAATAATACAGACATTGGAGCATTTTGCTTGATTTTGTTGGCGATCATCATACTCCAATTTCCCTATTTTTTGTATGTAACCATGCTTGAGTCAAGATTACTGCCAATACTCCGATAAGCCCGACAAAAATAAATGTCTCAGTAATTCCAAATATATCGGAAAATATTCCATTCAATATTGAGCCAAGACCACTACCACCAATAGCGGTTGCAAGCCAAAGACTTGCGACTCTGGCCCTGTAAGTATCGGTTAGTTGCATTTGCACAGTTGATTGCATATCGATAGCAACATTTGTAACGCATGCTCCACTTATAAAGGCGGCTAGAATCGCTAAATACCAATTATCAACATAGCCAAGTATCGTAACAAATAATAAACCTAAAATAAGGGAAATCCTTGCAATCATTGGAATCCCATTATCATTGTATGTTTTTTTCCTTGATGCAATTAAAAATGAAGAAATTAAAGCCCCGGCTCCAGCTGCAGCCATAATTTGACCAAGACCCTCAACACCCATATTGAATTTGCCATCAGCCAATGCGGGAAGTAATTCATGGCAACCGCGAATAATGACCGATGATATAAATGTTAAAATTATGCATTCAAAAATAACAGCATTTCTGTGCGCAAATCTAGCTCCATCTATCAATTCTGAAATAAAGTTTGACTCTTTCTTTATACTTTCACCTTGTTTCGGTGTTAACACAATCATCGGCAGGGTTATCAATGCTGGCAGGAAAAAGAATGAAGAAAACAAGATGGTATATTTCGTTCCAATTAAACCAATGAGGATACCTCCAACGCTTGGTCCAATAATTCTTGCAATTTGAAAGTTCATTGCATTGAAGGCAACTGCATTTGCAATTGTTGGTTTATCAACAATGCGAGGTACGATTGTCTGCCTAGCGGAGCCTTGTGCACTATTTGCTGTACCAATTATTACAGCTACTGTGCACAATGAAAATATGGATAGGCTATCTGTAATGTGCATTATAAAAATAGTGAATGCCGCCAATGCTTGTATTATCTGAGCTATGATAGCAGTTCTAAGAGGTTCGATCCGGTCTAATAGTACCCCAAAAAAAGGTATTGTTGTGATGTATGGTACGAACAAGAAAAAAGACAGCAAACCAACATAAGCACTTGAACCGGTAAGATCCCAGGCAATCCAGCTCATTACGAGTCGCGTGATCCACACTGCTTGCATAGATGGCGCCATGCCAAGAAAATAGTATCTGAAATACTTGCTGTGCAATGCAGGGTAACGAATTTTATCCTCAATGGGTAAGTGATGTGACTATTCGAATATAATTTACCATATTATTCTATACAATAATAAATAAATTGTTTATGTAATTCATATGATAGAGCTAGATTACAATCAAAAAATTCAGTCACTAAAAGATGCCTCCTCACAGGTTTTTATAAAAACGAATGAGAACACTGAAATTTCATTCCGTCAATGGGGCGAGGTTGGTCCGATATTAGTTATGCTGCACGGTGGGTATGGGTCATGGATGCACTGGTTAAACAATATATACGAACTATCAAAAAAATTTCGAATAGTAGTTCCCGATATGCCGGGCTTTGGTGAGTCTGAATTATTACCATATCTTCCAACGCTAGATCAATACGCACAAATATTGGTGGATGCACTCGACGAATTATTACCTGATGAACAATACAATATAGTAGGATTCTCATTTGGCTCTGCCATTGGATCTCATATGATGGAATTTGTCCGTGAGAAAGTCTTACGATTAACGCTCGTTGGATATAATAGAACAGGTAATATGCCATTTAAGCGACCAAAGATGAAAAGTTGGAGAGAAGTAAATTCGAAGGAAGAATTATTTGAGGCACAACGTTTTAACTTATCAGTCATGATGTTACACAAAGATGAAAAGATTGATGATTTGGCGATCACAGTTCAGACTCTTAATACACGCGGAGGTAAGGTACGCAGCCTTGATATTGTTGCAACTCACGATCTGCCAGCTAGATTATTGGGGGTTGACAAGCCCATTGATATTATTTGGGGTGAGTTTGATGTGACTCTAATCAATGGAATTGATAATGCTAAAGATAGGATGAAAGAGCTCATTCCTGAGGTAAATTGTCATGTTATTGATAATACAGGTCACTGGGTTCAATTTGAAGAACCTGAAGAATTTAATAAAATTATCTATGATATTTATAAGTAGCTAACATCTCGAAAAGTAAATTTAAAATTATTATTATTGAATCTAAATTAAATTTGGTTAAAATGCATTGGATGAAATCTTTTTCTTATAATAAGCAGAAAGTTTAACTATCAAATAAATGTATACAGCCTTAATAGTTTATTTGATTGCTGCAATAGGAATATCTTTTTTCTGTTCTATGCTCGAAGCTGCCCTTCTGAGTACTACACCTTCTTACACACAAGCGAAATTAAATGAGGGCACGCGAACAGGTAAGCTTCTTAACGAATTCAAAAATAATATTGATAAACCATTATCAGCAATTTTAACGCTAAATACGATTGCCAATACATTTTGCGCGATTGGTGTTGGGAAAGAAGCGTCCAAACTTTGGCCAAACCATATCACGGTAACAGCCCTATTTGTCCCAATAGCGATGACCTTTGCAATCCTTGTCTTCTCAGAAATAACGCCAAAAACAATAGGAGCGAATAACTGGAAAAGACTTGCCCCTTTCACGGCAAAAAGTGTTCAGTTTCTTCTAATTTTACTTATGCCTGTAATTTGGTTTTTGCAGGTTTATACGAAAAAGTTCCTAATGAAAAATAATGATAATAAAGAGATCTTTTCAAGGGCCGATTTTCTAGCTATGGCCGATATAGGATCGAGCGAAGGAGAGCTAGATGAAGTTGAAAGCAAGCTTATTTATAACCTGCTTCATTTCAAAACTGTTCAAGTTAAAGATGTAATGACACCAAGATCTGTAATCGTATCAGAGCCAGCAGATATGTATGCGAACGAATTTTATGAGCTTCAAGAAGAGCTAATTTTTAGTCGAATTTTACTTGAAGAGAGCAAAGAGTCAGAAAATATCATTGGTTATGTTTTAAAAGACGAGGTCTTAGAGCACTTACTTGATGATGAAAATCATAAACAGCTGAAGGACTTCAAGAGAAATATTATCACAGTGCCAGAAACCCACAATATGCTAAAAATGTTCAATGATTTTATTAAAAACCACGAGCATATTGCTCTTGTCATTGACGAATATAATGGGGTTGCTGGCATCATAACTATGGAAGATGTTATTGAGACAATATTGGGGGATGAGATTGTTGATGAGACTGATAAAGTGGCTGACTTGCAGGAATATGCTATTCAACAAGGTAAATCGATGTCTGATAACGTTAAAAAAGCATAATCGCTTTTTATCTTAAAATTTTTCTTATAATTGGCCATGCATATCTCAAACTCAGAAAACTTGCCAGTGACCCAACAACATAGGTAAATGCAGCGGCGGTCAGGACCGTATTACAAGCCCTATGGTACTCACTCGGTATTTTCTCCTTAAGAATTGGTAGCGCCCTCTTATAGCTGGCATCAAATTCAACATCCAGAGTAATGAGATGTAAAACGACATTTATAATTATACTAAGCGCAACGAGGACCCCAGCAATTTTAATGAGTGGTATCAAACCAGTTGCAATGATGGGCCCAATACCGATATACATTATACCGCCTGCAAGTCTTGATATCCACGTCGTACTTTTAATGATTTTTTGACGTCTTGATAAGGGCTCATATCCCTCTTTATCTTGAATGGCATGGCCAATCTCATGCGTTATAATCGATAGAGCAGTAAGGCTTTTACGGTTTAACCTATATTTTTTTATTCTGATTTTTTTTCTATCAGGGTCGTAATGGTCACCGATTTCTGTTGGCTCAATATCGACGTTTTTTATTTCAAAATCATTCAATATATCTTGGCCAAGCTCCTGCGCTGTAAATGGCATTCCATCGAGCTCATTATCATACTTATTAATGGTGTAGTGAAATACAAGAATAGGAAGTACGTAAATTGCAAGACCAATAAAAATGAAAGCCATTACGAAAATTTACCTCATTATTTAAAGCGTGAAATTGACCAGTACATTTAAACCTAGACCAACAGATAAAATTATAAACAAAATTCCAATGAACTTATGTATAAAACGGTAATTACTTTTTATTAGTTCAAATATCATTCCGGTGGTCACCAAATAAACGAGAAGTACATACCAGAGAGTATCAACAATTCCAGCTGTAATAACTAGTGTAGCATTTAGAGTTAAATTATTATCTATCGACATGAATTGAGAGTAAATAGCAACAAACCAGATAAAGATTTTGGGGTTAAGTATTGAGATGGCAAAACCTTGGGCAAACGAAGTGACCCCACTTTTTACTGATGTATCTTCAAAATCAATTTGGTCTGTATTTCTCAGCGACTGAACCCCAAGATAAAATAAAAAAGCAATCGATAGGACTTGTAATCCATTAAAAATGAGGGAGCTTGTTTGAATGATCAGCCCAATCCCCAAAACTGCAAATAATGCATAAATAGCAATTCCTATACCATGAGCAATTGCGGTTATGATACCATTGACCCGGCTCTTTGTGATCGCATTATTTATTACAACAACCATACTAGGACCTGGAGACATCGCTCCGAGAAGGCATAAAAGAAATATTTGAATAAATAACATTAATGTCATGGTTCATCCTATCATTGCGTAATTTATTATTATTCAAACAGATCGTTATGGGGTAATGGATAATTGGTAATTAATAGCTCTTTACCGACACCCGCATGAGCTTTTTTGATATTATTCATTCCATACTGCAACTGCCATTCTTTTTGGTTAAAATCTTTGTATAGATTTGTAATAAATTCACAATTATCGTAGGTAATTAAAAATTGATGTTTAGTCTTGGATAATACTGCATGAAGACGCTCATGATCAAAGTCTATGTGAAGGTCACCATTTTTTCCGTAAAGTGCGGATTTACTTGCTGAAAAATAGGGGGGATCTATAAATAAAAATACATTATTTCCGCTCATTTTAATGATCTGCTCATAATCTTCTGAGTACAGTTTGAACTCTTTAATCACAGAATGTGACTGGCGTAATCTTTCGATAGATGTATGCGTAAACCTTTTCTGAAAGGACTCTTCTGAATAGCCGCCACTATCTGCAATACCTGAAAAAGTTATTCTATTTAAAATAAAAAAATCAATGCCGCGATCTAAAATTGTTAGATTTGAGTCTCTCCTTTCCATGACCTCCGCGTACAGCTTTTTACCATCTTTATAACTGTCACAAATATTAATTAAGCGTAGACATAATTCATCTATATCCTCCTTAACTGAGTGCCATAGCGCATATAATTCATAATTCAAATCATTAGCAATTAGTTTTTTAACCTCAAAATCCTGTTGAATGTAAAAGCCAAAAGATCCCCCACCAAAAAAAGGCTCTCTATATTCTCTAAATTTTTCAGGAACAAAATCTCTAAGAAAGTTAATAGCTCTAGACTTTCCACCTGGGTATCTCAAGGGGCTCTTAATCATTTCTCAAATTCGTTTAAAGTTATTGGTGCCTGAAGTGACATTATTTATCTTTTGTATTTCTTTTTTTGTAGATGGGTTTCATGGTATACTTTTTATACACAGTTTGACAATTTTTAATTACGAGTGATTTTATGGCCCTTAGGGATTGTAAGTTTGAACGCACCTATAAAACCGATGAAGTCGGCAATGATGGTATGGGCCATTTCTACCAGGCTGCCCTAAAGAATTCAATTAAATGGAGAGCTGCATCGGGCTATTTCACCTCATCATTTTTAGAACTCTTCAAAAAAGAAGTTCTGCAATTTGTAATAGATGGCGGTAAGATAGAATTAGTTTGCAGCCAAGTCCTAAAAGAAGATGATATAGAAAAGATAGAGAATGGCTATCTTTTGCGGTACAGCATTTACAATGAGATAATAGAAACTGTTTTACAGGAAATGATCGATAACGAAGATCATAAGGATGCAATCGGGTTTCTTGCAACGCTCATTAAGTTCGAGAAACTTGATATAAAAATTAATTTTTACAAAGACAAGAATGGAATTATGCATATTAAAAGCGGCTATTTCTCTGACAAAAACAATAAAGATGCCGTTGCCTATAACGGTTCTGGAAATCTTACATATATGGGGGCTGGAGAAGAGGGAAATTTTGAAACGCATGATGTATTTAATTCATGGGATGAGACCGATAGGTATCAAGATAAAAAAGAATTGGTTGATGAGTTATGGGAAAATAAAAGGAAAAATCATGAAGTGATTGATTTTCCTGAGGTTGCCAAGGATCGACTTAGGACCTATTCCAAAAATGATTTAGCAGAGCTAGATACGCCAAATATAAAGAAAAATAATTATAGTTCTGCATCCCAAAATAGTGATCCTGGGACGAAGGTTGCATTGAAAAAAAGTAAATTAGACAACCTATTTCCATATCAGGAAGAAACTATAGAAAATTGGTATAAAAATTCACAAAGAGGAATTATTAAGCATGCAACTGGCGTTGGCAAGACCATCACAGCATTAAAGATAGTTTATGATCATATGGAAAAAGGAAAGCCTGTGCTCATTATTGTTCCAACGGACCCACTGCAAGCTCAATGGCATAAAGAAATAAGAAATGAAATATCAAATGCTTCAGTCGTTCTCTGCGGTGGGAAGGGTAATAACAAATGGAAAAACATGAATTTCTATCATATGCTAAAAAGTACTGTAAATAACAATCCTGGGCTCATAATAATTAGCGTGGTTAAGACGGCCACAGAAAATGAAACATTCCAAAACAAAATATCGAATAATTTATCAGATGCATTGCTCGTCGTCGACGAAGTGCATCACATTGCAACAAAAAATAGAATTAAAATTTTGGATTTTCAAGTCGAATCAAAGTTAGGGTTAAGTGCAACCCCTGACATATATAACGATGATGATAATTACTACAACAGAATAATTGATTATTTTGGAGGCATTATTGAACCAAAAATTGAATTAAAAGATGCGATTTGGAAATATGGTAGACTTTCTTTTTATGAGTATCATCCAAATTTTCTATATCTCACTGAGTCAGAGGAAGATGAATGGTTAAGCTATACAAAGAGAATAAAAAAACTCAGAGGGATAAAAAATAGTAGTAAAAGTGACTCCAATAAAATTGATCAGGATATTAAATTGCTACTAATACAGAGGGCGAGGATAGTTAAAACGGCAGAAAATAAAGCCACAGTTATTCCTGAGATTTTGGAAAAGTATTATCTACCTGGACAGTCTTGGCTCATTTATTGCCAAGAGGATACACAGTTATCTGAAGCAAAGAGATTAGTTGATGAATGCCAGATAGAATATATTTTTCAGTACACCTCAAAGAATATAGGTAATAGAGATGTCGAGCTAGATAATTTTAAAAATATGGGAGGGGTTCTGCTTGCAGTGAATTGTCTTGATGAAGGTATTGATATACCACAAATCACGCACGCCATTATACTAGCTTCATCAAAGAATCCTCGACAGTTTGTTCAGAGAAGGGGCAGAGTATTAAGAAAGGGAGCCGGTAACAAAAGCAATGCCCATATATACGACTGTTTCATTGAGCCAAAGGACAATTACGAAGACTTTGATGGAATTATGCGAAATGAGATGAAAAGAGCAGAGGAGATGGCAGACGCAGCCACAAATAAAGACTCATCGTTGCTACTCATCAGAGAAAGACTTGATTTACTTATTGAAAATAGTATAGAATTCTCTGGTCTTTATGATGAGAATGAAGAAAATTACTAATAAACTATAATTTTAGAACCCATGACAAATCCGCAGAAAATTACAAGCGTTAGACTTCTCAAGGACTCACTGGAGAAATCAGATGAGTCTTCAGAGCTTCAAATAAATCATGATCTGCTTGAAAAATTATATGAGATGTTTGCGAATGAAACAACTTATCCTAATAAAAGTCCTATAAATGGACTTCAACGTATATTGGATACGCATAATGGAAATAAATGAAATCAAGCTCGAAAATTGGATGCCGTATTACGGCAAGCAATCTATTCAATTATCTCACGGAAAAGATAGAAATGTAAATATTGTACTTGCAAGAAACGGTAAAGGTAAAACATCTGTTATGTATGCTGTATTTTGGTGTTTATACGGTAAGGTTATGGATAACAGGACAAGAGAACAATTAGCCGAAAGTGAATATTTAAATTTTCGTGCTTTGGATGAGGGTGACCTTAGGTGCTCAGTTCAAATCATTTTCATGCATAAGGGGATAGAGTATGAGTTTACAAGAGCTGCTGATTATTCTGGGGGGGATGCAAAAACCACATTCTCAGCCCGCAGGGATCGAGCCAGTATTAGTAACACTGATGCACAATCCGAAATTTTAAGGATAGTTCCAGAAAGAATGGCAAGGTTTTGGTTGCTTGATGCTAAGCTACTAGATGAATATTTCCAGCTTCTCGCCTCAAAGAGTCATGGGCAAGTCAAAGAATTTGAGAGAGATATTAAAAAAGCATTGGGCTTTGAAGTTTTTCAGACTGCGGAAAATCTGTTCGGTCAATATCATGGTAAGCTAAATTCCATGGTAAAAAATGACGCAGCTCAGGATAAAAGGAAAGTGAAACTAGTCGATGAACACAACATAGTAACAACTAAGATTAAAAATGCAGATGAAGAGATAAAAAACCTCGAGAAGATAATAGAAGACAATCAAGTTATAGTAGATCAGGTTAGTAATGCGATTAAAGATGTTCAGGAGCTTGCCGAAGCGAGTGCTAGTATAAAAGCAAATAAAATAAAAATTGATGAATGTGACAATAAAATAGAGGTATTGGAAGGCGAATTACGAAAATTGAATGATGGCTTGTGGTCATGTATCTTTGTTGAAGAAAGCAGGGATTTACAAAGTAAAACCCAAAATCGAATTAATCAAATCATGATGGAACAAAATAATTTCCGTGATATTGAAGCAAAAGTTGAAGTAATAAGAAATTCTTTAAATAATGAATGCTGTGAAATATGTAATTCGCCAGTTAGCCAATCAGCATCAGATTTTCTAAATAGGAAGCTTACAGAATTGGAGAGTAAAATCAATGTTCAGGATCAGGAAGATGAAAAACATTTTTTGAGAAATACACTAAATATACTAAAAGAAGCTGAAAAAGATGCTGACATGAAGGTCAAACAAAAGGTAATCGACATTTCAAATGATATTGGAAAGATACATACAGATAGAGTTGGTTACGAGACTCTTTACAATGAAGCGAAAGACAAAAGAAAAAATTATAACACCAATGATCTCTCCCTAGATCAGGAGATTAAGAAGTTAAAGACAGCCGAAAACATGATTGAGCGATCACAAACCGGTATTAAGGATCAAAACGAAATCATAGAAAAGGCTAACGATAGGATTAAAGAGATAGAAGACACCGATTTATGGAAAGCGACTATTGAGAGCAGTGGTAATAAAAAAAAATTAGACCAATTAAATGCTCTAATATCAATCTTTAAATCTGCAAATAACGCCTATGTAAAGGAATTCGGTGAAGGTATTGAGGATACTGCAAATGAGATATTTACAGAGATGTACACAGCAGAGACAGCAAAAAAGAAAATTAACCTGAACAGAAGATTTGGGCTAGATCTATACATTGGAAATAAAAAAATGCGTTATAGCACAGGAATGGCGGTTATGTCTCTACTCACTTTTTCATTGGCACTCAACAGATATCAAGAATTTGAGAGGCCAATGATTACCGATGAAATATTATCTGATCTTGATGATGAACACAAAAGTAGCACCATTAAGTCACTTGCAAATTTATCTAGTCAGGTTCTGATATTTGCCCATAGCGGTACACAAATTGAAAACATTAAAGAATTGCTGCAGGATAGACTGGGTTATTACTACACAATTGATAATATAGACGAGCATTATAATTCTATCAAAAAAGAGCAGATTTGATGTACTTTAATTTTGAAAAATTTAAAAGATTTGGATTTGATGAGGCCGAAGACGTTATCGTTAAAAAATGGGTTGAGAACAAAATATTTAGTGATGAAAAGTATGCTTTTCAGCTTGCATTAGCATTAGCTAATAAACTTCATTTAAAGCCTCAAATTATGAAAAGATTTAAGCAGAAATATGCACCGGGCACTGTGGATTCTGTTACTGCACTTTGTGAGTTGACAGCAAATAATTACGCTAAAGAATATCCTGATAAATGCGCGCAAGATACCATACATGTACTGGCGTCAATGCTTGCTTCTGCGGGAGTGAGATATATAGATGAAAATATTATATTAGATGGACAAAATATTGATATAGAAAAGTTGTTCCAAAATTAAAGTATTCATTAGAGATATCATTTTTTTCAGGAAATTTATTATTCAAATTTAGATTTATATTTCTGAACGATATATTGTATGTCGTCATTCCATTCTATTACAGCTTTCTCCATGCCTCTGAAATTTCTATTCTTATCGAGGAAACCAATTATTGTTCTCAATAATTTGTTATAGCGCTTTTTAGAATTTGGCTCTCCCCACTCTTGCATATATGCGCCTCCGCCGATAAAAGGAAGTTGCTGAGTCATTACTTCATCAATAATATATCGCCTGCTTTTCTCTGGTGCACCCATATTTCCAACATTATAACCCATAAGGGATAGCAAGCCTTTCTCTGGACGCAAAGCTTTTTTATGGGGGAACTTCATTGCAATTTCTGATCTCCTGGCCCATTCAGATCTTATTATGATAATTTGCTCTTCGGCTTGTGCTTTCACAGTTGGTTTCTCAAGATATTTAATTGCATTTTCGTATAACCGGAAAATCTCAATATCATTTAATTTCTTAATTTTATCAGCTGAGATCATGGGTTTAAGCTACCAATTTATGAAAGATCCATACCCTGGATGTTTAAAGTCGCACGGGACTTCGATCAAAGTTGGTTTATTTAAATTTAACACATCTAAAACAGTGTCGCCTATTTTTGATAAATCATCAACTCTTACACCATGTGCGCCAAATGATTTGGCGAGTCCAACAAAATCAGGTGATTGAATATCCACGCCGCTCCTTCTTCCGTAGAGATGGTCTTGATGGCGTCTTTCTACACCATAGCCTTGATCGTTGAATACAAAAAGAATAACGGGTATGTTGTGTTCTACGGCAGTCATAAGATCTTGGATTGTAAACATGACACCTGCATCACCGTGCATAGCGACAACCGGTACATCTGGTTTTGCAACCTTCGCCCCGATAGCAGATGGCAGGGCAAAGCCGAGCGTTCCAAAACCTGATGGAACGAACCATGTTCTGGGCAAGTACGTTTTCCAATAAGAGCGCATCCAAAAAACGATGGTCGTTGGATCATTAAATACGATTGTTTCATGTGGCAAAGCTGATCTTAATTGATCGAGAACGTCAACTTCAACAGGTTTACCTAATGCTGTGTGAATTTTGTCGATCAATGCTTTAATCTCAGGTTTGCGTTCACTGGTATTGAATTTGATTTTTCTATTTTTAATATGTTTATTGAGTCTTGTGAGCGCATTTTTTAAATCGCTTACCACGCCTATATGCACTGGATGGTTTCTGCCAAGCTCAGCTGGGTCAATATCGATTTGGATGACTTTACCTGGAAACTTTAATGTCCAGCCACCCGTTGGGAAGTAAGACAGGCGGCTACCAAGTATAATAACAAGATCGGTATCATCAATAAATTCTCTAACTGGTTTTTCATTACTCCAATTTCCAACATGTAAGGGATGATCGAATGGAACAGAGCCTTTTCCCGTTTGAGATGTAATTACAGGCGCATTGAGGCTTTCAGCAAGATTAATACATTCTTCTGATGCATCTGCATGAACGACACCACCACCAGACCAAATTATTGGTTTTTTTGAATTTGATAAGGCATCGATTATTTGATTTAATTCTTCATCACTTGCTTCTCTTCTATGGCTCGAGGATTTATCACCAATAGCGATATCAGTATCTATCTTAAATGCGTCGCCGCCAATCTCAACTAGTGAGGGTTTAGGTCTTCTGCTTTTCAATGCTGTCATTGCCGTTCTAATCGAGTCGGGGATTTCATGTGGCATTGTTGCTTGATAACCGAAATCAATAACAGGTCTAAATATTCCATATTGATCTCTCACGTCGTGGAAATAGCCTCGTCCCTTTGCTCGCACATGGGCAGGATTATCATTGAGAATATGGAGTATTGCTGATGAGTCATTATGAGCGGTACCCATTGCCGTGAGTGTATTTAATGCGCCTGGACCACCACTTGTAAGAGCAACACCTATATTTCCTGTTGCGCGGTAATATCCATCAGCCATAAAAACAGCACTTTGTTCATGCCTAACATTGATAGCTCTTACCGATGGATGATCAAGGAAGGCATCATAAACACTTAAGGTATCAACACCAGGTATTCCGAATATAGTAGTTAGCCCTTCGTTGACTAGCGACTCAACTAATACATGCGCGCCTGACCTTTTTTTCATCATCAAATCCCTTCCTAAAGATAAATTTTTAAAATATATTATAACAGATTTGTATCTTTACTGTCTATTTTTTGAAGGAGCTAGATTATGGTTGAAACATCGCCATTACCAAAGGGAACAAAAAGGTATGACCCACCGGTCGTAAAAAATTTTTTATCGACAGCACTCATAAGAGTTGGGGTTGAACCTGATGATGCTGATCTTGTTGGCGATGTTTTAGTGGGAGCAGATCTGAGAGGCGTAAGAAGTCATGGGGCTGCGCGTTTGAGTTACTTTATTGTGAGGCTTGAAAAGGGTACATTAAATCTCCACCCAAACTTTGATTTAAAAATGAATACAAAAACAACAGGGCTCCTTGATGCAGATAATGCTATTGGAATAATTGCTGCAAACAAAGCGATGCAAAAGGCTATGGAGGTTGCTGAAGAGTATGGAACAGGATTTGTCGGGGTTGCTAACTCCAGCCATTTTGGTTTTGCTGGTTATTGGTCGGATATTGCCATGCGCAGAGGTTTTATAGGCATTTCCATGTCAAATAGTGGCGGCAGAATGACGCCAACTTATGCGCGAGAGTCTATGCTTGGCACCAATCCAATGTCTGTTGCGATACCAGGTGGTGACTATACAAATTTCCTATTGGATATGGCGACAACTACAGTTGCGGTTGGAAAAATTGAGACGGCTTTGCGTGAAGGTAGGGATATAACAGAAGGATGGGTATCTCCAACGGGTGATGAACCCGTTTTAGATGACAATGGCGTACTAACTTATGGTGCACCTCTGCTCCCACTTGGCGGGGCTGGAATGGATAGAGGTGGCCATAAAGGTTACGGTTTAAACTTGATGGTTGAGCTTCTATGCGGTGCTATTACCGGAACATCTTTTGCCGATCGAATTAAAGGTGCGCGCGGTACTGAGAGACCCGCTATGGGTCACCTGATGGGAGCGATTAGGCTTGATGGATTTCGGGACCCCAAGGAAATTCAAAAAGAGATGGACGCAACGTATGATATTATTCGAAATGCAAAAAAAGAGCCCGGCCAAGATAAAGTTTATATTCATGGTGAACCTGAAGCTATGGCAATAGAAGAGAATACGAAACTGGGTATTCCAATTACACCAGCTGTTTATGAACAATTAGAAAAAATTGCAGATAAATATGGGATTAACGCCCTTCTTGAATAGATTATTCAAGGGGTATCATGACAATTTTTTGGTATGCTTCGGACTCTTTCAAATTATTGTACCATCTATCGATATTTGGTGTTGCTGGTCTTTCCTCGACAATAGAGTGATAGCGATGAATGACAGGTCCGACTGGAAAATCAGCAATGGTTAACTTATTACCACCGATATATTCTTTATCTTCGAGATGTTTGTCTAATATCGCCCATAATTCATTTCCACGCATAATATTCCTATTGATCTCATCCCAGTTCCTATCTTCGGGCTTAGTCCTTATCATTCCATGATAGATAGGTCTCATCATTGGGTTTATTGCAAATAATTGCCAGTCCATCCAAAGTTCTAAAATAGCTCTTTCCCCATCATCGACTGGTGATAAGTCACCGGAACTAAATTTATTTGCGATGTAGCGCACAATTGTATTTGACTCCCAGAGGATAATATCACCGTCAATAAGTGTTGGAACGAGCCCCATTGGATTTAGATCTAAGTAATCTTGTTTATCATTCTTGCCAAACTTACCGCCAACATCTTCTCTTTCATATGGTATTTTTAACTCCTCCAATATCCACGTCACTTTCATTACATTACCAGAAGTTTTTCTGCCTTTTATATGTAACATTCACACGTCCCTATATTTTATATTTTTCAACTTTATTCTCATCGATTTCTATACCAAGCCCTGGACCTGATCTTAGTATAATTTTCCCATCTTGAATAGTCATAGGGTTTTTGATGATATCGTCAGCGAGATATTGGATGCTGACATTGCTGAACCAATCAAGCTTACTTGCTACATGAGATATGTGACCTATCGTAGCGGCACTAACGGATGAGTCTCCAGCTTTACCACTAACATTCACATGCATATTCTGCTCCTTCATATAATCGACGGCTAAGAGTAAAGCTTTAATTCCACCAAATTTTATTAATTTTAAACTCGCACCATCAGCTGCGTCCATTTTTTTGTGAAGAATAAGATCTGATTGCGAGTGTATTCCTTCATCTGCGCTTAGTGGAATATCCATAAGAGAATTACATTTTTTCATGGTCTCAACATCGTAACCATTTACTGGCTGCTCCATATAATCCAGGACAGTGGCATCTATTTTCGAGCATAAATCGAAGGCATCTTTTGATGAATATCCTGCATTAGCGTCTGCTGTAAGTTGGATATGTTCACCCAGGACCCTTCTTAAATTTTCAGCCCTAGATAAATCTTCAGGGATTGTATTTGCTCCCACTTTTATTTTAAATGCAGAAAAGCCATCATCTTTCATTTTTTTTGCTTCATCCGTCTCATTTTTCGCCCCTGCAATACGCCAAATAATGGGTAGTTCTTTTCGCTGCTTTATTCCAATTAGTTCAGAGAACGTTTTTTTCTGAGTTTTGGCTAATAGATCAACCAATGCAACTTCTATAGCGGATTTTGCGGCGTAGTTTCCATAGATTGATCGTTGTATCAGTTCATATATCTCTCCGACACTCTCTATTTCTTTGTTTATGATCTCATTTTTAATATATTCAAGGGCCAATATCATTCCGGTTGCACTCTCCCCAGTCATAGATAGTGATGAAGCTGCCTCACCCCATCCCGAGATATCATCAGTACTTTTAACTTTTACAAGTATGCTATTACTTTTTTCAATTATAACTTTCGACATACGTATTGTCTCTTGGAGAGGGAGGGCAATATTGTGAATTGTAATTTCTTTAATCTTTAACATGTGATTTTTTGGTTCAAAAATTTATTTTAAGCCTGCGTATGTTTAGCAGCATCCAACTAAAGAATAAAATCTCAATAATTATTAACATACCAAATGCATAATTATAAGCAACCACCGGATATGTACCAGATTCATCAGGTCCCCATATATCTAATATATAACCAATACCGAACTGAATAATAAAAACCAATAAGAATGTTGAGACTGCGATGGTTGATATAGACCTTGCTGAATAGCCTGGGGGGTATGTTTTATTAAGTATGGGATGCACTAAAACACCTATATTTCCAGTAAGTCCTAAAATGACCCATTGCCAATAGCCATCCGTATCAATATTTAGTGCAAAGAAAATTTGAACAATAAAAAGCATCATCAATCCTGTAGCAAGGTATTTTGCTCTGTTGACACCCTTTTTAGATAAATAATCTACTAAGGCACCATTACCGAGTGTTCCAAAGGACATTGCTACAGCAACAATTAAGAGTCTCAAGCCAATTTCTTCTTGCGACAGACCGGCAACATCAGCCATCCATCCATTTGCCCATAGCCCTTGAATAGTAAAAAAACTTGCTAAACCTAGAGCTGAGACAGGTGCGAGTGTATAAAAATTTTTATTTTTTATGATCTGCATATAAACGTAAAAATTAGACTCATCACTGGATTGGTTTTCACTTTTTTTGTTGGGCATTGATAGGATAACCACGGAAAGTAGTATTAGGCAGATTATAAAACCTATGAAAAATAGATCTCTCCATTCATAGAAGTTCATGAATATTTGTAGAGGCTTGGTGGATAATATAGCTCCAATGGAACCACTAAATAATATCATACCGTTTGCGGTTGCCCAAAATTGACTGGGAAACCATATTGTTACGGATTTTAACGCTGTGGTCAGGCAAGATCCAATACCCAAGCCGAGAAAGGCCCGACCAATAACAAGCATTAAATAACTATCTGCATATGTTGTGATGATGCATCCAATTATTGCTAGGATAATTTCGCCAATATATATTTTTTTTGGGCCATATTTATCCAAAAGAATGGCAAGAGGAATATATTGGGCGGCCCCAGCGAAGAAAAAAATACTTGTTAAAAAACCAATCTCAGTTGCATTTAGTGAAAATGTTTGTGTTAATTCTGGGGCCAATATTGCATTCGTATTTCGCAGGAAGAAAGATAATAAATAGCCCACTCCAAATGGTAATATAATAATAAAAATAAGTTTTAATTTATTGTAGACCATGATTTTATTACATGGCATTATTTGTAAATGCTGTCTACTACTTTGTGAAATGGGATGAGGATAAAGATGAAAAAGAAAATTGCAATAATCGGAACAGGAGCCAATGGTAGCTGCGTTTCTGCAGATCTAATCAGTAATGGTTTGGATGTAAAAATGATTGATCAGTGGCCTCAGCATGTTGAAAAGATGCGAAAAGATGGACTTAAGATTGAAATGCCGAACCGAACATTAGAAGTCAATGTTGATGCCTATCATTTATGTGACGTAGCAACATTTACCGAGAAGTTTGACATTGTCCTAGTTTTTGTCAAAGCATATGATACGGCTTGGACATGCGAACTAATAAAGCCATACTTAGCTGATGATGGAATCTTGGTAGGGGTTCAAAATTGTATGATGGCAGAACAAATTTCTGAAATAGTTGGGTCGCACAGGACCATAGGATGTGTTGCTGAGCTATCGTCTGAATTGTTTGACCCAGGGTCAGTTAAAAGAAATACTCCCCCTGAGGGAACGTGGTTTGGTCTTGGTGCGCTGACCCCTGAAATGAAAATTAGAATTGCAGATGTTGAAGAAGTACTGAAATTTGCTGGCAAGGTCGGCATAAGCGAGGCAATTTTATCAGCAAAATGGATGAAATTAATTGTTAATGCAATGGGAATGGGGATAAAGGCCATTGGGGATCTGCGGCCTGCTGAAGCTTTTGAAATGGATGGTATGAGAGACCTTATGCTGAAGGCCGGAGAGGAAGCGCTTAAGGTTGGTGAAGGTCTTGGTTATAAATTAGAGCCAATTATGGGATTAACCCAAGAAGAAATTAATACATCAAACAGAGTCCAGGAACTCTTACTTGATACTATCACAAAACATGTCGGTCCTACGGCATTAAATACCGTACTGCAAGATCACAGGAAAGGACGCCTAAGTGAAGTTGACCTTATCAATGGATGGGTATCTGAAGGCGGCCAAAAACTTGGTATTGAAACTCCAATTAATGATAAAATTGTCGAAGTGACAAAGAGGATTTATGCAGGTGAAGTGACATCATCAAAAAACCTCGTAGAGGATGTTATAAGCTCACTTAAAGGTAAAATTTAAAATGTCCCAGAAAGAACTTGGTTTAGCAGTTATTGGTTCTGGAAGGATTGGATCTCTGAGAGCAATCCTAGCATCTGGTCACCCTGCCGTAAAATATTTAGGAGTTTCTGATATAAATATTGAAAATGCAAAAAAACTCGCAGCCAAATCCAATGCTCAAAAATTTACAGATAACAATCATGAATTAATCTCAGATCCGAATGTCAATGTTGTGATTGTGTCGACAAGTGAGCATGAGCATTTTGACTCAGTAATGCATGCGCTTGAATTAGGTAAGCCGGTTTTAGTTGAAAAACCAATAGCACTTTCGGTTGATGAGGCTGATAAAATGATAAAAAAATCTGAAGAGACAGGAACATTATTCAGAGTCGGTTATGCTCAACGTTTCAAAAGAAGATATCTCTCAGGTAAAGATCAGCTGCTTGAAGGACGAATTGGAAATATCCTATCTATTTCGGCACGGGCTTGTAATACACGTGCACAAGGCATTGAAATATTGAAGAGGTCAAGTACGGCGACGCCTGTGGTAGATGTTCTAACGTATTGGGTTGATGTTGCATGTTGGTATCTTGATGGCATTGAGCCAGTTGAAGTCACTGCTCGAGGTGCGGGAACAGTTTTTCGAGAAGCAGGATTTGATGTAAATGATACTACATGGAGTTTAATCAAATTTGATAATGGTGCAATCGTAAACTTAGGCGTATTTTTTGCACTTCCATCGCACTCTCCACAGTTAGGTATGGGTGTAAGATTTGAGGTATATGGGGATGATGGGGCACTAATTCTAAATGATGATCATACAGACGAGTTGTTAATTACAAATAACGGAATACCTCATGCCTATATTCCCGATCTTGAGTTTAATACTGCATTTTTATCTAGCTCAACCCCCGGTAATTGGCATCTTGGAGATTATTGGGGTCCTGTAGCTGATGAGACTCGAGTCTGGTTAGACCACTTATCAATGGATCGACCATGCCCAATTGCAACACCCAAAGACGCAAGAAAGAATTTAATAATTACACTTGCAATGGAAGAGTCTGCGAAGTTGAATAATACAATCAAATTATGATACCGCTCGTATATGTTTAAAATAAAAAATATTGAGACATACATAATTCAGGTACCGCTTTTGGTGCCACTAAAAATGTCAGGTATCCATATTGAGCATTGTGATAATACAGTTGTAAAAATAACCGCGAATAACGGAAAAGTTGGTTGGGGTGAGGCCCCTTATGCCCCCTTTTTTAACGGTGAAACATCTCGCGGTATGGTTGCTGCAATTGATTTTATGAAAGATAGAATACTGGGAAAAGAAATTTTGCAACAAAGTGATATTAAAGACGTCATATCATCAACTATCTATGGAAACTCAGGTGCTAAATCTGCGATTGATATGGCATTATATGATCTATTTGGTAAATCAGAGGATAAACCACTATACGAAACTCTTGGCGGAGCTAAGAGAGACAAGGTTCCAATGATTTGGCTGGTTGCTGGTGGTGATGATGAGTTTAAGTTGCTGTCAGAAAAAGTCGACCAAGGTTTTGTTTCTTTCAAGGTTAAAGTAGGCACAAATAATGTTCACGAGGATATAGAGAGATCCTATCAGGCCCAGAGAATTCTTGATCATAATTATACGCTTTCAGCGGATGCCAACCAGGGTTTTAATAGAAGCGACGCGTTAATTTTTGCTTCAAAGACGGGTGATATTGGATTGGACTTTTTTGAACAGCCGGTAACTGGAAAAGATGTTGATACAATGGTGGAATGCAACGCAAGATCGTATGCACCTATTGGTGTGGATGAAGGAATCCACAATATTGATGATATTAAGATACATCATGATCGTAAGGCGGCAAATGGCGGTAGTCTCAAAATGATCAAATTTGGAGGCGTCGCACAATTATTTGAAGCTGCAAATCTGATGCATTCATATGATATGCATATAAATCTTGCTGGAAAAGCTGCAAACACATCAATTGGAAGTGCGGCGATAGCCCACTTCACCAGAGCACTACCATCTCTTGACTGGGATGCGAGTTTATCCAGTCAATATTTGTCAGATGATATAGCAGAAAATCCAGTCAAAGTTATCGAAGGTCACATAATCACTCCCGACGACGGTCCTGGCCTCGGAATAAATATTGATGAAGATAAATTAAACCAATACAGTATTAAATTGTAAATTTATAATCTGAAAAAAATGGCTCAAATAAAAATTATTGATGACTCAACTAAGGGTACACTATTCACCTTTGGTTTCATTCTGACAGTGCCATTTATTGAGGCATCTGTAAAACTTCTCGGCGATGCCATGGCGCCTCCGCAGGTTTCTTTTACCAGATTCATGCTACATGTTATAGTATTGAGCGTTTATATATATTTGTATCTTCCAAAAGAGGAGTGGATCGCCAAACCTAGCTGGCCGTTATTAGTAAGAGGCATTCTTGCAAGTCTTGGGACATTATGTGTCTATGCCGGATTATCAGTCCTCCCACTTGTGGATGCTGTTGCTATTTTTTTCATACAACCCATCATTATAACAGCTTTGTCATCTATACTATTGAGAGAAAAAGTCGGCATTTATAGGTGGATTGCTGTTTTGGCTGGAATGGGTGGAGCTCTGCTTGTGATCGGACCAAATTTTGATGATGTAGGATGGGGCGCAGTATTTCCAGCCTTAGCGGCATTATTTCACGGTCTCTCAGCATTGATGGCAAGAAAATGGGCAAATGCAGCAAGACTTCCCGTGTTTCAATATTATACGGCAATTACTGCAGTTATCATGATGACAGCTATATTCATTTTTGGTGGCATTACAGGATATGATCGCGTTGCACTTGTAATGCCAGACACATTCCAATGGTTTTTACTGGCAGTTATAGCTTTTGGATCAATTATAACAAATTTACTACTAACGCAGGCATTCAGGATAACCCCATCATCAATTATTGCACCATTTCTATATTTACAAATCATTGGATCAACAATTATGGGATATTATATTTTTAATCAACTACCGAGTTCGCAAACTATTTTTGGGGCATGTCTTGTCATATTAGCAGGTCTTGCAATATGGTGGAGAGAGAGTAGATCAGTCTGATTTAATAGCTGCTATGCGAGGAAATAAAAAGTTCACACACACTATCTGTTCTATTACTCCAGGCGTGATTTCCTCCAAGATTGACTATGGTATCACCCTGATTTAGCTGAACTTGATCTTCGTCTAAAATTAAAAAGATGGAGCCTTTCATTACGTAAATATAATCTAGAGAATTATTTTTGTGCATATATGGATGCTTTGAATTTTTGGCACTGAAGAGCTCGATTGAATTAATGGATTTGTAAAAATTTTTGACATCCTCTCTTGTAACTTTGTTAATGTACTCATTTTCAGGGGGTATAGTCACAAATCTACATATTGATCCTGATTTTGGAGGTATCAGAGTGTGTGGGTAACTGTCACTTTTCTCTTTCGCGTCATTACCAAAATTAGCAGGGCTGCGTAATGTCGCCCATATTTTTGTTGATTTATATCCTGGTCTAGCATTATCGGTAATGATATCTTCAGCAATTCCATCACTTATTCTTTTTATTTCGCCATTTGGAAGTTGCCCAATTACTATTCGCCTTATGTCAGTCATTATCATCACCACCAATCATAATAAAGAGCATTTCGTTTGGCCCATGACTATTATCCCATGAATGAAAATGACCAAGCTGAACAATTATGTCACCCTCATACATGACTAATTCGTCTTCGGGTAAAACATGGGTTCTTTTGCCCTTTGTCACAACACCATAATCAACCGTGCGGGTGCGATGCATATTCCAATGCTTCTCACTCTTCATTTTTTCAGAGAGTCCTGTTCTATTCATCGACGCAAAAAATTTATCTGCTTTTTCTTGGTCAATTTTTTTATTATCTTCTTTCTTTGACTCAATAACTCTAAAGTGTGCGCCATTTAATGGTGGTGAGTGAGAGAGCGGTCTATCTGCGCCGTCTGAATGATTTGAGATATCAACCGGGCAGTTATCAAATGTCCAGATTTCATTAAAATAGATTGTTGAACCACCACCTCGATTATACTGGTAGGGGTTTTCAGTATCTGACACAACATAAGATCGGCCATCCTCCGTGTTTCCTACAATTACCCTTCTCGGTGGTTTTGGTTGTGGGCTCATTGGATCTTACATATCAAAAACTGCTACCGCCCTTACTGGCGAGCCTGTTCCATCCCTCCAAGCTAACGGTAGACAAATGAATGTGAATTCCCCCCTCCCGATTAGTTTCTCGAGATTACATAAGCTCTCCAGATGTGTGATATTTACCTCATGACATATTTTATGTACGAGCGAGTTTACATCTCCAATTGGGCCCGGTCGCATCGAGTCGATACCAAAATGAACGAAACCCTGTTCTGCGATCCATTTTGTTGCCTCAATATTCACTCCAGGGTTATCGGTTGAATAAGCAGCTGATGGGAAAGTCCTCTCGTGATGGCCTGTGCAAAGTAGTAAAGTTCCATTTTCTGGAATCGGTTGGCCTGTTTTTTTAACGGCTTCTTCCAAATCTGAGGACGTTATCTCTGATTTTGGTTCTACGTGTCGTAAATCGATACAAATACCTTTCACAATACAATTTTCAAGTGGATATTCATTAATTGGCGTTCCATCAATACTAAAATGTCTTGGGGCATCAATGTGTGTTCCCCCATGGTCAGGCATCGAAAAATAATGCACGGAGTTCCCTTGGATATTGCCAGAGTCTGCAAAAGCTTCTTCGTGACTTTTCCAAACACCATGAATGATAGGAGGCTGTCCTGGGTATTGTGGGGTGCGGTGATATAGCTCACGGCTTAAGTCTATTATTTCCATATTAATCTCCTAAAAACTGATGTTGTTATTATACAGAATATTAGCTTCAATGTTATAGGCTATTTGAAGTATTTTACTTTCGTCCCATTTCTTGCCTACAATTTGCATTGCAATTGGCATATTTGACTTATCCCTTCCAATTGGTAAGACCAAAGCCGGTAAGCCCGTAACATTAAAGGGACTAAAGAACTGTCTATGATAATTAGCTGAATAATCATAATTTTTTTGATTTATTTTTGCGTTAAGGTCCTCTATCAGTGGCGCTGTAAAAGGTGTGGCCGGTGTTATTAATGCGTCAAATTTTTTAATTTTATTTTCAATCAATCTTGTCATTTTGATTTTGTTATCAAGTGCCGTCAGATAATCATCTATATCTACTTTTACGGACCATTCCATTCTCTTTCGAACATCAGGATCAAAACTTTTAGGATTTTCAGAATACTGTTTGATGTGAACTTTTGTGAATTCCGGGCCTGCGATGCCATAGAATAAATCTTGTATTATATCCACATCCTCAAAATTGATTGTTGTTATGCTAGTGCCAAGATCTTCGAGTAAAGATTTTGCGTGTTCATATGAACCTTCTACCTCACCATCTAGTTCTTGGTTTTGATATATGTCAGGACATATCGCAATTTTGAGACCCTTAATATCACTTTCAAGTTGTGACAAATCAATTTTCTTATGCTCAACTGATTTCATGTCATTTTGGTCATATCCCTCTAAGGCGCTATAGGCCAAGGCTGTGGAATAAACAGATTCGCACATTGGTCCAACGTGGTCTATACTCGGTGAGTTTGGAAAAACCCCACTGAGGCTGATTGCGCCATGGGTTGGTTTTAGACCCACAATACCGCATAGTGATGATGGCGTCCGAATAGATCCTCCTGTGTCTGTTCCAAGTGAGATGGGAACAAATTTACTTGCCACTGCAGCGGCAGAACCACCACTGGAGCCCCCGACAATTTTTAGTGGGTTGTGTGGATTCCTCGTTGTCCCAAAATGTGCATTTATAGTTGTAGAGGCTGCTGCGTATTGATGAGTATTTGTTTTGCCTAGTAATATGGCACCTGCATCGTTCATCTTAGATATACAATATGCATCATGCTCTGGAATAAAGTCCTTATACAAAGCTGATCCATTTGTGGTACGAGTTCCTGCGGTGTTAATTATATCTTTTGCAGCATATGGGATGCCATGAAGGGGACCCTTGTATACCCCATTTAAGATTTCACTTTCTGCTTCTTTTGCCCTTTTCAGGGCTTCGTCTTCTAGTATTGTTATGAATGCATTGAATTTGTGATTGTGCTCTGAAATTCTATTCAAGTAATATTCGGTAACTTCCCTTGGGGACAGCTCTTTGCTTTTGATGGATTTGATAATTTCTCTTATATTGTTAAATTTCATTCGAATCTTATTTTTTAAAATAAATTATATACATTTTAGTCATTTAATTATATAAACACAAAATATCTCACGCATAAACATAGATTCTATAATCTTGTTAATATGAGTAGATTTTGGCACTGTTAAATTATCGACAACTGTCAGCCAATAGTATAATGATAGCAGGAATAAGTCATGCTTAGTTGGGTGTTAAAATGAATTTAATACAAGAACTTGAAAAAGAACAGTTAGACAAGCTAAGGGAAAGCAAACAAATACCAGATTTTACTCCTGGGGATACCGTTCGAGTGAATGTTAAAATTAGCGAAGGTACCAGAGAAAGAGTTCAAGCCTATGAAGGCGTTGTCATTGGAAGATCTGGTTCAGGTATTAATGAAAGCTTCACGGTGAGAAAGATTTCATACGGTGAAGGAGTTGAAAGAGTTTTTCCTGTATATTCTCCAACTATCGAGTCTATCTCTGTGGTAAAAAAAGGTAAGGTAAGAAGAGCAAAACTATACTATCTAAGAGATAGGAGAGGCAAATCTGCTCGAATAGCTGAAAAGATTGACGTAAATCGTCAAAAAGCAAAAGAAGTATCTCAACCCGAGGCCACAGGCGAAGAGAATGAATCAAAATAAATCCTGTAACCAATAAAAGAGGATTTCACTTTGAATTATAAACTTCTAAAAGAATTGTGCGAGACTCCCTCTGTAGCGGGTAGGGAAGTACGAATAAGAAATTTCATACACGAACATGTAAAAGCCTATTTTGATGAGATTGAAATTGATCCGCTTGGCTCTTTAATTTGCAAAATAAACTCAAAGAAAAAAAATAAAAAGAAAATATTACTGCTCTGCCATATGGACGAGATTGGATTTCTTGTGAGTCATATTAACAGCAAAGGATTTGTATTTGTTGATCCGGTTGGTGGCTTTGATCCAAGAAATCTATTTTCAAGAAGGGTGCTAATTTGTACAGAAAAAGAGGATATCCGAGCCGTAATGAATCCACAAGGAAAGCCGGTACACACCCAAAGTCCTGCAGACCGAAAAAAAATTCCAGAGCCAGATGAATTCTTCATAGATACAGGACTGGGTGAGAAAGCTAAGGATAAAATAAAAATTGGTGATTTCGTTGTCATGGACGAGCCTTTTCTAGATATGCCTGAGAAAATTGTTTCAAAAGCGCTTGATAACAGGATTGCATGTTGGATTGGTATTGAAATTGCGAAGTATTTTTATGAGAATAAGATTGAACTAAGTAATGATCTCGTTATCGTATTTACAACCCAAGAAGAGGTGGGATTGAGAGGGGCAAAGACTGCCTCATTTGATGTTAAACCAGATATAGCGATCGGAGTTGATACAACTCTGGCCTGTGATACACCAGGTGTTCCTGAAAAAGATTGGATCACTCAGCACGGGAAAGGCTTTGGTTTACACATAAAAGACTCTTCTTTTATATCTGATAATGATCTGGTTGAAGAATTTGTTAAATTAGCAGAAAAAAGTAAGATTTCGTATCAGAGGACAATACTAAGCCGGGGTGGCCAGGATGGAGCCGCAGGTCAGCAGGCCGGATCCGGAGCAAAAGCTATAGCAATAGTAGTAGGAACAAGATATATTCATACAGTAACAGAAATGATAGATAAAAAAGACTTGTCAAACGCACTAAATATTCTCAAGAAATACATTGAGGGTTTAAAATAATTTTTTTAGAATAAATAACAAATTTTGGATACAGTGAAATGAGCAAATCAAGAACTATTTATGATAAAATATGGGATGACCATCTTGTAAACACAAATGATGATGGAACATCACTTATTTATATAGACAGGCATTTGGTCCACGAGGTGACTTCACCACAAGCATTTGAAGGTCTGAGGATGACCAAAAGGAAGGTTAGGTGTCCAGAAAAGACACTTGCTGTCGTAGATCACAATGTTCCTACTACTGATCGTAAAAATGGTATTGAGGATGAAGAGTCAAGAATACAAGTGGAAGCCCTTGAGAAAAACTGTAAAGAATTCGATGTTGAGTATTTTAATGAGTTAGATATAAGACAAGGTATTGTTCATGTTGTAGGACCGGAACAAGGTTTTACATTGCCAGGAACAACAATAATGTGCGGTGACAGCCATACGTCAACACATGGCGCTTTCGGAGCACTTGCGATGGGCATTGGCACATCTGAAGTTGAACATATTCTTGCTACCCAAACCCTAATTCAAAGAAAGGCAAAAAATTTTAGAGTCAATGTTGGTGGAACAGCTCCAGATGGAGTAACCGCAAAAGACATTATTCTCTCCATTATTGGTGAGATCGGAGCTGGCGGTGGAACAGGATCTGTAATTGAATATACAGGTAAAGCGATTTCTGACCTATCTATGGAAGGAAGAATGACGGTCTGTAACATGTCCATTGAGGGTGGCGCAAGGGCTGGGCTGATAGGCCCCGATGAAAAGACTTTTTCTTATATTAAAGATCGACCAAGGTCGCCAAAAGGGGATGATTTTGATAGAGCGGTGGGTTATTGGAATGCACTTAATTCTGATAAGGATGCATATTTCGATAGAGATGTATATCTTGATGCGGCTGCGTTACCACCAGTTGTTACATGGGGGACAAGCCCTGAAGATGTGGTATCAATTAATGGTGAGGTTCCGGATCCAGAAGGCATAGATGATGAAATTAGAAAAGAGACAAAGAAAAGTGCACTTGAATATATGGATTTGAAGCCTGGTACTAAAATAAAAGATATTGAGTTAGATGTTATATTTATAGGGTCTTGTACTAATGGAAGAATTGAGGATTTAAGAGAGGTTGCCAAGGTGGTAGAGGGTCACCATGTGAATGAAAATTTAAATGCAATGATAGTACCTGGATCAGGTTTGGTAAAGGAGCAAGCAATAAATGAAGGTCTTGATAAAATTTTCATGGCAGCTGGATTTGAGTGGAGAGAGCCCGGATGCTCGATGTGCCTTGCCATGAATCCTGATAAGCTATTACCAGGGCAGAGATGTGCTTCTACATCCAATAGAAATTTCGAAGGAAGACAGGGGTTTCGAGGAAGAACCCACCTTGTGTCTCCTGCAATGGCAGCCGCTGCAGCTATCGCTGGCCGTTTCGTTGATGTAAGAGATTTTGTGAAGTAGGAAGTCATTTATGGAGAAATTTAAAAATATTACTGCTGTTGCTGCCCCATTACCTGAAGTGAATGTTGATACAGATAAAATAATTCCAAAGCAATATTTGAAAACAATCGAAAGAACAGGACTGGGTAAAGGCTTGTTTTCTGAGTTACGCTATAACGATGATGGAACAGAAAATAAAGATTTTGTCTTAAATAAGTCTCAATACAGAAATGCCAAAATACTTGTCGCGGGGGATAACTTCGGCTGTGGATCAAGCAGGGAGCACGCACCTTGGGCGCTTCTTGACTACGGTATAAAGGTTGTTATTTCCACGTCATTTGCTGATATATTTTACAATAACTGTTTTAAAAATGGCATGTTACCTATTGTTCTTGATGAAAAAGAGGTTAGTCTCCTGATGGAAGAAACAGAGAGGGGATCTAATGCAACTCTTTCAGTTGACCTTGAAAGTCAAGAGATTACTACCTCTGATGGTAATAAAATTAACTTTAAGATCGACAAATTTCTCAAACACTGCTTGCTAAATGGTCTAGATGATATTGCGCTAACCCTGGAAAAAAACAGCGAAATTGGGAGCTACGAGGATAAAATTAAAAGTCAAAGACCATGGCTCTAATAATACTAAACGTGGAAATATTGAGGTAAGTAATGAGTTCATATAATTTACTTATGCTTCCCGGGGATGGAATAGGACCGGAGGTAATAAATGAAGTTGAAAGAGTAATTGAATGGTTCAATAAGAACTCTAACCATAAATTTGAAATTGAAAAAGATCTCGTTGGAGGTGCCGCATATGATGAGCATGGTCAATCAATCTCTGATGAAGCCATGGCTCTTGCCCATAAATCCGATGCAGTAATATTCGGTGCAGTGGGTGGACCAAAGTGGGATAATGTGCCATTTGAGGTGAGACCAGAAGCTGGCCTACTGAGACTTCGAAAAGAACTCGATTTATTTGCCAACCTGAGACCCGCAATTTGTTACAAAGCGCTTGCAGAAGCATCAAGCCTCAAGAAGGAGCTTGTAGAAGGACTTGATATATTAATATTGAGAGAATTAACTGGCGGGGTATATTTTGGTGAACCGAAAGAGATTACTGACCTTCCTGATGGTCAAAAAAGGGCTGTAGATACTCAGGTATATACTTCCAGTGAGATAGAGAGGATAGCTCGAGTCGCTTTTGATCTTGCTAAAACCCGAAAAGGAAAAGTAACGTCGACAGAAAAGAGAAATGTTATGATTTCAGGTGTTTTTTGGAATAATGTCGTCTCCGAAGTCCACAAGAACGAATATCCAGAAATGGAGCTTGAGCATATGTTAGCTGATGCATGCGCTATGCAGCTTGTCAGAAAACCAAAACAGTTTGATCTTATTGTCGCGGACAATTTGTTTGGTGATATACTATCGGATGAAGCTGCTATGCTCACAGGATCTATGGGAATGCTTCCGTCAGCATCTCTTGGAGCTGTTAATCCAAATACGGGTAAGAGGAATGCAATGTATGAACCTGTTCACGGCTCTGCTCCAGATATTTCCGGACAAGGTATAGCAAACCCAATCGCCGAGATCGCATCTTTTGCAATGGCTTTACGCTATTCATTCAACCTAACAGAAGAGGCAAAGATGATAGAGGACTCGATTTCTGCAGCATTAGATCAAGGCATTAGAACACCAGACATAATGCAAGATGGAATGAAAAAAGTTGGCACAAAAGAAATATCCGATGCAATAATTGCAGAAATGAATTCAAGAGCTTGAGTAAAAAACCATGTCAATAAAGATCGCGGTTGTTGGTGCAACAGGAAATGTTGGGAGAGAGATATTAAATATTCTTGACGAGAGAATGTTTCCTTGTGACGAAGTTATGGCACTCGCATCCAGAAAGTCAATGGGTAGAGAGCTATCTTATGGTGATAAAACCCTAAAAGTGAAAAATCTTGAAACCTACGATTTTTCAGACATTGACATCGCTCTTTTTTCTGCAGGCTCAAAAATATCAGAAAAGTGGGGACCTATCGCAGCTTCTGCCGGGGCTATCGTAATTGATAATTCGTCATTTTGGAGGTATCACGATGATGTTCCACTGATTGTTCCAGAAGTCAATCCCGATGATATAAAGTATTATAAAAACAGGGGAATTATTGCAAACCCAAATTGTTCGACTTCGCAATTAGTTGTAGTGTTAAAACCTCTTCATGATTTTGCGAAGATAACAAGGGTTGTCGTATCGACATATCAATCAGTGTCTGGGGCTGGCAATGCAGCAATGGAAGAACTATTTAATCAAACAAAAGGTATATTTGTAAATCAGGCAGCAGAGCCCGAAAACTTTACAAGACAAATCGCTTTCAATGTCATACCCCATATAGATATTTTTCATGATGACGGTTTTACAAAAGAGGAATGGAAGATGTCATCTGAGACAAAGAAAATCATAGATAAAAATATTAAGCTGACTGCCACTTGTGTAAGAGTCCCCGTTTTTGTTGGCCATTCCGAGGCAGTCAATATTGAATTTGAGAAATCAATCAGCCCTGAAAAAGCACGAGCAATTCTTAGAGACTCACCAGGTGTTATGCTAGTGGATGATCCCGAAGATGAAAAATATGTAACACCAATCGAGTGTGTTGGCGATTATGCAACTTTTGTAAGCAGGGTCCGTGAAGACATATCGGTAAAGAATGGTCTTGCTATGTGGGTTGTTTCAGATAATCTTCGAAAAGGCGCTGCGCTTAATGCTGTTCAGATTGCAGAGTTACTACTTAACAAAAAATACGTTGGCTAGAAAAATTTTTATGGAATTTTGAATTAGAACAATTATAAATATACTGTGATTAATTTAATAAAGATCAAATGAACAAACCATTATCCCCACATTTATCAATTTACAAATTTAAATTAAGTTTACTTATGTCGATTGCGCATCGGATAACCGGTGGGGCGCTCTATTTTTCTATGATAATTTTTATGGGTTTTTTAGCTTCACTAGCACTTGGGGAACAATACTATGTAATCTTTTCAACTATAATTAGGTCATGGATTGGGAAGTTAATTATGTTAGGGATAACATGGGCCATATTCCATCATATGCTAGGGGGACTTCGACATTTTATTTGGGACATTGGTAAAGGCTTTGAGGTAAAAACAGTTGATCAGCTGGCAGCGATTACACTGCTTGGCGGGGTACTTTTAACTTTAATTTACTGGCTCGTTTTCTTCATTATATAGCGGGATAAAATCTATGACACATTCACCAACGAGACATTTTATTTTGCAAAGAATTACAGCAATCTTAAATATTCCAATCTTGATTTTTCTTTTGTATTTAATATTTACAATACCTGGAATGAGTTATGACGGAGTTGCAAGCCTCTTCCAAAAACCATCAATTCTTTTTCTCTCTTTACTCCTAACGTTTAATTTTGCTTTCCATATGAAATTAGGTATGCAAATGATAATTGAGGACTATATTCACGAAAATAAAAATTTAAAATTGGCACTTTTATTAAACAATATCTTCGTTTCAATCGTTATTATTGGGTGTACATATTCACTATTAACTTTATAATTTACACTATCTGAAGGGATAAATTTACATAATGTCAAACACACATACTATAAACGGAAGAGAGTACACTTTTGTTGACCATACTTATGATGTGGTCGTTGTTGGCGCTGGAGGGGCAGGTTTAAGAGCCACACTTGGATGCTCTCAGGCAGGTCTAAAAACAGCATGTGTTACAAAACTATTTCCAACAAGAAGTCATACTGTAGCTGCACAAGGTGGGGTAGCTGCTGCACTCGGAAATATGGGTGAGGATGATTGGAAATGGCATATGTATGATACCGTGAAAGGTGCAGACTGGCTTGGTGATCAAGATGCAATTGAATATTTATGCAAAGAAGCTCCCCAAGCAGTTTATGAACTTGAACATTTTGGATTACCATTTAGCAGAAGAGAAGATGGGAAAATCTACCAAAGACCATTCGGTGGTATGACGACACATTATGGTGAAGGAATTGCACAAAGAACTTGTGCTGCTGCAGACCGAACAGGTCATGCAATGCTACACACGCTTTACGGTAAAGCAATAAGTAATTCAGCGGAGTTTTTTATAGAATACTTTGCTATTGACCTAATAATGGATAAAAATGGAGCCTGCCTTGGAGTGGTAGCGCTATGTTTGGAAGACGGCACAATTCATAGATTTCAAGCACAGAAAACAATTCTTGCCACAGGTGGCTATGGACGTGCTTATTTTTCAGCGACATCTGCGCATTCATGCACGGGAGATGGAAATGCTATGGTTCTCAGAGCTGGCTTACCATTACAGGATATGGAATTTGTACAGTTTCATCCAACGGGAATATATGGGGCTGGTTGCTTAATAACAGAAGGATCAAGAGGTGAAGGTGGATATCTAACAAACTCAGAGGGTGAGAGATTTATGGAAAGATACGCTCCATCAGCCAAAGACTTAGCGAGTAGAGATGTGGTCTCGAGATCCATGACGATTGAAATTAGAGAAGGTAGGGGTGTGGGTAAAGATAAAGATCACATTCATCTCCATCTCGAGCATTTAGCGCCGGAAGTACTTGCTGAAAGATTGCCAGGGATATCTGAAACAGCTAAAATATTCTCAGGGGTTGACGTAACAAAAGAGCCGATTCCTGTCTTACCAACAGTTCATTATAATATGGGTGGAATTCCAACCAATTTCCACGGGGAAGTTCTCACAAAAATCAACGGGGATCCCGACTGTGTTGTTGATGGATTAATGGCTATCGGGGAAGCAGCTTGCGTTTCGGTCCATGGTGCAAACAGACTAGGCTCAAACTCCCTTATAGATTTGGTCGTTTTTGGTAGAGCTGCTGGGCTGAGAGCTGCAGATACAACGACAGCAAATGCTAATCAGCCACCACTTCCTGATAACGCTGGACTCAATTCTCTAGAAAGACTTGATAAGTTTAGGTATGCAGATGGCAATACATCAACCTCTGAATTACGATCCCAAATGCAAAAAATAATGCAGAATAACTGTGCTGTGTTTAGAACAGGTGAAGTTTTAGATGAAGGAAAAGATCTCATTAATAAAACTTGGAACGGTCTTGACGATATCAAGATTAATGACAGGTCACTAATATGGAATACGGATCTATTAGAAGCTCTTGAGTGGGATAACTTAATTGTACAGTCTGTTGTTACTGTTGAAAGTGCAGCAAATAGAAAAGAAAGTCGTGGCTCGCATGCTCGCGAGGATTATACAGAAAGAGATGATAAGAATTGGATGAAGCATACGCTGGCGTGGATAGATAATGATGAGAGAACTACCACAATAGATTATAGGCCTGTGCATGAATATACTCTGAGCAATGAAGTAGCTTATATTCCACCAAAAGAGAGGGTATATTAAGGTAAGCATGGTTGAATTAGCACTCCCAAGAAATTCCAAAATTACAGAAGGAAAGAAGTGGCCCAAACCACAAAACGAAAATAATATTCGTGAATTTAAAGTATATAGATGGAATCCAGAGGATAATCAAAACCCATCCATTGACACATACTATATCGATACTGAAGATTGTGGCCCAATGGTTTTAGATGCTTTGATGAAGATTAAAAGCGATATTGACACTTCCTTAACTTTTCGTAGATCTTGCCGTGAAGGAGTATGTGGCTCATGTGCAATGAATATTGATGGTGTTAACAGATTGGCTTGCACAACAGCAATTGAGGACGTAAAGGGCGCAGTGAGTATTTATCCGCTGCCTCATCAAAAAGTGATTAAAGATTTGGTTCCAGACCTAAAGAATTTTTTTGAACAGCATAAATCTGTTGAACCTTGGTTGCATACTAAGGAGGAAGATCCAAAAGAAGAGTGGCTTCAATCAAAAGAGGATAGAGAGCAACTTGACGGTTTATATGAGTGTATCATGTGCGCATGCTGTTCAACTTCATGTCCAAGTTATTGGTGGAATTCCGATAAATATCTTGGTCCGGCTGCCTTACTTCAAGCTTATCGTTGGATAATTGATAGCAGGGACGACGAAAGAGATGAACGACTTGATAAGTTGGAAGATCCATTTAAATTATATCGCTGTCACACTATCATGAACTGTGCGAAGGCATGCCCTAAAGGACTAAATCCTGCAAAAGCAATTGCTGGTATTAAGAAAATGTTAGTTGAAAGAAGGGTTTCCAAATAATCTCAGGGCTCTACTCCCCCTTAGGCTCTAATATTTGTTTTCCTCGGTACATCCCAGTTTTTAAATCGAGATGGTGTGGTCTATGCAATTCACCAGTTGATTTATCTTCAACATAAGCTTGACTTTTCAGAAAGTCAGTTGATCTGCGCATACCTCTTTTTGATTTGGTTACCTTCGTTCTTGGGACCGCCATAATCAATAACTCCAATTTATAAAATTAAATAAGATTTATTACATATACATATTCATTTATTATTTGTCATCATTAATATATATTAAATTCAAATTTTTTATTAATGACTATTTTATTATTTATATCTGTAAGATAATGACTCTAGGCAAAAGCTATAATATTTTGCGATCAGAGATTGATCAACTGCTTATCAGAAAGATTGGCATTTCTGAGTTTCCTGCGACGCTAGTCGAACCAATCAAGTATATTTTTGTTAACAAGGGGAAAAAAGTAAGGGCTATACTTTTAGCAGAGTCGTGTGCACTTTTTGGTATCCATTACACAAAAATACTTCAAATTGCACTAGCATTGGAATGTATCCATACATATTCACTCATACATGACGACCTCCCCGCAATGGATGATGACGACTACCGGAGGGGCGAGTTGACTTTACATAAAAAGTATGATGAAGCGACTGCAATATTAGTCGGGGATGCACTAATATCACTGGCATTTGAATTGATTTCTGGAGAAAAAGATTTATCAGCTGAATGCAGGGTTAGGCTAATAAATAACTTGGCATTGAATAGTGGGGGGAAAGGCATGGTTGGTGGACAAATGCTTGATCTTAGACTTAATCCAGCCGAGGCATCTATCGAAAGTATAAAAAAAATGCAACAGATGAAGACAGGAGATCTCTTCGGTTTTGCATTCACAGCTGGACCGATTATTGCAGGCAGTGGGAGTGATGATGAAGAGAAATTATTTGAGTTTGGGAAGCTATTTGGTTTGATATTTCAAATAAGTGACGACCTTATTGATGTGGAGTCAACACTAACAGAGGCAGGTAAATCCGTAAATAAGGATCAAAAAATGGATAAAGCAACTTATGTGGACCATTATGGGATAGAGGAAGCAAAAAAACTTATGCAAAATTATATAAAAGAAGCGAAGGTTATTTTGGAAAAATATGGATCAAAAGCACGGCCATTAATTACATTATGCGAAAGTCTACCAAATAGAAGATCATAAAATAATATTATCAATCAATCTTGTTTCCCCAAGCCTTATTGCGCCAAGTAATATATACTGACCACCTAACTTTTTATATTCTTCAACATTACTAAGATTATTGGTCTTTCTTAGTTCTAAATAATCAACATTTAAACCATCTTTATTGAGTCTCTCTATTTCCGTATCTAGAATTGACATATAATCCCCGGTATTTTTTTGAATTTTTTTACTTGCTCTGACAAGTGACTCATATAAATATACAGCTTTTGATCGCTGATCAGGATTTAGATAGCTATTTCTTGATGACATTGCTAAACCATCATTTTCCCTGATAATGGGGGCAAGAACAATATCAATTGATGTAAATAGTTGCTGGACCATATCCTTTATAAGAATATACTGTTGGTAATCTTTCTGCCCAAATATCGCAATGTCAGGTTGAATGATATTCATTAATTTATTCACAACTAATAAGACTCCATAAAAATGCCCTGGCCTGTATCGCCCACACAGCTCGTTCATAAGACTGGGGTTATTAGTTGTGATCAGATTTTTTTCATTGGCAGGGTAAATCTCCTTGTCACTTGGGCAAAAAACACAATCCACATTTAATTTTTTAAGTAGCTTAATATCTTCATCAAGAGTTCTCGGGTATTTTGTATAGTCCTCTTCAGGGGCAAATTGTTTTGGATTTACATAAATGGAAACAATAGTTTTTGTTGCGCCGCACCCTCTTATTTTGCTTATTAAACTTAAATGTCCTGCATGTAGATTTCCCATAGTTGGAACAAAACCAACTACCTCACTATTTTCTTTCCAAGATAGAACCTCAGCTTTTAAATCTGATAAATTTTCAGAAACTATCAACATTCTATTTGAACGAGTGTTTATCTGTGGGGTATTTTAGTGTTTTAACTTCTTGAATGTATTGCTTTATTGCATCTTCTATTGTGTTAGTTCCATCCATGTAATTCTTTGAGAACTTTGGTAATTGACCTTGAGAAACACCCAAAATATCGTAAAGAACTAGTATTTGCCCATCAACTTCTGAACCTGCTCCGATGCCAATTATTGGTATGGATATTTCACTTGCTAGCTCTTTTGCTGTTTGTGAGGATACACATTCAAGAAGCAATAGGTCAGCGCCTGAGTCCTCTATTTTCTTTGCTTCTTGAATGAGTGCATTTGCCTCATTTGAACCCTTGCCCTGAACTTTATAACCTCCCATCTTGTTTACTGATTGCGGTCTCAATCCAATGTGTGCGCATATCGGTATATCTGAAAGTGCTAGCTTCTCAATAATATTTATTTGAGACCTATTCCCTTCTAATTTTACCATTTGTGCCCCACCATCCTGCATCAGTCTTTTTGCATTATCTAGGGCAATATTTGCATTATAGAAACTCATAAACGGCATATCAGAAATTAAGAAAGAATAATTCACCGATGATGCAACGATTTTTGTGTGATAAATCATATCTTCAATTTTAACCGGTACCGTTGTTTTATGTCCCTGCACTACCATTCCTAAGGAGTCCCCAACAAGTATTATCTCCGTTCCGGCCTTATCGACTAAATTTGCAAAAGTTGCGTCATAGGCAGTAAGACACGCAATTTTCTCTCCTTTTGATTTTAAATCTCTCAGAGTATTTAGGGTAACGGATTTTAATTCATTATTAGTATACATTTCTGCGCCTAAATATTCTTTTCATAGTTCTCATCGATGTAATTATACAGAATTTTTTTAAAATCATCTGCTATATTTTTACCTCTGAGTATTTTGAACTTATTTCCATCAACAAAAACTGGAGCTGCAGGTTCTTCACCAGTCCCGGGTAGTGAAATCCCAATATTCGCGTGTTTTGACTCCCCTGGTCCATTTACAATGCAGCCCATAACAGCAACCTTTAGTTGATCAACGCCGACATAAAGCTTACTCCATTTTGGCATTTCTTTCTCAATATATTTTTCAATATCAATGGCAAGTTCCTGAAATACGGTTGAAGTTGTTCTTCCACATCCAGGACACGCAACAACATCAGGCCGGTAAGCTCTAATTCCCAAGGATTGGAGTATTTCTTTTGCAACCTTGACTTCCTCAATACGATTTTCGTTAGGTCTAGGTGTTAGTGATACTCTTATTGTGTCACCGATATTTTGATTTATTAAAATTGATAGTGCCGAGACTGAGGAGACAATTCCTCTCATACCCATCCCAGCCTCAGTCAGACCAAGGTGCAGGGGGTATACAGTTTTTTCTGCGAGGCTTGTGTAAACTTTTATAAGTTCTGAAACATTGCTTACTTTTGCCGAAAGAATTATCTTTGATTTCTTCATTCCAATTTCTTCTGCCCTTCTTGCTGAATAGATTACTGATTTAATCAGTGCGTCGCGTAGTATTTCGGCTGAGCTTTTTTTCACTTCAGCGCGGTTATTTTCATCCATTAAAAGGGTCAACAATTCCTGATCAATACTACCCCAATTCGCGCCAATTCTTATGGGCTTATCGTTTTTGCACGCTATTTCTATAATTTCAGAAAACTGCTTATCTTTTTTATTTTTAAAGCCAACATTTCCTGGGTTTATCCTGTACTTATCTAAAGTTTTCGCACAATCGGGGTAATCTTTTAATAATTTATGACCGATGTAATGAAAATCACCTACTAAGGGAATAGAATAGCCAGCTTTATCTATACCTTCTCTTATAAATGGAACCGCTTTGGCAGCTTCCTCTCGGTCAACTGTTATTCGCACAATTTCTGAGCCTTCTTCATATAATTCAATTATCTGTTGAGTTGTTTTCTTTATATCAGCGGTATCCGTATTCGTCATTGATTGAATGACAATGGGTTCACCACCTCCGATGGCTATACCGCCTATTTTTACAACTATTGAATTTCTGTCCTTTGGCATCACGCTCGGGCTCTATTTAAATGTATAGAATATTTATATATGAATTAATTAATAAAAAAAATAACCAATTTATAAATTGATATATGGTTTTTTTTAAATATTCTTATAGAATATAAAGGTAAGTATTACAAAAAGTAATTATTACTCTGGAGACTGACCCAAACCGGGAGTTAAATAGAGACCTTAATAATATTAATCTCTCCATATTTGCTCTTAAGATATTTATTGAAAGTGTAAGATGTTACCTGAATCAAAGAGACAAAAAATAGCAAGCTATTTCAAGGTTGGTAAGCCCAAGCGGGGTATTATGCTTTGCGGTCATGGAAGTCGCAGTGAGCCGGCTGTAGCTGAATTTGCGAATTTAGTTTTCAGATTAAAAATATTGCTACCAAATATACCAATAGAGTTTGGTTATTTAGAATTCGCAAAGCCTATTATAAGCGATGGATTAGATAAACTAAGAGAGGCTGGTGTTACTGAAATAGTCGCATTGCCAGCAATGTTATTTGCCGCCGGCCATGCTAAAAATGATATACCGTCTGTGCTAAATACATACAACTACAAATATCCAAAACTCAAGATCACATACAGTAGGGAATTGGGTATAGATAATCTGATGATCAAGGCGGCATCCGAAAGGATAATTGAGTCAATTGATAGTGCGAAATTAAAGATTGACAAACATGACTCGATGCTTCTGGTCGTTGGTAGGGGAGCATCTGATCCGGATGCAAACTCAAATATATCAAAGATTACACGATTACTATGGGAAGGCATCGGGTTTGGTTGGGCTGAAACAGCTTACTCAGGTGTTACTTTTCCACTTGTATCACCTGCCCTTGAGAAGATTGTTCAGGTTGGATACAAAAGAATTATTGTATTCCCCTATTTTTTATTTACTGGGATCCTTGTCGATAGAATATATAAATCCGTAGATGAGGTAAGTAAAGCACATAGCAACGTAGAGTTTTTAAAAGTGCCCTATCTTAATGATCATCCAAAAGTGGTAGAGACTTTTTGTGATAGAGTAATTGACGTAATTGATGGTGACATAAATATGAATTGTCAACTTTGCAAATATCGAGAACAAGTTTTAGGCTTTGAGGATGAGGTTGGATTGGCTCAAGAAAGTCACCATCACCATGTTGAAGGGGGCGGTCAATCGCATGATCACACCCATGATCACACCCACGATCACACCCATGACCATTCTCATCATCATCCCTACCCGCATGCGGACCATCCACTAGGTCCAGTAACTCTTAAAAAATAGAAATCATGCAACAATACATAAGAGAGCCCACTGAAATATATAAAAAGTCATTTGATACAATATCATCTGAAGTTGATCTAACAGGCTATAATGATCAAGAAAAAAAAATAGTGACAAGAATAATACATTCTTGCGGTGATGTATCAATTGCAGAGGATATTTTTATTTCTGAGAATGCAATTGAATGTGGAATTAGCGCCATGAAATCGGGTGAAAAAATATACGTTGACAGTAAGATGGTCGCAGCTGGAATAATTAAGAGAAATATAAAGCTGAGCAGAATCTTCTGTCATATTGGCGATGAAGATGTTGTTGGTATGGCAAAAAAATTAAATACAACCAGGTCAGCTGCTGCGGTCGAGCATTGGAAAGAGGGGATGTCTAACTCTATACTTGTTGTTGGTAACGCTCCTACCGCATTGTTCAGGGTATTAGAAATAATTAATGAATATAATATACAGCCAAGTCTAGTCATTGGAATGCCATTGGGCTTCGTTGGTGCGGTTGAAGCGAAAGAGGAGCTTATAAATTTTTATCAATCAACTGGGTTAAATATTATAACTATCCGCGGGAGACGAGGCGGAAGTGCTATGGCCTCAGCAACAATTAATGCGATAAGTTTGTTGATTGATGACAAATAGAAAAATACAACTAATTGGATTAGGCGCTGGAGGTATTGACACATTGCCAACCAGTCACAAAGAATTAATCTTTTCCGCAGATGTAATATTCGGAGCTGATAGACATCTAGAAGATATTCCCACAAATATCAAAAAAAAGTCATGGTCAAAGAATATTAGAAATGATCTCAAGAAGATAAAAAATATAAAGAATAAAAAAATATGTATTTTAGCAACGGGTGACCCACTTTTTTATGGTGTTGGGAATCTAATTATGGAATTTTTTTCAATCGACGAAGTGGATATATTGCCAAGCCCATCGATATTATCATTATGTTGCGCAAAAATTGGACAAAACATTAAAGATGTGGATGTAGTTTCTCTTCATGGAAGAGATTTCAACTCGATAATAAGGTATTTACGGCCAAATAGTAAGTTATTTGTTTTATCTCATGACAAGAATACCCCAACTAAAATCATTAATTTATTAAAGGATTTGAACTTCGAGAGTAGTTTAATTTATATTTTTGAAAATGTTGGCAGGAATGATGAGAAAATTACAAAAAAAATTATCAAAGATTATCATAATTTTAGTTGTGCTAATTTAAATTCAGTTTTTATTGATATTCGTGCCTCAAAAGATACGAATTTTTATCCAAATTCAGTCGGGTTAGCTGACTCATTATATAAAAATGATGGGCAAATCACAAAAAGTGAGATTAGAGCGATAACGATTTCAAAATTGGAGCCATTAAATAGTTCTATTATGTGGGATATTGGTGGTGGTTCTGGATCTATATCCATTGAGTGGTCATTGATAAACAATGCTGCAAAAATATATACGATTGAACAAAATAAGAAAAGAATTGGTTTTATAAAGGAAAATATAGAAAAATTTGGAATCAAAAATATAACACTTTTACACGAATCCGCGCCAGATACATTAGAAATGTTGGAAAAGCCAGACAGGATATTTATTGGTGGAGGTCTTGCCTCAGATAAGGGAGATAAGATTATAAATAAGTCACTAGACTGCTTGAAGCAGACAGGAATAATTGTAGCAAATGGTGTTACAGCTGAAACTGAGAGTCTCTTGATTGGCATGTACAAGGTTTTTGGTGGTGAATTATCAAAATATTCAGTCTCTAACCTAAAAAAAATTGGCAAATTACATGCATGGGATCAACAGATGCATGTTACTCAATGGAAATATAAGAAAGGACCAGATGCTCGGTAAGGCTTATGGCATTGGAGTTGGGCCAGGAGACCCGAAATTATTAACTGTAAAAGCAACGGAAATCCTTGAGCAGCTAAAAATCGTTTTTTATCCATCCTTTGGTAAAAATAGTATCGCTTTGGATATTGCGCGTTCACATATAAGAACTGACGCAAAATTGATCGAAATGAACATTCCTCTATTCCCTAATGAGGCAAAGGTGGCTGCTTATCAAAACTTTGCTAACCAAATAAAGGAGTATCTAAATAATCAAGTTGATGTCGGGGTATTATGCGAAGGGGACCCTCTATTTTTTGGCTCTTTCATTACAATCCGGGACTTATTGAAGGAAAGTTATCAAGTAAAGGTAGTCTCAGGAATTTCATCCATAATGTCTGCATTTGTCCACGTGGATGATTTCATGGGGCAAGGCGATGACTCAATAAGTATAATTACAGCAGGGACTGATGAGTTTCTTATAAGGGATAAAATTTCCACGTCGAATACAACGATAATAATAAAGGTTGCCAAGCATCTTAAAAAAATAAAAAAAATAGCTACGGATTTGGGTTTATTAGAGACTTCTATGTATATTAGTCAGATCGACCAAGCGCACCAATACTCTGATCGTCTGAATATGATCTCAGATGAAGTGATTGAATACTTCTCAATAATTATAATTAAAAATCATAAGTTAAACTGATGAAAAATCCAAAGACAGCCGTAATTGTTGTATCGAAATTCAACCTGGATCTGGCAGTGCTTGTTCTAAAAAAAATTGAAAATTGCCAAATTCATGGTTTGAACATCATTGATACAAAGGTAGATGTCTCATTTAAAAACCTGGCGAAGCACATTCAGTTACTTCAAAAAGAAAAAACTAATATAATAGCAATTTGTTCAATACCAATTATTATAAGATCGCTGGAGGCAAAGCTACCAAAAAAACATAGCGGTTCTTGCATAGTAGCATTATCACCAGACGGTAAATATGCAATACCATTATTAGATACTCATTCTGGGGCGAATGAATTAGCAACTAAACTTGCAACAATTTTAAATTCTAAGCCAGTCATTACGACACAAAGTGATACTTTTTTAGGAGTTTCTCCTGATAACCCACCGCCAGGATTTTTACTCGATCCAGATTGTAATTACAAGGAATTCATTTCGGAGCTACTAGATAAGCGGTCATTAAAAAATGTGCCTGCATATAGCTGGCTTCAAAGCAAAAATATTAGAGTTTCCGGTACGTCGAAACTCGAAATCAAATTTTCGATTAATTCATCGATAAAGCCAAATAAAGAATTACTTGTTTATCGACCTCAAAAACTTATCATTGGAATTGGAACTGTTTCAGGCGCATCCTACAAAAAATTGAAAAAACTTGTTTTAGAGACACTTGAAAAGAAAGACTTATCAATTCACTCCGTTAGAGCGATTGCAACTATAGATTTAAAAAGAAATGAGCGCGCGATCAATAAACTGGGTCAATATTTAAATAAACCAATTATTCACTATAAAGCAAGTGAGCTAAACAAGATAAGTGCTCAGTTAGCAAATTCTTCCGAGTATGTTTTTAGGACCGTAGGATCTCACAGTGTTGCTGAGGCTGCCGCATTGGTAGCAGCCGGCAAGTCATCCAAGCTGATAGTTGAAAAAAATAAATCAACTGAGGCTACGTGTGCAGTTGCATGTAGTCGCCTGGTTATCAAAAACCTTCCAAGTACACAAAATGGGACGCTGTCTATTATTGGTCTTGGGCCAGGAAGCGATGCTTGGAGGACAATCGAGGTTAATAATATTCTTGATGAGTCAACCCATTATGTTGGTTTTTCAGGTTACCTTGATCAAATCAAGAAAATAAGAAATAAAAAGTATTATCGTTATCCAATTGGACAAGAAGAGGAGCGGGCGTTAAAGGCTATTTCTCTTGCAAGGCAGGGAAATAACGTGGCTTTAGTGTGTTCAGGTGACCCCGGCATATTTGCTATGGGATCTATTGTATATGAGATTTTGGAGAATGAAGAAGATGAAAGCGATATTGATATCAAAATGACGCCAGGTATATCAGCATTTCAAGCTGCATCAGCAAAGGTTGGAGCGCCATTTGGAAATGATTTTTGCATAATATCATTATCAAATTTATTAACTCCAGAAAACGTCATATTAGACAGGCTCCATGCAGCTCTTAAAGGAGATTTTGTTTTGGGCATATATAACCCAACATCCAGCAAGAGAAAGTATTTCTTTAAAATTGTACTAGATCATATTCAATCTGTCAGATCATCTGATACACCTGTCGTAATTGCAAAAAATGTTGGAAGAAAAAAAGAATTTATTCAATGTTTAAAACTCCATGAAATTAAATCCGATAATATTGATATGTTCACGTTATTAATCATTGGTTCATCTCAAACAAAGAGCTTCACGAAACACAAAGATTCAACCAACGTATACACACCAAGGGGTTATAAATTAGAAAAAAATAGGGGTATTGCATGAGGATTTTTTTTATTGGTGCAGGTCCAGGGGACCCTGATCTGCTTACGCTAAAAGCGCATAAAATACTCAGTAAAACCAAAATGTGTTTATATGCAGGTTCTCTTGTACCGAAGGAAATATTGTCAATTGTACCAAAAGAAGCGAATTTAATTGATACATCAGATCTAACCATGAAACAGATCGAACAATTATATATCAGAGCAAAAGAATTAAATGTGGATGTTGCGCGGGTTCATTCAGGTGATGTGAGCGTTTATGGGGCTTTGTCAGAGCAAATAACCCTTCTTCAGAAACACAATATAGATTTCCGAATAGTCCCTGGTATCCCCGCTTATGTAGAGGCAGCAGCGCAGTTGAAAACTGAACTGACTGCACCAGGTCAAGTTCAAAGTGTAGTACTAACAAGAACCTCATTTGGTTCAACACCGATGCCAGAGGGTGAAGATCTGAAAACCTTTGCTAAAACAGGTGCGACTTTAGTTATTCATCTATCGATCAGGAGGTTAAATTATATTTATCGTGAACTAACTCCAATTCTAGGAGATGATGCGCTTGTTGCAGTACTTTACAGGATAGGTTGGCCAGATCAGCAAATTATATTAGATCGATTGGATAATATTGCTTCGAGGGTTCGAGAAAAAAAAATAACAAGAACCGCACTCATAATTACTGGAAAGAATTTTAAAAAAAAATCAGATATAAATAGCGTACTTTATGACGAAAATTTTAATCACTTATTTAGACCAAAATGAACAAGTAAGTTAGTCTTAATAGTTTCTATTGAAGAACTCTTTCTTGCTACATCATTTTCCCTACCTATCATTATTATAGGTATATTTAGTACTCGACAGGCGTAGATTTTTGCATATGTTTCTGCACTGCCACTATTTCGTGTCACAAGATGGGTTATTTTATTATTCCGCATGTTAATTAGCTCACTTGCTACACGAAATGGACCTCGACCTACTATATACTTCTTTCCTTTACTAATAAATTTTTGATATTTATCTATGGTTCTGACCATCATCCATTTGTGAGATTTTTCAAATATTTCTAAATTTTTTTTGCCAATTGTTAAGAAAATACGTGAATTTCTTGGAAGACTGTTAGTCATAAAACTAGCTTCAATAAAACTCGAAGCCTCAAACCAAGAGTCTGATGGGGTTTTTTTCCAAGCCGGTCTATGCAATTGGTAAAGTTTTATATTTAAATCTTTCGTAGCAGCTAAAACATTGTTCGATATTTGTTTAGAGTATGGATGGGATGCATCAACAACCGCATCTATAGATTCATTTGATAGGTAATCCTTCAATCCTTCTACGCCACCGAAACCACCAATCCTACTCAAGTAATTGCCTAATCTTGGCTTTTCTGTATTACCCTGAAGTGAGAGTATTGTAATAAAAGAATCTGATAGAGCGTCTGCCAACTTATTACTCTCGGATGTCCCCCCAATTATAAGGATCTTATGCATCTCTGCTCTCGATTTTCGCTAAAATATCCCCTGTTCGATCAACAATCATAATATCAATTGAGACACCATCTTTTTTGAGGTACTTAACTACCACATCCTGTGCAGCGATCGCAACATTTTTCGCCAGCTCAAATTTTTTTGGACCAAGTATGGACAAACATTGGTTAGCGGTACTAATTTCTTTTAGTTCAACATGATCAGAACTATTTGGGCTTAATTTTTTGATCTCTGATCTGAGTTTTTCTAAATTTACCTGACTCCTACTAGAGTGCAAGTCCATTTCGCCTTGTGATAATTTTAATAATTTTGCAAAGCCTCCTGCAATTGTAACTCTTGGCACAGTATTCTTTTTTAGATACTTTAACATACCGCCCACAAAATCACCCATATCAATCATAGATTGGGGGGGTAAGTTATATTCTTTTTTTGCTGCTTTCTCAGAGACTGAGCCCGTACACGCTGCAATATGCACTGTATTTGTTTTGATTGCCACATCAATGCCGCGATGTATTGAATGAATCCAAGCAGAGCAGGAAAATGGAATAACAATACCGGTTGTACCTAATATTGAAATACCATTAATAATTCCAAGTCTTTCATTCCATGTTTGTTTTGAAATCTCTCTACCCTCTGGCACCTCAATAATAATATCTACATTCAGATTATTCTTGGCAATGGATAATTTCTTCAAATTATCCTCAATCATCTTCCTAGGTCCAGGATTTATTGCTGGCTCACCAACGTCTAGGGGTAATCCTGGGAGTGTTACGGTACCGACACCATTACCGGCCTTAAAATAAATACCGTTCTGATCATTCCTTTTAACTATTTTCGAGATAATGAGTAAGCCGTCGGTAACATCGGGATCGTCCCCAGCATCCTTTATCACTCCAGCACTCACTGATTGCTGAGTTACATCTTGATATGCTATATTAAATTTAGGGGATTGGCCATTGGGTAATTTAATAGTAACTATATCGGGACATTTACCTGTCACAAGTCCTATGAATGCCGCTTTTGAAGCAGCTGTTGCGCACGCGCCGGTTGTCCATCCTCTACGTAGATTTTTTTGTAACATAAAGATAATAATAATTTCAATTTTTTTAAATGCAAATATTCGATAAATTAAAATTACCAGAATTCAATAGTGGAGAGGTCTGGCTCGTCGGCGCGGGTCCTGGAGATGTAAAATTATTAACAATATTTGCGGTGTATGCACTATCAAAAGCAGATGTCATTATACACGACGCACTAGTTTCTAAAGAAATTTTAAAATTTGCAAAAGAGGATGCGACTCTAATTTATGCAGGAAAGAGAGGGGGTAAACCATCCCATAATCAAACTGATATTTCGAAACTTATAATTCAACATGCTAAAGATGGTCAAAGGGTGCTAAGGTTAAAGGGAGGAGACCCATTTGTTTTTGCGAGAGGTGCTGAAGAATCTTTTACGTTGAATGAAAATAATATTTCATACCGTGTCATTCCCGGTATTACATCATCCATCGGAGGAATGGCCTCAGCTTCAATTCCAGCGACATCAAGAAATACAAACTCTTCTATCTTATTTTTAACAGGTCATAATACAAATGGTGAGATGCCAGATGATATTAATTGGCAGGCTGTTGCCAAGATTCCTGTTGTTGTCATGTATATGGCAATAAAACACTTACCTATAATTGCCAAAAGACTCATAAAGGAAGGCAGGTCATCTCAAGATTGTGTCGCGGTAATACAAGATGCAACACTACCATCTGAAAGAATACTTGAGTCAAGCTTGATTAATATAAATAGTGATATTGAAAAAAATCAAATTAAGGCGCCTGCGATTGTTGTTCTTGGTCCCGTCGTTGGATTAAGATCAAAATTAATTCAAAATGTTATAAAAGATGCCATCAACTAAACTATGCATTTCTTCTTCGATGACCGGTAGTGGGAAGACGGTTTTCACGTCATCATTGATTAAATCGCTTATCAATAACGGCTATAGTGTATCTGCGGGCAAAATTGGACCCGATTACATTGATCCAACATACACAAGATATATAACAAATAGAGCTGTATTTAATTATGATACTTGGGCAATGACCGAAGAAAAAATTAGGTATCTTATTCATGAGTCAACTCAAAAGAATGATATTCATATTATTGAAGGCGTAATGGGTCTCTTCGATGGTACAAAAAATCAGTCATCTTCAACTGCAGAGTTTGTAAAAAAATTTAAAATTCCTGTTCTGCTTATCCTTGATTCAAGCGGTCAATCTCAAACCTTAGCAGCAATATGTAAGGGCATAATGAATTACGATACTGAAATTAATTTTATCGGTGTTATTTTAAATAATATCTCAAGTGAAAGACATTATAATTTGATAAATGAAGAGCTAGAGAAAAGTAAAATAAAGGTTTTAGGATATCTACCGAAATCAGATGATTTAATTTTTCCCAGGCGTCATTTAGGGCTTTTCTTAGCTGAGCATGTTGAAAATTACCAATATTTAATTAATTGTGCAGCTAATCTAATAGAAAAATATATAGACATTGAAGAGATCATCAAATTATCAAATGTTGTAGATGACGATCAAGAATCCAAAATTAGAGAGTCAGGTAAGGCTTCGATTGATCTCGGTCAGAGAGTTTCCATTGCAAAAGACCCGTCTTTTTCTTTTATCTATGACAATACATTAAGACAATGGAGAAAGGAAGGGCGTGAAGTAGATTTTTTTTCTCCACTGCATGATGAAGGTCCATCGGTCAATTGTACTGGTATATATCTCCCAGGAGGCTACCCTGAGTTAAATTGCGAAAAATTGGCAAATTGCAATAACTTTATGAATTCTATGAAAAGTGCAGCTAAACAAAGAAAATTTATTTATGGAGAGTGTGGCGGCTACATGGTTTTGGGAAAGTCAATTATTGATAAGGATAACAAAGAGCATGCCATGTTGGGGCTTTTGAGTTTAGTCACAAGCTTTAATAAGAGAAAATTAAGTCTTGGATACAGAGAGGTTAAGGCAAAGGAGTCAAACTGTTTTGCGAAAGAGAATGCTTACATGTGCCATGAATACCATTATTCATCAATCATGAAAGAGTCCGGACAACATCTATTCGAGAGTCTGGACAAAAATGGTGCTCAAAGAAAATATGGCTTAATAAATGAAAATGTATTTGGTTCATACTTGCATATAATTGATAATAAATTGATGAAAACTGGAGATTAAAATGATTTATGAATATCAAAATAAACTGCCTCAGATTGACAATAAAAGCTGGGTTGCGCCAAACGCTGTGATAATTGGTAGCGTCATCTTAGAGGAGGAGACGAGTATCTGGTGGAATGCTGTATTGAGGGGTGATAATGAAAAAATACATGTAGGTAAAGGCTCAAATATACAAGATGGATCTGTAGCTCATACAGACCCTGGCTTTGGTTTACATATTGGGCAAAATGTTACTGTGGGTCACATGGCCATGATACATGGATGTACAATTGGTGACGGTTCACTGGTCGGAATTGGATCAATTATTCTCAATGGGGCAAAAATTGGGAAAGGTTGCTTGATAGGGGCTAATTCTTTTATTGCGGAAAATAAAGAGATTCCAGATAACTCAATTGTGCTTGGCGCACCCGGAAAAATTATTGGTGAAGTTCAGGAAAAACATAGAGCTATGATGGAAAGAGCACAAAAGAGTTATGTGCGAAGATCCGTTGCGTACAAAACTGATTTACATGATATAACCGATAATTTCAAATATTAGGAATTGAATTGAATTATTTAAAAATTGTTGTAATATTAACCTATAAAGTTGATGTAGTTAAATAAGGAAGGTTACCATGAATAAATTAGTAATTGGAGTTATTGTAGTTATTGCCGTGGCTGTGCTTGGATATTTTGTTATGCAACAAGCTGGAACAGACAGGTCTGCTGACTCAGGTACAGGTGGTGAGCTCATGAGAACAAATCAAACAGAAGGCCCAGTTGAAATTGGAAGTAAAACTGTTGAGATTGAATTACTTGACGAGTTCGCAACATACGGTCAATCGTTCAATTAATCGTTTATATACATATACAAAAACAAAGGGGCTATTTAATAGCCCTTTTTTATTGCCTCCACATGATGATTATCATATAAAATTAATACATATAAGCTTATCTTCATTCTAGAGTAAAACTGTATATTGAATTATGAATTTAACCATTAGTGATAGATTTGATCGACTGGTAAAAGACAAAGAAATTCAATTTGATCAAAAACAATATGAATTAATAAATGTACTTGCAGAGAAGAGCGAAGAATTTATAGCTTATACTAAGCAGTCTCTTCTAAAAAGAATCATCAATAAGAAAGTGAACAGACCTCTCGGTATGTACATATACGGTCAAGTGGGACGCGGTAAATCCATGATAATGGATCTATTTTTCAATAATATTGATATCTCGCAAAAGAGGCGGGTTCATTTCAATGAATTCATGAATGAAGTTCATGAGCAAATCTTTATTTGGAGAAAAAAAAACGAGGTATCAAAAAATGGTGATAGTGATCCTGTTTTGATGGTTGCTAAATTAATAGAAAAAGATTGTAAACTCCTCTGCTTTGATGAATTTCAAGTAGAAGATATTGCTGATGCAATGATATTGGGTAGGCTGTTCAAGATATTATTTGAAATGGGTATATTAATTATTGCAACATCAAATATTCATCCAAGGAATTTATACTCAGAGGGATTGAATAGGGATAATTTTATTCCCTTCATCGATAAATTAGAAGAGAATATGGAAATTTATAATCTTCAAGCTGAGAAAGATTACAGGATAGATAGAATTAAAAATAAAAGAGTATATTTTTCCCCAATCAATGGACAAAATAAAAAAATTTTTTATGAGGCTTGGCAAAACCTAATTGGTAGTATAGAAGTTACAAGTAGGTCTATACCCCTAAAGGGAAGGGAGATAGAAGTCTCAGTCTCTGCTGGAAAGTTCGCAAACTTCTCATTTCAAGAATTATGCGTGAAACCTCTTGGGGTTGCTGATTACCTCGCAATATCTAATAACTATAATATTATCTTTATTTCAGATGTGCCGAAATTGGACTCGAAAAAAAGAAACGAAACAAAAAGGTTTATAAATTTGATAGATACATTTTATGAAAATAAAAAGATATTGTTTATATTAGCAGAGACCCATCCAAAAGATATTTTGATTGGTGGAAAAGATGCTAATATCTTTCAGAGAACTATATCACGTTTGGAAGAAATGCAATCGTCAGACTATTTGGATAGTATAATTTCAGAATAAGGAAAGAAAGGATTAGGAATGGGATACCGAAGAAATAAAATATCACTTATCGGTGCTGGACAAATTGGTGGCACTCTTGCACTTTTATCTGGTCTAAAAAACCTTGGCGACCTAGTTTTGTTTGACATTATTGATGGGGTTCCGCAGGGAAAAGGTCTTGATATAGCACAGGCAAGTACAGTAGAGATGTTTGATTCAAAGATTGAAGGGGCATCTGATTATAGTGCTATAGAAGACTCGGATGTGATAATAGTCACAGCAGGCGTGCCAAGAAAGCCCGGTATGAGTAGAGATGACTTGCTGGAGATAAATCTTAAAGTGATGAGTTCTGTCGGGGAAGGAATTAAAAAATATGCTCCAAACTCTTTTGTCATTTGTATTACAAATCCCCTTGACGCAATGGTCTGGGCACTTCAAAAGGCAACCGGGCATAGTACAAATATGATTTGTGGAATGGCAGGGGTTCTCGACTCTGCACGATTTAGGTACTTTCTCGCTGAAGAAATGGGTGTTTCAGTTGAAGATGTCACGGCTTTTGTATTAGGGGGGCATGGAGATACAATGGTGCCGCTTACTAAATACTCAACAGTAGCGGGTATTCCCTTACCAGATTTAATTAAAATGAAATGGATTACCCAGAAAAAACTTGATGAAATTGTTCAGAGAACGCGTGATGGCGGCGCAGAAATAGTATCTTTACTCAAGACTGGATCAGCATATTACGCGCCTGCGAGCTCAGCTATAGCTATGGCTGAGTCTTATTTAAGGGACAAGAAAAGATTATTACCTGCAGCTGCCTACTTGAATGGTGAGTATGATGTAAACGGTTATTACATTGGTGTACCAGTCATAATTGGGAAAGATGGCGTTGAAAGAATTGTTGAAATAAATCTCGATAAAGATGAGAAGGAGGAGTTTAGCTCTTCTGTCAAATCAGTTATCAGCTTAGTTGAAGCCTGCCAGAAGATTGCTCCAGACTTAAAGTAATTTTCATATTGAAATAAGTAATTTTTAATGAATATACATGAACATCAAGCAAAACAGCTTTTAAGAGAGTATAAAGTACCTGTATTAAATGGGTTTATAGCTTTTAATTCTAAAGAATTAGATGAACATATTGATATCCTTCAGGGCCCAAAGTGGGTTGTGAAAGCTCAGATTCATGCTGGTGGTAGGGGCAAAGGCGGTGGCGTTAAGGTTGTAGATAATTTCGATGAGGTAAAATTAGCTTTTAATAAAATGTTAGGGATGAAACTTGTAACAAACCAAACTGGACCCGACGGTAAAGTAGTAAAAAGGGTGTACATAGAAGATGGATGCAACATTGATAAAGAATTTTATTTATCGTATCTAATTGATAGGAAGACCAAAGCAATATGTCTGATAGCTTCATCAGAGGGAGGAATGGACATTGAAGAGGTTGCTGATAAAAATCCAGAAAAGATAGCCAAAATATATTTGGACGCATCCAGAAAAGAACTCAATGGTGAAAATATTGATGAAGTTTTGAGGATTTTAAACCTTGATACTGAACACAAAGGAAAATTAACGGCTGTTTTAAATAATTTACTTTTATTATTTATAGAGAAAGATGCGAGTCTTATTGAAATTAATCCCTTTGTCTTATCCACTGAAGGTCATTTGATCTGCCTAGATGCAAAAATGAATTTTGACTCAAATGCTCTTTTTCGACATCAAGATATTTTGAGCTTGAGAGATCCTGAGGAGGAAGATCCCCTAGAAATTGAGGCTTCAAATCACGGATTAAGTTACGTAAAGCTTGATGGCACAATTGGCTGCATGGTAAATGGTGCAGGTTTGGCAATGGCAACAATGGATATTATAAAGTTATATGGAGAGGAGCCAGCAAATTTTTTAGATGTGGGCGGCGGCGCTACCAAAGAGCAAGTAATGAATGCATTTAAAATTATCCTAAGTGATAAGAATGTAAAGGGAATACTTGTTAATATATTCGGCGGAATAATGCGCTGCGAAATAATTGCACAAGGAATAATAGAGACTGCAAGCGAGCTAAATTTATCTATACCGTTGGTTGTGAGATTGGAGGGTACCAATGTGGATTTAGGTAAAAAATATCTGGAAGAGTCTGGTTTAAATATTATACCCGCAAATGATTTAGACGAGGCTGCCAAAAAGATAGTAGATGCAGTATCAAAGGTATGATGAATAATGTCCATCTTAGTAAATAATAATACAAAAGTTATTTGCCAGGGATTTACTGGTAAGCACGGAACATTCCACTCACAACAAGCAATTGAATATGGAACGCAGTTAGTTGGTGGGGTAACTCCAGGTAAAGGTGGTGCTGAGCATTTAAATCTTCCAATTTTCGATAATGTTGCTGATGCCGTTACGAGTACAGGTGCGAATGCGTCTGTAATCTATGTTCCACCACAATTTGCTGCTGCGGCAATAATTGAAGCAATAGGTGCTGAGATTGGAATTATTGTCTGTATCACAGAAGGCATACCTGTTCTCGATATGCTGGAGGTGAGAGCACTTCTCAATAAGTCAAATTCTATTCTGGTGGGCCCTAATTGTCCTGGAATTATAACACCCGGAGAGTGTAAGATTGGGATCATGCCAGGGCATATACACCGTGCTGGTTCAATTGGTATTGTCTCTCGCTCTGGAACACTTACTTATGAGGCTGTTGCACAAACTACAGCTGTGGGTTATGGACAGTCGACTTGTGTTGGTATAGGAGGTGACCCAATAAAAGGGATAGACTTTATCGAAGTTATTGACAGGTTCTATTCTGACCCGAAGACAGAGGCAATAATAATGATTGGAGAAATTGGTGGATCAGCGGAAGAGGAAGCAGCCGAATTTATAAGAAAAAACAAAAAAGGTAAACCCATTATTGGATTTATTGCAGGTCTTACAGCCCCTCCTGGAAGGCGTATGGGCCATGCTGGCGCCATTGTAGACGGTAATTCAGGCTCCGCAGAAACGAAAATAGATGCAATGAAAAGTGCGGGAATTGTTATGTCAAGTTCACCCGCAATGCTCGGATCAACCCTCAAAAATATCAAATAATTATGAGTTATCAGAGACTAGTTTGAGATGGCGTGCCTTATTTCTAGGATGAGCTTTTTGGTGGACATCGAGTAATTCCTTCTGATTAACCTTTGTATACATCTGTGTTGTAGACAAACTTGCATGACCAAGTAACTCTTGTATAGAACGAAGGTCGACTCCGGCTTGTAGTAAGTGTGTTGCATATGAATGCCTCAAAGAATGTGGCGTCGCATTTTCAGGTAAATTAAGGCTAGCTCTCATTTTTTGCATAATTATTTGCACGATGCGGGGACTCAGTCTATCTCCTCTTACCCCGATAAATAAAGGGTCATCAAAATTATATTTCTTTGGATATAGTTCTATATATTTCTTTATATTTTCTTTTACATCAGACAACAATGGAACTTCTCGATATTTATTCCCTTTTCCTCTCACTCGGATAGTATCCTGCCATTCTTCTACGGGTGCATCTTTTATATTCAACTCCAGAGCCTCGCTTATTCTTAGGCCACATCCATACAGTAGAAGAAAAATACATTTATTTCTAATTTGGACCCAATCTGGAGACTTTTCATTAATATCAGGATTTTGTGCGTCAATGATTAGATCTTTTGCCTGCTCATACGTAAGGGGTTTTGGAATACTTTGTGGTAGCTTAGGCATTCTAATATTATTTATTGCATTATTTTTTATAATTTCTATTTTTTCAAAATATTCGAATAGAGATCTTATGCTTGACATCAGCCTTGCAATCGTTCTTGTGCTATTTCCATCCCTTTTTTTTCTTGCCATGAAAGCTCTGAAATCTGAGGCAATAAGAGTCTCAAGATTTCTCAACGACAAAGGTCCCCCTACGTGCTCAATTAAGAAATGTATGAATGAGTTAATATCTCTGTAGTAAGCGTCGACTGTATGTGATGACACTCTTTTCTCATTTTTTAAGTAGCTTATCCAAGTATTCAACGCCTGATTTAAGTCATCTTTAGCTAGCTCTATCTTGAAAATACTACTCATGTGTTAGTTGCAATCTATCTTATCTTTTGACCCGTTGAAGCCCAATCATCTAAAAAGTTTGATAAGCCAATATCAGTGAGTGGATGCTTCACTAGTTCCTTTAATATTTTTGGAGGTATTGTTGCGACATCGGCTCCAATCATCGCAACCTGTGTAACATGATTTATATTTCTAATGGATGCCGCCAAAATCATGGTATTGAGATCGTCATAGTTATCATAAATCGCTCTAATCTCTCCAATAAGATCGACTCCATTTATACCTGTATCATCAAGCCTACCAATAAATGGGGATACGTAAGTTGCGCCTGCCTTTGCTGCAAGTAATGCTTGGGGAGCGGAAAAACAAAGTGTAACATTGGTGGGGATTTTTAACTCAGTAAATTTATTACACGCTTCTAGACCCTCCCATGTTAGTGGGATCTTGACAACAACATTTGGTGCTAAGCTATGAAGAATCTTTCCCTCTTCAATCATTCCGTTTATGTCAGTTGCGGTAACCTCAGCACTAACTGGGCCTGGCACTATTTCACATATATTTTTTATTGTTTCTTTAATATCATTACCTGATTTTGCGATCAATGATGGATTTGTAGTAACTCCATCAACTAGATTCATTTCTGAAAGTTCACTTATCTCTTTTATTTCAGCAGTATCGACAAAAAATTTCATATAATCTCCAACCAGGTTAAATATCAGAAATATCTATATAAACCAAATGACAAACTTATCAAATTTACGTAGACTTACCAATAGTATTTTATAATTATTATAACTTAGTTAAATATTCATAAAAATATCCTTGTTAAATGAAACATCCTCATCTCTTGTCAGTACTTTTACCAATAAATATAAATTATCCATTCACATATTCATGCACTGAGGCCTTAGAGATAGGCACCATCGTAAAAGTTTCATTCAGAAATCGCGAGCTATATGGGGTCGTGTGGTTTCAAGAGGAGCATGTTACAAATTTTGATAGAAAAAAAATTAAGCCGATAATTACAAAAAAAATAGGGGATGATTACATTTCCCTGCCTGCAGACTTGTTAAGTTTTTTAAACTGGGTTTCGACATATTATATGGTACCCCTCGGGCTTGCTCTAAAAGCGTCATTTAAAAAACAATTCTTTGAAAAGCAAGGAAAGAAAAAAATTTATTACACGTTTAATCCCTTACACACTTCAAAAATAACACAAAAACAAGAGACGGTGATTGAATTACTACGAGCGCATGACACACTAGAGAGAAATAGAATAATCTCAATCTCAGGTCTGTCAAATGACATAATAAGAAGAATGATTAGAAATGGTATATTGAAAGAGTCCGAGTCATTTGTTGAGGTAGAAGAAAAGATCTATCTCGAAACGAATATCGATTTCACTCCAGAGCAAAACTGTGCGATGGAGAAGATAAGCACTTCTCTCAAGCAACAGAAAGTTACATTAATTGATGGAATAACTGGATCTGGTAAAACGGAGCTATACCTCGAGGCAGCAACCAGAATATTAAGACAGGGACAGCAAGTTTTAATTATGTTGCCTGAAATAACTTTAACACAAGAGTTTTTAAAAATTTTTAGAAGTCGATTTAAAAATCAAGTCGGGGAATGGCACTCAGGATTATCAGAGGCTAGACGGAGACAGCTGTGGTTTGATATCTTAAATAAAAAAATTAGACTTGTTGTTGGCGCAAGATCAAGTCTTTTTTTACCATTTATCGATCTCGGGTTAATTGTCGTTGATGAAGAGCACGACTCATCTTACAAGCAAGAAGAGGGCATGATTTATAATGCACGCGATATGGCAATACTCAGAGCGAAGCAACTTAAAATAGCTTGCATATTATCTTCGGCTACACCTTCAGTTGAAACCTTTGAAAATATTGTATCAAATAAATATAGTAGAGCCGCGCTAAATAAAAGATTTTATGGAACGAAATTACCAACTATAAGTTTTATCGATATGCGAAAGGCTGAAAAAGAAACGAACTCTTTTTTACCTGTCGAGTTGATTGAAGATTTAAAAAAAACTAAAGAGAGAAATGAGCAGTCACTCATATTCCTGAATAGGCGTGGTTACTCACCCATGTCTATTTGTGGAAACTGTGGTGTGCGAGTAGACTGCCCTCATTGCGATGCATGGCTTGTATTACACAAAAATACGTTGAAATATAAATGCCATTATTGCGGCCATACAGAGGAATCAGACATAAAGTGTAAAAACTGCCACTCATCTGATAAAATCATCCAAACAGGGCTTGGAATCGAAAAAATAGATGAGGAGCTTAATAGATTATTACCTGATATGTCGAGAATAATATTTTCTAGTGATTATCTACCAAGCTCTGGTTCTGTATCTGCGGCTTTGAGACAAATTAAAGAAAACAAAATTGATTTAATAATTGGGACGCAATTAATATCGAAGGGGCATAATTTTCCAAGTTTAACATATGTAGGTATTTTAGAAGCCGATTTTGGTCTCGAAGTTACAGACATAAGGGCATCTGAACGTACCTTCCAAATATTAAATCAGGTTTCAGGAAGGGCTGGCCGTGTAAAGCAAGAAAGCAAAGTGAAAATTATGACACACATGCCAGATCATCCATTATTACAATCATTAAAAAACAACCAAAAGCATGAATTTTATAATGCAGAATTGTCAATAAGAAATTCCTCACAAATGCCACCTTTTGCACGCTTGGTCGCTATCATTGTGAGCTCAAAAAATAGAAAACTTCTGAATGAATATAGCCAGAAACTAGCTCTCATTAATAATTTTCCAAAAGATGTAGAATTATTGGGACCGATAGAAGCACCAATATCAAGAATGAGACAATATTACAGACAAAGATTCTTAATCAGAGGACCCAAGAACTGCAATATACAATTATATATTAAAAGGTGGTTGGACTCACTCAAATTACCACCACAAATAAGAATAACAATAGATGTAGACCCACAAAATTTCCTCTGAGAATTTCTTAATCAACACTAAAGGAAAAATAAACAGTTCACTTGTTGAAATATAGAGAGATTTTATTGCACATAATGCCCACCTGTGATAATGAATATATGTTTTCTTATTATACTTAATTGTCTAGTCTGTGAACGCAAAAATATAAAAAGAGGTAATTGCTAACAAATGTCAAATGAGACATCCATACCAGAAGTTGCCAAGAGATATGCAAAGGCTACATTTGATCTCGCTGAAGCTGAAAATTTATCAGAGGCGATACTAAAAGATCTAGCAGCACTAAAAAAAATAATTAATGATAACGAAGATTTGAGCAGATTAATATCAAGCCCTACCTTTACTTATACTGACCAAATTAGCGTAATGAATGAAATCTTCAAGAAGCAAGATGTCTCCGTCTTGGTAAAAAATTTAGTGAACGTTCTTATCAGAAATCGTAGGATAAATTTATTGGTCTCAATTATCAACGCATATGATCATATAATGAAAAGTAACAGTGGTGAAATTATTGCGGAGGTGATTACGGCTGTTGAGTTAAAAGATGATCAAAAGCAAGAAATTATTAGTAATTTAAAAAAAATGACTGGTAAAGAAATTCAAATCCAATCAAAAATCGAACCAGAAATTATAGCTGGTATAAAAGTTAAAATTGGATCGCAGATGATTGATGCATCTGTATCAACGAAATTGAATAATTTAAAAATTCTTATGAAAGGTGCAAACTAATGGATCTAAAAGCAGCAGAAATATCAGCAATATTAAAAGAGCAAATAAAAAACTTTGATTCCAACGCTGAAGTATCAGAGGTTGGACAGGTATTATCTGTAGGTGATGGAATTGCAAGGGTCTATGGTCTGGATAATGTTCAAGCCGGTGAAATGGTTGAATTTACAAACGGTATTCAGGGCATGGCTTTGAACCTTGAAATAGACAATGTTGGTATAGTTATTTTTGGTGATGACAAAGATATCCATGAAGGAGATGTTGTAAAGAGAACGGGAGATATTGTTGAGGTCCCTGTTGGAAAAGAACTTCTTGGTAGGGTAGTGGATGCACTTGGTAATCCAATTGATGGAAAAGGTCCTATTAAGGCCAAAGAAAATGGTCGTGTTGATATTAAGGCACCCGGCATTATGCCTCGTAAATCAGTGCATGAACCAATGCAAACTGGCCTAAAAGCAATTGATGCTCTAATTCCAATTGGCAGGGGTCAGAGGGAATTGATCATTGGAGATAGGCAAACAGGAAAAACAGCAATTGCTTTAGATACAATATTAAACCAGAAATCTGTAAACGCAACTGATGATGAAAGTGCAAAATTGTATTGCGTATATGTTGCAATTGGGCAAAAACGATCTTCAGTAGCCCAGTTGGTAAAAATCCTAGAGGATAATGGGGCCCTTGAGTATTCCGTTGTTGTTGCAGCCACTGCTTCCGATCCTGCTCCACTGCAATATCTGGCACCATTTTCAGGTTGTACAATTGGAGAGTATTTTAGAGACAATGGAATGCATTCACTAATCGTTTATGATGATTTATCTAAGCAGGCGGTCGCTTATCGTCAAATGTCACTGCTATTAAGGAGACCTCCAGGCAGGGAAGCTTATCCTGGTGATGTATTCTATTTGCATTCAAGGCTATTAGAGCGTGCTGCAAAACTTAATGAAGAAAATGGTTCGGGGTCACTTACCGCCCTTCCTGTAATTGAGACGCAAGCAAACGATGTTTCCGCATTTATTCCTACGAATGTCATTTCAATCACAGATGGGCAAATATTCCTCGAAACAGATTTGTTCTACCAAGGAATTCGTCCAGCCGTTAATGTTGGGTTATCTGTTAGTCGTGTTGGTTCTTCAGCCCAGATCAAAGCAATGAAGCAAGTTGCAGGTAAAATAAAAGGTGAACTTGCACAATATCGTGAAATGGCTGCTTTTGCCCAATTTGGATCTGATTTAGATGCAACAACACAAAGACTATTGGCAAGGGGAGAGCGCCTAACAGAATTACTTAAACAACCACAATTCAGTCCACTAAAGGTTGAAGAGCAAGTATGCACAATTTATGCTGCTGTAAATGGTTACCTTGATAATATTGATGTGGATAAAATATCCTCTTATGAAAAAGGGCTATTGGAGCTTATAAATTCATCAAACAAAGATATTCTTGCAGATATTCAAAAAGAGCTACAAATCTCTGAGAAAACAGAAAAGAAACTAGTTACTATTATCGAGTCATATACAAAATCATTTAGTCCGGAGTAGACAATTGCCAAATTTAAAAGAATTAAAGAATAGGCAAGTTAGCGTCAAAGCGACGCAAAAAATCACGAGGGCAATGCAGATGGTTGCTGCTGCAAAGCTCAATAAAGCACAGGAAAGTGCTCAAAGTGCCAGACCATATGCGAGTAAAATTTCGATTGTAATGGCGAATCTACTATCGTCAATGGACAGTAGCTCTAATGCTCCCGAGTTAATGGTTGGTAACGGTAAATCAGATACCTATCTTTTGGTCGTTGCAACAGCTGATCGGGGTTTATGTGGTGCATTTAATTCAAATATTGTCAAACTGGCTACACAGGAAATCAATGAATTAATCAAACAAGGTAAACAAGTTAAAATAATATGCATAGGCAAGAAGGGCTATGATCTCATAAGAAGAAGCCATGAAGAGAAAATAATTGATTTTATCAGTTTAAAAGAAGTAAAGAGTATTGCATATAGCGATGCCGAGGGAATAGGAAATAACATAGTTACGAGATTTGAAGAGGGTGAATTTGATATATGCAAACTGTATTACTCAAGTTTCAAGTCAGTTATTTCACAGATTCCGCATGCTCAACAGCTAATTCCGTTACCTATTGGCAATGAAGTAGATAATGATGATTCAGATACTAACTCTAGCTTGGCCATATATGATTATGAGCCCGAAGAAAGTGATGTGATGGAAGATCTATTGCCTTTGAATTTGAACATTCAAGTTTTTCAGGGGCTCCTAGAAAATGCAGCAAGCGAGCAAGGTTCACGCATGTCTGCTATGGATAATGCAACAAGAAATGCAGGAGAGATGATCAATAAATTGACCTTGCAATACAATAGAACAAGACAAGCAATAATAACAAAAGAATTAATAGAAATAATATCAGGTGCGGAAGCACTGTAAAATATAAGAGGTGTAAAATGGACAGTAAATCAAACGGAAAAATAACACAAGTAACAGGAGCTGTTGTTGATGTACAATTTGATGGCAACTTGCCAGAAATATTAAATGCATTAGAGACTGACAATAATGGCCAAAAACTTATCCTTGAGGTTGCATCTCATTTAGGTGAAAATATTGTAAGAACCATCGCCATGGACTCAACAGAAGGTTTGGTAAGAGGGCAAGAAGTAAAAGATACTGGAAATCCTATAAAGGTTCCGGTTGGCGAAGCTACTTTGGGCAGAATAATGAATGTAGTCGGTGAGCCAATCGATGATGGAGGATCGGTTGATTCAAAAGAGTCCAGACCGATACATACATCAGCACCACCCTATGTTGAACAATCAACAGAGACCGAAATACTCGTGACAGGTATCAAGGTTGTGGATCTTCTTGCGCCCTATTCAAAAGGTGGAAAGATTGGCCTATTTGGTGGCGCAGGTGTGGGTAAAACCGTGCTCATTCAGGAACTCATAAATAATGTTGCGCAGGCACATGGTGGATATTCAGTCTTTGCCGGCGTTGGTGAGAGAACAAGAGAGGGAAATGATTTATACCATGAAATGATTGAGGCTGGCGTTAACAAAGAGGGTGGGGGTAATGGCTCAAAATGTGCACTGGTATTTGGCCAAATGAATGAACCGCCTGGTGCGAGGGCGAGGATTGGCCTAACTGGTCTTACAATTGCCGAACAATTTAGAGATGAAGGACAAGACGTTCTGTTCTTTGTAGACAATATTTTTAGATTCACTCAGGCAGGTTCTGAGGTTTCTGCCTTACTGGGAAGAATTCCATCTGCTGTTGGATATCAGCCAACACTGGCAACTGACATGGGCGCACTTCAGGAGCGGATTACCACCACAACAAAAGGATCAATCACTTCTGTGCAAGCTATATATGTGCCGGCAGATGATTTAACAGACCCCGCACCCGCAACGTCTTTTGCTCATTTGGATGCCACAACAACACTTAATAGATCAATCGCGGAAAAGGGTATTTATCCTGCTGTGGACCCGCTGGACTCAAATAGTAGAATTTTAGACCCGCGAATTGTTGGTGAAGAGCATTACGCCGTTGCAAGGCAAGTGCAGGAAACTCTTCAGCGCTATAAATCATTGCAAGATATTATTGCGATTTTAGGAATGGATGAGCTCTCTGAAGACGATAAGCTTATAGTTGCTCGTGCAAGGAAAATTGAGAGGTTTCTATCACAGCCATTTCATGTGGCTGAGGTTTTCACAGGAAGTCCTGGTGTTTTTGTATCCCTCGAAGATACAATAAAAGGGTTTAAAGAAGTGTGTGACGGTAAGCATGATGACCTTCCGGAAGCTGCTTTCTATATGTGTGGAACAATTGAACAAGTAATTGAAAAAGCGAATAAGTTAAGCACTGACGCGGCTTAATAATAGGATCACCTTATGGGTAAACTTAAATTAGATTTTGTAACACCGGAAAGATTATTATATTCAAAAGATGTTGAGCAAGTAATTGTTCCTGGTTCTGAAGGAGAATTTACTATCTTATCAGATCATTCCCCAATTATTTCGTCCCTAAAGCCTGGATATATAAAAATATATGAGGATCTCTCTAACGAACCAACCATTTACTTTGTAACTGATGGTTTTGTAGATATGGCCTCAAATCAGCTTACTATCTTGGCACAAAGTGCTATTGAGAAGGGTCAGCTAACCGCTAAAAATCTTGAAGATATAATTAATACGTATCAAGGTGAAGCTGATGCTACCGAGAATGATGCAAAAAAGAATAAACTCAATCTCAAGATTGATACTGTCAAGGCACTCCAAGTCGAAGCCTAGTTTGAAAAAATGTTGTAATCTTTGAATTCTTCAAGGACTTTTCGGTAAGTCTCTCTTTTAAAATCTATAACTTGTCCAATTATTTTATCTCTTTGCTCCCATTTCCATTCAGAAAATTCTTGATGGTGAGCCATATTTTTTTCTGGTACTAAGTTTATTTCATTATCTGCGCCGCTGAAGAACATTAGAAACCACTTTTGTTTTTGCCCCACAAAATTTCCTTTTGGATTCTCATAAATATCACTCGGGATATCGTAGTAATACCAATTTTTTGACTCATAAATAATAGTTATGTTCTTTATACCCGTTTCTTCAAAGACCTCTCGGTATACTGCCTCTTCTGCTTTTTCACCATTATCTATGCCACCTTGGGGCATTTGCCAAAGAGGAATTTTTTTTGGATTATCTGAATTTATTATTCTCTTGCCTAACCAAACCTGATTATATTTATTTATTATCATTGCACCGGCGCATGGCCTATATTTCTCAGTTTTTTTCATCAGTCTTCTAACGTTCTGAGGCGGTATCTAGAATTAATAAGTTTTTTCGCATAGATTAATTGTAAATCTTCAGAGTCAACTTCTGTAATTTGATTTTCAATTATATATATTGGCATAATGCCAACCTTGTCTATTGAGGTATCATTTGGCGTGTAGTATTTTCCTGTTGTCAATCTAATCGCACCATCACCAGAGCCAAGAGGTATAATAGATTGAACAGAACCTTTTCCGTAAGTTTTTGTCCCAATTACGGTGGCTCTTTTATTATCACCAAGAGCCCCTGCAAATATTTCTGATGCTGAAGCTGAACCACCATTAGTTATAATGATAATTTCTGCTCCATTTGTAATATCGCCTTTTTTCGCAAAAAATCTTTGCTTTCTTGACTGGTCCCTAGTTTTCGTGGATACGATCTCCCCTTTATCCAAAAATAAGTCTGTAACTTTAATTGCTTGGTCAAGAAGACCACCTGGGTTGTTACGAATATCAATGATAAAGCCTTTGATAATATTATCAGATTTTTTGTTGATCTCTTTAACAGCAGAGACGATTTTTTTATCAGCGATATCATTAAAGCTGGAAATTCTGATATATCCAATATTATCTTCCAATAACTCAAATTTTACAGGTGTTATTTGAATAATTTCCCTTACTATCTCTACATCAAAAGGTGCGTCGTCTCCATCTCGATAGATTGTTAATATGATGGATGTATTTGCATAGCCACGCATCCTATCAACAGCTTCATCAAGACTCATACCATAAACGTCTTCGCCATCGATCCCTGTAATGTAGTCACCTGATATTAAGCCTGCTCTTGATCCAGGTGTATCGTCAATGGGGGATACAATTCTGATAAAACCGTTATCATCTAATGTTACTTCAAGACCAAGTCCACCATAAAAACCCTTAGTATCAATGTCCATCTCCTCAAAGTCCTCCTCAGATAGGTACGTTGAATATGGGTCAAGAGAATTGAGCATACCCTTAAGGGCTGAATCCATTAGCTGGTCTTTATCAATCTCATCGACGTATTTTTTCTCAGCCTCAGTAAAAACTCTCAGAAATAGTTTAAAAAGGTCTATATCTTCATGATGATCGCTCGCATATGTTTTTGGTACGATTAAAATAGAGGCTAATAGTATTGCTAAAAGAAAATATAGAATCCTGATGTTTGGAATAATGTAACTAAAATTTTTCATAGTTATTTATGGTATGGATGATTAATTAATATTGTTAAGGCCCTATAAATCTGCTCCAGAAGTAAAATACGCACAAGTAGATGTGGCAAAGTCATTTTGCTTACAGATATATTTTCATTAGCTACTTCTCTCATTTTTCTTGATGCTCCATCCGGCCCACCAATAATGAAGTTGAGGTTTTTTTTAGATGATAATTGGTATTCGTAAAGCATTGATTTTAGTTTTGTAGAAGAAATTAACTTACCTCTCTCATCAAGCAAGATATTTATTGATTTTTGTGGATCTAATTTTTTGGCCAATGAGTTAAATTCACGCAGTTTTCGCAATTCAGCATCTTTCTCCCTGGATTTTTCAATTTCATTAATAGTGAAATTTGTAATGCCCGATCTTTTAGAAATGGATAGGATGTTTTTTATATAATGGTCAGATATGGAATTATAAGGGCTGTTTAAAACCTTTCCAACTGCTAATATGTTTATATTCAATTTATGTTCCCAAACTCTTTTTATTGTCAACAACCAGATTCTCAGACCATATTTTTTCAATCATATAGAACTCTCTTACTTCTGGTTTAAATATATTTACAATGACATCTAACGCGTCTATTAATACCCAATCACAATTCTGAAGTCCTTCAACCTTTATATTTTTATAAGAGCTAGTTTTAAGTGTTCTCTGGATTTTATCAGCTATTGAGCTAACATGCCGTGTTGAGGTCCCACTTGATACAACCATGTAATCAGCTATTGAGCTTTTATCTTTTATATCAAGAATCACTGTATCCTGAGCTTTCATTTCTTCAAGACAATCTCTAATAATTGTAATTAGTTTTTTTTTGGGCATTAATTATTTTACCTCAGAGTTCCTTAATTGAGAAGAAGATTGATAATTAAGTTTTGTATGCATGAATACCCAAGCAGGTTTTTTGTAATAAATTAATTGACTTGAGTCCGCTTCATCAACCCGATAGGCCTTATATTTATTTGCAAAAACGGATGAAGTCACATTGAGAGATGAGCTCGGTCTATCAATGATCGCTATAGGCATTAACCTTACAATTTTTTCCCATTCCCTCCAAAGATGAAATTGATTTAGATTATCCGCTCCCATGATCCATACAAACCTAGATCTGTGGTAGCGAGCCCTAAGGTATTCTAGTGTGCCAATGGTATATTTAATTTGGGCATACAGCTCAAGTCTACTGATGGATATCTTATTGGTGTTAATGATCTTTCTTGCTGAAAAAACTCTTTCTTCAAAATCATACAAGAAATCATATTTCTTAAGTGGATTACGGGGGCTCACGATCCACCAAATTTGATCTAATCCTAGTCTGCGTAACGCAATTTTACTGATACTCAGATGACCGTCATGTGCAGGATTGAATGATCCACCCAAAAGTCCAATTCTTTGACTTGAGCTGACCGCTTCGCGACTACTTGTAATCCATCTTTTTATTTTGGGATCGCTGATCATGTGCTAAGTCGTCAAGGCCTTGTCTGTCCATTTCCATAAACTGTGTACTTGAACGTAGTCAGCTGCTCAAGCCCAATAGGACCTCGCGCATGCATTTTTCCCGTTGAAATACCAATCTCTGCTCCAAATCCAAATTCACCACCATCAGCAAACTGTGTTGATGCATTTAGTAGTATAATAGAACTATTTACTTGATTAAAAAAATACTCAGCTATTTTTTCATCCTCAGTAATGATTGCTTCTGTATGTCCAGTACCGTATTCTTTAATGTGTGAAATTGCCTCATCAATGCCTTTGACTACTTTTACAGATATAATTGCATCAAGATATTCAGTTGCCCAGTCAGACTCAGATACATTCTCTGTTTGAGGAAAAATATCTTTTATTTGAGCGCTTCCTCTTATCTCGCAGCCCACACTCGATAGCTTTGATAATATTTTTGGTAAATATTCTTTATAAATTGATTTATCAATCAAAAGGGTTTCTGCTGCACCACAGATTGAAGTCCTCCTCATTTTTGCATTGACAGTAACGTCAATTGCTTTTGTGATATCTGCTTTTTCATTCACATAGACATGGCAAATGCCCTCAAGATGGCCGAATACTGGAATCTTTGCTTCAGTCTGCACTCTTGATACGAGACTTTTTCCACCTCTCGGTACAATAATATCAATGTTTGAGTTTAGACCTTCAAGCATAAGGCCAACTGCATCCCTATCCTTTGTTGGAACAAGTTGTATTGAGTTAATGTCAAGGGACGTTTTATTTAGACCTTCTTTGATTGACTCGTAAATTGCATAACTCGAAAAGTAACTATCAGAGCCACTTCTTAAGATTGAGGCATTCCCTGACTTTAGACATAAACTTGCAGCGTCAGCAGTTACATTCGGTCTGCTCTCATATATAATTCCTATAACACCAATTGGGATACTAACTTTCTTTATGTGCAAGCCATTTGGTCGATCCCAGCTTTCTAATTCGTTTCCGACGGGGTCATTTAGTTTCGCAATATCTCTTATACTTGAGGCAATGTTCTTTATTCCAAGATCATTGAGTGAAAGCCTGTCAATCATTGCCTCAGATAAATTCTTTGATTTTGCAATTTGTATATCTTTTTTATTTTTGGATAGAATATATTCCTTATTATTTTCAATTTCATTAGCTATTAAGTGCAAAGCATCATTCTTTTCTTCATTAGATGCTGTGGCAAGCCTTTCATGTGCAACCTTGGAATTAAAACCAATTTCCTCCATTATTTTTTTAATATCTTTAGTCAACGTAATCTCCTATATCTGAAATAACGAGGTCATCTCGATGAACTAGTGCTGCCCTGCCTCTATATCCTAATATTTTTTCGATTTCTGGTGTACTTTTTCCTTTTATGTCAAGCGTATCTCTGATCGAATATGCGGATAAGCCTCGCGCGATCTCATTATTATCATCATCACAAATAACTACAGCATCTCCACGCTCGAAATTACCTTCCGCAGAAATTATCCCGGCAGGAAGCAGACTGTTTCCATTTATGAGAGCAGTTTTTGCGCCTTGATCTATAAAAATTCTTCCGTTTGGGGTGAGCATGCCAGATATCCATTTTTTTCTCGCTAAATGTGGAGTTGTTTTTGCAATAAAATGAGATATTCTAGCACCATCTATTATGGATTTGATTGGATTATGAACTTTGCCATCAGCAATTATCATATTAGCCCCACCTTCCATCGAGATTCGAGCTGCTTCAATTTTTGTTACCATCCCACCCGATCCATAGTCGTTTTGTGTATTCTTTGCCATATTTTGAATCTCCTTGGTGATATTTTTTATTTCAGGTATATGTACAGCATTTGAGTGATCAGGTGGCAAAGTATAAATTCCATCAACATCGGATAGAATTATTAGACAATCAAAGCTTGTCATTGTCGTAACTCTAGCAGCAAGACGATCATTATCCCCATAGCGTATTTCTGAAGTTGCAACTGTATCATTTTCATTAATTATTGGGATAACACCATTATCAATAAGCATTGAAATTGTATTTCTAGCATTCAAGTAACGTCTCCTCCTCTCTGTATCTTCAATTGTCAATAGAAGTTGGGCAACTTTAATATTTTTTTTAGAAAATGCTTTTTTTATACTACTTATCAGCTCAATTTGCCCCACAGCTGCCGTACCTTGAGCCATATCGAGTTTAAGTTTTTCATTTTTTTTTAGATTTAGGATATTTTTACCGAGGGCAATGGCTCCCGAAGTTACAATAATTACATTTTTGGAATTCTTTTTTAGATTTGCAATATCCTGTACAAGGCTATTTAGCCATTCTTTTCTAATTGAACCTGACTCATCAACAATAAGGCTTGAGCCAATTTTAATTATAATATTTTTATAGCTATTTAATTGTTTTATGGTAGCCATTTTTCTTTCTTTTTATTGTCTTGTTTGTCCTTATTTGTTACTTCCAATAATTTATCCTTTAGCTCTTCAATACCAATACTCTTCTCAGCTGAGATAACTATTATATCCTTATCAACTTTAGCACTAAAATTATTAATTTTCTCTTGAATATCATTGTTGTCGAATAAATCAATTTTATTTAAGATTATTATTTCTTTCTTATTGTCGATTTCATTTCCATATTCACGTATTTCGTTTCTGACGATCTCATACGATTTTCTTATATCATCATCATCCAATGATATCAGATGCAAAAGTGTTGGGCATCGCTCTATATGTGATAAAAATTTATGCCCAAGTCCAACGCCTTGGTGTGCGCCTTCTATTAATCCAGGTATATCAGCAATTACAAAAATTTCATCCTTATGACTTACAACACCAAGCACAGGGTTTAAAGTTGTGAAGGGGTAATCTGATATTTTTGGATTTGCATGGCTTAATTTGCTTAATAGTGTCGATTTCCCCGCATTTGGCAAACCGACAATTCCATAGTCTGCAATCAGTTTCATCCTTAACCAGATCGCAATCTCTTCACCATCCGTTCCTTTATTTGCGGTTCTTGGTGCTCTATTCGTTGAGGATTTGAATCTTGTGTTACCGAAGCCACCACTTCCACCTTTCGCAATCAAAAAAAATTGATCTACTTCCGTTAAATCTGCAATTAGATCTTTTTTCAATTCGTCGTATATTTGTGTTCCTAGGGGGACAGATAGAATTAAGTCCTTTCCTCCATGGCCAGTCTTATTTTTCCCCGATCCATCTTTACCGCGTTCAGCTTTAAAGTGTTGGCGATATCGATAGTCGATCAGAGTATTTAGACCATCAACTGCCTTAACATATACATTTCCTCCATTGCCACCATCGCCACCATCTGGTCCACCAAATTCTATATATTTTTCTCTACGAAAGCTTGCAGCACCATTCCCGCCACTGCCCGCTTTTATATATATTTTTGCTTCATCTAAAAATTTCATAACAATATCCTACCAGTATTTTTATATAATGGCATAAGATCAACTTAATTGAGCTAATTATGGTTTTTAAGGAGGAGTTTTTGTTTAGTTTACTTCAATAACACTAATGGTTCTTCGGCCATTTCTCTTATCAGTAAATTTTACAGCACCGGATTTGGTTGCAAAAATTGTGTGATCTTTTCCAATACCAACGTTTTCACCGGGATGCCACGTGGTACCTCTTTGCCTTATAATGATGTTGCCTGGAACCACTTGTTCACCACCAAACTTTTTAACACCAAGTCTTCTACCGGCTGAGTCGCGTCCGTTTTTCGATGATCCGCCTGCTTTTTTGTGTGCCATGATT
>CACBED010000002.1 GCA_902538185.1 uncultured OCS116 cluster bacterium
TCTGGACAGGATGTAACAGTAAGCTATACAGTGACTGGAACGGCCACAGGTAGTGGTACCGATTATACACTAGCTAATGGAACGCTAACAATATCAGCGGGTGATACATCTGGTACAATTACAATTGCAAGTATTGTTGACGATACATTAGATGAGGCAGATGAAACCGTTATTGTTACATTATCTAGCCCGAGTAATGCAACACTCGGCTCTGATGATACACATACTTACACAATTACTGATAATGATAGCGCTCCAGTGGTCGACTTTAATTTAGCCGCATCAAGCGGCGCTGAGTCTGTCTCATCAGCAACAATTGCTCTTGACCTATCTGCTGTATCATCCAAGACCGTAACGGTTGATTATGATGTAACTGGAACAGCAAGCGACTCCGGTGTTGATTATAACTTCATATTATCAAGCGGGACATTAACAATAAGCCCTGGATCTACATCCGGGGCACTTACAATTGGTAGTATTTCCGATGATAATCTTGATGAAGTAAATGAAACTGTTATTGTCACATTATCAAACCCATCAAATGCTTCATTAGGAACTAACGATGTGCACACTTACACCATTATTGATAATGATGATCCGCCGGCAATAGATTTTAATACAACAAGCTCAACGGGTGCCGAATCTGTGACCTCGAAAGCAATTACTGTTGATTTATCAGAAGTGTCAAGTAAAGACATCACTGTTGACTATACGGTAACGGGAACGGCCACAGGTGGCGGTACCGATTATACACTAGCTAATGGAACACTAACAATATCAGCTGGCGATACGACTGGTACAATCACAATTGCCAGTATTGTTAATGATACTTTGGATGAGACGGATGAAACTGTTATAATTACACTATCTAATCCATCTAATGCAACCGTGGGCTCTGATAGCATACATACTTATACCATCACGGACAATGACTCTGCTCCAACTATTGATTTTAATGCAACAAGCTCAAACGGCGCTGAATCAGTTAGCTCTAAGGTACTTACTGTTGATTTATCTGCAGCCTCAGCCCAAGATGTAACAGTTGATTATACAGTAACTGGTACAGCAACAGGAGGTGGGACTGACTTCACGCTCGCTAACGGGACCCTTACAATTGCAGCAGGCAACACATCAGGCACGATCACGATTGCAAGTATTGTCGATGATGCATTGGATGAGTCTGATGAAACAGTAATAATCACTCTAGCCAATCCAACAAATGCAACACTTGGATCAGACGACACTCATACTTACACTATTACGGATAATGAGTTGCCAATAATCAATTTCAACGCTACAAGCTCTAGCGGACTTGAATCAACATCATCAGCAGCGATAACGGTTGGTTTAACATCTGCTCATAACTCAAATATAACAGTCGATTACACCATAACTGGTACAGCGACAGGAAGTGGCACTGACTATACCCTAGCCAATGGTACACTAGTCATAACAGCAGGAAATACATCCGGCACCATTACCATTGCAAGCATAGTAGATGATAATTTAGATGAAGGAGACGAAACCGTCATAATAACCCTATCAAACCCAACCGAAACTACCTTGGGTTCCGATATTGCTCATACATACTATATTAATGACAATGATGATACGACAAATCCTACAATTACCGCCACCATTCCAACTGATAATGCGACGAATGTCGATATTGATGAAAATATTGAAATAACCTTTAGTGAAGATGTGGATGTCGAGTCAGGAAATATTATCATATATAAATCAGACGATAATAGTGTTATAGAAACAATTGACGTGACGAGCGGGCAGGTAACGGGAACAGGCACTTCTACGATAATCATCGATCTAACCGATAACTTAGATTATGAAACAGAGTATTACATATTAATTTCTACGACAGCGTTCGATGATGAAAGCGGCAACTCTTTTGCCGGGGTTACATCGAATACAGTGCTTAATTTTGAAACAAGAACAAGACTAACAGACCCAACAGAGAAAGATGACGTTGTTGAAATTCTTGATGCTATGTCAACAATATCATCCAATTGGGCATTTAAAAATATGGGTGCTATGCAACACAGATTGAGCTGGCTTAATCGCATGTCACAAGTCGATAAAAATCAATATGATTTAAAAATAAAATTCCATAATAAGTTTTTGGATGAGCTTGTAAATAATGACCAAAAAATTGAAACTTCTAGCGAAGCTTCCGAATGGCTCTCTGGGTTATCAGAGAAAGCAATCGACGAGCTTGTTTCTGTAAGCGGTGAGGATGACTGTAATGAAAGCCTTGCGAAGTTCGTGAGGGAGGATTGTCTTGAAAAATTCGATACTTTTATGAATGAAGAAATAGCAGTCATTCCGTCAGAGATGACACGCGAATATAAAAATGAAATCATTGATATTAAACAAAAATATACAAATATGCTCAAATCAAAACTCAATATTGATAATGATTGGGCAGCTTGGGTCACTGGGGAAATAACCCTTGCAAACGTTGATGGGCTCGACCCTCATGATATTCAGTCTGAAGCTGTGTATATTGGGATTGATCGACACAGTATAAATTACGACTCTATATTTGGAATATCAATATCTTATGGAACTGATGATATAAAGGTTGGGTCTGATGAGTCTAAAGTGCAATCGGAAAATTATGCCCTGTCTCTCTATGGTTCCAAACAATATGGTTATCAAGATATACCGTTTATCGATGAGGCAACAATAGAGTATGTCCTTGGCATTGGTAATCTAAATTTTGATACAACCAGAACAGATATAGGAGAGGTACTCTCTGGTGAAAGGACTGCTACTCAGGTATTTGGATCATTAACAGTTCGAGGCAATAGCACAGAGGATGATCAAAAGATTATATCTCCTTACGCAAAAGGTGAGTTTAGCGTGACCGAATTTGACAGCTATACAGAGACCGGTGGCGATACCTCATTAAATATAAGCGATCAAACATCTCATAGAGCAAATGTCTCAGTTGGTACTGATATCAGCCTGGTCTATAACCATAATGATAATAATTATTTACCTTGGGTTAAATTTGAGTATGGATTATCGTTTGGAAGCGAGTCTGAAATAGAACTAGAATATCCATCAGAAACGGACCCCGTAACATATACAATCGATAAAGAGACAGAATTTAATGATTTCTGGAAAGTAGGAATTGGTATCGATTTATTCAAAGAGTCTAGTGAAACCATGGATGTATATAGCTTTGGTCTCGGGTATGAATTCGAGAGCGGTGGTGTTGATCTCGATTATTCAAATAAATTCTATTTAGACTTCGAATGGGACTTCTAAAAACTTGGCGGAGGGAGAGGGATTTGAACCCCCGAACGAGTTACCCCGTTGCCGGCTTTCGAAACCGGTGCTTTCAACCACTCAGCCATCCCTCCATAAATATATAAGTTATATGAGCTTATAATTCCCCCTGATCAATCAGTTGTTGGAACATTTCCTGAATTGATTTTTTAATCGGTCTATATTTTAAATCTAGGCTTGTAATTGCCTTTTGATTATCTGCATTCCAACTATACCCCATGCACCCGGAAATCATTTTTCGTGTAATAGATTTATCGATGAGTGGGGCAATAAGCCACACCATCACTTTCGGCAATTCTTTTTTTGGCAAAGGGTACTGTGGATATTTTTCCTGAAGCATTTCTGAAAGTGATAAAAATGATGTAACTTCATTATACACAATATGTCTTCCATTAACACTATCAATGTATGCCGCATTCACATGCGCATCGGCAACATCTCTAACATCAACCATCCCAATCTCAAACTTTGGACAGCCGGCTTTGGAAGTACCATCACCTAGCTGCTTTATGAATTCATGTGATGCAGAAGTGGATTTACCAGATAAGCTTGGCCCAATAACCAGTGCGGGATTAATAACAACTAACTTCCATCGATTTTGTTTTTCTTCGATGCTCCAAGCTAATTTTTCAGCTAGTACTTTTGAGTAGGAATAAGGCTGATGATCTATTGTTGAGGTAGTATTCCAAATTTCTTCAGTCAGTATCTTATTTGGGGCATTTTGAATATCGATATGATCACCGAAGATAGCTGCACAAGAGCTTGTAATAATAACCTTTTTTACCGTTTGTATGCTATTAACTGACTCAAGCACATTTTTCGTACCCTCAACCGCAGGATTAATTAAATCTTTTTGTGCATCGTTAAATTTATATAAAAAAGGAGAGGCTACATGAAAAACAATTTCGCAATCTGCCATAGCTTTGTCATAAGATTTTGGTTCCATTAAATCGGCTTCAAAGAATAATATATTACCATCTCCTTTATTTGAGATTTTTTTTAGTGATTTAAGTTTTTCATCGTTTTGTGCATCACGTACTGGCGCGTGAACGGTAACACCTTTTTCAATTAGGCTTTTTGCAATCCATCCGCCAACAAAGCCTGTTGATCCTGTCACAAGGACCGGTTTCGAGGTATCAATTTCTAGGGTCATAAAAGTTTTATAATATATATTTTGAAATAAATATAGATTTTTAAGCAGAAAAATGGCGGAGGGGGAGGGATTCGAACCCCCGAACGAGTTGCCCCGTTGCCGGTTTTCAAGACCGGTGCTTTCAACCACTCAGCCACCCCTCCGGCAAATTTATTTATATATGCGAATTTTGGTGTTGTCTAATGATTATTTACGGTATCATCTCACATGTTGATGGTATATATTTATCAATAAATATGCAGGGCTTAATGGATTTTAATTGGAAAAACTGGTCAAACGGACAGAAGCTTATTTTCGTGAGTTCAGCAGTTGCTGTGGCATCTTTATTGTTACCCTGGGCAGACATGGGACTGATATCTGTAAATGGTTTTGCGCAGCAAGGCTATTTGCTCTTCGTTTTTTTTATTTATCCGCTCGCTCGAGTATTAAAATCAAATCCAATCAAGCCATTATACGGCTTTATATCGAGCGGTCTTGCTGTCATATGCTCCATATCTTTTGCTTTATCAAAGACTGTTGAGGTTTTTGAGACATCAGTTAATCTGTCTGGAAGTGGGCTTGTTTTATTTATAATATGCTCAATTACACTCGTTATAGGTGTTTACATGGCAAGAGAGCAAAATAAATAGGCAAGATGCTCAATAAGGCATCAATCATGATTATTTAATTAATTAATTTCAGTTATTTACAGAATTTACTTGTTTTAAATACTGAAACTTATTACGATCCTAAAAGTTAACTTTTTTTTAATTATTTTTTTGGGCTTAAAATTAGATTAAATTGTATTTATTTCGAAGCTCAAATTGACTATTTTAAGGAGATAAATATGAAAAAAATTAGTTTATTATTAGGAGCTTTTGCTCTAATTGGTTTCACATACAGTTCTGTTGCAACCGCATCCACACTTGAAGAAGTTCAAGCACGTGGTGAGTTAGTTTGCGGTGTTTCTGGTGGAGTTGCGGGCTTCTCAGCACCTAACGATGCTGGTAGAATGGTCGGAATTGACGCTGCAGTATGTGATGCTGTAGCTGCTGCAGTTTTAGGTGATGCCGATGCAGTTAAATATGTACCATTAACTGCTGCTGAGCGTTTTACTGCTCTATCAGCTGGTGAAGTTGATGTACTATCACGTAACACAACACACACTCTCACAAGAGATGCAACACTAGGTGTTAACTTTACCTACTATAACTTTATCGATGGTCAAGGCTTCATGGTTGCAAAGGCTGATGGTCTTTCATCAGTTATGGATCTAGATGGTGCAAGTATTTGTGTTCAAGCTGGTACAACTACTGAGCTAAATATGGCTGACTATTTTAGAAATAAAGGACTAGACTACACACCTGTTGGGTACTCTACATCCACTGCAACTAGAGAAGGCCTTGAGGGTGGTGCATGTGATGCAATTACTTCAGATGCATCTCAATTAGCAGCTCTACGTTCAGAAACTGCAGATCCATCTGCTTGGACAATGCTACCAGAGATTATTTCTAAAGAGCCTCTAGGTCCTGTTGTCCGTCAAGGTGACGACCAGTGGATGGATATTGTAACATGGACACTACACGCAATGATCAATGCTGAAGAGCTTGGTATTGACTCATCAAATGTGGATGCTATGAGAGCTGACTCACCAAATCCAAGCGTTGCAAGGATTGTCGGTTCAGAAGGTGAAACTGGTCCATCACTTGGACTTTCACAAGACTGGGCTTACCAGGTTATTAAGCAAGTTGGTAACTACGGCGAAGTCTATGAAAAACATGTAGAACCACTTGGTATTGCAAGAGCTGGTTCAGTAAATGATTTATGGACACGTGGCGGTATTATATACTCACCACCTCTTCGTTAAATCATGCAATAATAATTGGTCAAAGGCATTATTGCCTTTGGCCAATACTTTCTTTTGGATAAAATCGTGGGTAGATCTCCATCAAATATATACCAAAACCCAAAATTTAGGTCTGCAATAATACAGGCAATACTTGTCTTTATTGTCTTTTATACCTTCTACTCACTATATCAAACTACTGTTTTTAACCTCGAAGAGAGAGGAATCAAAACGAGCACATCGTTTTTTGATCAGGTTGCGCCATTTAAAGTTGGCTTCAGTCCATTCTTAAATTTTGAGTTGGGTGAAACGACATATATTGAAGTATTTTATATCGGTGTGCTAAATACATTGCTTGTGGCAGTCCTGGGTATAATTGCTGCAACATTACTAGGGTTTTTTATTGGTATACTGCGCTCCTCTAATAACTGGTTAGCACAAAAATTCGCTCTTATCTACGTTGAAATTTTTAGAAACATGCCATTATTACTACAAATAATGTTTTGGAATTTTGCAATATTTCTGGCATTTCTCCCACCTCCCAAACAATCACTAGAATTTGGTGCATTTTACTTAAATGGTCGAGGCCTTCAAACACCCGTTCCGATTGTAGAAAATAATTTTCTTTTTAAGGTATGGCTGGGGATTTTAATATTTTCTATTATTGCGAGCTTTATTTTTCGAAATTGGGCAAAAAAAAGGCGCGATCAAACGGGCAAATCACTTCCCGTTCTGGGTATTTCTCTCTCTGTCATTATTATAATAGGAATATCCAGTTTTTATATCTTAGGCAAACCTTTTGCTGTTGATTTACCCGTACTTGGCAAGTTTAACTTTAAAGGCGGAGGTCAGCTACCATTACCTCTATTTTCGCTTTGGTTTGCGCTCACAGTATATACATCTGCATTTATTGCTGAAAATGTTAGAGCTGGTATTGCATCTGTATCAAAAGGGCAAATTGAAGCGGCTCGATCCATCGGGCTTACAAGACCTCAGATGGTAAAGCTTATAATCATTCCTCAGGCTCTAAGGGTTATAATTCCGCCGACTATAAGTCAATATTTGAACCTCACAAAAAATTCATCACTAGCCATGGCTGTTGGTTATGAGGAAGTTGTGGCTGTCTGGGCAAACATATCTTTAAATCAAACAGGTCAGGCGTTAATTATCATCGCTATGACCATTATATTTTTCGAAATTTGTAGTCTATTCACATCATTCATATTGAACATCTATAATAGACGAATACAAATTACAGAGCGCTAACTATGACTATGAACACAGTAAAATTTGAAAAACTACCAGATCGGCTGCCTCCTGTAAACACTGTTGGATGGGTGGCTTGGGTTAAGCAAAATTTATTTGGCTCTGTTTCGAATACCATAATTACACTCTTATTTTTCTACTTGATATTCTTGTATATCCCACCTTTCTTAGAATGGTCTGTATTTAATGCCAATATATCAGGCAGTGATAGAAGTATATGTGATGAAAATAGATCTGGCGCATGCTGGACCTTTATAAAGGTTAGAATGGAGCAATTATTATTTGGGTTATATTTTGCACAAAACCCTGATCAAATGTGGAGACCAATAATGGCATTTATTGTCTTTGGCGGTCTTCTCACGCCTTTAGCAATTGACAGAACTCCATATAAAAAATGGTTATTGCTTATTTTGTTAGTGGCATATCCTATTTTCTTTATCTCATTGGTTGGCGGTGGGGTTTTTGGAATACCTAAGTCAGATGCGAGCGAATGGGGCGGTTTATTGCTAACATTTACTCTTGCATTCGTTGGGATTGTTTTAGCCTTGCCCCTTGGCATATTATTAGCGCTCGGAAGGCGCTCTAAGATGCCAGTTGTTCGATCCTTTAGCATAATATATATAGAGTTTTGGCGTGGTACCCCATTAATTACCATACTATTCATGGCCTCAGTCATGCTGCCATTATTTTTTCCATCTGGCGTAGAATTTGATAAAGTTGTCAGAGCCATGATTGGAATTACACTATTTCAATCTGCTTATACCGCTGAAGCTGTCAGAGGAGGCTTACAAGCCCTAGATAAAGGCCAAACTGAAGCATCCATGGCACTAGGCATGGGCTATTGGCAGCAAACTATATTTATAATCTTACCACAAGCATTGCGCATATCAATTCCATCAATCGTGAATACTTTCATTGCATTATTTAAAGATACATCACTGGTCTCAATTATTGGCTTGCTTGATTTATTAAAAATTGCACAAAATTCTTCTCGCTCTTTAGATTGGAATGGGTATGATATTGAAGCATATATGTTTGCTGGTTTAGTTTTTTGGATATTCTGCTTTGGAATGTCCATTTATAGTCAGAAATTAGAAAGAAAACTCGATACGGATAGGAACGTTGAATGACAAAAAGTGACTCAATAATTAAAATTTCTAAACTGAATAAGTGGTATGGCAAATTTCATGCTCTTAAAGACATCGACTTGTCAGTTGGTAGAACAGAGAAAATCGTTATTTGCGGTCCGTCTGGTTCAGGTAAGTCCACGCTTATACGATGCATTAATCGCCTTGAGGTACATCAAGAGGGCTCTATACAAGTTGATGGTATTGAATTAACTGATGATATAAAACAAATAACCGAGATTAGGAGTGATGTCGGTATGGTATTCCAGCATTTCAATCTATTTCCTCACCTCACTGTTCTTGAAAATTGCTCTTTAGCGCCGATATGGGTTAGAAAAAAATCAAAAGTTGAAGCAGAAGAGATGGCGATGCAACTCCTTGAAAAAGTTCGAATACCTGACCAAGCCGATAAATATCCAGGACAATTATCAGGTGGTCAGCAGCAAAGAGTTGCCATTGCACGTGCCTTATGTATGCAGCCGCGAATTATGCTATTCGATGAACCTACGTCCGCTCTTGATCCTGAAATGATAAAAGAGGTGCTAGAGACAATGATTGAGCTCGCAGACTCTGGAATGACTATGATCGTTGTTACGCACGAAATGGGTTTTGCTAATAGGGTTGCGGATAGAATTATATTTATGGATGAAGGGCAAATTGTCGAGCAAAACGATCCTGAGTCATTTTTTAAAAATCCAGAGTCAGACAGAACAAAACTTTTCTTGAGCCAGATTTTAGATCATTAAACACTTGCGATGAAAAAATAATTTTAGTTCAATATTAGAGAAGCTTAATAAATCGATTGGAAAAAAAAAGGAGAATATTTATGCCAAAAATGTTGATAACTGTGAATATATCAAAAGGCTTTAAAACCTGGACTGATATGGCAAGGTCACTCGAAGATGAAGCTGGTGCAAATGGTGCGAAAATTATATGGGCTGGTACAAACCCCAATGAGTCATCTGTATTTGTAATGATGGATGTTCCTGATCCAGAATTTATGCAAACATTCGGTTTACGTCCCGATATCAAAAAAGCTCGTGAGGACGCTGGAGCTGATGTTTCATCTACCACTGTAATTACGCCTATTAGTGATTATTGGCTTGGTTAGTTTTATATTTTTGTTGATGGAAAATAGTTGAGCATATTACCAAACATTATCATATAAAGACCGATTTGGTAGATCTAAAAATATATTGTTATCTAATACAAAAGTAACTATATGCAATATATGAATATTACAAAACCAGAGACAACTATCACACATATCTTGGTATCTGTAATCGTGGGAATGTGTGTGATGTATTTTACTGTAGATTTTTCGGAAAGTGAAAATCTTAACCGCATGATGGATTCAATATTCTGGCTTGCCTTTATAGTTACATTTTTCTCGCTGAGATACCGAAAACCCATTACGGCATGGATACGAAAGAAATTTCAATAGTAATTTAGGATGAATAATATGGAATTTAGTAATTTTGGTACCGTAATTATTTTTGGATTAATACTTATGAACTTATGGTTATGGAATAAACTGTATGTATTAGAACAAACTGTTGATCGACACAAAAACATATTAGAAAAAGATAAAGATAAGCATTAATTCGTTGTAATACATGCAAAAGATTTTATTAATTATAGGTCTTATTTTTATTGCTGCTGCGCTTGTCTATCCTTTTTTAAAAAAGATTGGGTTTGGCAGGTTGCCAGGTGATTTATTTTTCAAATTCGGTAATTCATCATTCTACTTTCCTGTTGTAACTTGTATTATAATAAGTATCGTTTTAACGATAATCATTAATCTAATGAAATAACTTAATTATGATACTCATTGCCCTTACTATTTTACCTCCTTTTCTAATTCTATATTACATCATTAAATCTGATAGGTTCGCAGAACCAATGAATATGATCAGGCGTACATTCGTTCTTGGCGTGTTCTTGTGTATCCCGGCCGGTATCATTAATACTATGCTTATCGGGGATACTAACATGTCCTATCTTGCAGGCCTTACTGAGGAGTCTCTTAAATTCACGGCCTTATACCTATTCTTAAGAAATAAAATTGATTTTAATGAGCCGATGGATGCTATTGTTTACGGCACATTAATATCACTTGGTTTTGCCACTTTAGAGAATTTTAACTATGTCTACAGTGCTGAGTATTTTGGGATGCAGGCAAGTACATTGGCGCTCATAAGGGCATTTACTGCCATTCCATTACACGCTGGGTGTGGAATAATAATGGGCTTTTACTATGGATTATATGTATTTAGAGGCGGGGAGAAATATATAATTTACTCTTTGGTAATCCCAATAATGGTCCACGGATTTTATAACTATATTGCTGGGATTAATTTTATCGTTCTTATTTTCTATGTCATTGCGCTTGGTATTTTCGTCTACAATTTGCATGATATTTATAGGCTCGAACAACTTAAAAAAATTAATGAGCATGAGTCACGAAAAATATAGGGAATTAATTAATTAAACAGTGTTTTAATGTTCAAATTTGATCACATATACACTTGCTTATGCAACCATAGTCCCTATATTATAAACATACAAATAAAGGAAAATGAAATGACTGAAACTTATCCAAATACGAAACTTCACATTGGTGGTAAATGGGTTGACGCTGTTGGCGGTGAAACAATTGATGTAATTAACCCAGCTACAGGCGAGCCCATTGGTGCAGTAGCCCATGCAAGAACGGCAGATCTGGACCTAGCTCTTGAAGCTGCTAAATCTGGATTTGAGGTTTGGAAAAAAACTTCTCCATTTAGCAGATATAAAATGATGCGTAATGTCGCAAGTCTCTTAAAGGAAAGAGTTAAAGAAATCGCACCCGTTTTAACACAAGAACAGGGTAAGCCATTACAACAGTCAAAGTCGGAAATTTCTCTTGCAGTAGATATAATTGATTGGTTTGCAGAAGAAGGCAGGCGCGCATATGGGAGGGTTATCCCAGCTCGAACAGAAGGTGTCTATCAGCTCGTAACAAAAGAGCCCGTTGGTCCTGTTGCAGGGTTTACACCATGGAATTTTCCAATAAATCAAGGTGTTAGAAAAATATCATCGGCTCTTGCTGCAGGGTGCTCGATTATTCTTAAAGGTGCAGAAGAGACACCAGCAAGTACCGCTGCCCTTGTTAAATGTTTTGCTGATGCCGGTATTCCAGATGGAGTCGTAAACCTGGTCTATGGAACTCCAGCTGAGATTTCAGAATATTTAATTTCAAATCCTATCATCAAAAAAGCAACTTTCACTGGCTCAACAGCTGTTGGAAAGCAACTTGCATCTATAGCAGGTGCTCATATGAAGAAGGTAACAATGGAGCTTGGTGGGCATGCCCCTGCAATTGTTTGTGAAGATGCGAACCTAGATGTTGCATTGAACGTCCTTGTCGAGAATAAATATCGAAACGCAGGACAGGTATGTGTATCTCCAACAAGGTTTTTAATTCACGAAACTCTCTATGACGAGTTTGTGGACCGCTTCACGGATATGTCTAAAAAAATTAAAATAGGTAATGGATTGGACCCCGAAACACAGATGGGGCCACTGGCTCATGACCGAAGAGTTGAAGCAATAGAGGGCTTTGTAAGTGATGCTGTGAGCAAAGGCGCTAAAATAAGGACTGGCGGTAATAGGATCGGAAATGAGGGTTATTTCTTTGAACCTACCGTTCTTACAGATGTGCCGTTAGATGCACGAATGATGAATGAAGAACCATTCGGCCCTGTTGCTCCCATGACACCATTTAGTGACTTTGATAGCGCTATAGAAGAGGCAAATCGTCTCGATTACGGTCTTGCATCATATGCCTATACATCTTCTGCAGAGACTGCGGAAAAATTAGGATCGCAGATTGAAAGCGGTATGGTATCAATTAATCATCATGGTATTGCACTGATTGAAACACCTTTTGGAGGGGTTAAGGACTCAGGTTATGGCTCCGAGGGCGGTCAAGAAGGTATTGAGGGGTATATGAATACAAAATTTATAACACACAAGACTGTTTTATAGGCGTATAAAAATGAATAAATTTAATCTCCCTGATCCTGTACCTGCAAATGGAAATTATACTCCTTATCATATAGATGGAAACCTTATCTACATATCGGGCCAATTACCGATAAGAGACGGAAAGCTTGTTACAACTGCTGGAGATAATAGCTTTGTTAAGATAGCTCAATTACAGATGGAGATTGTTACTCTTAATATTTTATCGCATGTGATGTCTGCTGTAGATGGTGATAAAAATAGGATTGAGTCATGTGTTAAACTAACTGCGTATCTTGTACCACCCGAAGGCTTCTATGAGCACGCACTTATCTCAAATATTGGCTCAGACATGATAAATGATTTTTTGAAGCCACCTCAAAACCATACCAGAACAACTATTGGAATTAAAAGCTTACCTTTAGGGTCACTAGTAGAAGCCGACGCTATATTTAAAATTACACAATAAGCATAATGACTAAAATTGGTAATATTAATTTATCGATAAATCTTATCGATAAAGTTTCTAATAGTGCATTTTTATTCATACATGGCTTACAATCGAGAAAAGAGACATTTGATATCTATCTTAATAATTTTTCATCGAAAACAAAAAGGTCTCTTATATCCCTTGATTTAATTGGATTTGGGCAATCTGATAAACCTGAAAACTTCGGTTATAATTTATTGGATCAAGTAAATAAAATAAAAGAGCTTTTATATGTATTGGAAATAAAAGATCTTATTATCATTGGTCACAGTTATGGTGGAATGATCGGAACCAAGCTGCTTCAAGCTGAAGATCTAGAGATTAAGTCCATAATAAGCCTTGAGGGAAACCTAGTTGAAGAAGATTGCGGTGAAAGCATCAATGTAGCCAATATGACTTTTAGTAAATTTCAAGATTATTTTGAGCTGTTAAAAGGTGAGTTGGTGGACTCGAATTATAAGTCCGATATATTTAGAGGTGAGTCACTCGCCAAAATACCCGCAGAAGTATTTTATAAAACCTCAAAAACTATTGTTAATTGGTCAAAATCAGGTGTCTTGTATGATCTTTTTTGCAATAGCTCCATACCTAAATTACTAATCACTGGATCAAATAGCAGCTATTTTAGTAAACCAAAGAGGGATAATATTAAGCACGTAACAATTGACGATGTAACTCATTTTATGTTGTCGGAAAAACCATTTGAGGTCTATGAATATATCGAAAAATATCTAAGTAACAATCATCTTCTCTAGTCTTATTGTGAGAGGAATTCATCTACCATTACGCGGCAATCATGACAATTTTCATTTTCAATGCCGCTACCAAATGATGCATGATCATCATCGTTTATTGTTATTAAATTGTTGGTTATTTGTAAATTATCCGCTCTTTGGTGTATTGCCTTAGACCCGTAGCTGATAATACCTGTGCCATCTGTGTCACCCATTTCGTAAGGTACTACATCATCTCCGACAGAATGAACGCTAATAATCGAGGGTTCATCTTCATGAATTAAATATGGTGATAATAGTGAGCCTGCAATATTCAGTACCTTATTAATTTCATATTTTTTTTCTGTAAATTTCGACATAAATGATTGTTTTTCTTGTGTAAAATTTGTAAATATATCACTCTCTGAAAGCAAAAATAAATCATCCACGGAGTTAATGTATGCATAGTGAAGTGAAGTTACTGCACCAGCTGAATAACCACCAATTATAATTTCATGATCATTAAAGCCATATTTATCTGAGTTATCGTGGATATAACGTATGGCACTATCCAAATCATCCATTGCGAATACCAATGAGGTCGCATAAATGTCATAATTTAGTTGTTCATGAAATTCTTCTGGTATCAGTCTGTAATTGAGGTTGCAAACTACAAAACCCTGCCGTGCTAAATATTTCGAATATTCATTAAAATCAGCCTTCTCACCACCAAGAAATCCGCCACCATGCATGAGATAGACAATTTTCTTTTTTCCATTATTTTTTGGCTGATAAAGGTCTAATTCAAGTTTTTCAAGATCGCCATTTTGATTTATTTTTTCTGCATAAATAATGTTTGACGTGACCTTCGTGTAATGCGCAAGAACATTTGATGCATGAAGCAGTATGAACACTAGAGTTAGAATTTGGTAACTTAATTTCATACAATTTAATTTAACTTAGAATTATGCTAAATCAATTTTTTTATTATTGTTAAGATTATTTTCTAGTAAACAAATTAATCATGCAGGGTTAATATTCTTCTTCCAAAACTTAGTAAACCACTCTAAGTAATCTCCATAAGCATCTGTTTTTAAATGTAAAGATTTCTTTATTTTATTGATTTCACCTTGTTCCTCCAGATCAACATCGAGTGAGTCATTAATTCTATTTAGCATATTAAACATAGCTGCCAATATCGTCATTTCCACAATTTGTTTTTCGGTGAAAACTTCTTTAAGATCTGCGAATAGTTTATCATTTGAATTCGCTGAGTTATTAGTGACTGACTCAGCCCATTTTATTGCTAAAACCTCCTCTTGTGTAAAAAGATTTGGATCGCTAAAATCATTCAATGATAAAGCCTTAATATGTTCTTCTTCGATGCCAGCTGCTTGACCTAATGCTGTATTATGCGCATAACAGTACTTACATGCATTGGTATGACTTGTTTTTATGACAATAAGTTCTTTAATTCTACCCGAAATATCCGTTCCCGACCATTCACGCTGTGCCGCGGAATTTATTGGTAGTAAGGCCATTGCGAGGTATGGTGAATGACTTAGTGTTTTATAGAAATTAGGTACTCTTCCCAATAAATTTGGCACCATATCAAAAAACTCTTTATTCTCTTCACTTAGATCTGTTTGCTGAATTAATTTAACTCTCGACATTTATTTCTCCCTATTATTTAAAAGTAAGATTGGTTGGGTCCAACTGTAGGTTTCCACTCACAGTCACCAAATGGACCATCGCCATGATTTTCAACGTACGCTATTCTGCCATTAGATACACCCTGATTGGAATTTTTTGAAAAAAGAACTCTTTGCAGCCAATCAACAGTATAATGGTGACAATCTAATTTACCTAAGTTTGGTATATTCCAAAGGGGATGAAATTGATCTTCAATTACCCACATTTCTTTTTTGCATGTGAGATCCTCAAATACTTCGATTGCATCTTCAAGTGGGCATAATGGGTCAAACTCACCCGTCACAAGTAACGTGGGGCATTTTATTTTTTCTGAATATCCTTTAACTGTCATTTTTGAAGACATTTTGTCAAATTCCTCTTCATTTTCTATGCCCGCCATATACATAAACATTTGCTTAAATCTTGGAGAAGATTCAGAAAAAATAGTATTGTTTGGGTTGAAACAGGCAACACCACTTGCAATTGCAGCTGCCCTATGGTCATAACTGGCAAGTCTTAGAGACCAATAACTTCCCATGCTGACACCATATATTCCAATTCTATCACCATCAATCTCTTCACGGTTTTGTAAATACGTCATAACTGCTGCGCCTGCACGTTCATAATTATCACCAACAGCTCTGATTTTTTGAATATTTGAATTGCCTTGGCCAGGTCCATCCATCGATATTACATGCATACCTCTATTTATTGCTAAATTATTCATTACTTTCGGAAAATATTCTTTAGTTTGATCCATACCTGGCACATAGATAATACATGGCGCTTTTCTTCGATCTGGTAATAAATGCAAAAGACAAGATATTGTCTTTCCGTCATCAAAAGGTACCTCAACCCTTTCAATAGGATAGGGGGAGAGTTCACTCCGTCTATCGACCATTTCTTTCAGTTTATTTGTAAGGTTTATTTTGACTGGGTTATTATCATAGTATATTGGATGTTGTGCCATCCTATATGACTCTACGGCATGTTCAAAATGCTCGAGCGCAGTCATTTTAAAACCTTGTTTAAGAGCTTGCTTTGCTAAGGATTCGTCATGTTCAGCTTTTTGCCGCCACATCTTTGGCAGCATCCTATAGTTATGGGCTCGTTTTGGTGTTTCCCAGTCGTCTCTTTCAAAATTCTGCACACGCCCACGCATGTTCAAAGCCAAATCTAGCATCCACTGCTGATTATCTCTTTTTGTCCTTAAGGTTCTCATTTGTATCTCCCTAAAAAATACTCTGTTTTAACTGTGTTAAAATTTACTATAATATTAGGTTATTGATTTGATCTTGCAATGAATAAATGTTCTTATTTTTATTGGAGATTTATGAATATGATGAAATTAACAAATAAACCAGCTAATGGATCGGGCTTGCTAGCTATATTTTGTGACTTAGATCCAAAAGACCAAAAAGAATTTTACCCATGGCTTGTGAATGAAATGTTCCCTGCGAGATTAAAAATAGGCTTTAATAGTTGTGCCAGTTTTGAAAAAATAAGCGGAGATGGGCAAAAATTTCTTACACTTTACGAAGTCGATGATATTGTGTCCTTGTATGGCAGACCTTATCAAAAGTTACGTGAGAATAGGTCACCTTTAGATACAAAGTTCCATGAGAGTTTTATAAATCCATCGCGGTATATTCTTACACTTATTCCGCCATCGATAGAGAAAGATCATAGTGGTTTTCTAGATTATGTTAAGATCACAAGAGAGACTATAACGGGCGCTAATGTACAAAAATATCATTCTAATTTTATTACTAAGATAAATAATTTAAATCTATTACCTCTAAGACGATATATAACTGTTGAAGGCGAGCATCATAATTTTACGATAATTGAAGCTAAAGAAATTAACAAAATAATTGATCAGGATATTGGGGATAAGATATCATCTTCGAAGAGTCAGATTGATGCATTGTATAAACGCGAGATACAACAATTATGAGGGTTAAATAATGACTGTAGACCATAAATTCTTAAGAAATCTATATGCAGAACCAAGGCCAACATCTCTAGCAAAGGTTCAGTATAAAATCGATCAACATTGTCGAGAGTTTATAGGCAGATCACCCTTTATAATTCTTGGTACGGATGGAGATGTTTCACCCAAAGGTGATTTTCCTGGTTTTGTCGATGTTTTAGATGATAACACAATTGCGATCCCCGATAGGTCAGGAAATAATCGTCTTGACTCGTATATAAATATTCTAAAAAACCCAAAAGTTGCGGTTATGTTTCTAATACCAGGGATTAGCGAAGTCCTAAGAATTAGGGGTATGGCTGAGATATCTCAAGATAAAAATTTATTAGTAAAAATGTCTGTAAACAGTCAGATACCGAAAACTGCACTTATTATAAGTGTTAATGAAATATATCTACATTGTGCAAAAGCAATTGCGCGCTCAGATATTTGGAACCCTGACAAACTGGTTAAAGATTACTCTACTCGAGAAATGTTTGCAGAACACGTCGGTAAATCTAAAAAAGAATTCAGTGACTATTATGATAATGCAACAAACGAGGCATTAACTAGCGAAGGAAGAAAATAACCACCTCTTTTAATTAAAGAAATTTCTACTTATTGCTATAGTGACAACACCAATGACCATTGAAAGAAAAACATTTTTTGTTTTATACATGCATACTGCTATTAAAAAAATTGCAAAAATGCCTGCCAAACCTTCTTTTAATATTACTGGAGTTACAAATGACAACAATAAAGTCGGCGGTAAATAATCTAAAAATATTCTGATTTTGCCTTCATTAGATATTTTACCTGATAGTAATAATCCAGATAACCTCAGCCCATAAGTGCCAATAGAAACAAGAAAAATAATTATTAATGCATATAACTCATGACTATTCATTTTTTTTCGCCTCTAAAATCACACCAACCAGAGATCCAGCAATCGCACCTAATACAATGTATAGGTTACCACCTAATAAATATTCCGCAATATATGCAACAACGGCTGCAATTAGCCACGGAATGAGATTTCTTTTACCCTGATACAGGTTAAAACTCAAAGCTGTAAATATTGCGATGAAGGCGAAATCTAGTGCATATTTTGATGGGTCGCTAATAAATCCCGCAAATATATATCCGAGGTATGTACCAGTAGACCAAATAGAAAATAAACATATACCTCCACCGAAAAGGAAAAGTGGGGTTATGCTTTCACGTTTACTTCGCTCTATTGTAACTGCCCAATTTTCATCAGCAACTAGATGCATATATATATACTTATCCCTCAATGAGCTCTTCTTGAATAATGAATTAAGAGATGCGCCTATCAAAAAATATCTCAGATTTATTAATAGTGCCGCAGCAACAATTGTGAAAATCTCTGAAATATTATTCCATTTATCAACAATAATAAATTGTGATGTGCCCGCAAATATAAAAGCATTCATCAGTGTTAATTGATATATCTCTACACCTTTTTGGGCACATATCATACCCAATACTGCACCATACGCAAATACGCTGAGGCCAATTGGGGTATTAGCCTTTGCTCCATTTATGAAATCATTCGAAATATAGATATTTGCGGCCATGTTTTAAAAAGTTGATAAAATTAATTACTTAAATTTTTAAATTAGACAGAAGTGTAAACAATATTACAAAAAAGTTACGAAGTGTCGATATTACTTATTTTGTGACAAGATAACAACTTTTCTCTTGCAAACAATTTAAAATAAAATAGTTTATTATATAGGGATAAATTTAGGGATGTGTTTATATTTTATATCCATCAAATTTATTATATGAAATTAACTTTATCGAAAGGGAGAATTAAATGAAATTTTCTTATTTATTTAAAGGCGTTGTTGCATCCGTTTTTGGCGCCGCAATGCTGCTAGCAGGTGGAACAGCTCAAGCTGACTATCCGTGTAAAGAAGCCACATTTATTGTGCCTTACTCACCAGGTGGTGGATCTGACCAAATGGCTAGAAGGCTTGTACCTGGTCTTGAGGAAGCTCTTGGTGTTGGTGTAAATATCGTATACAAAACAGGTGGTGGCGGTGCTGTAGGATTTAGTGAATTACACAGATCTGCACCAGATGGCTGCACATTTTCAAACACCGTTGTTCCTAATGTTATAATAAGCTCAAAAGGTGAAGGTGTTGGATATAAACCGGGTGATTTTGCCTATATCGGTATGACTGAGTCATCAGCTGGAACACTTATGGTTCCTAAAGATAGTAAGTACAAAACTATTGAAGATTTTATTGCTGCTGCAAATGAAAACCCAGGTATGTTAACTGTAGCTGGCACAGGCGGTAGTGGTCTATCACGATGGACGCAACTAGAGTCAGTTCTTGGTATAGAAACAACATATGTGCCAGTTGGTGGTGGTGTGGGTAAAATGATACCAATGCTGGCAGGTTCTCACGTTGACGGTGCTGCTACTGGTGCAAACCATGCGACAAAACATAAAGGAATTGTTGATGCAATTCTTGTTGCGGGCGCAAATGAAGTACCTACGCTTCCAGGTGTGCCAAACGAACCAGATTGGAATTATGTTATTACTTGGGGCCTAATGGCACCTCCGGGAACACCATCTGATATTGTTGAAACACTTAATGCTGCTTTAAGATCAGCAGCTTCTGATCCAGCTGTACAAGACGCACTTACAAAAGGCGGATATGTAACACATGATATGACAGTTGCTGAAGTTAACGCGTTTATGGATGCTGAAATCGCGAAATACGCAGACTAGTATAAAACGTAACCTAGAATTTCTCATAGCTCATTTCTGAGCTATGGGATTTCTGGTTCTATCATTATCTTCAATGAATATAGACTAATCCAGGATTTGCCGAATGTTTGAAGCCTTACTTATGGCTATTAGCCCCACATACTTAATGTATATGACAATTGGGGTGTTATTAGGTCTCGTTGTTGGAACCTTACCAGGTTTAACTGCAACTATGGGAACAGCATTATTAGTGCCATTTACATTTGGCTTACCAACAGGTGAAGGTATTGCAATGCTGGGTGGCCTTTACGTATGTGCCATGTTTTCGGATGCGATTCCTGCCTGTCTTGTCAACACTCCCGGAACTCCTGCCGCAATGGCAACTGGTTTTGATGGTCACCCTATGGTGAAACAGGGTAGGGGGCAAGAGGCTATTGTGGCGGCTTGCTTCAGTTCTGCTCTTGGTACAATATTCGGTGCAGCTTGTTACCTATTACTTGCATGGCCTATGGTTTCTGTTGCGTTAAAGTTTGGCCCTCCGCAATTTTTTTGGTTAGGTGTATTTGCATTAACTATAATCGGAAGTCTTGCTGGAAAATCGATACTCAAAGGACTTGCAGGTGCAGCCATTGGTATAATTATAAGTTGTATAGGAATAAGTCATGCGGCGGAAGTTAATAGATTTACATTAAATATTCCAGAACTCAGAGGCGGCGTATCATTGGTGGCGGCACTAATCGGAGTCTTTGCTGTACCGCAGGTACTTAGCATGATTTTAAATCTGCGAAAGGAAGAGTATGTTGCGGAGTACAAACCGGAAAAAGGTGTAATCCTAAAAACAATAATAAAAGTAGTATCAGCCCCAATACATTTTTTAAGATCAGGTGTAATTGGTGCTTTTATTGGTATACTCCCTGGTGCGGGAAGTCCAATTGCTGCTATCGTCTCATATAATGAAGCGCTTCGATGGAGTAAAGATAAAAGCCAATATGGTAAAGGTGATGTGAGAGGTGTAACAGCTTCTGAAATTGCTAATAATGCAGCCGCGCCTGCTGCTATGATACCACTTGTAACACTGGGTGTACCAGGATCAGCGCCTGCAGCAGTTATTGCTGGTGCGCTAATGCTACGTGGTTTAAACCCTGGTCCAGAATTATTTGGAACCAACGCAACGCTAGTTTATTCGTTTGGGTGGTCTTTATTGATAGCAGGTATTGTCGTATTTTTTATTGGTATGCTTGCGACCCCAATTTTAGTGAGAATAATCAAAATACCATTAAGGCTTTTAGCTCCACTCATAATGTTTTTAGCTATAATTGGGGCTTATGCAATTCGAAATAACGTGTTTGATGTGTATCTGATGCTCATTATTGGACTCTTTGTTTTCCTTATAAGACCTCTTGGTTTTCATCCTGGTCCAATCGGGCTTGGCTTTATACTTGGTCCAATAATTGAACCATCATTGGTTCAGGCGTTATATATCTCTCATGCCGTCGGTGTCCAAAGAGTATTCTTTAGTGGGTCCGTCAGTATCATACTTATAAGCTTATCTGTAATATCAGTTTCAGCTGTTGCTATATCCAGATATAGATCTAGGAAAAAAGAAAATGTATCGTAAATTATTAAAATACATTCAGGATAGTGATATTGCGATTACAATATTATTATTTACAATTGCTGGGTTATCTTTTAGAGGTGTGCCTGATAATATTTGGGATGATTACTTATACATTGATTGGGTCTTTCCATTAGCCTCGTCATATATTTTATTCATTATAGCAACTATATTTTTAATAAAGTCCGTACGTAAAATTCTTCTCAAGAACATTGATAATGATCTCAAGATTAGTAAAGAGGAGATTCCTTCAATAATTAATGTATTTGTATACAGTATAATACTGTTCTTTTATCTTGTTTGTTTATTTGCCTTCGGTTTTTGGCCAGCAAGTTTATTACTATTGTGGGCAGGAATATTATATTTCCGACCAGAAAAGAATCTAAACTCAATAATGAAGTCTTTAGGTATAGCGCTTATTACATGCCTCATAGCGTACATAGTTTTTAGCTCCGGCTGGTTATTTTATGTACCATTTCCAAAATCAAGAATTTGGATTTAGGGAGGAAATTTTGTCAAGACCATACTACAAAACTGATCCAATCACAGGCGGTGGTCCAGCGCAATACATTAGCGCTGAACATAAACTCAGCGAGCCGTGGAAGGAGCAATCTCATAATGTAAAATTGGTTGGTCACTCGGACCTTAATGGATGGGGGGACGCATTTCAGATTCAAGTTTCAAAAGGCATATGTTATGTAGCAGCCTCAGGTGTCAATGGACATGATGGACTTACTATATTAGATGTTAGTGACCCCTCTAAACCAACAATACTTAATCAAATTTCAGACTCACCGGGAGCCAGAACACACAAAGTCCTGAAGATTAATGATGATATTATGATTACGAATTCCGAACTTAGACCAAATTTAAGAGAAAAGTACCCCGAATTAAAGGGAGGGATGAAAGTGTTTGATATATCAGATCCAATTAACCCAAAATTTCTTAGATACGTCGAAACAGATGGAATGGGCATACATAGGCCAATTTATGATAGAGACAGAAAACTTATGTATAGTTCAGGTTATCGTGATGGGTTTGATAAAAAAATCCTTTTAATTCATGATATGAAAGATCCTGCAAATCCTGAATTCATTGGCCAGGGATGGGTTGAAGGCCAAAAAAATGACGAAAGTTATACCTGGGATAATTCTATAGTTCAGAATGAAGCATGGTGTCATGAAGGCAATCCTTGGGGAAATTATGTTACAGCTGGCTGGTGGGATGGTGGTATTGTGTTATTTGATTGCACAAATCCAAGTAAACCAGAATTTAAATGGAGACATAATCCACATGAAACGCATGGTTGGGCAGGTTGTTATCACAGTTTTCTTGTCCCGAAAGGGTCTGAATTTGGTATCGTTACACAAGAAACTGTAACAGTAAACTGCGAACACCCACCAGCATTTATTACTTTCTATGACCTAAGAAATAAAGATATACCATTACCTGTTAGTACCTATATGCCATTTGAAACTGACCCATACGATATGAGGCCAATAGACACCAAGTGGAGTAAAACTGGATCAAGGCACGGGGCTCATAATATATGGCTTGATATGGAAAAGGATGACCTTATTTATATTGCATGGTTCAATGCCGGGTTACGAATTATTGATTGGAGCAACCCATTTTCTCCAAAAGAAGTTGGTTACTATATTCCTCCCGGTAACAAAGAGCGTTTTTGCCCTCAAAGTAATGATGTCTATGTTGATCGTGAAACGGGACTTATTTACATGTCTGATAGATGGGGACTTGGCCTACATATCTTAGAGTACACAGGTAAGTAAATTATATTTGTAAAAATCTTAAATACCACTATAATTTATGAATATTGTCTTAACGTTTATTTAATAGGGAGGTAAACATGGCAAAAAATTTTTTTGGGCTAAACCTAATTGGTTTAGCTGCATTCCTTACACTATCTTTTCTACCAATAAATGATACCAATGCATCTATAAAAATTGGCGCTTCTATGCCATTGACAGGAAACTTTGCTGTTCCTGGTTCTAAGCATTTAGAAGGCTACGAAATGTGTGTAGATATTATTAACAGACACGGTGGATGGTTAGACCAGGAAGTTGAACTCGTTGTAAGTGATAACAGATCAGATACTGAGACTGCTATTGCACAGTACGAAAGGTTTATTAATGTAGATAAGGTTGATCTTACTTTTGGTACTTTTTCAAGTAAATTAACATTTCCAATATCTCCAATCTTAGCAAAATACAACGCTATTCATCCAATTCCATCTGGTGGCGCGTTGAGAATTTTTTCACAAGGACATAAAAATTTATTTTATTTCCAGGCTAGTGCAGCTGAGTATGTTGGAACAAATATGGTTGGTTTAATTAATGACCTAGTTGAAGACAAACCAACTAGGGCAGCTGTTGTTCATGCCGATGACTTTTTTGCAAACTCAATTGCAACTGGTCTACTTGGTGAAAAGGTTGTGATGCCAGGAAGTGGTCAATTAGTTGAAGATCTTGCACCTGGATATATCAGAGCAGCTGGGATCGAGCTTGTATATCACGAGCAATGGCCAGAAGAAGGATTCTCAGATTGGCTTGTTTTAGCAAATTCAATCAAGAATTCTGGTGCTGACCTAGTAATTGGTCTTATGGCATCGCCAGAAGAAGCAACACAGTTTACAAGGGCACTTAAAACCGTGAGACATAACCCAAAGCACATTCTTCTATCACAAGGAACCCAGAAAGAGTTTTATGAAGGGCTCGGTGATGATGCTAATGGTGTAATAATCATGTCAGCATACCATCCAAAAGCTCCATTTAAAGGATCTCTTGCAGGTATGCAAATGAATAATGCCGATTTTGCCGCCGAGTATCATATTACAACTGGAAATAAACCAGATGAGGATGTTGCGATTACTTTTGCGCTATGCCAAGGCATAGACCAAGCTGTTCGGGCAACTGGATCTGTTGATGACCAAACGATAATGGATTGGTTGCATGCAAGAACACCAGAAGACCCAGTAAAAACAGTACTTGGCAATTTCGCATGGGATGATAGAGGGCTTCCTCTAGGCAAGTCATTCCTAATGGTTCAATGGCAAGATGGTGGTAATCTGGAATTTGTATATCCTACAAATGAGTTTGATACTGCTGAAATTGTTGATCCTAAACCACAATGGTAATCATCTAAAATTTATGCGGCCAATATTGATTGGTCGCATATTTTTATGGCAAATAAATGATATCAATAAAAAATGTAACAAAACGCTTTGGTGGCATCATCGCTGTTGACGACTCTTCCTTTGATGTTATGAGTTCTACAATATGCTCATTGATTGGGCCAAACGGAGCTGGTAAAAGTACATTATTTAATTGCATCTCACGTGTTTATCCAATTGATGAGGGGGAAATATACCTTGGTGACACGAGAATAGATACAATGCCTGCGCATAAAATTGCATCATTAGGCGTGGGTAGATCCTTCCAACTGACAAGGGTATTGGATGAATTATCTGTTACAGAAAATTTATCACTTCATACAGCTGCTGGTTTTAATTTTCATCTATTGAAAGCTGGGGTAACCAGAGATGATAAGGCACGGGCTGAACAGATAATGGAATTTCTAAATATTACTCATATTAGAGATTTACCGATGAAAGAACTATCATACGGCCAAAAAAAATTATTGGATTTGGGCTCAGTACTTATGTCCGATCCAAGCGTCATTTTGCTTGATGAACCTGCTGCTGGAGTTAATCCAAGATTATTAGAAACGATACTTGATAGGATACTTGTGCTCAAAAAGCAGGGTAAAACAATTCTTCTTGTGGAACACAACATGGATTTGGTAATGGGGATTAGTGATAAGGTTGTTGTTATGGCTGCAGGATCAATTATAGCAAACGGAACACCTGATGAAGTTCAAAGTGATAAGCAGGTTTTGGAAGTGTATTTAACAGGATAAATTTAATGTCTGAATGTATGCTTAAATTAGAGAATATTGTTGCAGGCTATGGGTATGGTCCTGACATTATAAAAAATATTAATCTTGAGCTCAATAAAGGTGATATTAAGTGCATTATCGGGCCAAACGGAGCTGGTAAATCAACAGTACTTAAAGCAATTGCTGGAATAATTATACCAAGAAATGGAACAGTATCATTCAATTCTGAAAAAGGTAATTTAGAGCTCTGTGGTATGGAAACATATGAAATAATGAAAACAGGCTTATGTTTTATACCACAAGATAGATCTCTATTTAACACGTTAACAGTAGCCGAGAATCTTGCGATGGCTGGTTATACAATTAATGATAAGCAAGATTTAAGAGGGCGAATAGATGAAGCACTGGATACGTTTCCTCGTCTAAAAGAGAGGCTAACACAGTATGCTGGCACAATGTCTGGTGGAGAGCAACAACAATTAATCTTTGCCAGAGCTATCATATTAAAACCAAGAGTAATATTAATTGATGAGCCATCGCTCGGACTTGCTCCTGCAATTGTAGAGCAAGCATTCCAGCACATTGAAAATATTGCATCACAGGGAGTATCCATTTTGCTTGTTGAACAAAACGCAAGGAGGGGGCTTGCATCATCGAATTTTGGTACCGTAATGGATTTAGGTGAAATTGTTTTTGAAAAACCGGCAAATCAGGTTCTAAGTGATGACAGGATACAGGAGTTATATTTAGGAAAGAGAAAGAAAAAATAATGTTTATCATCCAAACCATAATTTTAGGACTTTGTTTAGGCTTCGTATACGCCCTTATGGCAACAGGTCTAACACTGATATTTGGAGTAATGAGGATCGTAAACCTTGCTCATCCGATATTTATATTAGTTGGCGCATTTGCTGCATATTACCTATTTGTGATATTTGGTATGGATCCGATATTTGCAATTCCATTATGTGCAGCCACAACAGCAATTTTAGGTGCTATAACCTACAAACTTGTATTTGAAAAAGATGCAGGATCTCAAACTTATTCTGAGATGACAGTTTTACTTACATTCGGTACAGCAATGGTTTTGGATGGCACATTGTCTTACTTATTCAAAAACACACAAAGAATAACATCGCCACCGTATGCAACAGATGCAATATTTATCGGAGATATATTTTTACCAACTGCACAATTATATTCCGGATTGATAAGTATTGCATTAATTATTGGATTAGGTTTATTCTTAAAATTCAGTAAATTAGGTATTGCAATACGCGCAACTTCTCTAAGCCGTGTAAACGCTGAGTTGGTTGGTATTGATGTTAAGTTCGTGTGTATTTTCTCATTTATTCTAGGTTGCGCATTAGCAGGAGCCGCAGGGTCATTGGTTAGTTTTGTCTTCTCATTTTTCCCAGCAAAACATTGGGAATGGATAGCAATTTTAATGTCATTAGTTGTTCTTGGAGGAATGGGTAGCATTCTAGGTGTTGTAATATCTGCTGCAATATTATCTGTTATGGCATCATTGGTTGGAGCATTCATTGCACCTGCATGGTCTACAATGGTTTTCTTCGTTGCACTATTTGTGATGCTACTGATAAAGCCGCATGGCATGTTCGGTAAATATTTGGAGTAAGCATAATGGATTCAAGAAAAATTATACCAATAGCAACAATTGCAATACTCCTATTTTTTCCACTAATTCAGTTCTTCCCTTCACTATTTGGTGATCAGAATTATGTAATTCATCTGATGCTATATGCTTTTTATTATATGGTAATGACAAGTAGCTGGAATATAATTGGAGGTTATGGAGGTTTTATTTCTGTAGGTCATAATGCCTTCTTATGTATCGGAGCTTATATTGCTGGGTATTATTCTATTATGTGGGGTATTTCTCCATTCTACCTGATATTACTTGCAGGAATTGGTGCTGGTATTTTTGGTTTTTTTGTTGGTTTAATTACACTTCGTGTCAAAGGACCATCATTTATTATATCATCTATAGCTCTAATAATGATACTAAGAATAATATTCGATAGGTGGGAATTAGTTGGTGGTGCAAGCGGAATAACATTACCCTATAACTCCTTATCAGTAGAATTCTCAAAATTTCCTCATTATTATGGATTTCTTGCACTCGCTATAATAACAATATATATGAATTGGTATGTGAGGCATTCAAAATTTGGTCTTGCTCTAAGAGCTATCTCACATGATGAAATAAGAAGCGCTGTTGCGGGTATCAATGTTAAATATATAAAAGTTACAGCATTTGTACTATCCACATTCTTTATAGGCTGTGCTGGGGCTATATGGGCTGACTATTTAACATATGTTAGGCCAAATATTTTTTTAATAATATTAATTGCTGCAAATGTTGTTTTGATGGTGATACTCGGAGGTATGGGCACTGTCACGGGACCTATTGTTGGCACGATTATATTCATTGCTTTTAATGAGTTAATATTATCATACCTAGGTGCCACTGAATTAAATTTATTATTTACTGGATTACTTCTTGTTATAACATTATTATATTTTCCGAATGGTATTGTTGGTACTCTAAAAAATAAAGGAAAGTTACCAAGATTTCTTGATTGGGGATAAAATCCTTATTATATCAACCTAATGAATGCATATAATATGAAAGAACTTAGTTCGTCCAGAAGGTTCTGGAATGAGTATATCAAGGTTTACAGACTCAAAATAATTATATCTATCCTACTAATTGCCGTAGTCGCAATAAGTTCGAGCTTTTATCCGTTAACAATAAATTGGAGTTTTAAACTAATAGAAGAAGGTAATGGAAAATTCTTATTTATAGTAGTACTTATTGTTCCATTTATAGCACTTTTGAGGGGGTTGTCTAATTACTTACAAATATTATTAGTAAATAAGACTGCATTGAATATTGTTGGGGATCTTCAAAAAAAAATTTACGAAAAAATTATACAATCAAATATAGAAACTATTGAAGATAATGGTGCTGGTAATTTAATATCAAGACTGTCCAACGATACGACATTAATACTGGAAGCACTTGAAAGACTGATGAATAGTCTATTAAAAGATGGTTTAACCGGACTTGTTCTCTTAATTACAATGATATATCTTGATTGGAAGCTGGCAATTATAATTTGCCTCCTTTTGCCCATTATCGCATTACCAATATATAAAATAGGTAAAAAAGTGAATAGTATTTCAAAGGGGGCGCAAATACAAATTGGAAAATTTACTAATTTATTAAATCAAAGCTTTCATAATATTCATACAATAAAATCTTTTCAACTTGAAAATCGTGAGATTCAAAATACCAATCAAGAAATCGAGAGAAGAATATTCAATTTGTACAAATTAACTAAATATCGAGCAATAATGAGCCCTATTATTGAAGTTTTAGCAGGTATTTTTATAGGTCTTCTCTTGACCTTTGCAGGTTATCAGATATTAGAGGGTAATAGCTCATTAGGTCAACTGACAGCATTTATAACAGCTCTATTGATGATCTCAGATCCAATAAGAAGAATAAGTACATTAAATTCCGTTTATCAGGAAGGCCTTGCTGCCGTTGACAGAGTTTATGGATTATACAGTAATTGCAACATCATTGCGGATAAGCCCGACTCCGTCGTTTTTCCAATAGATTATGACCTGCTTAGGTTTGAGAATGTATCCTTCAAATATAAATCAGACCAACGGAGTGTATTAAATAATATAACTTTTACAATTAAAGAGGGTACTAGAAATTATATAATTGGAGAAAGTGGTGCTGGTAAATCAACAATATTTAAATTATTAATTAGACTCCACGAAGCCAAATCTGGTGATATCAAGTTTGGAAACACAGATATCGAAGATATTCAGATTAAATCATTGAGATCGTGCGTATCCATTGTCTCACAAAACACCTTTATTTTTAATGATACGCTTAAAAATAATATAAATCTAAATCAGAATGCAAGTTCTGAAAATATTGATTTTCATAAATTAATGGACGATCTAAATATTAATAACTTTGCGGATAAATTACCAAATAAATATGACACAAAAATTGGTATTGATGGAATATCTCTCTCAGGAGGTGAGTTGCAGAGGCTTGCCATTGCAAGGGCGATATATAAGAATGCACCATTGTTATTATTAGATGAGGCAACAAATTCATTAGACTCGATAAATGAGATCGAAATAAACAAAACATTGGATAAATATTTCACAGATAAAACTGTTCTTATCATCGCACATAAGCTTGAGACTATAAAAGATGCGGATAATATAATTGTACTGAAAGATGGGAATATGGTTGGTGCAGGAAAATATGAAGATCTAGAAGAAAACAATGAGTATTTTCAAGATTTAATCAATTCATCATTTCTAAAATAGAGTTAATTATTAGTTTTTTATTTTTTGCACACTGTCGAGGTATTAGCAATTAAGGCTATTCCTTTTTATCAACATTTATTGGGTATAATAAAATAAATCACAAGTATAATATTATTGTCTTATAAGTTTTAGAATTATACTTTGTTTATTTATTTTTATACTTTTTATTTTATAATTAAAAAATGCGAAATTTTACTTATAAATATATCATAATTATATCTTTTGCATTGATTATTACATTAAGCTCATGCAGCTCTTGGTTTAAAGTGGAAAATAACCCTCAAGTATACGGAAAGTATGACCATGTACCACAGGGGGGAGGGCATTACAAAGTTGGCGAACCATATGAAATTAATGGGAAATGGTACTATCCGGAAGTCGATAATGATTACGACCAAGTGGGGATAGCTTCGTGGTATGGAGATTATTTTCACGGCAGATTAACCGCAAATGGTGAGTATTACGATATGAATGCATTATCCGCTGCGCATAAAACTCTACCATTGCCATCTTATTTACGAGTTACAAATCTTGAAAATAACAAATCAATTATAGTCCGTTTAAATGATAGGGGACCATACATTGGTGACAGAATAATAGATTTATCAAAAAGAGCTGCTTCAGAATTAGAAATGTTAAACAAAGGCACTGCAAGAGTCAGGGTCCAATACATCGAGGTAGCTCCGCTCGACGGCAATCAAGGAAATTACTTTAACAACACTAAACCTGGTTTTCTTCGAAAAATCTGGAGAGCCACATCATCAGCATTAACGGATCTATAATAAAATGTCACAGAATAGCTTATTAATAACATTTGAAGGTGGCGAGGGAAGCGGTAAAACTACTCAGTCACAAATACTATATAATGCCTTAAAAGAAAAAGGGTTTGAGGTTATAAAAACTCGAGAGCCAGGTGGCACCAAATTTGCCGAAATAATACGTGAGATATTGGTTCAAGGAGAGTCAAATAAAATTAATAATATAAGCGAGTTATTGCTTTTTGCCGCCGCAAGGGCAGATCATGTTCAAAAACTGATAAAAGAATGCCTTAAAGATAATAAAATTGTCATTTGCGATAGATTTACCGATTCAACACTCGCATATCAAGGTTATGCGGGAAACTTAGATTTAGACCTAGTAAAGGAGGTAAATAGAATATCAATTGGTGAAATTTCTCCGGATCTTACCTTTGTTTTCGATATAGATCCAACACTAGGAATTGAAAGGGCGCTAGGGGAGAATAACAAAGAGACAAGATTCGAAGAAAAAGATATTATGTATCATAAAAAGATAAGAGATGGGTATATGGACATAGCTAGAGATAATCCAGATAGATGTGTTGTTATAGATGGAACTAATGGTATAGAACAAATATCAAAAAATATTTTGGAATTGACCCTAGATAAAATAAATGAATGAAATTAATAAGCCATGGCAGAATGAATTATTTATTGGGCACCAACCAATTATTAGTCAACTAGATCGGCTAAAAAATAATAACTCCCTCAATAACACACTTCTTTTTAGTGGTCCGATTGGTATAGGAAAATGTACTCTCGCGTTTAGATATACGAACTATATATTTTCTGATATTGACTCGTCTTTTATGGATTATAAGCAAATAAATAATTGTATTTCCAGCCAAATATCAAATCACTCGTATCCAAATCTGCATTACATATCTAATGCTGATGAGAGTGGTAGCTCGCTTGAAATAAAAATTGAAGAAATTAGAAAGCTTAAAGAACACCTTACTGGAAAATTACTAAATGGTGGTTATCGCGTGATAATTATAGATACGATCAATGATTTGAATAAATCAGCACAAAATGCACTATTAAAAATACTGGAAGAGCCACCGGTTAATACATTATTTATATTAATCACACACAATATTAGCAAGGTACCAGATACAATCTTATCCAGATGTCTGAAATTTAATTTTAAAAACTTATCAATTGCTGATACCAAACAAGTTATTACTCACCTTAGCCATGAGATGAACACAGAACAAATCATTGATATGTATGGAATGAATGCATCACCTGGAAAGATTGTTAATCTAATGAATAACAATTTTGAAGAAATTATTCAGGATTTTAATGATTTAATAAATTCAAAAAATATAAACGAAAAAAACGTCTTAAAAATTATTAAGTATTATTCAAAAAAAGAGAATTTAGTTTCATTTAATATATTGTTTGAACTTTTTATGATTTGGTTGAAGAAAAATGCTATTAGTTTCTTAGCAAATTTAAATGAGGATTATAAACTATATGAATTACTTGGTTATTGGGATAACTATTCGGACAAGTATAATAATTTAAATATCTTTAACCTGAGCAGGGAAGAGCTTTTGCTAAATATTCATAGAGATGTATGGCGTTTATCAAATAGGAAAATAGATGGGTAAAGAAAAGAAAACTTTTTATTTAACAACTGCAATTTCATATCCAAATGGTGAGCCACACATTGGCCATGCTTACGAAGCGATAATCACAGATACGATCGCAAGATACCACAGACTTTTTGAAAAAAATGTTAAGTTTCTTACGGGCACGGATGAGCACGGGATCAAAATGCTTCAAACGGCAAAAAAATTGAATTTAACAGCCAAGCAGCTTGCAGATAAAAACGCACCATTATTTATGAAAATGCTGAACGAAGTCAATTCTACGCATGATGATTTCATAAGGACGACTGAAGACAGGCACAAAATTGCATGCATAGAAATTTGGAATAGGATGTCTCAGAATGATGATATATATAAGGGTAAATATGCGGGCTGGTATTCTATTCGAGATGAGGCTTACTATGAAGAAAAAGAGTTAACTAAAAAAAATGGCCAATTCTATTCTCCGCAGGGAACCGAAGTTACGTGGGTAGAAGAGGAGAGTTATTTCTTTAGATTATCTAAATATCAGGATAGACTTCTAGAGCATTATAAAAATAATCCGAAATTCATTTTACCAGAAAGCAGAAAAAATGAAGTTATTAAATTTGTGCAATCTGGCCTAAAGGATTTATCTATATCACGGACAACTTTTGATTGGGGTATCAATGTGCCAAATGATGATAGTCATGTAATGTATGTATGGGTCGACGCTTTAACGAATTATTTAACTGGTGTTAATTTTCCAAGCGAGAAATATAAAAACTATTGGCCAGCAAATTATCATATAATTGGAAAAGATATATTAAGGTTTCATGCTGTTTATTGGCCAGCGTTTCTATTATCTGCAAATATCGAACTGCCTCTAACAGTATTTGCCCACGGTTTTCTATTCAATAGAGGTGTCAAAATGTCAAAGTCTTTGGGAAATGTTGTCAGCCCAGGAGAGTTGATAGAGAAATATGGCATTGATCAATTGAGATACTTCTTTTTACGGGAGGTATCGATGGGAAATGATGGAAATTATGATGATGAAAGTATATCGAGAAGGGTAAATGCAGACCTAGCAAATGATTTAGGGAACCTAATACAGAGGTCATGCTCAATGGTACAAAAGAATTGTAATGGAATTATTCCATCAATTTCTTCTAAGTTTAATGATGATGATCTTAATATAAACTCAAATGTGGTCAGTCTTGTTAACAGAGTAGAAATTTTAGTGGAAACACTTGAGTTTAATAAAATATTATCAGAAATATGGGAACAAATTTCAAATTTAAATAAATATTTTTCAGATCAAAGGCCATGGGAGTTACGAAAAAATAATAATGAAAGAATGCAGACCGTGCTATTCATCACTCTTAATAATATAAGAAAAATTGCAATAATGCTGCTTCCAGTCATGCCAATATCATCAGAAAAAATTTTAAACTTATTAAATATCAATGATACAGATCGTACCTTCAAGTCTATTACAGATGAACATATAGATATAAGCGGCAATAGACTAGGGGAGGTTACGCCAATATTCCCAAAAGTTGAAATTAGCGATGAATAAAAAATATGATTTTCTAATTGATACACACTGTCATCTTGATTTTGATGACTATGTTTCAGATATTGATGCTGTAGTCAAAAACGCATTTAATGCTAATGTGAGATATCTAATAACCATATCTACCAAATTTAAGCTTTTTCATAAGATTGAAAACTTGGTATCCCGTTTTGATAATATTTATTGTAGCGTGGGAACGCACCCTTTATACATAGATGATGAGTACGCAAGCTATACATCATCTGATCTTTTAGACGTATGCAATAATAGTAAAGTTGTTGCAATTGGTGAATGTGGTTTAGATTACTCCAAGCTAAAATACGATAATAAAAAAGAGCAAGAGTCAATGTTTCGATTGCAAATTGAATGCTCGAATGTTAGTGGGTTGCCATTTATAATTCATAATAGAAATTCAGATGAGGATATGGAGCGGATATTGCTAGATGAAGCAAAAAAAAATAAATTAAGAGGTGTTCTTCATTGCTTTAGTTCATCCGAAAGACTTGCAATGGTTGCAATAGATTTAGGCCTAAGCATATCATTCACCGGAATCATTACATTTAAAAATGCTAATTCAGTAAGAGATATTCTTCGAAAAATTCCAAATGATAGGATATTCGTTGAAACAGACTCACCTTTTTTAGCCCCAATGCCTCATCGTGGAAAAAGAAATGAACCATCATATATAACAAAAATAGTTGATAAAATATCTGAGGTTAAGCAACTACCAATAGCTGAAGTTATTGACCTAACAACTAAGAATAGTCTGAAATTTTTTGATAAGATTAAAGTATGACAAAAAATAATACAAAGATTACAATACTCGGCTGTGGCTCATCGACAGGTGTACCACGCGTTGGTAACGAATGGGGGGCATGCAATCCAAAAATTATTGAGAATAATCGTAGCAGATGCTCAATTTTAATAGAAAAAATTAATGAAAATGACATTACTTCTGTAATTGTGGATACTGGTCCAGACTTCAGGAGTCAAGTGAACAGAGAGAACATAAAGAAAATTGACGCTGTTTTTTACACACATGAACATGCTGATCACACTCATGGCATTGATGATCTCAGAATGTATGCACTCAGGGATAAAAAAAGAGTTGATGTTTTTGCTTCTGCCGCAACATCGGAAAATCTTAAGCAAAAATTCGGTTATTGTTTTGATACAAAGATTGGAAGCGGTTACCCACCAATCTTAAACCTTAATTTGATTGAGCATGGGAAAATATACAACATCGAGGGTGAGGGTGGCAATATAGGTATTATGCCAATAAATCAAGTACATGGAAATATTAATTCTTTTGGATACAAAATTGAAAATATAGTGTATTCATCTGATATTAGTGAATTACCAAATGAGTCTATACAGTATATAAAAAATTGCGAAATATGGATAGTAGACGCATTGCGTTGGAATCCTCACCCAACTCATTTCCATGTAGACAAAGTATTACAATTAGTTACAGATTTAAATGTAGAACGTGCAATACTTACAAATATGCACATAGACTTGGATTACAAACAACTATGTGATTATTTACCAGAAAACATTATACCAGCATATGATGGTATGCAGATTTAATTAATTCACTTAACATATTGATATTATTGTATTATATATTGCATTCCATAATATATATTATGCGAATATGTTGTTACATCGCTATTAACATGGATTGAAAGCGGGCATGATTTTTTTTTGATATTTTTAATTTAATATTTATATGATCTGAATTGTATTTTTTTTCTAATACAACTGCATTATCATACAACCACGACTCCATCGCCGATTTATCATATTCCAATTTAATTCTAAGAATTTCATAATTATTATTTATTTTTTTCTCAATCGCTTCATATAAATCACCTATGCCCTGCCCCGTTGATGCAGACATCATTACTTGATTATTTGCCATATTTCTTTTAATTAACTCAGAGTAGCCTTCGTCAATTAGATCTATTTTATTCAATATTTCAAGATAATTGTTATCATTTATCTCTCTGCCAATCTCTTCGATAGTGTTAATTACATCTACGTTTTGTGCTTCTGTATATCTTGACGAGATATCTCGCACATTTATCAGTAAATCTGCATAATTTATTTCTTCTAAGGTTGATCTAAAGGACATTATTAGTTCTGTTGGGAGCTCTGAGATGAAACCTACAGTATCTGTTATAATTATATTTTTAAGATTACCCTTATTAAGTTTTTTCATCTTCGTATCAAGAGTGGCAAATAACATATTCTTTGATAATACATTCTCATTTGTTAATTTATTAAACAACGTAGATTTTCCTGCATTTGTATAACCCACAAGAGCAATTATAAAATAGGGCTTTTTATTTCGTTGGTTACGATGTAAGTTTCGCGTATTTTTAAAATCTTGTAATTTCTTCTTAATTTTTATAATTTGATTATTGATAAGCCTGCGATCTATTTCAAGCTGGGACTCCCCTGGCCCACCAATAAAACTGAGTGATCCTCTCTGCCTCTCCAAATGCGTCCATGACTTTACAAGCCTTGTTTTCTGATATTCAAGCTGAGCTAACTCAACCTGTAAGGCACCTTCTCTTGTTGTTGCTCTCTTTTCAAAGATATCTAATATTAACCGTGTTCTATCAATAACCTTCACAAGCAACCTCTTTTCTAAATTCCTTTGCTGTATGGGTGATAGTTTTCCATCAATTATCAGAAAATCTACATTCAGTTCTTTAATTTTATTATTTATTAGCTCAACTTGGCCATTATTAAATAATGTGGAGTTATTTGGTCTATCAATTTTATAGATTTTCTTGAATTCAACTTTTATTCCAAGTGAATGCGCAAGTAAAACGGCTTCATTTGTGCAATCAAAAGAGTCAATTGTACTGTTTTTCTTAAACCTACCACTCAACTCTGGATGGCAAACTATTGATTTAAGTGTTTTTTTTATCAATTTCTAAAATTATATTATTATTAATAATAATCTTGACTTGTTCTAAAAAGCTGTTCGACAGCATGTATGCTTTCGGATAGAGAAAACAAAACGATACGATCATTCACTTCAAGTATAGTTTCGCCATCAGGTCTAATTACATCATCTTTTCTTAATATAGCACCAAATCTAAGATCATCTGGAATATCGGCTTCTTTTATTTGCTTCCCAATTAACGGCGAAGCGTCAACAATTTCAGCCTCTAGGACCTCAACTTTCCCATTATAAAGTGAGTGTGCATCTCGAATTCTACCTTTTCTCAAGTATCTCAGGATACTGGATATTGTAGTTGCACGAGGATTAATTAATGCGTCAATATTTAGCCTGGACTGAAGATCATTATAATTGTTATCCTGAAGCAGCGAAAGAGCCTGTTTTGCTCCCATTTCCTTTGCTATAACAGATGATATTAGATTTATATTATCATTATTAGTTATTGCAACAAATGCATCAGTTTTAATTATGCCAGCTTGTTCAAGTAAATTTTTATCTATCGAATTGCCGTTTAACACAATTGATTTTTTTAACTCCTTTGCAGCCTTTTCTGCTACCTCCTGATTTAATTCAATAAGCTTGATATTTATATTTGAAACATTAGACTCAAGCGCTTTCGCAAGGTATGTCCCTACATTACCAGCGCCAGCTATAATTATATTATGCGCTTCAGGCTCAGTGTGGCCTAAAGCAGATAATATTTTACTAATATGATCGGAGTTACAAACTAGATATATTTTATCATTTTGTTTTAAGCTATGTTTCTGTGTTGGGATAATTATTTCATCATCGCGATTAATTCCGACTATAGTACATATCAAATCGGGATAATTTTCTGTTAATTCACGGAGGGGCGTATCCACTACCTTACAATTCTCATCTATGTTAACGCCCAAAAAAGAAATCCTTTTTTCGCCAAATTCTATAATTTCAAAGGCACCTGGCAAGGTTATATTCTTTAAAATTGAGTCCGCGATCTCTTTTTCAGGTGAAATAATTACATCAATTGGAATATTTTCACGTGTGAAAAGATTTTCATAGTTTGGATTTAGGAAGTTATTTGAACGTATGCGAGCAATTTTAGTTGGGATGTTAAAAATCAAGTGTGAAATTGTGCAGATTACCATGTTTATCTCATCATACTGAGTTACTGCAATAATAACATCTGCATCACTGGCCCCAGCCTCATCCAGTATCTCGGGGTATGACCCATTACCTACAATTGTTCTCACATCGAGAGTTTTGTTCATGTTATCAATTAATTTCTGAGAATTATCAATCACCGTAACATCGTTTTTTTGTACTGAAAGTTGTTCGGCAATGCCATAGCCAACCTGCCCTGCTCCGCATATAATAATTTTCATCATTTATACCTATTTAAGTTCTTTTATCTATGCCAAGATATTTTAATTTTCTGTGAAGTGCTGTTCTTTCCATGCCTATGAATTCAGATGTTTTTGATATGTTACCATTAAACCTAGCAAGTTGAGTAACAATATAATTTCTTTCAAACAGATCCCTGGCATCTCTCATATTATATGAAATTAAAACCTCATTATTATTAGTTATATTGGGATTGTTATCTCGGATTTCAATGGGAATATGACTAGCCGTAATTGAGTACTCATTCTCTGAATTGAGTTGCAAAATAGCTCTTTCTATACAATTTCTCAGTTCTTTTATATTTCCTGGCCACGAGTATGACTGCAATATAGCAAGCGCATCATCCGTAATACTTAAATTATGAGAAATTTCTGTTGTCCTTGCATAATCCTCAATAAAATATCTAACTAGTGGAGGTATGTCTTCTTTTCGATCAATTAGGCTTGGAATATGTATTTGCTCAATCGAAATTCTATTAAATAAGTCATCAAGAAAAAGCCCCAAAGATACATATGACTTTAAATCTTTTGATGTACTAGCAACTACTCTAAAGTCTAAACTTTCTATTTTATATTTATTGTTTATTAAATTTAAGAGGATCTGCTGGGCCTCAACGGATAGCTCAGATATTTCATTTATAAATAAAGTTCCTCCATTTAGTTCATTAATAAAGCTCGTATTATTGCTGGGTTCGGCACTACATAACTTATGCTGAAACTCATCTGCATTAATATTTCTTGCATTAAGGCGTGTGAACAAAAACTTTGATCTACTAGATTTGTTATGTATTAATCTTGCAACAAGCTCCTTACCAACACCACTGCCACCCGTAATAAGGATTCGACTTCTAACATCTGAGAGTCTATCTATAGATTGATTTAATTGTATTACAGTATTTGAGTCACCGATGTAATCTATCGCATAATTTGATTTATTTCGAATATTGGTAATTTCTTGTCGGAGGTTGTAGGTTTCAGAGGCTCTTTTTATTGTGTGCATCAGACGTTCTGTTTTAAATGGTTTTTCTAAGTAATCGTATGCGCCAATTTTTATTGCTGTTACAGCTGTGTCAATGTTACCATGGCCAGAAATAATTATAATTGGAATTTCTGGACGTGTACTATGAATTTCTTGCAATAACTCAATACCATCCAACTTACTACCCTCTAGCCAAACATCTAATATTATTAAATCAATATTAACTTCTGATAAAATGCTAATAGCGCTGTCACTATTTTGCGCATTATATGTTTGGTACCCCTCATCTTCTAGCACACCCGAAATTAATTTACAGATGTCAATTTCATCATCAATTATTAATATATTTTTATTCTCAATCATTAATTTTTTCGGAATTGCTATCAAGTGATTTTGGTAAAATTATTTCAACTATTGCCCCAATTATTTTCTTATCAGGCATTATATCATTTTTGAGATACAATTCTCCCTTGTGTACCTCAATTATATTTTTCACGACTGATAAACCAATTCCTGTCCCCATTTCTCTTGTTGTATAATAAGGTTCTAAAAGTTTATCAAGATCACTTTTTGGAAAACCTGTTCCGTTATCAGCAATTTTTATGATCACATAATCAGGTTTATCTTCTAGGGATATATTTATCACTCCCGAGTTGTCATTCTTGTGTAATAAAAATATCGATTCAGATGAATTTTTAATTAAATTTATTAGAGCTTGGCTGACCAGTCTACGGTCAAAATTAAAGAATATCTCCCCATCTGGAATATCTAGTTTTATATCAATAGACTCAAATGTTATCTTTTGTAGAAGGACCGCCTGTTTTATTGTATCACATATATCATATTTATTCATGTTTGCTGTAGGGACTTTTGCAAATGCTGAGAACTCGTCTACTATTTTCCCTAAATCTCCAACTTGTCTAATTATTGTATCCGTGCAGTCTTCAAATACATCTAGATCATTAGTAATTTGATCTTTGTACTTTCTTTTAAGCCTTTCTGCAGACAATTGTATTGGTGTGAGGGGATTTTTTATCTCATGGGCAATCCTACGCGCTACATCAGCCCAAACTGATGTTCTTTGGGCGTCAAATAAATCTGTAACATCATCGAATGCTATGACCATTGAACTTTTCTTCGACTTATCTTCTTTTGTTATTTTGATATGAATATTCCGATATTGATCGTTTATTAGCACCGTAATATATTCATCTATATTATCTCTACTTTTGTAGGCTTTTATTAGGATATCTGAAAATTGTGGCATTATATCAATAATATTAACCCCCAGAATCTCACTAAGTTCTTTATCGAAAAAAAAGCATGCAGATAAATTTGCAATTTGAATACTTCCGTTACTATCAATACTGATAACACACGATGTAATACCGGAAAGCACAGCTTCGGTAAATTTTCGTCTTTCGTCAAGTAGTCGATTGTTAGAAATTAAGTTCTCACGTTGATTCTTGAGATCTGTTGTCATACTGTTAAAGGTGCTCACAAGATTGTGCATGTCATTGTCAATTCTCGACTTACTTTCAATATTAATATCAAGGTCTCCATCGGATACTTTTTTTGACGCATATATGAGCTTAGCAATTGGAGCCGATAGCCTATTTGCAAAAAATATACTAAACCAAATTGCTACTGTTAAAAAAACAAGTGAGAAACCAACATACTGAAGGGCAAAGGTAACTTGCGTGTTGAACCTTCTCTCTTCAAGGTTTGAATATTCATTCCGAGTTTGTTCTAATTGCTTTAAATGCTTAATAACAATTGGATCAACAGCTTTGTAAATTAGCAAATAGCCATCTATAAAATTGGGCAGAAGGACAAAGGCACTAACCATATTAGAATCATTTGGCTTAAATATTATTATGTCCCCTTGGTCAGCTCGATCATAGGATAATTGTGATGGTTTTGTGTATCCTAATTCATATTCGGGAGTTGTTGTATTAATTAAGATATTTCCGTCTCGATTCACGATATATGCACCTGATAATTTTCTTAATTTTGCCTGTTTTAAAAAATAATCTCCAAATGTATTAATATTTTCTTCAAATATATTAACTGAGTTATTTAGATCAATTTGCATTGCACCAATTTCCGCTCTAAGATTGTTTGAATGTTCACGTAAATAGCTTTTTGCGACTATATTTGACTTTTCAAGCATTGACTTTGTTCTATCTGAAAACCATTTATCCAAGCCTCTATCTAGGGTAATTGTTGCAAGGACTGCCACAACTAAGGCTGGTAAAGCTGATACGATACCAAATAAACTTATCAACTTGATTTGTAGACTAGCGCCCGCAATATTTCTTTTTCGTGCAATTAATATTTGTGAAAATTTGCTAATTATGAGTAAAACCATAACGACTATAAAGACAGCGTTCATTACGAATAAAAGAAATATTACAGCATTAGATGGAATAAATACTTGGCCAGTTAATGTGAGCCATGTTGATGTAATAAGAAAAATCGCAAGAAATAAAATCAAGATGTTGAACAAGGACTCCCTATAAGAATTTAAGAATTCCTTTAATGGATTAAACAGTTTAAGTGTATCAATATTACTCATGACTTTATATTATATTACTAATAATATATTTTTTAATGATAAATTTTATCTTAATGAAAATTGAGTACTAATTTTTTGGCAGATCCGAGTTTATTTGACGTAACTTTTTACGAAGCGTATTACGATTTAAACCAAGGATTTTTGATGCCTTAATTTGATTTCCTTTTGTGGAGTCCATAACAAAATTCAAAATTGGTTTCTCAAATTGCAAAAGAACCTTATGATAGATCCCTTCATCTCCTTCCTGGAAGTCTTCGATGGAATACTTACTTAAATAACTTTCAACATGGTCCTCTAATGACCTAAGTTGCTTGCTATCTGTTTGGTAATTCTTTTGATCCATAAAAGAAAATTCATTTTTAATAATATCAAGTGAAATTATCTCATTTGGATAGAGTGTAATCAATCTTTTAATAAAATTCTCTAATTCTCTAATATTACCAGGCCAATCATGATTCTTGATGTAGTTTAGCGCATCCTGCTCAATTCTGCTCACGTTATCTTCTGGTGCATTTTTTGCCATAAAATGATTTACCAAAGACGGAAGATCGTCTTTTCTGTCTCTTAATGGTGGTAATGTTATTGGAATTACATTTATTCTATAATATAAGTCCTCGCGAAATGCTCCTAATTTTATCTGATCACTTAATGATTTATTTGTTGCGGCAATAATTCTAACATTTGTTTTAATTGGACTTGTACCACCAACGGTGAGAAATTCACCTTCTTGTAATACTCTTAATAAACGAGTTTGCGCATCTATAGGCATATCTCCAATTTCATCCAAGAAGAGTGTTCCTCCGTCTGCAATTTGAAACTTTCCAATTTTCTTGTCTATCGCGCCGGTAAAAGCACCTTTCTCATGTCCAAATAATTCAGACTCAATTAGATCCTTTGGTATTGCGGCCATATTTATTGGTACAAAGGTAGAGTCTTTTCTATTACCAAATTCGTGTAAAGCTTTGGCAATTAGCTCTTTTCCAGTACCGGACTCACCTGTTATCAGTACTGTTAAGTCTGAATTCATTAATCTGGCCATCACCCGGTAAACTTCTTGCATGGGCTTTGAACGACCAATTAATGGAAAGCTATCGGGCGACTCAAAGCTTTCATCTTCAACCACTTTATTATTTTCACTTACAGAACGATTAATAATATTAAGTAGTTCAGCTATATCGAATGGTTTTGGGATATATTCAAACGCACCAAGTTCATTTGCTTTTATTGCAGTCATAAGTGTATTTTGAGCACTCATAACGATAATTGGTATATCGGTATTGATCATTTTAATTTTTGGTATTAGCTCAAATGCATTTGCATCTGGCATAACTACATCTGTAATAATTAAATCAGCAAAATTTTGTTGAGCAAGAGTCCATAAACCGGCAGCGTTTTCAGTCAAAGTAACGTCAAAACCTGATCTTTTCAGAGCGGTCTCAAGGACAAGCCTTATAGCTTTATCATCGTCTGCAACAACTATATGTGTTTTTTTCATCATAAATCTTCTTATTGTGATACTGGGAATAGAATTGACATTTTTGTACCCCTGCTTGTTATGCCGCATTCAATAACCCCATCGTGATCTTGTATTATTTTTGACACAATTGAAAGCCCTAGACCCTTCCCATCTTTTTTACTTGTGATAAATGGGTCAAAAATATTTTCATAAATATCTTTGTCAATACCGCCACCATTATCTTCAATCGAAAAGCATAGCGGTAATTCAATTTTCTTACTTGATGTTGGTAGGCTTATTCGAACACTGGATAAGAATGATGAACTAAGAATAATTTCCCCCTTATTTGAATTATTCTTTATTGCCTCACTGCTGTTTTTTATTAAGTTCATCAGGACCTGAATAAGTAGGTCTTTATTGCCATGAACATGGGGTAATGATGGATCGAACCTCTCTATAAATTTAATATCTTTCGCAAAGCCATTTTCGGCAATCATTTTTACATGGTTGAAGATTGTGTGCATATTAATTTTTTCTTTTTTTATTTGCGAACTATCTGAAAAGATTTGCATACTATTGATCAAATTATTTATTCTATCAGTTTCATCACAGATTATTGATATAAGAGATTGATTTTCAGAACTAGCACCATCAAGTAAGAGTTGAGCTGCCCCCTTAATTCCAGATAGGGGATTTTTTATTTCGTGTGCAAGGATTGATGACATTTCAACTAGTGATTTTGCTGATCCAGCTTGCATATATTGTCGATTAAATTTTTTTGCAATACCACGTTCAATAAACATTAAGAGTAGATAATCTGTGTCTTCAAAGGGTGAAACTTGAATATCCACCTCATGCTCTTTTTTATCAATAATATTTGTTAACATCAGGGAATATTCACGAATTGTTGTTTTTTTTTCACGTGATTGATTGATTAGATAATATAGTGGTGATGTCGTATTATATAATGCAGTGAATTTGTATTTATTAAGTATATTGCGACTGAGCCCAAAAAAAAATTCAGCATCATCATTTGATGTCACTATATTATCATCCTTATCCAAGATTACGAGTGGATGTTTAATTGTTCTAAACAATCCGTCCAAATCGATTTGCATTTTATCTAATATTGTTTCCATTTCTGTGCTATAAATAGTATGGTAATATGATTAAAAAAAGGGCATATACTTTATATGATTAAATATTAATCATATTTATAAATAATTTATTTATATTATGCAATGATTTCTTATGAAAATATCAGCTATAATTTGTGCAGCCGGTGATGGGAATAGGTTAAATAGCTCTAAACCTACCCCGAAACAATATTTGGTTGTAAATGGAAAGACCATTATTGAATACTCCATCGATAAGTTCTTAGAACTTGAAATTATTGAAAATATAGTAATTGCAATAAATTCAAGTCACACAGAATATATCCACAACATAATCAAGAAGGATGCTTATAAAGATAAAGTTTTTATAATTAATGGCTCAAACACAAGGTTAAAGTCTGTTATGAAAGGCTTGGAGTATCTTAGCGCATCTGGAACAACACACGTTTTCATTCATGATGCTGCAAGACCAAATTTTTCTTCTAGTTTACCTAATAATCTAATCATAGCAGCAAAAGGCCATGATGGATCAATACCAATAATAGAAGCTTCAAATACAATTAAGCAGTTAAAAAATGAAAAATTAAAAACGCTTGATCGATCGACCATTATTGAGTCGCAAACCCCACAATTTTTTGAATTTAAGGCAATATATAATTCATACAGAAATCTAGCCAAACTAACCACTGGTGTTAATCATGTAACTGATGATGCGCAAGTAGCAGAATTAGCTGGGCTTAAAGTAAACACCTTTAAAGATAATAAAAAGAATTATAAAATAACTATATACGATGATTTAGATCGTTTTAAAATGGAAAGTGAAAATATGTCTTCTTCAAGAGTTGGGATTGGTTTTGATGTGCACAAGTTTGGTGAAGGTCATAATATTCGAATATTCGGTGTTAATATTCCTTTCAATAAAACACTAGTAGGACACTCAGATGCAGATGTTGGCCTTCATGCTATAACTGATGCAATATATGGCTCAATTGGCTCTGACGATATTGGATCTCACTTTAATCCAGCAGATGAGAGGTGGCAGGGAGCAGACTCAAAAATATTCCTAGATCACTCACTATTGAAATTAGAAGAATTTGGAGGAAAGATTCTAAATATCGATCTAGTTGTCATTGCAGAGGAGCCGAATATTAATGCATATAAGAATGCTATAAAAAAAGAGCTATCAGGGCTATTAAAGATTGATGTGTCTAATATAGGTCTAAAAGCTACGACAACAGAAAAATTAGGTTTTACTGGCAGAAAGGAAGGAATTGCTGTACAAACTATTGTTAACATATCGGTCATGAAATGAAACAATTAACCCAATCAGCCATAAATCTAATAGAAATATGTAAGCAGAAAAATCTCAAAATTGGTTCGGCTGAGTCTTGTACTGGAGGACTTATATCTTCAACAATAACATCAATTTCAGGTTCTTCCGAAGTTTATGAGTTGGGCTATGTGACGTATTCTAATCAGTCAAAGATTGATTTATTAAAAGTTAATTATAGAGATATTCAGGATTATGGTGCGGTAAGTAGAGAGGTGTGTTCACAAATGTCATCTAATATAATATCTCTACATCCAAATATTAACCTCTCTATCGCTGTCTCAGGTATTGCAGGGCCAAAAAGTGACGATACAAAAAAAGAAGTTGGACTCGTTTATATTTCTGTATCACTGAATAAAGAAACCCTGTGTAAAGAATATAAGTTTGGTGAAATTGGAAGAGATAATGTAAGGCTTAATACATCCATTAAAGCATTTGAGATCTCATACGGGTTAGTCGATCAACTATAAAGCTTATTTGCCCGGCTTTCAAACGCAAAAATATATTTACTGAATACCCTTTCAAACATTAAATTAATAACTTTCCCTGTTAATGAATTTTTTGCTATAAAATCGATCTCAAATAAAATTTCTGAACCATTTTCAATATCAATAAATTGCCAATAGTTATTCAACTTACGGAATGGACCGTCGCTGTTTACAACTTCAATTGTAAATTTATTCTTATTCAAGATGATGTGGGATGTAAAAGATTCATTTAAAAAACCATATCCAACCTCCATAATTGCATCAATATAAATTATATCTCCATCTTTTCTTCTTTTTAACACCTTAAGCGACTTGCAGGCCGGTACAAAATATGGATAACTCTCAATATCTGAGACCAAGGCATACATTTCATTTGCACTATATCGCACTGTTCTTGAGAGTTTTTTTGACTTCATCAAACTATGTAGCATTTTTAAGTTTGATAAAATCCTCATCCGCATGAAAAGATGAACGCGTAAAAGGACTTGCAGAAACCATCTTGAAACCTTTTGATTTTGCAATTGATGCGTAGCTTTCAAAAATGTCAGGGCGCACGTACTCCATAACTTTTGCATGTTTTGTCGTTGGTTGTAGATATTGACCTATTGTTATAAAATCGACATTTGCAGAAATCATATCGTCCATCACCTGCAAAACCTCTTCTCTTTTTTCACCTAAGCCAACCATTATTCCAGACTTTGTAAATATTGAATTATCCCTATTTTTTATTTCTTTCAATAAATTCAATGAATGAAAGTATCGAGCGCCAGGTCGGATGCTCAGATACAATGAAGGAACCGTCTCAAGGTTATGATTAAAGACATCCGGCTTTTGCTTCATTAAGATATCAATTGCTCTATCTTTCCTTAAAAAATCTGGTGTTAAAATCTCAATTGTCGTAGATGGAGATATCTTTCTAATATTAGCTATGACATCTACAAAATGTTGTGCTCCACCATCTTCCAGATCATCTCTGTCAACTGAGGTTATGACAACGTGCCTGAGATCCATTTTTTTTACTGCGTTCGCGACAGATAATGCCTCATTTTGATCAATGGGCTCTGGTATCCCAGTTTTAACATTACAAAAGGAGCAGGCACGGGTACAAGTGTCGCCCAGTATCATAAAAGTTGCATGTTTCTTATCCCAACAATCCGATACATTTGGACAAGCCGCTTCTTGGCAAACCGTTACAAGATTATTCTCCTTGATAATTTTATGTGTTTCAAGATAGTTAGCTGAATTCCTATATCTGACTTTAATCCAAGACGGTTTCTTCCCGCTTGGGTTTGGTGATTTATTACGAAATTGTGGATGACGTAATTTAACTGGCTGATTAAATTTATTTATTATATTTACCATAATTATTTGTAATGAATTGGAATATCATATGCGCTGAGAACAGCTTCATGCATTGACTCTGAAATCGTTGGGTGAGGAAATATTGTATTTATAATATCTTCTTCGGTACCCTCCATATTTTTTGCAATAGCATAACCATGAATTAGCTCCGTAACACCGTCCCCAATCATGTGCGCACCAAGCAGTTCACCGGTAGTACTCTCATATATTACTTTCACGAAACCTGTATCATTCGAGATCGCCTTGGCCTTCCCATTTGCAATTAACGGGAATTTACCAACTTTAACGGAGCTGTACTTATTTTTTGCTTCATTTTCGGAAAGTCCGATTGATGCAATTTGTGGTGAAGAATATACACATCCAGGTATGTTAGCCTTTTCAATTGTATGTGTCTGGATGCCCGATATATGCTCCGCTGCAATTATGCCCTCATGAGATGCTTTATGAGCCAACCACGGCGCCCCTGCAACATCGCCAATTGCGTAGATATTTTTTACATTTGTTTGCATAAACTCGTTTGTTGAAATGTGACCATCACTAACATTTATACTATTATGCTCTAAACCAATATCTTCAATATTGCCAGTTATTCCAACAGCCATTACGACTTTATCAGCATTCAGTTTGCTACGCTTCTTATTACTATTATGTATCAACTCTAAATTTAGGGTATTCCTACTTTTTATTATAGAGTCCACATAGGAACCTAAGTGAAATTTTATGCCTTGTTTCTCAAATTCAGCCTTAGCATACTCGGATACCTCTTCATCCTCATTCGGAAGAATTCTATCAGCTAGCTCTACTAGATCCACGTTAACCCCTATCGCGTTATAAAAATTAGCAAATTCTATTCCAATTGCTCCTGATCCAATCACAACAATTGATTTCGGCATCTTATCTGGCACCATTGCTTGTTTATAAGACCAAACATCTTCGCTAAAGTTTATACCAGGTAATTCTTTTGGGCGTGCACCAGTTGAAATAATAATATTATTTGTTGATATAATAGTTTCTTTTTTATCAGATTGAACCTTGATCGTGTTGTTATCTATGATATGGCCATATCCAGTAATTAAATCAATTTTATTCTTTTTTAATAGGTAACCAATACCTTGAGAGAGGTCATTAGCCACTCCACGAGATCGATCAATAATATTGTTAAAATTAAAGCTTACATTTTCAGCCGTTACTCCATAATAATCTGACTTTTTCATGGTGGAATAAACTTCTGATGATTTCAAAAGTGCCTTTGTTGGTATGCAGCCCCAATTTAGACAAATACCACCAAGTTTATCTTTTTCAATTATTGCTGTCTTGTGTCCCAATTGAGCAGAACGGATTGCTGCGACATAGCCTCCGGGGCCGGAGCCAATAATGGTTACATCATATTTTAAATCCATTTAACTTTCCATGTGATAATTTATAGTAACATAAGGTTTGGGTTTTCAATTAGTCGCTTCATGAATGCAAGAAATTTTGCACCAACTGCCCCATCAATTAATCTGTGATCAGCAGTAAGTGTTATAGAAATTAGTTCATCTATATTCACAGCATCGTCAATTATAACTGGAACTTTCCGTGATGCTCCAATTGATAGTATTGATGATTGCGGCGGATTAATGATTGATGTGAAACTCTTAATGCCATATGAACCAAGGTTTGAAATTGAAATTGTCCCACCTTGATATTCCGATGGGATTAATCTCTTCTCTCGAGCCCTTGAAATAAGATCTTGAATTTCAGTACTAATTTTGTGCAGTCCTTTATTTTCAACATTCCTTATGATTGGTGTGATCAGCCCATTCTCTATCGCAACAGCTAAGCCGATATCCGTTGAATTATATGAATGGATTTGATCTCCTTCCCATGATGCATTTACCTCTGGCGTATGCAACATCGCCATTGAGGTTATTTTAATTAAAAAATGATTGAATGATAATTTTATTTCATCAAGCATATCATCATTCATTTTTTTTCTCACTTCGTTTAGCTTCTTTATACTTGCGTCAATATTTAGCGTGTATGAGGGTATCGTTGAGTTTGACTGCTGTAATCGTTCTGCGATAACTGATCTCATCGTGTCTATCGGTGTCGCAGTATAATTTAAATTATTACCTTCATTTATTATATCAGCCTTTGTTAATGGACTGCTATCTTCAAGTCTCAGCCCGGACTCCAAACTTACACCGCTTTCAAGTTTTAAATTATTTCCAACGCTTGTCTGTGTGGACACATTGTCGTCAGGGTTATGGGCCTCAACGTCTTTCTTGAGTATTCTACCGTTTGGACCTGTTCCACGAATATCTGTGAGCTCTATACCGTTATCTTCGGCAATCCTTTTTGCGATGGGGCTTATAAATATTCTATTTCCATCATCGATATCAGTCTCTTTTATGTCAATTTCGTTGACCAATTCTCGAACCACATCTTCACCGCTCTCTTCATCTATGATAGAATTTTCATTATCATCTGTTGCTTCCATATTCGTGTTGTTACTTGTATCCAAATCTTCAATGGTATCATTTTCAGACTCCAGTATTATGGCTATTGGCTCATTAACTTTTACATCAACAGAACCTTCTGCAATCAGTATTTTTCCTAAAATACCCTCGTCCGCTGACTCAAATTCCATTACGGCCTTATCTGTCTCAATTTCAGCAATGATATCACCGGATAATATCTGATCACCCTCTGCCTTATGCCACTTAACAATATTACCCATTTCCATTGTTGGAGATAATGCTGGCATATAAATAGTTATTGACATTTGTAGCTCCTTATTTGACTAAACTTTCAACAATCTTGATCAATTCATCTTCTGATGGCAATGCTAAATTCTCTAAATTCTCTGCGTATGGCATTGGAACGTCTTTACCTGTAAGGCGTAAAACAGGGGCATCAAGCCAGTCAAAAGCATTTTCCATTATCACAGATGTAATTTCCGATGATACCCCGGATTGTGACCAACCTTGTTCAACAACAACACATTTATTTGTTTTCCGTATTGAACTGATAATTGCTTTCGTATCTAGTGGTTTAATCGTTCTTAAATCAAGAACCTCACAATCGATATTTTTATTGGCTAATTTTTTTGATGCTTCAAGACACATTTTTAGTGAAATGGAATGGGAAATTAAGGTTATATCAGAGCCTTCCTTGAGTATTTTTGCCTTCCCAATTGGAATTATATCATCATTATCATCGATCATCGGCTCTTGCTCAGAGTATAAGATCTCATTTTCAAGAAAGATGACTGGATTTGGATCTCTGATGGCAGCCTTGAGCAGTCCCTTATGATCTCTTGCAGAGAAAGGTGATATAACTTTTAGCCCCGGTATATGTGAAAACCAAGCCGTTAAATCTTGACTGTGCTGCGCGGCAACTCTTGCTGCCGCTCCATTTGGTCCACGAAATACTATTGGGCAGTTTAGTTGTCCACCGCCCATATAAAGTGTTTTAGCCGCTGAATTGATTATATGATCCATTGCCTGAAGAGAAAAATTAAAAGTCATAAATTCTACAACAGGTTTTAATCCAGAAAAAGATGCCCCGATTGCTAAACCTGCAAAACCATTTTCGGTAATAGGAGTATCGATTACTCTTGAAGCGCCAAATTCCTGAAGCAAACCCTGAGTTACTTTATAGGCACCCTGATATTCAGCTACTTCTTCGCCCATCACGAATACATTCTTGTCACTTCGCATCTCTTCAGCAATAGCGTCCCTGATGGCCTCTCGAACCGATATCTTGTCTTGTTTTTTGTCTTGATCAATGACTCGGTCTTTTGTGATTTTCTTCTTAGGTTGATCATCTATAGTATTCGTGAATAACTTCCCTTTGAGTTTTTCTGTAGTACTATTTGTTTCAATTATTGCTATGGGTGTTTTAACTGCTATTTGATCTTGACCATTTTCGACCAGAAACTCAGATATGATACCTTCAATTTGACTTTCAACTTCCATTGATGCTTTATCGGTTTCTATTTCAGCAATTGGGTCACCAATTTTTAGCTGATCACCGACTTTTACAAGCCACTTTGTTAAGGTACCTTCAGTCATACTGGGTGACATTGCGGGCATGTAAATTTCAGTTTTCATTACAAATCCTATTGGTAGACATCAACAAACAACTCAGACGAATCAGGTAATGGACTATCTGCGGCAAATTGAGCTGATTGATCAACTATTTGCTTGATTTCAGCATTTAATAATTGTAATTTCTCTTCTGTAAGATAGCTATTCTCGATTATTGAATTCTTAAGGCTCTCTATTGGGTCAGAGTGATCTCTTACCTCTTTTACCTCATCGCGAGTCCTATATTGCGCAGGATCAGACATTGAATGACCCCTGTACCTATATGTAAGCATTTCTAATATGTATGGTCCTTCATTATTTCTAACTTTTGTTACAGCCCTTCTTCCAGCATCTATAACAGACTCAATATCCATGCCATTAACCTGCTCACCTTCAATCCCAAAACTTATTCCCCTTTGGGATAAATCTTTCTGAGCTGATGAACGTTGCACTGAAGTTCCCATTGCATACCTATTATTTTCTATTACATAAATACAGGGGAGTTCCCATAATTTAGCCATATTAAAACTTTCATATACCTGACCTTGATTAGCTGCACCATCACCAAAATAAGTCAGGGTAATAGCTTTATTTTTTTTATATTTGTTTGAAAATGCCAAACCAGTACCGAGTGGAACAGACGCACCAACAATACCATGTCCACCAAAAAAATTTGCTTCTTTTGAAAACATATGCATTGAGCCGCCTTTTCCTTTCGAATAACCGTCTGCTCGACCGTAAAGTTCTGCCATAACGCCATTTGGACTCATGCCACAAGCTAGCATATGTCCATGATCTCGATAAGTGGTGATAACCTGATCACCCTCTCTAATACACATTTGTAGACCCACAACAACAGCTTCCTGCCCTATATATAGATGACAGAAACCCCCTATTTGACCAAGCCCATATGACTGCCCGGCTTTTTCCTCGAATCTTCTAATTAAAAGCATCCTCTTGTATGCTTCAATTGCATCAGATTTAGATAGTTTTCTGTTGGTTTTTTTAGTTCTATTTATCATAAAGAAAGTACTTAATGTTTATATTATACATATATAATTATTACAAATATACAAAATTGGCAAAAATTAGAATGATCGTTCGAATTTTGTTAATTAAATTACTTAACTATAATAATTTCTTCCGGGTGTGCATAATATAATATCTTTTTTGCTTTCTCTTGTAACATATCAGCGTCTATATTTTTCTCTAATAGAGATATATGTTTTTCCAACAAAAGCCTTTCCTCTTTTACCCCGGCCAAATCAGCATGTAATTCATTTAACTGACTTTTGAGAACTGCATTTTTAGACAGACCCGAGTCGCCTATAAAAGTGTGATAGGAAATATACCCGAGAAAAAAAACTAACAATAATGGCAGCAGCAACTTTAAGGCATATTTTTTTAATCTAAGCACTAGCATAAATATTTTGTATTAGATAAATTTTAAGATTTAATTAAATATATTTACTAAATTCACTCAGACCGGGATAGTAACATCTATCACCAAGCTCTTCTTCAATTCTTAATAATTGATTATATTTCGCAGTGCGATCGGATCTAGACAGGGAACCAGTTTTTATCTGACCTGCATTAGTCGCAACTGATAAATCAGCGATTGTTGTGTCTTCAGTTTCACCGGATCTATGTGATATAACACAAGAGTAATCATGGCTCTTTGCTATATCAATTGCATTTAGTGTTTCTGTAAGTGTTCCTATTTGGTTAACCTTAATGAGTATTGAATTTGCAACATCTGAATTTATTCCCTTTAAAAATCTCTGTTCGTTCGTAACAAACAAGTCATCACCAACTAACTGACACTTACCGCCGATTGAGCTTGTTAATTTTTTCCAACCGTCCCAATCATCCTCAGACATCGCATCTTCAATTGAGATTATTGGATAATCTTTTATTAATTGTTCATAAAAATTGATCATACCTTCAACGGTTTCTGCTTCTCCTTGAGGCTCGATTTGATATTTATCATCGTCAAAGAATTCACTCGAGGCAGCATCTAGTGCAAGAAAAATATCTTTACCGCTGGTATAGCCAGCATCAGAAATTGACTTGATAATAATTTCTATTGCATCTCTTGCGCTCGCGAGATTTGGAGCGAAGCCACCTTCGTCACCAATAGATGTACCTAGTGATTTTAATTTGAGGTTTTCTTTCAGATATTTGAACACTTCAGCACCTGCCCTCAGAGACTCCCGGAATGAATTAAAATTAGCAGGAATTATCATAAATTCTTGTATGTTAATAGGATTATCCGCATGGGCTCCTCCATTTAAAATATTCATCATAGGCACTGGTAATTTAAAATCTTTACTATCTGCTAGATATTCATACAGTTTTTTATTTTCATATATTGAAGCTGCTTTTGCAATTGCGATAGATACAGCTAATATTGCATTTGCACCAAGTCTACTCTTATTTTCTGTACCATCTAAATCAACTAAAATTTTATCAATATCCGACTGGTTGAATGGACTTAAGCCAGTTAGGGACTCATTGATTTCCGTATTGATGTTATAAACAGCTTTCATTACACCCATACCTTTATATCTATCATCACCGTCCCGTAATTCTACGGCCTCATGTATTCCAGTTGAAGCTCCAGAAGGTACAGAATATCGTGACTGAACACCGTTATTTAAAATAACATCTGCTTCAACCGTAGGGTTTCCCCTACTGTCTAATATCTCACGCCCTATAATCTTTAATATTTTTGACATTCCTTCACCTATTCTAACTCTTGAAATTTTTCGATAACTTATCAAATTGTATTAACTTTTTCGCGAGCAAATGGAACTCATTTAAGTCAAGCTGATTATCTGCATCTGATATGGCTGCTGGTGGGCTGTTATGAACTTCAGCGAATACGGCTGATACACCGATTGAAACGGCTGCAGTTGATAATGACTCTATAAATTCCTTTTGACCTCCACTACTCTCTCCACCACCAGGTAATTGGACTGAATGTGTGGCATCAAAAATTATTGGAAAATCAAGTTTTTTCATGATTTCGATAGATCGAAAATCTACAACTAGATTGTTGTAACCAAAACTATACCCTCTTTCCGTTAGGCATATATTAGCATTGGACTGAGAAAGTATTTTTTCTGCTGAGTATTTTATATCCCATGGTGACATAAATTGAGATTTTTTAATATTCACAGGCTTCTGTGTATTTGCAGCAGCTAAAATTAAGTCTGTTTGCCTTGCAAGGAAAGCAGGTATTTGCAAAACATCGACATAATCTTTAATAATATCACACTGCTCAGGTTCATGCACATCAGTTAATATTGGTAGACCAGTTTCTTCTTTGATTGTCTCGAATATATCCAATGAATCATCTAAACCAACACCTCTTTTTGATTTAATACTCGTTCTATTTGCTTTATCAAAAGAGCTTTTAAATATAAGTCCTACATCAAGTTCAGTTGATATTTTCTTTAAACTGCGCGCCATTGATAACGCATGTGACCTAGACTCCATTGCACATGGACCTGCTATAAATACTAAAGGTCCATTATTTGATATTTCTAGTTTACCTATTTTTATTGAGCTCAATATGAATCTCCTTTTTAAAATATGTGAACAAACCGCTCATCTACAGTTAGTCCAATATTATCATTAATTCTGATAGACGATATACCGGGAACAGTAATTTTTACAATATCTTCTGAATCTATTGGCGTTAGTTGAATTCTTGTATTTTCCCCTGTAAAGTCAATCTGCTTTACAATATAGCAATTTTTTTTTGAAGGTGCTGCCAGGTTAAAGGCTTGATCCCTAATAAGTACCTTTACTTCATTACCCTCGTCAATATTCGTAACGCTAAACTCCCCAAATGGCGTTTGCGCTTTTTTGTTCTGAACCTTTGTTTTGTAAGTATTTACATTCGAGAATGTGCTGACTGTATAGTCATTTATAGGTTTAAAAATTAGTTCATCATTAGAACCAATTTGGATTATCTTCCCATCTCTCATTAGAGCAATCCTATCCCCCATTAGCATCGCTTCTTCTGGATCGTGTGTAACCAAAACTACAGCAGATTCACTATTTCTTAAAACAGAAATTGTTTCCTCTCTAATATACTCCCTTAACGATCTATCCAAGCCCGAAAATGGTTCATCCATGAGAAGTATTATAGGCTCAGGTGCAGTTGCTCTTGCAAGGGCAACTCTTTGCTGTTCTCCGCCTGATAACTCATGAGGATATTTTTCGGAATAATGTATAAGACCGAGATCCATCAGTACTTTATCAATTTTTAATTTTTTTTGTAGCTTATTTAAATCTTTTAGCCCATATGCAATATTTTGATACACAGTCATGTGAGGAAATAATGCATAATCTTGGAAAATTAGACTGATCGGCCTTGACTCTGGGGGTATATTAATCTTGCTTGATGAAATAGGCTCTTCATTGATGAAAATTTCACCTACATCTTGTTTGTCTAAACCGCTTAATACTCGTAACAGTGAAGTCTTGCCACAACCAGAGTCACCTAAAAGACAGAGAACTTCACCTGGGAAAAGACTAAATGAAACATCATCAAGTATCTTATTATCACCATTTGTCCATGATATGGAATCAACGCGTAATCTTGGAGCGCACAAGTAATTTACAATTTTTTTCATAACTTTTTTATTACCCATTCATGAGCTATCTTCATACCCAGAGAGTAGGCCCTCTCTCCTAAGCTCACTAAGTTTTGGCAGATCATTTATATCACTAAGATTAAAATCTAAAAGAAACTTTTTTGTTGTTTTATATACCAATGGACGGCCGGGAACATCTTTTTTTCCAGAAATTTCAATCCAATTATATCCAAGTAGAACATCCAGTGAACCCTTACTTGAGGACACGCCCCTTATCTCCTCAATTTCAGATCTTGTTGTGGGCTGATGATAAGCAATTATTGCGAGTGTTTCTTTCGCCGCTTTCGAGAGATCACGCGTTTCTTCGAATTCATCCACTAAGGCGGCCTTGATCATTGGTGAAGTTTGAAAAATACAATAATTATCGTTATATTCAAAATTCACACCCCGATTATCATAATGTGCTCTAAGTTTATCCATGAGCTCACGTAGGTAAGCCTTATCTGTCTTTGAGATTTTAGTTAGAAGATATTCTATATGAATTGGCTCTCTACTTGCAAAAACTATTGCCTCTATAATATGCAAATCATCGAATTCAGCCACAGCATCATTGTTTAAGACTCTAACATTTGACTTAAGACCAAGTTTTGTCAAAAAATTTTTTTTCATATTGTCTAATCGTTACCTATTTTTTTGATAAGTATTTCTCCAAATTGTTTCTCTTGTTTCGTATGAGCTTTTTGTTCGTTTACCATATCTAAAAGAACACTAAAGGCACTAGCAGCGATACTTCTATCATTTTCGGTATATTTATTTTCGCTTACAAGTCGGAAGAAGTTCGCCCATCCAGATATCTTCTGGAAAATATTAGAAAGCAAGTTTTTTGCGTTATCTAATGCGAGATAATCTAATTTAAATATTGATATCGACTCCGGCACTCTATCATCTTGCCTATTTATATACGATTTAATGAGATCGAAAATAGACGCATTATAAATTAGTTTAGTAACCTCATCAAACTCCTCCGGTATCCCCCTTAAAAACATATCTCTATTTACAATTGGCTTTTCAAAAAGTAATAGGGAGGCAGTTTTCATTGCATCTAAGCGTTGTATTCTATGCCTAAGTTGTCCTGCTAATTCTTCAGCTGTATACTCTTCTTCCTCATCAATTGGTTCATCTGGTAACAACAACTTACTCTTAAGATAAGCAAGCCAAGCAGCCATTACTAAATAATCAGCGGCGATATCTATTTTTAGAGCAGCCTGGCTGTTGATGTAGTTTATGTACTGCTGTGCCAATTCAAATACTGAGATTTCTTTTAAGTCTACCTTCTGACTTCGCGCCAAGCTAAGCAAAAGATCAATTGGGCCTTCAAATCCCTCAATATCTATTATTAAATGATTTTTTACTTCTAAAACGCTACTCACTATTCAAGAGCCCACATTAATATTATTATTCTTTAATATAGAATAGTATTCTTCAAAAACATTATCAATATTTTGAAAATCCTCATCTTTCTTCGCTGATTTAAAATGATTCACACCCAAATTAATGATATTCAACTCTATTTGATCAACTTTATGAAGAAATTTTATAAAATTTTCATTATTCCCAGAACAATCTAGTACAAGATTGCAGCCAGCATTATAGGCATTTAGGACTCTTGATTCGTGATTACCCTCCAGCGCTTGCATATTAATATCATCTGTAATAATTAAACCACCAAAGCCAGTAATAGATCGAATCATTTTAATTGCTTTTTTTGAAATGGTGACTGGACGATCAGATATAGATGAGAACTTGATATGCGCTGTCATAGCAATCGGCATACTATTAAATTTAATAAATGGTTGAAAATCATGATCGATTAGCTCGTCAATCGGATCATTTATAGTCGGTAATTCAATATGACTATCAAGACTTGATCTCCCATGCCCCGGTATGTGCTTTAGTATTGGAACAATAGAACCTTGTTGAAACCCTTTTATCATTTCATTAGCAAGTTGATAGACTATATTTGCGTCTGATGAAAAAATTCGCTCGATAAGAATATTGCTTGTATTACGATGCCTAATATCAATACATGGTGCACAATTTATATCAATTCCCACATCCACTAAATCATTGGCAATTAACCTTCCAACAAGATAAGATAATCTATTCGCGGCTGGGGCCGATTTTTTACAAAGATCGCCAATCTGTCTATATGTGGGGTAGCGTTTCCAGTGCGGAATATCTAATCTTTGTACCTTGCCACCCTCTTGATCTATGAGGATATGTATGTCCTCCCTAACCTTTTCTTTTATTTCATTTATTAATTTTTTTAATTGTACTTTGTTGACTATATTGCGCGTGAATAGTATTAGCCCATATGGGTTTATTTCATTTAGAATACTCACTTCAGATTGGGATAAACTGCTTGAATTTATACCAAGAACTAATGGAGA
>CACBED010000003.1 GCA_902538185.1 uncultured OCS116 cluster bacterium
CAGCTTTGTTTGAAACTGCCTATGACCGATTGTTCTTCGAGAATTTTGTCTCCTTCTTTTTTTGAAGACTATAATTTTTTTTCCTCTATCTTGTTCAACTATTTCCGCAGTCACGGTTGCGTTCTCAATATATGGAGTTCCAACTATTGTTTTATCACCCTCTGTAATCATTAGGATTTCAGTAAATATAACCTCCTTACCTTTTTCATTTGGAAGTTTTTCTGTAATAATTACATCACCTTTTTTTACAGAGTATTGTTTCCCGCCAGTTTTTATAACCGCTGTCATGAGAGCTCTTTCAATTAAAAATTTAGTTAATGATTATTTTTAAATTAATACCACTATTTAATATTTTAAATAAGCTAAGTCAACTTTTCTTTGTTAAATCTCAAAAAAATTTGCTACTTTATAAGGCTGCATAAAATAAGTTATGAATGAGGAGTAATTATGAGGAAAACAAAAGCTGTGGTATTACACAAAAATGGTGATGCAGATCAAATGATATGGGAAGAAATTAACCTACCGGATCCTAACCATGGTCAGGTTTTATTAAAACATGAATTTGTTGGATTTAACATGATTGATGTTTATCATCGCTCAGGTATTTACCCAACCCCATCTAAGCCGTGTTTCCTTGGAACAGAGGCATCGGGGGTTATCGAACAAGTTGGCCCTGGTGTAAAGAATTTAAATATTGGAGATAGGGTTGCATATGCCGGTAGTAGCAGCGGTCTCGGCTCCTATTCTTACTCACGGTTAATGAATGCAGATGATTTAATCATAATTCCAGACTGGATGAGATCAGAAGTTGCTGCGGCTATCTTAACTAAAGGAAGAACCGTAGAATATTTATTCAATAGGACGTATAAACTGCAAAAAGGGGACAGATTATTATTTAATGCTGCTGCAGGAGGTGTTGGCCAGATAGCAGGTCAGTGGGCAGACTCTATTGGCGCGATAGCAATTGGGATAGTTGGTAACATGGATAAAGAGAAGTTTGCCCGTAATTCAGGCTACAAGCATGTGTTTAATATGCAAGATCATGACATAGTTAAAGAAGTTATGGCTATCACTGAGGGTACTGGTGTCGATGTTGTTTATGACTCAATTGGTAAGACAACCTGGGATATTTCACTTTCTGTAGTGAAGAAGTTAGGACTTGTTGTTAGTTTTGGCAGTGCATCTGGTAATCCCCCATTATATGATGTTGCAAAGGATGGAGTAAAGAATTCTGCATATATTCACAGAGCAACAATGGTCAACTATATGACCTCACCAGAAATTGGTAAAAAGAGTGCTGAAAGCGTTTTTGAAATGATCAAAAATGGTAGCATCAACCTCAATCTGAATATGGATTATCATCTGGATGATATTGTCACCGTTCACCAAGATGCCGAAGCTAGGAAAACGATCGGACAAATTGTGATGAAAGTTTAGAAATATTTTTTTAAAATACTCAAATTATCTGTAGATGGAGACCGTCTACCAGCATGGATATCTCTTGTAAGGTTCACTATTTCCTGATTGATAGGAGTATCAATACCATATTCTTTTCCCAAATCTGCTACTAATCCATTGATTTCATCAACCTCACTGTACCTTCCCTTTATGTGATCGTGTAAAACTGCATCTCTGGCATTTGGACCAATATCCTTAATTAATTTATCCAGCATAAGTTCAATTGGATTATTAGAATTATTAATTTGTTCTTCTGATAAGCCAAATATTGGAACAATCTTGTATCCATGTTTTTGACCAACCATGAGAGCCTCTGTACCAATTTTCATGATAAGTTCTTTTATGCCCGGGATCCTAAATCCATCATAAAGATTAGATCCGAGTGAGGCGAATGGACCCATACACATTGCATTTATTATTAGTTTCATCCACTTTGCAGATATTATGTCATCTATGATATCGACATTACCAACTGCAGTTAATATTTCCGCAACTTCTTCCAATCTATCACTTACTGTATCTTTTTCAGCCCCGATACCAAACCAAGTTTTTTCATTTGGTGTATCCCTCTGTATGATGCCTGGTATGAATAATTCAGAAGAGCATTCTACAACACACGCTATTGTTCTTTCTGCGCCAACAATTTTTGATATACGTTCGGCTGTCATAGCATTTTGAACGCCAACTAAAATACCGTCATTCGCAAGGTACGGCTCAATTAGTCTTGTGATCCATTGCGTATCATAGGCTTTCACGAATAAAAATATGAAGTCAAAACTTTGTTTCAATTCTGCCAGATTACACAGATGATAGGCATTGACATTGGTATTTCTTGTCTCATCTGGCAGGTTTATTGTCAATCCATTGGTATTCATTGCATTTACATGCTCTGGCCATTGATCGAATAGTGTTACATCATATCCTGCGGTGGTAATATCCGCAGCTGCACAGGAACCGTTAGCGCCCGTTCCTAATATGGCTATTTTTTTATTTTTTAATTTCATTGTAAGTTGATATACCTATTCCGATCATAGATTTAGTGTGGAACAGCTTCACCACGCCAGTCAATAATATTACCAGTATCGTTGTGATCAATATTGTTAAGCGCTTTAATTAAGTACTCTGCCGCCTCTTCTTTTGTGAAGACTTTTTTATTCTTTATTTTCTGAGTAAATGGTTTCGATAACTGAGTATCAACCGTGCCGGGGTGCAGTCCTACACAAATTGCATTCTTATTGCTATATGAAAGTTCGATTGACAGAGTCTTGATGAGCATATTTAGTGCAGTCTTTGAAGATCTGTAACTGTACCAGCCCCCGAGTTTATTATCTGATATACTACCTAACCTTGCTGACATGAAAGCGATAATTGAAGCACTTTCTTTTGTGAGTATGGGCGCAAAATACTTAGAGACTAAAAATGGAATATAGGTATTAACCTGGAATACCTCTTGTAAATAATCAAGATTAATTTCTCTAAAGGTTCTTTCTGGCGAGTAATTTTTTGTATGAAGCAATCCCGTCGTGTTCAATACGACATCTAAACTACCATATTTATTTCTAATCTCCTCTGCACATTTTGCTACTGAATGCTCGTCTAGCATATCCATTTCGAATTGACTCTTTCTTGACTTATGTCGGACAATTTCGATAATTGTATTTTCACGATCCAATGCTCGAATTTGTTTAGATATTGTTGAACCTATGCCCCCACTTGCACCAATAATGGCAACTCTTGCTTTGCTAAAAATGTTTTTATTTTCAATATTTATCATGATTTACTAATATCTTACTATAATGATTATAATAATCAGTAAAAAAATATAAAACTTTAAACTATTTACTAGAGGTGCACGTTTAATATGTGTTACATTGATTCATGTGCAAAGAAATATGTAACAATGGTTGAAATAAACAAGGATTTTATCAAGAAGTTTAAAGCTGAGAAGAAAAAGAAAGACTTTGAGATTATTTTTAACTTCTATGCACCTAAAATCAAGTCATTATTGGTGAGAAATGGTGCGGATGTTACACTTGCGGAGGATATAATGCACGACACAATGATTAACATTTGGGATAAAATCCACTTGTATAATCCAGAAAAAGGATCCTTCAGCTCTTGGATCTATACAATTGCAAGAAATAACAGAATTGATTTACTAAGAAAAAAATCGTCACAACCCTATACTGACATTTCAGAAATTGATATTCCGTCTGATAGTGAGAATAGCCAAGACATAGTCGAACGTAAATCTCTAACTGAACAGGTGAAAAACGCAATTAATTTATTGCCTGAAAAACAAAAAAAAGTGATAGAACTCTCATTTATAAATGACATGACGCAAGACGAAATTGCTGTTGAATTGAATATTCCAATTGGAACAGTAAAGTCAAGAATGAGGCTAGCTTATCAGAAAATGAAAGATAATTTAAAGGACATAACCGCATGAAGAACTGCCCCGATCTCGCAACAATAATCTCATACTCTAGTGGTGCACTCAGTAAATCGTTTGCATTGCTTGTATCATCACACATTGAAAAGTGTAGTCATTGTAAAAAAAATATCGATCGGTGTCATGAAATGGGCGGGAGTTTTTTAGAGGAAACAGAAAATACAGACCTTGATACTAATTCTTACGCTCTGTTTTTAGATAAACTTGAAGCGTCGAAAAATAAAGAAACGCAAATTAGTGAAAAAGATATTTTTGACAAAAGCAGTGAAATTCCTGTCTCCCTGCAAAGGTACATAGGCAGAGATTTGAGCAGTCTGAAGTGGTCGTTTTTAGCGCCGGGAATAAAAAAATGCTCTGTAAAAATAGATCAAAAAGAAAACAAACATCTAACATTTCTAAAAATCAAATCTAAAAAGAAGATTCCTGAGCATAGTCACCTTGGTAGCGAGTTAACACTCGTTCTCAAAGGTTCCTTTGATGATGAAAACGGTAGATATATGGCCGGCGATATTGCAGACCACGATCACACCTCAAAACACGAGCCAATTGTGACATCACACGAAGATTGTGTTTGTGTAATTGCAACTGATGGTCCGTTAATTTTCAATAGCTTCATTGCAAATATATTTCAGTCTATCGCACGTATATAGATGTCTCTTCCTTGGAAGAAAGCATGGATAACTGGTGCCAGTTCTGGCATCGGTCGCGAGATAGCGTTACAATTAGCAGGTCAGAATGTAGAGATTTATGCATCAGCAAGGCGTTCTGATGAACTTCAAATTTTAAGCGGTACAAATAACAATATACACTCGATTAATTTGGACGTATCAAAAATCAAAGACGTACGGAAAAAAACTAAATTCTTTTTTGAGGATGATAATTTTCCTGATCTTGTAATACTTAATGCTGGAGTTAGTCGTCTGTTTACGCTTGATAAAATCGATGAAAAGCATCAGGATATCATAGATTCAATGGATACCAATTATTTTGGCGTGATTAATTGCCTTTCAGCAATTCTACCGCGAATGATAGAGAGAAAAAAAGGCCATATTGCCATAATGTCATCTGTTGCAGGGTATAGGGGCCTTCCAAATTCCGTTGCTTATAGCCCAACTAAGGCAGCATTGATTAACCTTGTTGAAATTATGAGATCAGAGTTAAGCCCCCTTGGTATCAATGTATCTATTATCAATCCTGGATTCGTTGATACTGATGCCACTAAGGTGAACAAATTTCCAATGCCCAGTATGGTCTCTGTTGAGTTCGCTGCTAGGAAGATAATAAGAGATCTTGTAAAATTAAAATATGAAGTTGCTTTTCCATTTATGTTTACATTTTTTATAAAATTGCTGAGGATACTGCCAAACACTTTATATTTCTACATTATAAGAAAGCTTGTTTGGAAAAGTTAGGCCTTACTTCATATGACTTAATTTAAATATACTGATTTGAATTGAGTCTTCACAAAAGCCAGCTTCGCAATATGATAGATAGTAATTCCAAATTCTCTTAAATCTATCGTCATAACCTAAACTTTTAATACGGGGCCATTTTTTATTAAATTTCTCCCTCCACATGGATAACGTTTTTACATAAGATTGATTGAAGTCCTCAAGAACTTCGATTTGAAGTTGTTTTGTTTCTGCAATTTTTTCTAGTAGTTTCTTACTTGGTAAGAAACCTCCGGGAAAGATATATTTTTGAATAAAATCAACTTGCCGACTATATTCAGTGAATTTTTCGTCGGCGATTGTTATACCCTGTATTATTGCATGACCATCTGTTTGAAGGCATTTCTTGATTGTTTCAATATAAATTGGAAGATATTTACTTCCAACTGCTTCAATCATTTCGACGGATACAATCTTATTATATTTACTATTTGTTTTTCTGTAATCTTCAAGTTTGAAATTACAATCTGCTAATTTTTTTGTGATGTTTAAGTCTCTTGCATATTTTAGTTGTTCTTCGGATATCGTAATTGCGTCAATATTAATGGTATTATTCTCAAATAAATATTGAGATAAAGTACCCCAACCACAGCCAATTTCCAGTACTTTCTCATTACTCTTGATATCTAAATATGAATTTATTTTCTTGAATTTATTTTCTTGTGCTTGCTCTAGTGTAATTTGTTTACTATCAAAATGCGCGCTTGAGTACTGCATTTTGTCATCAAGCCATTCACTAAAAAAATTATTTCCCATATCATAGTGGGCTCTTATATTCTTTCTTGCCCCCCTTAAACTGTTCCATCTAAATAAATGCAAAATATAAGAAATATTAAATCTAAATATTTTGAGGGGAGTCATTTTATCGAATTTTTCTTTATTTCTCAGATAAAAGATAAAAAATTCTGTCAGATCAGAGCACTCAATATCTCCATTTACATAACAATCACCGAAAGCATTTGGTCCGCTTGTAAAGTAGTTCCATATAATCCTGTAGTTATTCAATTTAATCGTTAGATCGGAATTAATGGATCCAATTACGTAATCTGTATTATCTGGAAAAATAATTTTTAGAGAACCATTTGGTTCCCAGTTAAATAATTTTTTAAAGTAATTTTTTAGCATTGCACATCTAGTTAGTATCGTTATTTTTTATGTAGCATATCTGTAATTTAGGGGCTTCTGGCTTCTTTTTAAAGCTCATTCCTTTAAAAAACAGTTTTAGTGCCTCATAGTGTATTGCAAGTATGACTTTTAATGTCAGGAATAAATTCTTTGCGAGGCTTTTTAGCAGGTTGTAATTTGTATACTCAAGTTTTTCTCCTGTAAAATGAGCGATAAGTATTGGCTGACCTCTCGCATGGAGATTTATCCCGATTTGAAATAAATTTGAATTATTCCTGATATGGAATGAATACATTCCATCCCCATCATTGAACGGTGAAATAAATAATTTCTTATCACACTTCTGATAGATAATTTCTCCTGTTTTAAGTGCCGTTGGTATGACATAAATGACCCTTTGACCAAAAGTATTATTTACCTCGTAAATTACTAACTCTATTTGTTTTTCTTTATTGTATCCAAGATATACCGTTATCGGGTTAAATACATAACCAAAGACACGGGGATAGGCAATCATAGAGAAGCGAACTACTGGTTTTTTTGTGATCACATTATTTTTGATCTCCCGAAGAAAATCTTTAATGGGTCCACCATTGCCATGATCTTTGTCGTAAATACTAAATAAATTAAATTTGTTATAGGAAAGTAAATTTGTTTTTTTACTCAAGTTACTGAAATCATCACAATCAAGCATTAGTGCAAAAACACTATATGCGAGCTTATGTCTTATGGGACTAAGGCGTTTGTGGACTACTTTACCTATTAATATATTATTTTTAATCATTAAATTAGATCATATGATTAATTACACCGCTATCCTATTCCAGCTTTTCTCTATTGTCCACGGTCTGTCCTCTTTTGTGATATTTTCGGCAACGGACAGACCGCTTTGTATGCCATCTTCATGAAATCCATACCCAAGAAAACTTCCGCAAACCCATATATTATTTTGTCCTTGCCTCGCCAATATCTGTTTTTTTATCTCCTTATTATTAAGATTAAATATTGGATGCGTAAAGATTATCTCCTTATGCATTTCTCTGTCGGATATTTTTTTTTCAGGATTTAATGTTAGGAAAAAATTTGTTTCAGTATTCAGTTTTTGTATACTATTTAGCCAATAAGTCATTGAGAGTTTCATACTATTCGTTTTTATTTTACGAGTATAATTCCAACTTGACCACAATTTTATATTACGTGGCATTTGACTCGGATCAGAGTGCAGATAGGCAATATTTTGTTGGTATTTAAAGTTATCCAAAAGCTTTGCGAGTTGTTTATCACAGCTCTCTATCAATTTTTTGCTTTCCTGAGCTTGGTTTGCAAGAACGATTTTATCAAACTCTAAACTTTCACCGTCATCATTTGTGATTCTAAAACCATTACCCACTTTTTCAATTTTCTTAATGTCTGACTTCATTTTTTTTTGAAAGATTGATGATTTAATAATCGCCTCTACATATTTTTTACTACCACCATCAACAGATGACCAAACAGGTCGATTTGATAATTTAAATAGCCCGTGGTTAATAAAGAAATTTACAAAGTCATGCGCTGGGTACTCCAGCATATTTTTGGGATCACAAGACCAAATCGCACTGCACATTGGAATAATATGATTGTGAATAAAGAAGGTTGGGTAATTCTCGTACATAAGAAAATCTCTCAGTGAAGTTGATTTTGCATACCTTCTTATTGATTTTTTAGCATTTGAGTAGAATTTAATAATTGCGAATAATTGCTGCCAGTGTTGTTTACTTATGAGATTAGATCTTTGCCCAAAATAACCACTTAATCCAGAGCCTGAATATTCATAATTTAAAATTTCATCTGACATTGAAAAGCTCATGTCAGATTGATGTTTATTAACACCAAGTAGATCAAAAAATTTAATTAAGTTAGGATAATTAGCTTCATTAAAAACCATAAACCCAACATCTAATGATACATCAAGCTTATTAGTGTCTTTTAGTGTAACAGTGTGAGCGTGACCACCAAAATGGCTATTTTTTTCGTATAGTGTTACCTCTTCATATTTGGATAAGTGCCATGCCGCAGACAAACCTGATATGCCACCTCCAATTACCGCTATTTTTTCTGACAATGTTATACTTTCGATTTATGAAAAAATGATCTCAACGGTAGTTGTATACGTTAAATTTTTAGATTACAATTGATATTAAAATGACTAAGTACTTTCTAACATATTTTATTGTTTTGGTGATATTCCTCACCATTGATGCTGTATGGCTTGGGTTCATTGCCCGAAAATTCTATGTGAACAATATTGGCTTTATCTTAGCAGAGAAACCAAATTTCCTGGCCGCTGCAATATTCTATTCAATTTATGTCATCGGAATTATTATATTTTCCACAATTCCTGCGTTAAAAGATGGTCTTGGTACAACAGCCTTAATATACGGGGCCCTTTTTGGGTTTTTTGCATATCTGACATACGATATGACCAACTACAGTACATTGAAGGATTGGCCACTTCAAGTCTCGCTCATCGACACAGCATGGGGAACATTTCTGACTGGCATTTCTTCCTACCTTGGATATCATATTGCAAAATCTTGGGTTACCTTCTAACTCAAAGTTGCTTTCGCTGCAATAATTTCAAGCGTTGATGTCTCGCATTATTATCTTAAATCTGTGAAATAATATTTAAAGTAAATGTATAATGCTGTATTATTTGAGGTGTAGAAATAAAAATTTTGCATATCAAGGGAGATTTTGAATGGATTATGATATACCAATGAAGCCATATGGTCCGACGGCAGGTAGGGATCACATTGAGGATAAGCCAAGACCGAAAACAAAAACGGTAGATTTTCATATTCATATGCGAATTCAAGATGCTGATAAATTGATTGGTGATAGAATTCCAGATGACTCAAAAGTACAATATAGATTTGCGAGCAAAGCCTCAAAAGAGCAAACACTCAAACATCATTCTGAGAGAATGCCATACCTGACGGATATGAATTATAGATTGCCAGATATGGAAAAAATGCAAGTAGATATAGCGGCACTATCGTGTGCCCCAAGACAATTTTACTATTCCACAGAGCCAACACTTGGGCATGAATCAAGTCAAGTCGTCAATGATGGAATATATAAAGCGGTCAAAGAAAATAATACAACACATGTTGGATTAGGAACGGTTCCTCTTCAAGATACAGATTTAGCGATAAAAGAGCTCAAAAGGTGTGTTAATGAATTAGGCTTCAAAGGACTTCAAATCGGTGCTAGAATCAAAGAAGATGAAGAGCTTTCTTCCGAACGGTTGTATCCATTTTGGGAAGCTGCACAGGAACTAAATGTGCCAATGCTCATACACCCTTCATCATTTTCAAGTCCAAGACTATCCGCATATCATATGATGAATATAATAGGAAACCCACTAGATACGACAGTCGGTGTCCATTATCTTATTTTTGGAGGGGTATTAGAAAAATTTCCAAATTTGAAATTTGTTTTGAGCCATGGTGGCGCATTCACATCCCATTATTTTGCAAGGATGGACCACGCTTATGGAGCAAGACCAGATTGTCGCGAAGACATCCATCGTAAGCCAAGCTATTACCTATCAAAGTTCTATTTTGATACGCTTGTATTTTCAGTAGAACAGTTATCTTATTTAATTAGTAATTTTGGCTCGGATCGTATTTTATTAGGTACCGATTATCCATTCGATATGGCTGAATTTAATCCTGTTGAACATGTCTACCAAGTACCTGAACTCAGCGAGAGCGATAGAGAAAAAATCTGTGGTTTAAACGCACTAAACCTTATGGGAATTGATGAAGCTTACTTTAGTGAGTAAATAATATTGAGTTTGGTTGTTAGAGCCAATCCATATCAAATATTTTTTCACCATTCTCGTCTATTATGATCCTAGCTTTCCTCTCAATACATTCTATGGCATCATCTTTTTTGCTAAAAGTATCCGTTCTTATAAAGTAGGCGCTCATTTTTACACCCCCAATTTCTTTGAATATTTTTCCTTCTGTTGTATACGCTCCGCTATTTTTTTTAGGAGTCGGTACAATCTGAAAATCTTTATAGTCAGATACACCGACGGCACTAGAATTACTATTAAATAAATTTTTTAATTTGCTGAACATGTATTAGTACCCACATTGATTATTTTTTAATTATTTTCAAAAAATGTTATTATCTATAATATAGACATAATTTGGAGAAAAATTTAATGCAAGGAAATAATATTTTATTTATCATGGCTGATGAGCATAATTATAACTGCATTAACCAATTAGGTAATGATTTTATTATCACTCCAAATATTGATAGCCTTGTCAAAGAGGGTACCACATTTACAAGTGCTTATACGCCTTCACCACTTTGTGTTCCCGCAAGGGCATCATTAGCTACAGGAACATACGTCCACAAGAATAAGTATTGGGATGGAGCGCATGCATACGATGCTAGGGTACCTGGCTGGCAGCACGTCTTACGCGATAACAATGTGAATGTTACTTCCATAGGAAAATTACATTATAAGGACCGAACAATTGATACTGGATTCACAGAGACTATCGAGCCTATGCATTTGAAAGATGGGCTTGGTGATTTATTCGGGCTCTTGAGAGAAGAGATGCCGCCAAAAGATGCTTGCAAAAGATTATCCGAAGAGCTTGGAAGGGGTGATTGTGAGTACTTGGAATATGATCGCCTAATTACAAATAAAGCTATTGAATGGATTAGAAAACAAAAGAAAAGAGAGAAGCCAGACAGCCCGTGGGTATTATTTGTATCTTTTGTGTCGCCTCACTATCCCCTTATTGCACCACCTGATTTTTATGACTTATATAATGATGCAAACCTGCCCTATGATAATTACCAGAATTTATCAAAAAATAAGCTGCATTCATGGGTTAAGGGTATACGAGAAAGTTGGCCATACGATGATTATATGGATGAGGAAAAAAGAAAAATTGCAGTACAAGCTTATTACGGTATGTGTAGTTTTATGGACTCAAATGTGGGTAAACTGCTCACGGAACTTAAACAATGTGATATATATGATGACACTACAATTATTTATGCAAGTGATCACGGAGAGTCACTTGGTAATAGAGGGCTTTGGGGAAAGATGACAATGTACGAAGACTCAGCATCAATACCCTTAATCATAAAGGGGCCCAACTTTAAAAAAAATCAGATGTGTAAAACACCTGTCACCTTGATTGATCTATATCCAACAATATTCGATATTTTATCACTTGATCACGTTGCAAGTGAGGCGAATATAGATGGCGAGTCACTCAGGGCTATAGCAAACAACACTTACGATAAAAATAGATGTGTTTTAAGTGAGTATCATGGAGCTGGATCATATGGCGGCGCCTTCATGCTTAGAATGGGAGATTATAAGTATATATATTATGTAGGACATCAACCAGAGGTTTTTGACATTAAAAGTGATCCAAATGAGAAGCAAAATCTTGCAAATGACCCATCATTTAGAAGTTTGGTTGATATGCTGGATAATGCATTAAGGTCAATTATTAATCCTGAAAGCGTCGATGAAGCAGCGCGTAGCGATCAAAAAAAGATGCTTAAGGATGTTGGGGGTATTGATTTTGTTTTGAATAGAGGAAACTATGCTGGTACGCCGGTAGGTTCATGAACTTAATCAAATTTAATGTTTAAGAACAATAATTTATAAGGAGATTAATATGGGTATTTCAGGATTTTGGCAATGGGTTGTAATTGGCTTAATTGTATTATTATTATTTTCACGGCCAGGTAAAATATCAAAGCTACTTGGTGATCTCGGTGTCGGGCTTAAAAGTTTCCGTGATGGTGTTAAGGGCGATATCGAAGACTCTGATGAGGATGAAAACGACTCAAAAAAAGATAAATAGAAAAAATCCAAGATGTTTAACATAGGTTGGCAAGAGATACTGATAATTTCAGTAGTTGTTATTTTAATTCTAGGTCCAAAAGAGTTACCTGCGGCTCTCAAAACTTTTTTGGGTGTAACCAGAAAAATCAGACATTTGTCTTCTGAATTCCTGAAGGAAGCAGAGAATGTTATCAGTAAAGAGGATCTGCACAAAGTTAAAGAATCGATGGACAACATTGAATATGACGAAAATCTCTCAAATAAAATTAATGAGTCTATCAGTAAAAAAAATAAAAAGTGAGAGTAGCTTTGGTAAAGAAGAATACAACAGATCCAACGAATTCAAGTGAAAAAAAAATGACCATGCTCGAGCACTTGGCTGAATTGAGAACACGGCTAATCTATTCGTTTATATTCTTCATATTTATTTTCTTTCTTTCTTTGATTAATTTTAAGATAGGGAGTTTTCACGGAAGCATATCGGAGTTAGTCTATATTTTTCTCCAAAATCCACTTGCCCAGATTATCAATGAAAGAGGTGGTAGGATGATTTTTACAGCACTACATGAAGGCTTCTTTACACAAATCAAAGTTGGATTTTACCTGGCATTGTTTATTTCATTACCGATAATGCTCATCCAGATCTGGAAGTATGTCTCGCCGGGTTTGTACGAGAATGAAAAAAATATTTTTTTGCCATTCATGATAGCAACACCGTTTCTTTTTCTATTGAGTTTTTTAATGGTTTATCTCATTGTAATGCCAATCGCTTGGAATTTCTTTTTGTCTTTTGAAATCCCTTCAACCTCAATGGGCCTTCCAATTGAAGTTGAACCACGGATATCTGAGTATTTATCACTTGTGTTAAGACTTATATTGGCTTTTGGGCTATGCTTCCAGCTACCCATTTTAATCTTATTATTAGTCAGAATTGGAATTATTGATGTCTTATGGTTAACCAGAAGACGTAAATATTGTATATTATTCTCATTCATTACCGCTGCGATCTTAACACCACCCGATGTGATCAGCCAATTTCTATTAGCACTACCACTTATTTTTCTGTACGAAATATCAATTATTATCTCAAAATTTATTAAAAAAAGAGACTCGGATTAATATATCATTTGAATTAATCCCATATGCAAATTATATTTAAAGTATACGCAACGAAACAGTGATAAATATATGATTCTTTTAAACACCCTGATGCTTCTACAATGGATTGCAGGTCTTATTGTATGGCTGTTGATATTAAATGTCGTGATAGAGTGGCTTCTGCATTTTGGAATTTTAAACCCCAGACATTATCTTGTATCTGTGATTGGTGAGTTTTTGAATAAAATGACAAACCCCATCCTCACCCCAATAAGACGTTATATACCAACTTATAATGGATTAGATTTTAGTCCATTAATTGCAATTTTCATTCTATTCATCATCAAGGACCTTATTAATATACTCATCATAAGCAGCTAAAATATGGGGGTATTATGCCTATAAAAGAAGAATTAAAACATAAAATCATTGATGGTAAAATAATTTCAGGACTTCTAGTTGAAAAGGTGTCAACTGGCATTTTTGAGCTCACCAAGAAGGATATTAAGCCAACTCTCGCAGTTGTTTTGATTGGAGATGATCCCGCAAGCCAAGTATATGTTCGCAATAAAAAGATAATGTGTGAAAAAGTTGGCATTCAGTCTGTGGAGTATAAGTTTGCAGTGGATATTAAAGAGTCAGAATTATTGAGCTTAATCGACTCACTTAATAGAGATAAAGGGATCAATGGTATACTTGTACAATTTCCAATTCCTCCTCATATAAGCAAACAAAAAACAATAAACGCTATATCACCTGATAAAGATGTCGATGGTTTACATCCAATCAATGCAGGCAAGTTAATGAATAATATCGAATGTCTCACTCCATGCACGCCCCAAGGTTCTATGATTATGATTAATTCTATTGCTGAAGATACGTCCGGAATGAATGCAGTTGTTCTTGGAAGATCGAATCTAGTTGGTAAACCAATGTCTCAATTATTAATAAACGCAAATTGTACAGTTACCCAAGTACACTCAAAGACTAAGGATATACAATCATTCACATCACAGGCAGATATTTTAGTTGCAGCAATTGGCATACCAAATTTTGTAAAATCTGATTGGGTAAAAAAAGATGCCATTGTAATTGATGTTGGTATTAATCGAGTCGAGTCAGATCAAAACGCAACATCTAAAACAAAACTTGTTGGGGATGTTGATTTTGAAGACGTTTTTGATAAAGTATCTGCAATAACTCCCGTACCTGGTGGCGTTGGTCTCATGACTGTTGCTTGTTTAATGAATAACACCTTGATAGCAACAAAAGCCCAGCATAGCTTGTAAGATTTATTTTTTTCTGTTCGATAAGAGCTTTAATCTGAGAGAGTTAATTTTTATAAATCCACCAGCATCATTCTGATTGTAGTCAGTATCAGTATCCTCGAAGCTGACCAGATCGGCGTTGTAAAGTGAATAATCACTTTTCCTGTTCATTACTATTATGTTACCTTTATGGAGTTTTAGTGAAATTTCCCCGGTTACATATACTTGGGATTGGTCAATTGCTTTTTGAAGCATTTCTCTTTCAGGTGAAAACCACAACCCATTATAAATTAACGATGCGTATTTTGGCATTAGTTCATCTTTTAAGTGCATTGAGCCCGAGTCTAAAGTAAGCTCTTCAATTGCTCTATGTGCTTTGAGAAGGATAGTGCCACCCGGTGTTTCATATATTCCTCGGCTCTTCATCCCAACATATCTATTTTCAATTAGATCAAGCCTTCCAATGCCATTTTGTTTACCAATTTCGTTTAATTTTTCAAATAGTTTAACTGGAGTCATAGAATTACCATTAATTGAAATTGGATCACCTTTTTCGAAACCTATAGACATTTCGGTGGGTATGTCATTTGATTCATCAATTGATAGCGTTCTTTGATAAATATATTCAGGAGGTTCATTTTCAGGATTTTCAATTAGCTTACCCTCTGACGAGGTATGTAAAATATTGGCATCTATTGAAAATGGAGCCTCACCTTTTTTATCTTTTGGAATTGGTATTTGATTTTCTTCAGCAAATTCGATTAATTTTGTTCTCGATTTTAGATCCCAGTCTCTCCAGGGGGAAATTACCTTTATGTTTGGTTTAAGAGCATAATAGCCCAGCTCGAACCTGACCTGATCATTACCTTTACCAGTGGCCCCATGACAAACTGCATCAGCGCCTGTTTCGTTTGCAATTTCTATTTGCCTTTTAGCAATTAATGGTCTTGCAATGGCTGTTCCTAGTAAATACTGACCTTCATATAGAGTGTTTGCTCTAAACATTGGAAATATATAGTTAGATACGAAATCCTCTCTTAAATCCTCAATATATATCTCTTTGACGCCCAACATCTCAGCTTTTTTTCTTGCTGGCTCTATTTCATCACCCTGTCCGAGGTCAGCAGTAAATGTTACCACCTCACAATCGTATGTAGACTGGAGCCACTTTAATATTATAGAGGTATCAAGACCGCCCGAATATGCTAGTACTACTTTCTTTATTTTATTTGTCATGGTTACAGATATAAAATATTAATTAATCAAAGTATATTATTTTTTACTTTTAAGCCTTATTGTTTCAGATCTTAATTGACCACATGCAGCCAAAATATCCTGACCACGCGGTTTTCTGATCGGAGATGAAAAACCTGCATCCAAAAGTACTTTTGCAAATTCTCTAATTCGCTTCATATCTGAACATATGTAATTACTGCCTGGCCATGGATTAAATGGAATTAGGTTAATCTTTGAGGGTATATTACTTAGTATCTTAATTAAGTCTCTTGCGTCTTGAAGGCTGTCATTGACATCTTTTAACATGACGTACTCAAATGTAATTTTACTCGAGTTTTTAATCTTTGGATAGTTTTCGCAGGCTTTTATAAGCTCTTTTAGTGGGTATTTCTTATTGATGGGAACAAGGATATCACGAATTTCATCTTTTGCTGCATGTAGGGATACTGCAAGAGAGACACCAATCTCATTACCTACTCGCTCGATGTACGGAACAATACCAGACGTTGAGAGTGTAACACGGCGTTTCGATAGCGCTATACCGTCGCAATCTGTTATAATCAGCAGTGCTTTTTTTACAGCTTCAAAGTTGTATAATGGTTCGCCCATACCCATCATTACAACATTTGTGATCTTTCTCACATTATTTGGATTATTTTTATGCCAATCATCAAGTCTATCTTTTGCAATAAGTAACTGTGACACTATTTCATCACTAGTCAGATTTCTCACAAGTCTCTGAGTACCTGTATGACAAAATGAGCAGTTTAATGTACAGCCTATTTGGCTCGAAATACACAATGTACCTCTATTTTCCTCCGGTATAAAAACTGTCTCAATTTGGTTGTTAGTTGAGTTATTTTTGCTCGCAAGATCTACTAGCCATTTAATTGTTCCATCATTTGATTTTTGTTCACTCGCAATCGAATTTCTGGATAAAGTATAATTTTTTGATAATTGATTTAATAACTCTTTAGGCATATTTTTTATCTCAGACAATTCTGTTACACCACCTAAAAAAGTCCAATTCCAGAGTTGCTTTGTTCGCATAGAATTTTGTTTGCTAGGAACATGACACTTCTCTAACGCTTCAGAAATCTCCGATTTTAACTGACCATAAATTTTTTTTAAGTTCTGATTATCTTGATTTGTGGATGGTAATTCTATTGAAGTATCCAGCATTTTATATCTTTAAATTTAATTTTTTGTGTTCAAGAGCAAACTGAGTCGAGTTCTTGAAGACTTCTAATTACACCTTTTAATGAATAGTGATCAGTTGTGCTTGTTCCAAATTCGGATGTACCTTTTACAATCATCTGATAACCTTTTTTCATTGCCTCAACTAATTTTTTTTCTTCATCTTCAGTCATGAGCCATGCATTTACGCCATTCTTATTTGAGGTCATTGCGAATGTGCTGTTAAGGATCTTTACAGAAATTGAGGTTCCATCCTTGAGCTTATAACCAATATTTAGGCTGGGTTGATTATAATTCATGTCAATCCTTGAAATGAAAAAATTTGGACTCCAATTTTTATCTTTTGGGTCCTGTTTTATTGGGGTACTTGCTATGTAGCATATATTTCTATCCCCTTCGGAGTGAGTGAAAACACTCCAATCACCAAATCTACTTTTTAGCTGTGGTTGCTGAGTATTGGCAAGAACGTGAAATTCGGGTACCAGAAAAGTTAGCAACAGAAATATGCATGTAAATCTGAAATATTTTGTTAGTGCTTTCATAGATGTATCAACTTAATTCCAAATTCAAAATAAAAAAAAATAATTTATTTTTCGTAAACAAAGACTAAATATGTTTTTACCTTGTTTTTATACCAAGGGTTTTGACACGATCATACATAACAATTGCTCCGGCAATGGCAACATTTAATGAAAAACTTGTTGGAATTTTTACAATATGATCTGCTCTTGATAATGTTTCTGATGATAGTGAACCCTTTTCGGGACCAAGTATATACATGGCTTGTAAAGGATGAACAAAATTTTGTAAATCTTCGGCATCTTCAGTTATTTCAACTCCTATTACTTTACAACCTCTTGGTATCGAGATATCATTGATTTTATCCCACTCATAATAAGGCAAATGATTTACCGATTTTGAGGTATCTGATTTATTAATTTTATCCTTATTTTCTACAACTCTCTTGTGAGGACTTATGGTAAATACAGAATTAGCCCCAAAGGCATGGGCAGACCTAATTAAGTTTCCAAGATTCATGGGTTTTGAAATATTTTCAACGCCAATTGAGAAATAACCTCTGGGAATTTGTTTTGATTTTCGCATTTCTGCTAAGATTTGAATTTAGCTTCTATTAAGTCAATACGTAGCGCGAGCTCTGTGTCTTTTTCAGTTACCTTACCTTCATCATGCGTACATAGCGTGATGTTTACTTTGTTGTAGACATTTGACCAATCGGGATGATGATCTAATTGGTTTGCAATTTTTGCAACCTCATTCATAAAAGCCCAAGCTACATCAAAATTTTCAAAAATAAATTCCTTTGTTATTCCTTTATTATCGGCTGTAGGTGGCCATGGTAATACTCTATCAATCATGATTATCTCACTTTCTTTTTGTTGTTTAGTAAAATCTACTGCATGTGTGCATATATAAATAAATCATATTATCTACTTGATTTCCAGTTCTAGAATAATTTAATATAAAGTATAACTTTTTATTTATGGAGATAAAAATGGAACCAAACATTTATAAAAATTCATCGTATGCCTCAGCAGAAATTGATCAGGGCTTGCGCACATATATGTTACGTGTATACAACTATATGGCAATCGGTCTTTTCATAACGGCAATTATTGCGTATTTTGCTGCAGCGTCAGGTTTGTATCTCGCATTGGCACAAACACCTCTAATTTGGGTTGTAATGCTCGCACCATTAGGGATGGTTTTCTATCTAAGTGCACGTATTACTCGAATGTCATTCACGTCGGCGCAGGCTTCTTTTTGGATTTTTTCAGGCCTCATGGGATTGTCTCTATCATACATCTTCTTGGCGTATACTGGCACTAGCATAGCTCGCGTTTTTCTCATTACATCTGGCTCATTTGGAGCGCTCAGTTTGTTCGGATACACTACAAAGAAAGATTTATCTGCTTGGGGTTCATTCCTCTTCATGGGTTTGATTGGCATAATATTGGCATCAATTGTAAATATTTTTATTGGTTCAAGTGGAATGCAGTTTGGGATTTCTGTTTTGGGTGTACTGATATTTGCAGGATTTACAGCTTACGACACACAGCAGATTAAACAGATATATTATCAAGGTGATAGTGCTGATGTATCAGGGCGTAAAGCGATTATGGGTGCGTTAAGACTATATCTCGACTTTATTAATCTATTTATTTTACTTATACAATTATTTGGTTCGCGGAGATAAGCTTTAAATAATTTTATATTTGTTCTTATCTTTATCTAAAACTCTTAAAATGAGAGGGAGTTCACTCCCTCTTTTTAAGATCTTACCATCTGTTCCTTTTACCTGGTACATTTTTTGACTATTCTTAAGTTTAGGCAATTTATGTATTGTATATTGTGGCATTTCATTGCTTTTTTTAAAGATTGAAAAGATTGCTTGGTCTTTGAGTGTGTCTATTGCATAGTCTTTCCATTGACCAGAGACTACTTTTCTTCCATATAGCGCGAGTATGTGGTTGAGTTCCTCTCTGGAAAAAGATGTAATTCTACCATCTTTCGGATCACTATGTTTTTTGTCTGATTGCGTCCAATTTTTACTATTTGGAGTGTTCCCATATTTATTTAAATTTAAAATATTATTCATGATTTATCCATTACTGGTTTAGCATAATTAAGAATATGGAGAATTTAAAGTCAAAATATGTGGAAATTAATAAAAATTACATTATATAAACAATGTAGGGTAAAAAAATCACAGAAATAACTTCCAGAGGTAACATGTCTAAGGGAGATAACAATATGAAGTTCACAGCAGAGGTCAATCGTCTGCTACAGATTCTAACACACTCAATTTATTCAAACAAAGAAGTTTTTTTAAGAGAGCTGATATCAAATGCATCAGATGCATGTGATAAATTAAGGTATATATCTATTTCTCAATCGGATGTGACAATTGATGAATTAAAAATAAAAATAACGGTAGATAGCAGCAAAAAGACCATTTCAATCTCTGATAATGGCATTGGTATGAGTCGGGAAGAAATGATCGAAAATCTTGGGACTATTGCAAGATCAGGCACTAAAACATTTATCGAAAATATGTCAAAAGATGATGATGCAACCTCCCAAATTGGTCAATTTGGAATTGGTTTTTATTCAGCTTTTATTGTTTCAAAAGATGTTACCGTATTGTCGAAAAAATTCGACTCTGAAGAGGTTTACTTATGGAGTTCAGATGGAACCGGTACCTATAATGTTCAGCAAATTAAAGATAAAAATATTAGTGGTACAGAAATAACCATTAATTTAGCAAAAGATGCTCATGATTTTGCGGATAAGCAGATAGTTCAGGATACAATAAAAAAATATTCAGATAATATTAATTTTCCCATATATCTATCTGAGAACTTGTCTAGTGACGAAGAACAAATAAATACAGCTGGTGCTATTTGGGCCAAACCAAAGACTGAGATTACCGAAGACCAGTATCATGAACATTATAACTTATTAAGTAGAAATTTTGATCAGCCACTTTCTACGATCCACTATAAGGCTGAAGGTCGTTTCGAATATGATGTTTTACTATATATACCAACAACACGCCCGTTTGATCTATTTGACCAACAAAGAAAAGCAAAGTTGAAATTATATGTCAAAAGAGTTCTTATAAGTGATGATACGGATATTATTCCACCTTATTTGAGATTCATAAGTGGTGTTATTGATTGCGCTGATATACCGCTAACTGTTAGTAGAGAAATTTTACAAGAAAACAAGGTTGTCTTATCTATAAAGAAAGCTATCAAAAATAGAATAATTTCAACTTTAAATAAATTAGCAAAGGATGATAAAGATAAATTTGATATATTTTGGGAAGCGTTCGGGCCTGTAATTAAAGAGGGTATTTATGAGGATCACGAAAAAAAAGATGATTTACTTAAGTTAATAAGGTTCAAATCATCTAATACAAAAGACGGATACAGATCATTAGAGGAATATATTGGTGATATGAAGCCAAATCAAAAATCAATATATTTTATTACATCAGAAGATTATCAGTCTGCACTGGCAAACCCGTTATTGGAGGGTTATGTCGCGAGGGAAGTCGAGATTATAATACTGACTGATCCTATCGATAGCTTCTGGACAGCAACAGGTATAAGGTTTGAAGATAAAGAGTTGAAGCATGTATCGCATGGCACTGAAGAATTAACTGATATTTCTGTGACCCAAAAGGCAAAGAAAAAGAAATCAAAAGCTAAAATCACTGACTCTGACTTGAAGAAATTAATAGCTGAAATGACCAGAGTTTTGGGTGATCATGTTAGTGAGGTAAAAATAAATTCAAGCCTGATTGATAGCCCTGTTTGTATTTCAATTGGTGAAAATGGGTATGATAAAACAATGCAAAAAATACTCCAACAAAGGCAAGGGATGTCTTTATCGAAGCCTGTTTTAGAGGTAAATCCAAACCATGATGTGATGATCAAACTAAGTGATATGTTTAAGAATAAACAGACAAAAAATATCAATACAACAGCCCATATATTACTAGATTATGCTCTTATTATGGATGGTGAAAAACCTCTCAATATTGAAGAGTTTGGAAAAAATATGCAGGACCTGATCGGCAAATTCAACTAATAATTTTTGTTGTAATTTGTGGCGGGAATTTGATTAAAAGTGCACAGATTGAGTATCTTTTACCAACCTGCTATTTGGTGGAATAAACTTCGTAAGATTAATTCCCTCGACCGCGGATTTATATTCTTCAATGTTTGGAGTTCGCCCTAATATTGCTGATAGAACAACGACCGGAGTTGAAGCAAGAAGTGACTCCCCTTTTTTTTCTTTTGAGTCTTCGACAACTCGGCCCTTAAATAGCCTTGTTGATGTTGCTAGCACAGTATCACCTTTTTCTGCCTTTTCCTGATTACCCATACATAAATTACAACCGGGCCTTTCAAGATACAATATATTATCGTAATCTAATCGTGCCGTATCCTTCGGTTTATCGTCATCAAACTCGAAACCAGAGTATTTTTGTAAGATTGCCCAATCACCCTCTTCAATAAGTTCGTCAATAATATTATATGTTGGCGCAGCCACAACGAGTGGAGCCTTAAACTTTACATCTCCATTTGATTTTTCAAGGTTTTTTAGCATTTTTGCTACAATCTTTATGTCACCCTTGTGCACCATACAAGAACCAACAAAACCTAAATCAACTTTTTTTTCAGATTTGTAGTAGGAGATTGGCCGAATTGTATCGTGGGTATATCTTTTTGATACATCGATATTATTCACATCTGGATCTGCTATCATTGGTTCTACTATTGCATCTAGGTCCACAATCACCTCTGCATAGTATTTTGCATTTTCATCAGGTTGTAATGCTTCAACTTTTTTATTTTCAATTTCACCAATTCTTCTGTCGGCAATAGATATAAGGTTTTCTAGCATGTTATTCTCATTATCCATCCCCTTTTCGATCATAATTCTGATGCGGTCTTTTGCTATGTTAAGGGACTCAATAAGTGTTTTATCTTGAGATATGCAAATTGCCGCTTTTGCTTTCATTTCAGCGGTCCAATCTGTAAATGTGAAAGCTTGATCTGATAACAGTGTCCCTATGTGTACTTCTATAATTCTTCCTTGAAATACATTTTCATTATGTTGCTGCAGCATCTGAGCCTGTGTTGCGTGAACTACATCCCTGAAGTCCATATGATCTGCCATTTTCCCCCTGAATGTAACCTTGACTGTTTCAGGGATCGGCATTGTTGCTTCTCCGGTTGCGAGCGCCAGAGCTACCGTGCCTGAGTCCGCTCCAAATGCCACTCCTTTTGACATGCGGGTATGCGAGTCCCCTCCAATGACTATTGACCAGTCATCTACAGTTATATCATTAAGAACTTTATGAATTACATCTGTCATGGGGTGATATTTATCTTTTGGGTCGCGCCCAGTAATTAAGCCAAATTCATGCATAAACTGCATCAATTTTGGAGTATTTTGTTGCGCTTTTATATCCCACACTGATGCTGTATGACAACCTGATTGGTATGCCCCATCAATTGAAGGAGATATTGTAGTGGCTGCCATTGCTTCGAGTTCTTGAACAGTCATTGGGCCAGTCGTATCTTGAGAACCCACAATATTTACTTTTACTCGTGCATCAGATCCAGCGTGCATAATTGTATCTTCAGGCACACCAACTGCGTTTTTATTAAATATTTTTTCTACGGCTGTCAGACCTTGGTTTTGATGAGAAATTATTTTTGTTTTAGCGTAAGGTGAAACTACCTCAACACCTAGTATTTCACACGCTTGATTTTGAAGTTTTTTTCCAAAAACAACAGCATATGAACCGCCAGCACGAATAAAATCGATATCCTGTTGTGTAAAAGAATTGGAGATATCAACCAACTCTTTGGTGCCATTAGCATTATAAAGTTTTTTAGTTTTTGTATTTATTTTAAGTAAAGTACCTGTGTCGACATTATAGGTTTGTGTCAAGACGGGGCTTCCGTCATTATTTAAAATTGGTTCTTTATTTTCATCTAAAGCTTTAACCCAGTTTCTTAGATCAATTCCAATACCACCGGTTACACCAATTGTAGTTTGGAATATTGGCGAAACTCCATAAGATCCTGCAACAATTGGCGCAATATTTACAAATGGTACGTATGGACTTGCGCTCTTTCCAGTCCAAAGTGCAACATTGTTAACGCCAGACATTCGAGAGGATCCAACTCCCATCGTACCTTTCTCAGCAATCAGCATAACACGCCTGTTTGGATGCGCCTCTCTCAATTCTAGAATTTTTCTTTGAGCATCCTCGGATATGAAGCATTTACCATGTAATTCTCTATCTGATCTTGAATGAGCTTGATTACCCGGCGAGAGTAGATCCGTTGAAATATCTCCTTCAGCAGCTACATAAGTGACTACGTCAATCTCTTCCTCAATTTCTGGAAGGTTTGTGAAGAATTCTGCTTTTGAATAACTAGTTAGGATCTCTTTTGCAATACTATTCCCATTTTTATAGCCTTCTCTAATACGATCAATATCTGCCTCGTATAAAAAAATTTGTTCCATTAATATTTTTGCCGCTTGCCCAGCAATTTCTGAGTCTACTCCAAGGGCAAGATCAATCAATACTTCTATCGATGGCCCACCTTTCATATGTGAAAGTAATGTAAATGCAAATTCAGGAGATATTTCTTCCAATTTAAATTTACCGGTAATTATTTCTTTTAATAGTTTCGCTTTTTCAGCGGCAGCGCTTGTGGTTCCCGGTAACGTATTATAAATGAGGAAGTCTATGCAATTGCCTCTTTCATTGCTTGTAGGATTTTTGATATGGGTAATAAGTTCTTTTAAAAGCTTGCCATCATCAATAGGTTTTGGTTGCAATCCTTCGGATTTTCTATTTTCTATTTCTGTTAAATAGGTTCTGTAGAGGTCCATTTTAAACACTATATCTAAAGTACGCAATCATGTTTCACTATTAAGTTTTACCACGATAGAATAGACATTCAAGTATATTTTGATAGTATGAGAATTTAAAGGTAAATTTGAAATTTTAAATATAATTATCAAAAAAAGAAATGAAATTAAGCATAAATGAGCTGAGTTTCTCATATGAAGACAAAATAATCTTTGATGGGCTATCTCTAAATTTTTCATCTGAAAAAATATCAGTACTAATTGGACAAAATGGGGTTGGCAAATCAACGTTACTGAGAATAATTGCAGGATTAGAAGAGCAAGATAAAGGTAAGATTACTCTCAGTAATAATTCTAATGACCAAATTCTTATTAGAGGAAACATCTCATATTTGGGGCATAAGCTTGCACTGAAAGAGAACCTCTCAGTTCACGAGAATATTAATTTTTGGGAAAAATTTTATAACTGTGTAATACCTCATAATCTTCACAAAGAACTTGGGATCGACAAGTTACACAATCAAAAAATCAGAGATTTATCGCAAGGTCAGAAAAAAAAAGTCGCTTTATTAAGGATTGTAATGTCCGACAAAAAAATCTGGCTACTTGATGAGCCACTTTCAAATTTGGATGAGCAGGCAACGAATTATTTTAAAAATACTTTTATGTCCAAAGTTTCCGATCATAAGCTGATATTAATCACATCTCATACCAAACTTAATATGAAAAATGAGTCTAGTATTTATATTGGGGAGGATGTATGAGGCAATTTATTTCAGTTATTCGTCGTGATCTATCTGTTTATCTTGAGAATAAATCGACTTTAGTAATGGCAATAGCTTTTTTTCTTATAATATCTGCGTTATTACCAATTGGCATAGGACCAAATCTAGATTTATTAGAACTTATATCTCCAGGGCTATTGTGGATTGCTTTTTTATTGTCAATTTTATTGAATATCTCACATGTGTATGAGGGTGATTATAGGGATGGCTCACTTGATCTACTAATTCTGGAGTCTGATTTACCAGAGCTTATGCTTATTAGTAAAATTATTAGTTTTTGGTTATTAATAATTCTACCTGTGATTATTTTTTTGCCAATTGGAGGTATTATGTTGAATATGAAACCAAACGACTTAATCAAAATAATTTTTTTAATCATCGTCAGTAGCCCTTATATGATTTTGATTGCCTCTATTGGCTCGGCAATTGCGATTAAAATCAATAATTCAGGATTACTCGTGACACTTTTGGTCACCCCCTTTTACGTTCCAATCTTAATAATTGGTACACTGCCATTTGTAGAAAATGATATTTTAGACTTTACTTTTTTTAGATCATCTTTGTTACTTGGTGCTGCAACTCTATTTACACTTGCAATTATTCCCTTTTTAGTGACGTATATACTCAGAGTAAATAGTGAATAAAGGAATGGGAGATTTTACCTTGAACTTATTTAACCCAAATCAATTGCTGAGAAATATAAATAGATTTTCACATATAGTATTCTTTATAGGAATAACTGTGCTTACGATTGGATTCTATTTTGCTCTTATTGTTGCTCCAAATGATTATCAACAAGGTGTAATGGTTAAAATCATGTATCTACATGTACCATCTGCGTGGCTTAGCCTCGGCATATATTCGTCAATAGCAGTTATGAGCTTAGTATATCTTATAACAAAGACGCCCATTTGTGCTGTGATTAGTAAGTCATTAGCGCCAATTGGTATTATTTTTACATCAATTGTGCTGATATCGGGCATTCTTTGGGGGCGACCAATGTGGGGTGTTTGGTGGGTTTGGGACGCAAGGTTGACCTCGGTTTTGCTACTTTTTTTTATATATCTTGGGCTTATTCTAATATACCGAATTGATGGTAAAAGAAATAGCTATTTTAAAATCGCATCTGTCTATGCACTATTGGGTTTTATAAATATACCAATCGTAAAATATTCTGTTGACTGGTGGAACACCCTACATCAACCAGCAAGTGTAATCCGGATGGATGGACCAACGATACATTATTCAATGCTTTATCCATTATTATTTGTATTTTTTGGGTTTTGTTTAATTTCTCTATATTTTTTATCACAAGCATTGAAGTTAGAAATATTAAATAATAAATTCAAAGCACGTCGCATTAAAGAGAAATTTTGAATATAAATGGAAGAATTATATATCTATTTTATCCTAGCTTCCTTCGGGTCAGCAGCCATTATAATCTTTAGCTATTATATCTATTTAAAAATATCGCTGAGAGATATACAGGAAAAAATGAGTCAGAAGGACGATGATCTTGACCTATAATCGTAAAAGTCTGTTATATTCGATACTTCTTTTAATATTCCTATTTGTGATATTTTTTTTCTATTATTCACTTCAAAAACAAGATCAAAATAGCATAAGGGTCACAGCACCAATAGCCGTTGGTAAGCAGCTGCCCGTAATTGAATATGCAGATACGGTCTATAATGGAGCCGTTTTTAGCGGCTTTGCGAAATCAGATTTACAACTAAATGAAATTTCCGTCTTAAACATCTGGGCATCCTGGTGTACGCCATGCAGAGCAGAACATGAGATTTTAATGAAAATTAAAGATCTAGACATACCATTATATGGAATAAACTATAGAGATAAACTTGAGAATGCTGTTAAATTCCTTGATGAGTTAGGTAATCCTTTCACAGGCATAGGATTTGATTTTGATGGAGTGTCAGCGATCACACTGGGTGTTTATGGTATACCAGAGACTTATGTAATTGATAGCAATGGTGTTGTACTAAAAAGACATATTGGTCCCCTCACTACAAAAGAATTGGAAGAGATCAATTCATACTTAAAATAGATGAGAAATAAGATGTATCATTTCTCATAATCAATTATAATTATATTTATTTTAAAAAATAGGATGAGTGAAATGATATATGAATTGAGAATTTACCATTGCACGCCAGGCTGCCTTCCAAAAGTCTTGGATAGATTTCAAAATATTGTATTTGGATTTTGGGAAAAATACGAAATAAAACAGGTTGGTTTTTGGACAACATTGATAGGAGAGTCAAATATGGATGTTACATATTTGCTCGAGTGGGACTCGCTTGCAGAAAGAGAAGAGAAGTGGAATGCATTTCAAGCAGACCCCGAATGGATTAAGAGGAGGGCCGAGACAGAGCCAAATGGTCCATTAGTCTCATCATATTCTAATCAGATTTTACAGCCAACGGCTTTTTCAAATCTAAAATAAATATAGCAGTCAAATTTAGGAGGGTTAATGTCAACAAAATTAGATAAAAAAACAAGTGATTTAGCAGCAGAAAGGAATATTGCATCACACAAAATATTACTTGAAAATGATGAGATGATTGTAACGCATTGGGTTTTTAAACCGGGTGAACAAACTGGATGGCATCTGCATGAGATGGATTATATGCCAATTCAATTATCAGAAGGTAAGTTGATGTTCGAATTTCCAGATGGTTCAACAAAAGAAATAGACTATGTTCCAAGAACCGCCTCGATTATCAAGGCTCCACTCGAACACAACGCAATAAATACAAGTGACATGGATGTCATTGCACTGGAAATTGAATTTAAAAAGTAATTAATCAGCAATTCTCAATGCCAGATACAGAAAAACTGAAAGACAAAGTTGCAATTGTAACGGGGGCCGCTCAAGGCCTTGGTAAAGAGATCGCAATTGAGTTCGCTAGACAGGGAGCGCATATTGTCCTAATTGACATCAATCAAAAAGAGGCAAAAAGAGTTGAAAATTTACTTCATAAAAAAAAATTTTATGTTGATTTGATCACTACCGATGTTTGTGACTCAAAAGATGTAAACAAAGCAATTAATGTCATTGTTAAAAAATACAAGAAAATAGATATTTTGGTTAATGCCGTTGGAGGTTTCGATAAATTAGACTCTATTGAAGATATAAACGATCAAGAGTGGCTTAAGGTAATTGATTTAAATTTAAATTCAGCATTTTATTGCACGCGAGCCGTTTTTCCCATTATGAAAAAAAATAGGTTTGGACGAATTATTAATATTTCATCAGGAGCTGGCCTTGCTCCAAATCCGCATGCGCCATCATACATCCCATATGGTGCTGCTAAGGCTGGTTTACTAGGGATGACAAGGTTATTAGCCAGAGATGCCGGAGAATTTGGGATTACTGTCAATGCGCTAGCTCCCGGTACGGCATTAACCCCGCGCGTAAAAAAAGTTAGAGATGCAAAGAGTATTGAGAATATTGCCAAAATGAACCCAATGAGGAACTTAATAGATCCTATTGACTGTGCAAAGGCTGCACTTTTTCTTGCGTCCGAAGACGCCAGATATATCACTGGGGTCACGATGATGGTAAATGCAGGAAATTTAATTTTTTAATTAGATCTTTACCCATTTTTGGTCTTTTATCGATTTGTCCATCGCTTCCAGGATAGCCACATTTTCAATTTTCTCCTGATTTGTGAATCTGTAATCTGCTTCACCCTGAATTGCCATTGCCCACTCTTCCAAGTTAGACTTAATAATATCTGTTGCTGGGAATAGATCTTTTATTGGCTCCGCCCCAATTTCGCAAAATGATAATTCTGTTTCTGCTTTAAACATCGGATGCTTTAAATCTCTTACCTCAGCCCACATTTTATCACCAAATGCGGTTAATCTGCAGTAATATGGTGTCTTTGATATGACTGATAATTGGCCTGTTGCACCGTTTTTGAATTTCATTTGTACTGTGGATAGATCACCAGTCTCAAAGCCTAAAACTCGATTTGAGGATTGTGCAAAAAGTCCTTCAACGCTGCCAAACATTGATAAAAAAAGATCCGTCATATGCACGCCAGTTCCCGTCATTCCACCAGCAGGTGCTTCAAATGAAGAGCCCCGCCAGTTATCATTCTCAAGTGATGCTAAAATATCGTGTGACCAATTAGCTTCTATATGCATCTTCTCACCAAATGAGTCGTGATCAATGATAGATTTTAGTTTTTCGATCGCGGGGTCATATCTTCTTTCGTGCCCTATGCCGATGATAAAGTTGCTTTCATCCGCAATTCGTATCATTTTTTCTGCCGAACTTCTGCTAAGAGCCATTGGCTTTTCGCAAAAGACTTGTTTTTTTGCTTTAATAGCCGACTTTAGTTGATCTTCATGTTGCGAATTCGGCGTGCAGATAATTATTGCGTCAATATTATTTTCTTCAAGCATTTGGTCATAGGTTGGAAAGGCATTAATTTTATTTTCTTCCAAGTATTCTTTATGTTTTGCCATCGTTCTTGAAGAAGCAGAAGTAACTCTTATTTTGTCGCTATCTCTTAAAGTATCTATGATTAGTTTTCCCCACCATCCTAATCCAAGCAGGCCTGCATTTATCATTTTTAACTCACTTATTTAATTCCATTATTGTTATTAAGCATACTTGATATTATAGTAAGATTTAATAATTATCAATTAAGTTGGAGACAGCGATGAAGGCATTAGTTTTGGAGTCAAAGGGTACACCATTTGTATATAAAGACGTCAAAGATCCTGTGCCAAGTGATAACGAGGCCGTCGCAAGGATTATTGCCTGTGGCTCTGGGCTTACAATCCAACATGTTCGTGCTGGACGTATAGAAGTAGATTACCCAAGAATTATTGGGCATGAAATAACTGCAGTAATTGAAGAGGTCGGGAAGGGTGTAAGAAATCTCAAGGTTGGTGACGCCGTAACGGCTTATTTCTATTTGACTTGTGGATATTGTAAATGGTGTAACAATAATAGAGAGACACTATGTGAAAATTTTGGGGGTTATGTTGGTAGAGAGATTGATGGGGCCTACGCAGAGTACATGAAGCTTCCAGCAGAAAATTTTCTAAAAATACCCGAAGCACTCGATTGGAAGAAAAATCCTGCAGAGATTGCTGTGATATGTGACGCTATTGCCACACCATTTAAAGTAATCCGACATGCATCCATAAAAACACAAGATACAGTCGCAATAATTGGAGCGGGAGGTGGTCTTGGTATTCATATGATTATGATGGCTAAATGGGCAAATAGCAAAGTTATTGCTGTTGATATAGCTAGTGATAAATTTGACGCATGCAAACAAGTTGGCGCTGATGTATGTATTAACCCAAGAGACCATAACGACAATCAGGCATTTTATGACTATACAAAAGGGATGGGGGTTGATGTTGTCATAGATTTTGTTTCAAGCAACGAGTCATTAAATCTAGGCTTTTCGATTTTAGCTCGGGGAGGAAGGCTTGTTACCCTAGGCGGAGGCGGGCCACAAAATGCTGTTACGGCATTTGCAGGTGATTTATTAAATAAAGAGGCTATTGTAATGGGTAGTCGCTATGCAACAAAGCAAGAAGTAATTGACTCTTTGGATCTTGTTGCAAGAGGCGACGTCTGGCCATTAGTGACAGATGTTAGAGATATGTCACAGGCAGAAGAGTTGCATGCCTTGGTTGAGGATGCAAAAGTAACGGGTCGTGCAGCCTTATTAATTAAATAAAATTAAAAGGATATTGTGAGGGAAAGAAATGAAAGAACTTAATGTCTACTTATCAGGAGAGATACATACAGATTGGAGAGATCAGATTGTCTCAATGACGGAAAAAAAGGGATTAAATGTTCAATTCACAAGCCCAGTTACAATACATGAAAATAGCGATGATTGTGGTGTAAACATACTCGGTAGTGAAGAGCAGTCATTCTGGCATGATCATAAAGGGGCTAAAATAAATGCCATAAGGACAAGGAATCTGATCCAGAAGGCTGATCTAGTTATTGTACGATTTGGTGAAAAATACAAGCAGTGGAACGCTGCATTCGATGCAGGATATGCACATGGTCTAAATAAGCCCCTAATTATTATGCATGATGATCAACACGCACACGCACTCAAAGAAGTAGATGCAGCGAGCCTTGCTGTAACTCAAACTCCTGAGCAAGTTGTAAAAATAATCGATTATGTTATGAATGGGAAGTTAGATTAAATAGCGCGTGTAACTAATTGTATCTACTAAGCGCCATCTGAGCTGTAATCTCAATTAATTTATGAAATAATATACCAATTACAGCTAAAAGAAGTAAGCATGCAAACATCCTTGATATATTGAGACGATATCCTGCTTCAAGAATCCTAAAAGCCAATCCAGAGTTTGAACCACCTGCACCTGCTGCAAATTCTGCAACAATCGCGCCAATTAGTGATAATCCTGCTGACACTTTGAGGCCAGCGACGACACTTGGTATTGAGTTCGGGATCTTTAAATGCAGCAAAGTTTTGAATTTTGAGGCCTTATATAATCTAAATAAATCGAGGAGATCTGGATTTGCGGAATTTAAACCAAATAATGTGTTCGTTAGGATAGGAAAAAAGGCAACAAGCCAGACACAAATTAGGAGGGCCAAATATGTGCTATCCACATAGATTATAATAATGGGTGCAATGGCAACAATCGGTGTAACCTGCAATATAATTGCAAGTGGTAAGAGGGTATCTTGAACTGAGCGCGAATAGCTCATTAATAATGCAATCAGAATTCCACCGCTACTTGCAAGTAAGAAACCAAGAAGAGCAATTTGAAGTGTGTTTAACATAGCAGGCAAAAGAATAGGCCAGTCTTCTAACAGTGTTATAACTACAAAAGATGGAGCTGGTAAAATATAATGAGGGACCTCGCCAAGTGTAACATACAGTTCCCACGTAAAAAATATAGAAATTATTAATATAATTGATGGGAGTTTAGAGAAATAGGATATCTTACTTTTGAATAAGTTCATCGATATCTTTTCTAACGATTTTGGCTATTTTTGGATGAACTCTTCGGTATAAATTTCATTTATATCATCCAGTTCCTTTACAACATCATATTTTAACATTTGCTTATAAAACTTTTGGATCTTTTCTGAAGAAAAATATCCAATGCCATACTTTTGTGTATCATTGGTTTCAACAATACCATATTCTTTTAATTTATTCATAGAATATTTTATTTTGGCATCAGTTATGTCAGGGTTTTCCTTTTTTATTAGTTCGTTTGTTTTTGATGCGTCACCATGAAGATAGTTTTCCCATCCGATTTTAGATGCATCAACAAAACATCTTAATTCATCTTTGCGATTAGTTATCGTACTTTCCATCGCTTCTATGGTGGTTGAGTATGTATCAAAACCGTAGTCTGCTAATAGAAAAACATTCGGTTCAACTCCGATTTCTTTAGAGATAGAGTAAGGCTCAGACGTCAGGTAACCTTGCTGTGCTGAGTTTTTGTTAGCAAGAAATGGCGCTGAATTGAAGAGGTAAGGTCGTCTTTTTTCTGCATCAAAATTATGCTCTCTCTCCATCCATCTGAAAAAAGTAACCAAGCCCATATCACTAATATAGATGGGATCTGCATTCCGAAGATCTTCCCAAGATCTAAGATTTCCTTCCGGATGAGATATAACTATCTGAGGGTCTTTCTGAAAGAATGCTGCAATCGTTTTAATTGGTACACCTTCAGCACGGGAGTTTATTAACTGAATAAGATTGCCGCCCATATACACATCTATTTTATTTGTAATTAGTTTTGCTCTATTATTGCTGCCTGGTCCACCTTGAATTATTTCTAAGTCTAGGCCACATTTTTTGTATTCACCATCTGACAGCGCTTGATAGAAACCCCCATGTTCTGGTTGAGCTACCCAGTTTGTTGCAAATATAAAATTACTGTTCGCACTGGCTGATATTGGAAAAAATAAGATAAAGATAAAGATAAAATGACGCATGTTATTTCCGTTTATTTTGCATTCTGTTAAGAATTATGAATTACAATTTAATTAAATTTAATTATAAGATCAAAAAGTTTCTATATTGATTTTGATTTTATTACTATATATTGAACGTCTTCAGAGGGCAAAATAGATCAACTTACTGGCGCATAAGATTATATGTATATTTATCTCCCCATAGCCGAGGTTTCAGTAAACTTAATCATTTTATTTGGAATGGGTGGTGCTGTGGGTATTCTGTCGGGTATGTTTGGCGTTGGTGGCGGATTTTTGATGACACCTTTACTCATTTTTTATGGAATACCCCCAATAGTTGCTGTGGCTACTGAGGCAAACCAAATTGTAGCATCCTCAATATCTGGAGTTGTTGCGCATTGGCGTAGAAGGGCTGTAGATTTCAAGATGGGCACTGTCCTATTGATTGGGGGGGTAATTGGATCTTTTTTGGGCATTGAATTATTCGCGCTACTCAAAAATGTTGGACAAATAGACTTGATGATTTCACTAGCATATGTCTTATTGCTTGGGTCAATTGGTTCGCTTATTTTCGTCGAGGGTATCAGTGCAATTATAAACAAAAGAAATGACAAAATAGCTCAAATTCGAAAAAGAAAAGAGAGAACGTGGGTATACAGCCTACCATTCAGGGTTCGTTTCAAAAAATCTGGTTTATACATAAGTGTCATACCTCCAATTACTATAGGAATATTTGTTGGGATTCTTGCTTCAATCATGGGAGTCGGTGGAGGATTTGTAATGGTTCCAGCAATGATTTACTTATTAAGGATGCCAACTAATATTGTTATAGGAACATCCTTATATCAAATTATTTTTGTTACAAGTCTTGTCACGATACTGCATGCGTATGAGAATCAGACTGTTGATGTTATGTTAGCAATAATACTTATGGGTGGGGGTGTTGTGGGCGCGCAAATTGGTGCATTTCTGGGGCATAGATTAAAAGCTGAGCAATTGAGGTTTCTGTTGGGCGTGCTCATACTTGCAGTTTGTGCAAAGATGTTGATTGAGCTTATTGCTAAACCACAAAATATCTACGTGATCGCTGATGTACTATTATAGTTTTATTAAAACACTCATAGTTGCACTATTTTGTGTCGGGTTTTCATTTACAAATTATGCTTCTGCAAATGAAGTAGAGGCTGACCTTGTAGTGCAACTTGACGATCCACATATACAGATAGGTTCAAATTTTTTCGGGGAAGAGCTTCTTATTTTTGGAGCATTCAACAGCGGTGACTTATCAAAATCAGATATTATTATTAAAGTAAGAGGAACCAGCAAATCTATTTCGGTTAGAGAAAAAGTAAAGAAATATGGAATTTGGGTAAATAGTGACGATACTATTATAGATAATGTCCCTAGTTATTATGCAATTTATAGCAATCGAAATATTCAGCGAATTACAACTCAAGATTTTCTCAAAGAAAATCAGATCGGTCTCGGGTATTTAAAATTTGTATCAAATGAGAAAAATCAAACCCCAAATATCTATAAAGAAATAATAAAAAAGAACAAGGAAGAGGGTATTTTCATAGAGAGGTATACCGGTGTTAGAATTGTTGGTGACAAACTTTTTCGTGCGTCAGTACAGTTACCGAAAGATATAAATGAAGGAAGTTATGACGTTACTATTTATTTTTTTGATGATCAAAAATTAGTGGATAGGGATACCTCAAGAGTATTTGTTAACAAAACACTTGCTGGAAAATATATATACACCCAAGCAAATGAGAGACCACTATTATATGGTATAATCTGCGTTGTTATTGCCTGGATTGCTGGGTTGTCAGTTGCAGGACTTTCAAGAGCCAGATGATGGCATACTATTATTTTATATCTGAGCCAATAAGTTCGCTTATCGATTTAACTCCATATCGCTTGACCTCATATATTAATTCTTTTTTTAATTTACTTATCAGAGTTGGTCCCTCATAAACAATTGCTGTATAAAGCTGTATCAGTGACGCGCCATTCCGTATCTTCTCAATAATGTCCTGACCTGTGAATATGCCCCCAACTCCAATAAGGGGTATCTTTCCCTCTGATATTTTATAGGTATCTCTCAACATTTTTGTTGATTTTTGCATCAATGGTCTACCTGAAAGACCACCCTCTTCGTTAACGAACTTCATATTCATAATATCTTTTCGTTCAACTGTAGTATTTGATAGGATCAAGCCATCAATGCCACCCTCTATTGAGTGGTTTACAATTATTTCTAGCTCCTTTTTTGTTAAGTCAGGGGCTAACTTAATCAAAATTGGAGTTTTGAGGCCATCTATCTTATAGTTCTTAATTAATTTTATTAATTCTTGGAAATGATGACCTGACTGAAGATCTCTGAGACCTGGGGTATTTGGTGATGAGATATTAATTGTAATATAATCAGCAACTGTAGAAAATTTTTTAATTCCAATCTGATAATCGCTTAATTTATCTTTCGTATCCTTGTTTGCCCCAATATTTATTCCAACTGGACCTCTTTTTTTAGTTTTGCATAGCCTATCATAAATAATTTCCATTCCATCGTTGTTGAAGCCAAGCCTATTTATCAAGGCATCATCTTCTGGCAGGCGAAAAACTCTCGGTGGCGCGTTTCCTGCTTGTCCTAATGGTGTTACAGTTCCGACTTCAGTGAATCCAAAGCCTGATAAAATTATTTCATTCGGTACTTCAGCATTTTTATCAAAGCCTGCTGCTAAACCAATTGGGTTATTAAATGTTAAACCAAATACTTCCTGTTTTAATAATTCAGAATTATTATTCGAGGGTATATGAATCCCTGTCTTGAGGGCAGAAATTGCCAATTTATGTGCCTTTTCTGGTTCGATTAAAAAAGCAATATTTCTAATTTTTTTATAAAAGCTCATTTATTTCTGACATAGTTTCCGGCTAGTGCCTCCATTATTAATTTTTGGGTATTCTCCACCCCATAGATCAATACAAATGATCCAAATCGAGGTCCATCTTTTTGGCCAAGAAGAACTTCATAAATCGAGCAAAACCAGTCACGCATTGGTTCAAATTGATACTCTCTTCCTATTCGGTAAATTTCTGATTGTATTATTTCGGGATCTGTCACATCCATAAAATTATTTAATGTCTCTGATAATTCACGCAAAGCTGCCTCTTCGTTTTGACTTGCTTTCCTATATTGCTTTTTCGGTTTAACGAATTGGTTGAAGTAATTAATTGCAAAGCCAATCATATTATCAATAGCGTCTCGATTTTCATTCAAAGTATTACTATCGTAATAACTATTCAGAAATCCCCACAGTATCTCTTTACTTTCTGAATTTGAAGCACTAACAAGATTCAGAAGCAATGAATACTGTATTTCCGGGAATTTTTTAAGGTCTTTGCCACTATGAATATGCCAAACTGGATTATCATAAATTGATGGATCAGAATTGCTATTTAGTTTTGTATAATTTTTTAAGTGGGACGCATATTCATCCATATTCTTGGGTATTACATCGAAATATAACCTTTTTGCTTTTCTCGGTGACTGGTACATAAATAGAGATAAACTCTCTTGAGAGCCGTATTGAAGCCACTCATCTATTGACAGACCATTCCCGCGTGACTTCGATATCTTCTCTCCATTTTCATCGAGAAACAGTTCATAGTTAAATCCTTCAGGGGGAATACCATTTATGACTTTACATATTTGCCCACTAAGCTTCACGGAGTCAATCAGGTCTTTCCCAGACATTTCATAGTGAATATTAAGCGCTTTCCATCTCATTGCCCAATCAGCTCTCCATTGGAGCTTCACTTTTCCATCTTGAATTTCAGTTTCAGTCTCTTTATTTGTTAGAGGGTTGGTATAAAATATTTTTTTAGAATTTCGATTTAGTCCATTTATTTTTACTTGAAATACTTGACCAGTATCTGGGCAAATCGGAAGGAAAGGGCTGTACGTCTTGCGCCTTTCGCTTCCAAGAATTGGTTTTACAATATCTATAATCCTTTCATGACTCTCTAATACGTCTAATAGGGTCTTATTGAAAAAACCATTTTTATAATAGTCTGTTGAACTAATGAACTCATACTCAAACTTAAATTGATCAAGAAAACTCTTTAATTTATTATTATTATGTTCACCAAAACTCGCATACTCCCCAAAGGGATCAGGTACCTCTGTTAGAGGTTTTCCTAAATGCTTGGATATTTCGGCTTGGTTTGGGATATTATCCGGTACCTTCCTCAGTGCATCCATATCATCTGAAAAACAAATTAATTTTGTTTTTTTTGAGTTATTTGTTATTTCTTCAAATGCATTTTTTACCATTATAGTTCGGGCAACTTCACCAAATGTACCAATATGAGGAAGTCCTGAAGGACCATACCCTGTTTCAAATACAACAGGTTCGTTATCATCTATCTTATCAATTTTTTCTAATAATTTTTTGGCCTCTACAAAAGGCCACGCTTTTATATTCTGAAAGTGATCCATGTTGGTGTACTGCTTAAATAATACTGTTTTAATCTATAAAGTGCTTTGAAAGTTTTAGACCTTGCGATTGATATGTAGAACCAATATCCACACCATATAGTTTTGATGGTGTTTCTGCAAGTTTTTCATATTTCAATCTTGCTATAATTTGCCTGTCCTCAATATAGAATGGCACATCTAAGCTTCTAACCTCAAGCACCCCCTTACTGGCTCTCGATAAATCGTTCGTATCTCCAAAGCCGGGGTCAAAAAAACCTGCATAATGAACTCGTAATTCGCCCATCGTTGGGTCTATGGGAACCATTTCAGCAGCATATTCTGGAGGTATCCTGACGAATTCGCTTGATGCAAGAATATAAAATTCATTTGGGTCCAAAACCAACCTTTTTTTTTCAGTTTCATGAATTGGATCCCAATATTCACTCACTTTATAATGACCAATTTTGTCTACATCTATAGGGGCTGTATAGTGCTTTGCTTTGAAACCAATTAAGCCATTGTGCGAGCTTAAAGATACGCCTAATTGTAGTCCGTCTGCGATCCTAGCTTCACCATTGACCAGTCCAAAGCCACCCGAAATTTTTGATAGCTTATTGTGCAATCTTTTTAGGTCCCGGTCTGAGATAATTGACCTTTGTTGTTCAGATTGTGTCGAACTTTTTCTTATAAAACGTAATTGGCTGAGACGTGAATTTTCGTGTATCATTATAGAATATTTATGCGGCGATATTTCAGCATACAGTGCGCCTGCATACCCAATCGGAATTTTATCAAATGACTGTGTATAGTCAGCAATCACTCGCGTAAAAACATCTAACCGACCCGTCGAACTCTTTGGGTTAGCGATTGCCCATATACTCTCAGGAAGCTCAAGGAATTCTTTTAGCTCGACAAGATAAACACAGTTCCGCTCAAGAACCGCTCCATCTTCAATACTGAATTCATGGTCGATGAGATCCGTTGCGCATTCTAAAACTTTCTTATTCTCGCTTGGGATAAAACTTGCTCTAATACGATATGCTTTTTTACCAAGGCGCAAGTCTAGACTTGCGGGCTGGATTTGTTGATCAGTAATTTCGTCCAAAGACTGTATTTTTTTTCTTGCTAAAAGTTTCTTGATCAGGCTATCAGGCAAAATACCACTAGCACCCGTCAAATTTAGATTTTTGTTTTCTTCCGGGTTTGTTTGCTGTATATTTGCGCTCAGTAGATTCATTTTTTCTATTTTATTATACATAAAAATGATTATATAAATAGTCAATTATGTATGAATTAAACAAGATTCAATCTACTTTATAAACGCACGCATTAGATACAAAAGTTTAATAATATACAAAAAGAGTACTTAAATTATTGCAAACGAAAACTCAGTATTATTGGCTGAGGAAAAAATGCCAAAAAATAGATCAAAAGACAAACATAATATACAGACAAAGCTTATCCATTCTGGTTCTCAGCGTTCACAAAATAATGAAACTTCTGAAGCTATATATCTTACTTCTGGATACATATATAATTCCGCCGAGGAAGCCGAGGCGAGATTCAAGGGCGAAATAGATGGATATATTTACAGTAGGTACTCAAATCCAAATCTTACAATGCTAGAAAAGAAATTATGTGAAATGGAAGGTGCTGAAGCCGCTAGACTGACATCATCTGGGATGGCTGCTGTATTTTGGGCAATCTTCACAAATGTGCAGTCGGGAGATCACATTGTCGCCGCAGACGCATTATTTGGTTCATGTTTGTCAATTTTGAAAGATATCCTTCCAAATTATGGGATAGAGGTAACAATTGTAAGGGCTAATAAAATTGACGAGTGGGAGAAATCAATAAAGAAAAATACCAAAGTATTTTTCTTTGAAACTCCTACAAATCCAATGCTTGAAATAATTGATATTGAGAAACTATCTCAGATTGCAAAAGCAAATAACATCAAAGTGATCATTGATAATGTCTTTGCTACACCTTTAAGACAAAGACCAATGGAATTTGGAGCTGATATCGTAATTTATTCTGCAACAAAGCATATTGACGGACAAGGTAGATGTTTGGGGGGTGTAATTTTGGGTGACTCTGAATTTATTGAAAATAAATTACATGACTATCTAAAGCATACTGGGCCAGCATTGAGCCCGTTTAATGCTTGGATAATGATGAAAGGTCTGGAAACGCTCTCGTTAAGAACTGACAGGCAAATTGAAAGCGCAAAAAAAATTGCAGATTATTTGGTTGATCTAGCGAACGTCAAAGAAGTTATTTATCCGGGTCACAAATCCCATCCAGAATACAATATTGCTCAAAAACAAATGACCGGAGGCGGTCCTATTGTTACATTCAAAGTTGATGGCGGTAAAAAGGAAGCATTTGATTTCCTAAATAAACTTGACCTTATAAAGATATCTAACAACCTTGGTGATGCAAGGACTTTAATCACTCACCCAAAAACTACAACGCATCGAAATTTATCAGATACTGAATGCATGAATTTGGGAATAACCGAAACTACATTAAGAATGTCTCTTGGTCTTGAAGATATTGATGATATTATGATCGATATTGGTAAATCTATCAAATAATACAGGTATAATACAGGATGGGCGAAAAAAAGATTGATAAAAAATCAAATCAATATAATTCAAGACCAGTGGATTTGAGCAAAGATTGTGAACGAAATATACTACATAGAGACATGACGTGTTTTGCATATTTAGTATTTTCGGATAGGTTGATTTCTGTAAATGATAAACTTCAAATCACTACAGATTTGGAAAATGCATACGAAGCAGTCATTTTGTATGATACATATCAAATAGAAGATGGTTACGATACATTTATACTTCCATCGTTGTTATATGGTATTAATATTGATAGCAAAGTTGAGACGAAAGAATATGAGATGAGTTTGTTAAATTCTACAGAATATCAGCAGCATATATTTACTGAGCTATAAACCAAATCACAATAAGAATGAGATTTTACCCAATCATAAAAATAATAGGAATATTCCTCATAATATTAGGAATATTTATGCTAATTCCTGCTTTA
>CACBED010000004.1 GCA_902538185.1 uncultured OCS116 cluster bacterium
TAGAGAGCGTAACAATCACCGTTTCATTATTTTCATCGAGCGTATCATTCACAATACTCGCTATTGTTATTGTACCCGATGTGTTGCCTGATGTTATTGTTAATGTACCGTTTGCTAATGTATAATCAGTGCCGCTGCCTGTAGCCGTGCCAGTAACAGTATAGTCTACAGTCACGTTCTCTGAATAAGAGTCTGATAAATCTACTGTTAAGTTAGCTGATGAAGATGACTCTGCTGCGCTAGAGCTTGTGAGATTAAAGTCAACGGTTGGCTCCTGTTCGACGGCAGTAAATACTCTAATATAATCCCCATATGTTCCGTTTTTGACACCTATTCTAAGGGTTTTACTATCTGATCCAATCGAGACCCAGTCATGAGATGTTGTTGAAAAAGTTGTTGTATCAGTATAAAGATTGAAGTTTTCTAATTCTCTTGCACTGAATCCGTCATTACTTGAAACTGGATATGTGGCGCCACTTTTAGATACATTTGTCAAAAATATAGTCTTCGTAGGATCATTAGAAAATCCATATATTTCATTATCAAAAATAATTTGACCAATTTCATCGACCCTGTCAGATTTAGAGTGATTATCATTCATAAAGACCAAATAAGAATTAACCGGTGTGCTAGCCGTATTTATTGAAACATTGGTGTTACCATCATCATCAAAGTCCATTGTGAGTGTACCAGCATTCGATATATTCTCACGTTCGAGTGCTATTATAAAATCAAATCCAGAGTCTGACCTTTGACCACTAGAGTTTTGTTTTCGTGATCGAAAGTCTGTCGCCGAATGCTTTTCCTCAACAAAACTATTAACGGATGTTATACCGTTGTTTGCAAGAGATGGAACTACATATATGAACTGAAAAATGAATATAACGCCAAATAATAATGGCGCTCTTATGAAAAACCTTTGTATACTACTTGTACCCATCGAAATGCCGCATCTGAATAGAATCAGTTCTGATAAGTATAATTTTCAATCTAGGTAAGTTAATGGGTGGTTAATGTCGTCAGCCCTTGTGGATAAACCACTTGAGAGGAAAAAATTTGGACTTAGATAAATGGAATTAGTGCTTATCTGGATGACTGGAGCTTTTTTGGTTGGTCAACTATTTAGGATTATATCCCTTCCTCCCCTTGTTGGGTTTATATTGTCTGGGTATATATTCACAATGCTGGGAATGTCGGATGATATTGGACTTCTAAGTATGCCAGCCGAGATTGGTGTCGAATTATTATTATTTTCTATCGGCTTGAAGATAAAACCTTCAGCCTTTTTAAATAGATATTTGCTAATAGTTGTGCTCATCCATACTATCTTCATAACAGCTATTTACCTCCTCTTATCTGGAATTGACTTGCCGATAGAAGGGAAAATTATTATTTGTATCGCCCTTTCCTTTTCGAGCACTGTTATCGCAACTAAGTCACTTGAAAGCCGAAAGGAGTTAACCTCATTCCATGGACGCTTGTCTGTTCTAATTATTATTTTTCAAGATATCATAGCCCTATTTCTTTTAGGATATATGCAATCAAACAATTTATCTCTTAATACGCTATATCTTCTTGCTATACCTATATTTATACCATTAATCAAATTTATTCTAAACCGGATTGAGGATGATGAAGAGTTACTCCTTCTTGCAACGTTGATAATTGCACTCTTCCTCGGGGCATATGTATTTAAATATTTCGGACTAACTGGAGAAATTGGCGCTCTGGTATTAGGTATCCTTCTATCTGGATATCGTTCAGCTGAAAAACTGTCTGAGAAAATTTGGAGTTTAAGAGAAATGCTATTGCTAGCTTTTTTTGTCTCAATTGGAATGCAAATAACTCTCACCAGTGACTCATTTCAATTATTCTTGATATTAATGTCACTTCTAATCATAAAATCAATCATACTATTTTCATTACTTATCTTCTTCAAACTCAGAGCGTATACAGCCTTTCTCATGACGATATCACTAACTACATTTTCAGAGTTTTCACTCATTGTTTTATCTATTTTGAGCAGTCAAATTATTATCGATGAAAGCATTATATCGGGCATCATCTTATCTGTAAGTGTAAGCTTTATTATAGCAGCAATCCTAAATAAGCATGCCCACAAGATATATGAGTTAATCGAAGATTATATAGTTAGAGTCGAAAGAAAGACGCACCATCCTGATGAAGAACCGCATACATGTGGTGATTCCGAAGTTATGATACTTGGCTTAGGTAGATTTGGTGGCGCAATTCTTGAACTTTTACAAGAAAATAAGATTAAGTCGGCTGGTTTTGATAGTAATACCGATCTTGTAAAAAGTTTTATTAAAAAAAATAGAAGGGTAGCTTTTGCCGACGCGGAAGATCCCGGATTTTGGTCTAAACTTAGATTTGGTAAATTAAGAGTTATTATATTGGCTCTGCCTGAATATGAAGCCCAAAAAAGATCAATTATACAAGCGAGGAAATATGGCTTTGATGGAAAAATCATTGTTCCATCAAGGACCAAAGAGGATACGAATGAGCTTGAGGTACTAGGCGCTGATATTATTTTTGACGCATATGAAGCAGCGGCCATTGGTATCTCTGATAGCTTAGTCAAGAATATTGGTGATTCTTAATTCAAAGTAATCGTGTTATAACTTCTTATGACTGAAAATACTCTTTATATAACAGGCGCTGGTGTAAGTGCGGAAAGTGGTATACCAACTTTCCGAGGGAACGACGGGTTCTGGACTATTGGAAGCGTAAATTACACACCGCAAGAGATGGCGACACGTCATATGTATCAGAAAAATCCAGAAGAGTTTCTTCTATGGTACTTTAAAAGATTTGCATCATATCGAAATGTCATGCCAAATAAAGTCCATCATTTTTTATCAAACAAAAGACTTATTACACAAAATGTTGACGGCTTGGATGGCAAAGCCGGAAACCAAAACTATATTCCGATTCACGGAAGACTTGATAAAGCACTGATTTATGATGAGATGGATCATTTTTTAGAGCTAACAGATGCTCCATGGGATGAGGTTGATGAACTGATTGACGGAGAAAATAATGACATCAAAATAAAACTTCTTGATGCATTTAAAATATCAAAAGAAACAAAAAAACCAGAACTGGGGAAGTCCCTGCGTCCTTTCATATTATTATTTGATGAGTATTACACCGATCAATACAGAATGTCTGAAGCAGAGTCTTGGATGAGAAATGCCGATCACTACATATTTATGGGTACCTCGTTCAGTGTAAATATAACAAATATAGCTTTAAGGTATGCAATACAAAATAATGCGCTTATTGAAATAGTTGACCCTGAGCCTGTGGATTTGGGAATACCAAATATCAAATATCACAAATCAAAAGCGCAAGATTATATTCTAAATAAATTCTGTTGATGATTGAGTTGATGGGCATTGAAGTAATTTTCGCACTCTTTATTTTTGCATTCGTAGCCTCAATAACGCCGGGTCCGAATAATATTATGCTAATGGCTTCTGGAACCAACTTTGGCTTTCGTAAAACTTTTCCCCACATACTTGGTATCAATATAGGATTTAGTACACTCGTCTTCGGTGTGGGAATTGGTCTAATGGAAATCTTTAATGCAATTCCTTTTACACAAATAATTCTTAAGTTACTATGTGGAGGGTATCTAATATATCTATCGTACAGAATTGCAATATCCTCATCAGGCATTGAAAAAAATGGTGAGCAAAAATCAAAACCATTATCATTTTTCCAGGCTTTACTATTTCAGTGGGTTAACCCAAAAGGCTGGAGTATGTCACTGACTGCAATTTCTATATACTCACCAACAAATTCATTATCGGGTATTATCCTCGTAACCGCGGCCTTTTCACTTGCAAATCTTCCCTGCCAATGTTTATGGGCTTTACTGGGCCAACAATTTCGTCGTCTTATGACGAACAGCAGATTGAAAATATTCAATTATACTATGGCAGGACTGCTGCTGCTTACACTTATTCAAATAATAATGATTAGCTGAGCTATACGGCAATTTTTCATCACAATTACGGCTTGTAATAATTGTATATTGTATTACTTTAAGGGTACCTATTAATAACCAAATTCACACTAGATGCACAATTTCATTGTTAAGAACATTATTTCTCTATTAATGGGTTTTGTTGGTGGGTATCTTTTTGCGCTATATAATTTTCCTCTACCATGGATGCTTGGCTCTTTTACTATTTCACTTTTTTTATCAATACCCATTGGCTACTTTGACATTGATAATAGGCTACGAAGAGTTGCTTTACCAATTTTAGGTGTTCTGATCGGCACCTCGTTTACACCCGAAATTTTGAAGCAAGTCTATAGCTGGCCCAAAGGAATCTCCCTTGTGTTCATTTATGCCTTTATCGTGTCTTTAATCGGTTATATTTACTATCGTAAAATCGCCAAATGGGATGTGGTAACGTCGATATTTTCTGCACCTCCAGGTGGCCTAGCCGAACTGGTGTTTATTGGCTCTGATGCCGGTGCAGATGAGAGAAAAATGATACTTGTACACTCACTCCGGATTGCTCTAGTTGTCATTACCAGCGCTATAATTATTAAATTCTATTTCAATACAGATTTTGCTCGCATTATTATTGAAAATCCTCCGCTACACCTTATTGGTTTTTCAGATTGGTTTATCATGCTGTTCTGTGCAGTGGTAGGAAGTATTTTAGGCTTAAAGTATAAATTACCCGGGGGCGCTCTCTTTGGGGCACTTTTGCTTAGTGCCTTTTTTCACCTCACATCATTAACGGAAGTGAAGCCACCCTCTTTTATTGTTGCTTCTGCGCAGATTATACTTGGCACAAGTCTTGGGGTAAGATTTCATGGTATCACAAAAAAAGAATTCAAAGATACCGTTACTCACGGCTTCGTTATGGCAATCATAATGATAAGTACAGCTTTAGCCATTGCAGTTATCAGTAGTAATATCGTAGCTATGGATCCAAGAGCCTTATATTTATCTATGGCGCCCGGTGGCTTTACTGAAATGCTTCTGCTCTCACTTGCAATCGGGGTAGAATCGGCTTTTATAGCAACTTGTCATTGTCTTAGAATTTTTTTAATATTATCATGCATACCGTTTGCATCGTATATGACAAAAAATAATAGGAGCCATAAATGAAGATTATTGATATAAAGGAAAACTCAATTAAACTTAATCTTTCCCTAAGTAATTCAATGTTCTCATTTAAAGAAATGACAACCTCAATTGTCAAAGTAGTAATTGATGATGGAAAAAATACACACACAGGTTACGCATTCAATTCTACGGGGAGATATGCATGCGGTGATCAAATGCGCAATAGATTTATACCTCGCCTATTAAATGCTAGTGATAACGATCTACTCGATGATGATGGATGCATTGATACAATGAAAGCCCTTCATGTAATGCTTGTCGGAGAAAAGCCTGGTGGTGACATGGAGAGATCTGTGCCCATTGGAACAATTGAAACAGCCTTATGGGATGCAATTGCAAAATCACAAGATCTGCCACTATACAAGCTATTATCGATTAAATTTCCTAATTATACATCTACCGATAAGATGTTTTGTTATGTTGGGGGCGGTTATTATGACGTGGGCAAGACCATTGATGACCTCAAAGATGAGATAAAAAGAAATTTTGATAATGGGTATCGTTTAATGAAAATAAAGATAGGTGGCGCTCCTATCAAAGAGGATATTATGAGAGTGGAAGCGGCTATTGAAGCAACCGGCTCGGCAGAAAAAGTCGCCTTAGACGCAAATGGTGGACTCAAAGAAAGCAATTACCTTAGCTACGCGAAAGAGCTATCTTCCTATGGCTTAAAATGGTTTGAGGAGCCGACACATCCATCAAATTTTTCGAGATACAATGAATTTATAAATCTATATGGTAATGCCGTTGCAGGTGGCGAAAATCTGTACTCGATTCAAGATTTTCTTAATCTGGCAAAGTACGGTGGTTTTCGTGAGAGTCAAGACATAATTCAAATAGATGTACCCCAAAGTTATGGGATCAGTTATTTCAATGAGGTGCTAAAGGAGTTAGAAGCGATTAACTGGGATGTTAGTTCGATTATGCCCCACGGTGGCAACCAGATGTCACTTCATATAGCTTGCGGATTTGGGCTATCAATGTGTGAAGCTTACCCAAATGTGTTTGGAGTTTTTTCTGGATATGATGATAATTACCAATTAAATGATGGATACCTCAAATTAAACGAGAATCCGGGGATTGGTTTTGAAGGTCAACATGACCTCTTTAATTTATTTAAGAATATAGAATAGATGCAGAAATATAAGATTGCGATCGTTGGCTCAGGTATAATTGGTATGACATTAGCTCTTCAATTAAGCACAATTAACCATATAAATATAACTTTGTTTGGGAAAAAGCCGAAATACAGTGAATTTAAGACTACAGCAATATTAGCAACCTCATTTAACTTATATGAACGACTTTTGGGCCTGGATAAGTCACAACTACAAATCTCAAAATTAAAAAAATTTAAAATCATAGATGAATTAAAAACAAAAAAGAAAATTATAGACTTCGACGCTGAAGAAATTAATCTCGATAGTTTTGCCTATAACATTAGAGATAATTTTTTGGCTGACCGGCTTTACAAAGAAATAAGAAATAATGACTCTATCATTTTTAAGGGTGAATTTATAGAAGGCCTAGAGGATAATCTAAACAGCACAATTCTCAATACATCAGATGGGGCAGCGGAATTCGACTTGGTAATTGGTGCAGACGGCCGTAATTCAATTATAAGAGAATTAGCAGAAATAAATTACTCAAAAAAAACCTACAAAGAGAGCATTTTAGTTACCGAAATTGATCATAGTATTCCAAATAACAACACAAGTTTTGAAATCCATCGAAATGGTAGTTTGCTTACGTCGGTTCCAACAAGTAATAAAAAATCTGCAATTGTGATGATTGATGACTCTGAAAAGATTGATAGTCTTGATTGGGATAATCTTAATAAAATAATTAACGATAGTCTCTCCACATACCTTGGTAATACAATTACGAACAATAAATATTCAATACTTCCTAGCGAAACAATTAACGTCGAAAAATTATATCGAAATAGAGTAATATTGGTTGGGGAGTCCGCGCATGTAATACCCCCTATAGGAGCTCAAGGCCTCAACCTTGGATTACGAGATATAATTACTTTTTCTAATTTATTATTAGATAATGATGCAAAAGACCCTGGTACAAAATCCATTTTAAGTAGCTATAATAATATGCGTTGGCTTGATATTTATAAAAGGTATAAGTCTGTAAATTTACTGTATCAGAGCATGATGAATAACAATGTAGGATATTCTGCTGTTAGAAATATTGGCTTCTTAACCTTGAACAGGTCGAGGAGGATCCGAAATATACTCCTGACAGAGGGTCTATCACTTAATAAATAATGTATTTGATATGAAAAGAATAAGGCAATTTATTGAATATTTATTTGTTCTCTTTTTTTATTACCTGATTTCATTAGTCCCAGTAGCTTTGGGTTCAAAGATAACTGGCTATTTGAGTATGTTGTTATTCATGTCTTTTTCTCGAAAAAGAAAAAAGAGGCTTAAGGGCCAACTCAGTAAATATATGAATTTAAGTGAGAGAGAGTCGCATCAATATGCTAAATTAATTTATTACCATTTTGGTCAGAATATGGCAGAGTTAGCTATGATTAAAACGATGCTGAAAAAGAAAAAATTCAGCTATCCTAAACTACCAGATCAAGACAGAAAAGGTAATATTTATGTTGCGGCACATTTCAGTAATTGGGAAGTCACAGGCGTACCATTCTATCAATCAGGTCAAAAAACTGCCTGTGTCTATAGACATATAAGTAATCCATTTATTGATGGATTTATACTTAAACGAAGGTCACAAATCTTTACAGGAGGTTGTTACGAAAAATTTAATGTAACGGCAATCGACCTTACTAAAATAATAAATAATAATATTAATATTTTTTTGGTTTGCGATGAAAGACGCTTCAACGGAATAAAAATAGATTTTTTAGGGCATAAGGCCTATTGCAATACAGTTCCAGCATTGCTAGTGCGCAGAACTGGCGCTAATATTTACACAATAAGAGCTGATAGAGAAAGAAATTCCAATTACACCTTTGCTATTGACAAGATCGACATGGGAAAAAACAAGGATAAAGATAATACTATCTTGAATATAACAATTAAAATAAATAATATTTATAGAAATTGGATACTATCAAATCCATCCGAATGGTGGCTATGGAATCACGAGAAATGGAAACAAAAAAATGAAGAATAGTAAAAAAGCTACATTTAATATTGGGCAAATAGTAAAACATAAATATTATCCATTTAGGGGTGTTGTGTTTGATATAGATCCAGAATATGCAAATACTGAAGAATACCTTATGTCAATACCTCAAAAAATTAGGCCAACTAAAGATCAACCATTTTATCACCTGTTAGCAGAAAATAGTGAAACGGAGTATATTGCCTATGTATCCGAGCAAAATCTTGAATTAGATGACTCAGATGAACCGATTACCCATGATGAGTTGTATAATTTTTTTGATGAATATGTTGATGGAAGTTATAAATCAATAAAAAATCTTAAACACTAATTTAATTTATTATAAGCCTTCGTAAAGCCAATAAGAGAGACTGAAGCATCTATTGCTTTACCGTTGACAGACGTGAACCTCATCTTAATTACATTACCATCCTTCAACTGTTGTATGGTTGTGTTATCAATTTCCAGAAGACCTTGGCATCCCTGCACGTTATAACATGCGTTATAAGGCATTGAATTTGTTTGATAATCATCAATTTGATATAGAACCCCACTTTGTATTTTAACGCCGAGCGGAGCATGAATAAATAATTTCTTTTGCTCGCCATTAAGCTCTACAACTCCAACACGTGAGAACCATACAGTTTGATCTCCGTAATCCATATTCTGCCCATAGCTTATTTGACAAATAGTGTTGGCATCTTTGGTTTCACAAATCTTATCCCATGCAGGTTTATTATCGTGATTATCAGCATATGCAGTTGACATAACAAATAAAAAAACAAAAAATGATATTATGTATTTATCTATATGTGACATTATAAGGTTCAAACAATTTTAAAATGCGTCATTACAATTGAAATAATAACAGATTTTATATGACATTAAACATAAAAATTAAAACATGGTTCATGCTTCTGATCATCCTTTTGGCTATTGAATCAGCAACCATTGTTTCTGCTACTGAAATTTATGAACAAAATTCCATATCAATGCACGGGGAGCCAACTCTTAGCTCTGGGTTCGATAGTTATCAACATGCGAATATAAACGCAACGAAAGGAGGTACGTTAAGGCTAGCTTCCTTGGGGACTTATGACTCAATGAATCCCTTCATTGTTAAAGGAAGGACTGCATATGGTATTAAAAATTATATATTTGAAAGTCTGTTATCTCGAAATTATTCTGAACCTTTTTCATTATATAGTCAAATTGCTGAGAAAATCATATATCCTGAAGATCGTAAATGGATCGAATTTCATATAAATGATCAAGCTCATTTCTCCGATGGCAATAAAATTAACCCTTCTGATGTGCTTTTTTCCTTCAACCAGTTAAGAGAATTTGGAAGACCTAATCATCGAAATTATTACTCAAGAGTGAAGAAGGCGAGCATAACTTCTGACAATAGCATAAAGTTTACAATCAATGATAATGATGATGACAGAGAATTAATCCTAATTCTGGGCTTAATGCCTATTCTGCCTGAGCATATTTATGGTAATGGACGATTTTTGGAAGCAAATCTAGACATACCAATTGGATCAGGTCCTTATACGGTTCGCAAAATAGATCAAGGTAAAAATATCACTTATATAAAAGATCCTAATTATTGGGCGCAGGATCTAAATATAAACAAGGGTATGAATAATTTTGAAAAAATTTCTATCGACTATTATCTCGATGATAATTCAAGATTTGAGGCTTTTAAAGCCGGTCTTTTTGACCTTTACCAGGTATGGGATCCAACAAGATGGAACAATTTAAAATCTGAAAAGAAGGTGATAAATGGTGATATAAACCTTTTGAATATTTCGAAAAAGACGCCTGCTGGAATGCTTGGCTTGGCTATGAATACAAGAAAAGAGAAGCTATCAAATATAAATATCCGGTCTGCACTATCTTCACTCTTTGATTTTGAATGGATAAATAAAAATCTTTATCATGGCCTGTATAATAGGACTTTAGGTTTTTACGATAATTCATATTTATCCTCTGTAAACACGCCTATTTCCCCACTCGAGGCAAGCCTTATGGGTGAAAGCGCAGTCAATATATATAATACAAACTATGCTAATTTTGAGTTATTAAGTAAGAAGAATATGAGAGATAAGTTGCAAGATGCCCTAAAAATCTTTCAGTCTAATGGCTATATTTTAGAAAATTCAAAGCTTATTGATGCAAAAACACAAGAACCATTTGTTATTGAATTTTTAATATCCGATAAAAGACAGGAAAAATACGCCCTTAATTATAAGAAAAATCTTGAGAGAATTGGTATTGAACTGATTATCACGATGGTGGACTCTACACAGTACCAAAAAAGGAAGCAAAACTTTGACTTTGATATAATTGAGCATTTTTGGTACGCATCGCTATCGCCTGGTAATGAGCAATACTTTTATTGGGGGAGTAAAAGTGCAGACGACATAGGAAGCAGAAACTATGCAGGAATCAAAGATCAAAATATTGATAAAATGATAGATAATTTGATCGCTAGTAAAAAGAAAGAGGATTTTATTGCAGCGGCTAAGTCACTAGATAGGCTATTGATTTCAGGTCATTACATCATACCTCTATTTCACTGGCCACACCAGTGGGTTGCAACAAGCAATCGAGTGAAGCAGCCAGCAACATTATCACTTGATGGTTACAAGATTAATAGCTGGTCTATTAATGCTGAGTGATAAATTTTCCTAAGCTATCAATTATATCCATCGCTGACTCTGACTCAGGAGTTTCTTTATCAAAACATCTTACAAATAGAAGATTATTCTTTTTTATTTGTGCAAAGCTATGATTATTCTTAATCCAAACAAATAAGTTGTTTTGCTCAGTAAAATATTTTTCATTGAAGGATATGTTGACTCCCGCTTTGGTGAACTCAACTTTGCTTATATTTAGGTTTTTGCATTTTAATTTGAGAGATAAAATCATCAATAGCTCACTTACCTCTTTTGGTAATATACCAAATCTATCTATTAGCTCACCCCTCATGTCATCAAGTTCGTTTTGTTGTCGAGACTCTGAAAGTCTTCGATATATGCTCATTCTAACTTTTATGTCATTTATATAATCTTCTGGAATATAATATGAATTATTTGTTTTAATGATGGGTGACCAATCCTTTTCTTCTGATGGTCTATGTTTAATATTATTAATTTCATCCTCCAGCATTGAGTTAAAAAGCTCGATACCAACATCTCTTATATGACCTGATTGCTTGCTACCTAATAAATTACCAGCACCGCGTATATCCAAATCGTGAGAAGCAAGTATGAAGCCCATACCTAAACTATCTAAATTTTGTAAAATTTGGAGCCTTGCTAGTGCATTCCTTGTCATATTACGACGTGGCAGTGTTATGTACGCTGATGATTGAATTTTTGAACGGCCCACCCTACCCCTTATTTGATATATTTGGGATAAACCAAAATTGTGTGAGTTTGTAATTATGATCGTGTTTGCATTTGGTATATCAAGACCAGATTGCACTATGGAAGTTGCAATTATCAAGTCATATTTATTTTCGTAAAAATCATCCATAATCCTCCTCATTTCATGATTCTTTAGTTTCCCGTGAGCAATTACATATTTTATCTCTGGAATATTTTTTTTGACAAAGTCTTCGATCTTTGAGATATCTTTTATCTTTGGGCATATTATAAACGATTGACCATTTCTTTCTTTTTCCTTTAGAATAGCTCCCCTTACTAATGATGGCTCAAAGTAATTAACCGTTGTTCTTATTGGTAACCTGCCTTCTGGCGGACTAAAAATTAATGACATATCACGTATTCCATGGAGGGAAAGCTGTAAACTTCGTGGTATTGGAGTCGCAGACATTGATAATATGTGTGCCCTTAGAGAGTGCTTCTTGAGATATTCTTTCTGTTTGACGCCAAAATTTTGTTCTTCGTCAATTACAATTAATCCTAAATTTTTAAATTTAATGTCATCGCTTAATAGTGCATGAGTGCCAATAATTATGTCCGTTTTTCCATTTCGTATATTTTCCAAAATTTCATTACGTCTCATTTTAGAGTCAAACCTACTTAAGCAATCAATATTTACTGAAAATTTCCTAAACCTATCATTGAAGCTTTCAAAATGTTGTCTAGCAAGTAATGTCGTTGGTACTAATATTATTACTTGATATCCACTCGATACAGATAGAAAAGCAGCCCTAAGTGAGAGCTCTGTTTTTCCAAAACCAACATCGCCGCATATTAGCCTGTCCATTGGAACACCCTTCTTTAGGTCATCTATAATATCTTTCTCCGCTTTTTCCTGATCATCTGTTTCAGAGTATGGAAAGTGGGATATAAATTCATTATACCTGCTATCTGGAGTTATAATTGGAGCGGTTGACATTTTTCTTTTTGCTTCGAGATTTATCAATTCAAAGGCTATTTCTTTTATTCTATCTTTTGCCTTAGCTTTTCTATACTGCCAACTCGCCGCACCTAATTTATCAAGCTCGATATTATCATTATTAGAATGAGAATATAATGATAGCAAATCAATATTCTCGACAGGAAGATGAACCTTATCATTACCCCTATATTTCAACTCTAGGCAATCATACGTAACTGAATTTGTTGTAATTTTTTTTAAACTTTCAAATTTACCAATTCCATAATCTCTATGAACAATAAAATCTCCTACATTAAGTGAGGTAATTTCTTTGAGGTAATTTATAGATTTCTTTTTATTTTGATTTTTTATAATGCTCTTAATATTGAATATTTTATCATACGATAGGTAGAGACAATCCTTGGTAATAATATTTCCCACTTCAATTTTATTTGTTATGTATATTTTATTGTTTCCATGAATTTCATCCTGGTTATCTATTATTTTTACTTCCTCAAATTTTGGGAAAATACTTGTAATATAGGATGCTGCATTTTTTGTATTTTGCGCAGTAACTAGAATTGGGAATTTATTTTGGTGCCTGCTGATTATGCTCACAATATTTTCTTGTTTTTTTTCAATACCAACATTTCCCACAAGATCACTATCATCTATTGAGTCAATGCTTGCATCAAAAAAATCATAGCTTTCAATATTATTAAAATTTGGATTTTGTGATGTTGATAGAACAAGAATTTTATTTTTTAATATTTTATTTAACTCACCTGTACCCACGTAAAGTTCATTTGGTTTTAATGGCTTCATCATATCCTTAACAAAATCATCGCCTTCATTCAAAGTTAATTTATATGCATAAACCTCACCAATGCTTTTCATAGCTAGATCTGCTTCAAACGTAGCAGTCTCAGAAATAGCAATTCGCGAATTTGGAATAGCGGAAGTAATCGTATCTAGTTTTTTAAAAAAAAGTGGCAAATATTGCTCTAAACCATTTAGTCTCAGTCCTGATGTAACGCTCTCATATATGTAGTCTTTTTCCTTTCTCTTAAAGTTATGGATATACGAACGTCGAAAATTATTAATATTATCCTCAAAGAAGTATATCTCTGAGAATGGGAATATATTTATAGTTTTTGCAGACTTAATTGTTTTTTGATTTTGAAAATCGAAATATCGAATCGAGTCAATGCTATCACCAAAAAAATCTAATCTAATGGGGTAGTTGTAATTAGGGCTAAATAGGTCAACAATACCACCCCGATTTGCATATGTCCCAACCTCAATAACATTATCAACCTTTTCATATCCTATTTTCTCAATATGTTCTATAAGATCTGAGTATACTACATTTTCACCGATCTCAACCTTTCGTTCCTTATATATGTCAAAATCTTGAATCCTTTGCAATAGACAGTTTATGGTTGTTATGAGTATAAATTTATAATTATTCTTTATGTACTTTTTAAGTTTTATGATGTTATTTATTCGTGAAGCTTTAATAGACCTTGATGGACCAAAATTGTCATAAAAGGGACAATCCCACTCGCTTAATTTTATAACTTTTACAGTCTTATTGATAAATTTTATTGATGAGTAACACTGATTAATTTCATCATTAGAACTAACGACATAAATTAAATTTTCATCGTTATTTTGGTGATATTGCAAGAGGGCTAGCGTTTGAGAGCTTTGTGGCGTGCCTTTTATGCAAATATTTTTATGCAATTCATCAGCTGAGAACATTAATTTGATTAACTTTAAGATATTCTCTAATTTTAATTATAATATCATTTAAAGACTTATCACTTGGAACTTCAAACTTAACAATCCATTTATAGATGTCGGGGTCTTCTGAATGTAATAGCGCTTCAAACTCAGTTATCTCATCTTCTGACATTTGGTTAATATTATCTGAAATAAAATTACCAAGTATGAGGTCCAATTCTTTTGTGCCCCTGTGCCAAGATCTGTAGATTAGTCTATTTTGAAATTCGTTTTTCATAAAAATTAAAATAATATTAGCGTACTTAATAAATTATGTCTCATTTGCAAAAATTACAATTTTTATTATGGAAAATCATGCAATTAATGGATTATTCACAGACTTGTCAAGCATCAAAGGCGTTGGCGAACAAAGCTATTATAAATACTGTAGATTACTAGGAAAAGAGAGAGTTCGCATAATTGACTTATTGTGGCATTTTCCAAATAAGATAGTCCAGAGGAATAATATAACTAAAATTAGAGATCTCCAGGATGGTGTGACTCAAACAGTTTGCGGTAAAATAGAGAAACACAAGAAGGGCTTCAGAAACGTGCCTCATCAATTTGACATTTATGATGGAACTGGAATCCTAAACCTTATTTACTTTAAGTTACCGTTTTATATGGAGTCAAAGTTAAAAGTTGGGGATACAAAGTATATTTCAGGTAAAGTAAAAGAGATTGGTTCAAAGAAACAAATCGCTCATCCGGATTTAATACTGTCATTCGATGAATTTTCAACCCAAAGAGAATTTGAGCCGCTATATTCACTGACTGCCGGTTTATCAAATAAGCAAATCATACAAACAATAGATAATATATTTAAGTTTATAGATAAAATGGAACCCTTCATAGATTGGCACAGTGAGTCTTTTCTGTGTGAAAATGGTTGGAAGGGCATTATTGAGACCTTTAAAGACATTCACATACCGAATAAAGATTATTTTAATGCCACCGCTACTGAAAACCCAACAAAAAGACTAGCCTACGATGAAGTGCTGATAAATCAGATTAAAATTGAACATATTAGAAGACTGCGAATGAAATCGAATGGTATAGAGATGTCCAGTGAAAATCCAATTATTGATAAATTAAAAAGTGCGCTTCCTTTTAAGCTTTCGGAGTCTCAAAATAAAGCGATTAGTCGAATATATGCTGATATGTCAAAACCAAATCAAATGATAAGACTCTTGCAAGGTGATGTTGGCAGCGGTAAAACAATGGTATCTTTTTTCTCAGGGTTGAAATGTATTTTTTCGGGTCACCAATTCGCGCTAATGTCACCTACAGAAATACTTGCGAAACAGCATTACGAGAATTTTAAAAAATTTGTACTGGGTTCGAATGTCAAATGTTGCCTATTAACCTCAAGTACGACTGCAGATGATCGAAAAGTTATATTAGAAGAAATTAGTAATGGTAATATACACGCTATTATTGGAACACACTCGCTATTCCAGGAGAATATTACGTATAGTAGCCTTGGTTTGGTAGTAATTGATGAGCAACACAGATTTGGACTTCACCAAAGACTATCTTTGCAGAGAAAATCGGTAGCAGGTAAAGCTGATTTATTATTGATGACTGCAACACCCATACCAAGAACGCTAATACAAATAAAATACGGTGATATTGACTTATCTGAGCTTGAAAGCCTTCCCAATAAGAAAGAGATCAAAACTACCATCATATCCATATCAAAAGTCGCAACGATTATAGATAGGCTTAACAATATCTGTAATAGCAAAAATAAAGTTTTTTGGGTATGCCCCCAGATTCAATCTAACGAGAGTAACAACATGTCAGTCAACGATCGCTATGATTTTTTAAAGCATAATATGAAGCACGACATTTCAATTATTCATGGAAAGATGACTGAGAAAGATCGTGATATTCAAATGAATGACTTTCTTGAAGACAGGACCAATATACTTGTAGCAACATCGGTTATTGAAGTTGGTATTGATATTAAAGCTGCAAATATTATTGTAATTGAAAATGCAAATAATTTTGGTTTGAGCCAAATCCATCAATTAAGAGGCCGTGTTGGGAGAAATGATCAAGAAGCATGGTGCGTATTATTGCATGATAACACTCTCAATGAAGTTTCTAAAAATCGTCTAAAAATTATAAGAGAAAGTAGTGATGGATATCAAATTGCAAAAGAGGATATGCTAATACGTGGCTATGGTGATATATTTGGTTTTAGGCAATCCGGGTTTAGAGATTTTAAGGTATTAAATGAAAATCTAATTAGTGAAATTGGTAAGAAAGCTGAAGATGATAGCAAGGGCATTCTTGATGGAATATTGAACAATGCGGAACAGAGATCAAGATACAAAAGGTTATTTGATTTCTACGAAGCGCACGAATATAAATATATAATAAGTTAGATTATCAATCAGGATTAACTAGACCGGCTGATATAATTAATTTTGCAGCATCCTCAACTGACATATCAAGAATCTTGACATCTTTTTCTGGTAAGAATAATAAAAAACCTGATGTTGGATTTGGAGTTGTTGGTAAAAAAACTGATAAATACACCTCGTTATCTTTTGATATTTTTTTAAGCAGCTCACCTTTTGTATCGGTAGATACAAAGCAAACGGAATGAACACCTTTTCTAGGATATTCAATAACAGCAGCCTTTGAGAAGTTTCTTCCATCCTCAGAAAAAACTGTCTCAAAAATTTGCTTTAAACCTTTGTATATACTTCTCAAAACAGGTGTTCTATTTAGTAATGACTCTCCAAATCTCAAAAAACCTGTACCAAGAAAATTAGCCGCAAGGAAACCAAAAAAAGTCAGAAGGATGAAGCCGATAACAAGCCCAACTCCTGGAATCGAGAATGGTAAAATATTTTCAGGCAAAAATTTATCCGGTAATAAAGGTGTAAAAATTGCATCAATTTTATTTATAAACCACCACCCAACAGCAAGAGTAATAGCAACTGGCGCCGACACCACAAGGCCGGTTAAAAAATATGAACGAATTTTCTTTACCATTATCTACAACCTAACTTACATTGCACTTTCAAGAGTGAAGGAATAATTATTCTTTGTTAAACTTTCAGCTATTTTATCCATCCTCGATTTGTTTGCAAAAGGTCCAATAATAATATCAAATATTTTTGAACCATCATTTTGAATTTTTTCAATCAACTGAGGTCTAATTCCACTCAGAGCTCTAAAATTATCATTAACTATTCTGTTTATTTTAACTTTAGCAGAGGATAAGTCTAGACCTTTACTGATAAGAATGTAATTAACTTGTTCATTATATATTCTATCGAGATCTTCTTTTATTCCTGCATTCTCGTTTTGGATAATTTTAATTTGCCCTGCGTCCTCTTGCTTAAGCTCGCTATTTTCTTGTTCTTTACTAGGGTCTGTGGTCTGTATAATATCTAAGTCGGCAATATCTCTCGCTTGGAAGTCTTCACTTATATCTGAGGTATCTTCAGAGTCAAAGTTCAGAATATTGCTGTACAAATCAGAATCTCTTAAAACATAATTATTATCGGGAATATCAGGAACCTCTATCTCTTCTCTACCAAAAAAATTATCAACATTTAGAGAAAACCTATTTTTAATACTATCTATTTTATCCTCTACAGCAATATCCTCGATATTTTTAGCATCTAATTTTTCTTCAATTTCATCAATCTTTGATAACTTCTCTATGGAGTCAGCATCTTTTATTGCCAGATCTTCTTGTCCAATTTTAGAACGCGCCAAAGACCTAGTTTCTAAAGCTATGATCTTTTCATCATCGGTGAGCAGGTCAAGCCAAAGAGAATTTGTAATATCTGTTATTGCAGCAATATAGTTATTAGACTCATAATTTGAGAGCCCCCTGTAGAAAAATGAGCGTGTCAGAAGAACGTCATCAAGACCACCAGACTTTATCAAATCATCTAAAATTGAAATCGAGAGTTCGTACTCTTCGTTTGAATATAAATCAATAGATTTTTCAAGATCATCTGTATAAACGCTAGATGTGGCGTTTGTGGAATTGTAGTTAACGATTAAGAATACATATAAAAGGAATTTCAGTATTTTTTTTGATATTTTCATATGTGACTAGATAATGAAATTAACAGATATTGCTTGAATATAAATTATATTTTAATAGAACAATATTTAATAAAACATTTATTAAGTAAAAAAATGAAGAAAATCTTATCAGATAGAAAATACAAGCTATTAGAATTGCTAATAATTGGCTTGCTTATCCCAACTCTTGTTCTAGTAAATCGTTTAGCAGAAAATGTTATCTTGATCTTATGGTTAATCACTATATATGGAGGATCTATTTATATAAAATATCACAATAGAGCTAAACTCAAAGAAATATTAAATTTTCATGCTTTCACGAAGAAAAATATCAATATCATACTAATACGGTGGATGTTACTAACAATTGTGATCTACTTGATAACTTTTTATTTTTATAATGATAAATTATTTACAATACAAAAGCAGAATCCCTATTTTTTGATTGTTATCTTTTTTGTTTATCCGATCCTATCGGCGCTGCCGCAAGAATTTATATTCACCACCTTCTTTTTTAGTAGATATGCAGACATAATACCTGAAAAACTTCAAATCTTGACGAGTGCAATAATATTTACCTACGCTCATGTCCTTTTCATAAATTTTATTGCACCATTTTTATCGCTATTTGGTGGGCTAATATTTGCAAACACATACAAAAAAACAAATTCACTAGCCCTCGTCACGTTTGAGCATTCTTTATATGGAAATTCATTATTTTTTATGGGTCTTGGTTACTATTTTTGGGGTGGCTCTGTTGCTATTACATAATATTTTGATTAACGCCACTAATTGGGATGAATTTATTAAATGCACCTATTATAATTATATCGTCAGCATTATAGCCAAACGTTCGTAAAACGGACGCATCTAACCTAAATCTGGATAAGATAATATAATTATCATGTTTTATAATATTATTATTTGATTGCAAAATAAGAAATGAAATACCGGATGCTAGATTCGCGGTATCATTATCTTCGCTGATTTGCAGGACGTAATCTCGTATATAACTTGAAATATACTGGTCAAAATCGCTTTTTGATGGATTGGTTACGGATAGCACCAGAAAAATAAATACACCCAGCCCATATATGTAAAATTTTTTCATCCTTCTTTTTTTTCCATAGCCTGCATTTCCCTATATTGTTGCATAATTCTATGCCCACTTGCGGCAAGTGTTTCAAGCTTTGTATCAAGATCTCTGGAGATCAACTGTCCATCACGCTTCAAAATTACCCCATTAATAATTACAGTATCAACATCATTCGAATTTGAATGAAAAACAATGGATGAAATAGGATCGTGGATGGGAACAAAATTTATTTTATTTTTTTTGAACATTATTAAATCAGCTTTCTTTCCAGGGGTAATCGAGCCAACTTTATCATCTATTCCAAATGACTTTGCAGCGCCAATTGTTAACCATTCAAAAGCTTGCCTCGTTGTTACGCTCATTGAGCTTGGGGGTGAATGATTTCTCTCGTAATTTTCGAGGGTAAATTCATGCCTGACAGCCTGAAGCGCAAATCTTATTACGTTCTGCATATCGGCCGCCATAGCCGACTCAATATCTGACCCAAAATTAAAGGTGCCACCTCTTTCTATTAACCTCTTGGTTAGTGGATTACCAAACCCCATCTGCAATTCTTCCTCGGGGGTTATTGAAAATGTACAAGATGAGTCAACCAGCAAATCCAACATTTCATTGGGTATATTATTTGCGTGTACAATATTTGTATTATTGTTCAATAGATTTTCTTCTTTAAGTGTACTAAATCCATTTGGCGTTAGAAAATTACCACCAACATGCATACTGATTATTAAATTAAGATCTCTAGCCAATCTGAAATCCGATTTACAAACTTCGAGTGTTGACTGTTGAGGGCCCAGAACAGCCATGCCTAGTGTCAACATATCCTCATCTGAAAAACAACCCTTCTTAAGTCGGATGATTTCATCTTGAGGATGAGGTATTTCACTATAATGAGGCATCCCTTCTTTTGGTTTGTGTTTTGGAGATCCATGTAGGAAAATCCCCCTCACTTTTGAGTCAATCAGACCATTTATCGCAGCATCCGTATGATCTGGAGTTGGGTTATTGTGACACCAATCTACAATTGTCGTAGAGCCAGTATAAATCTGATAAAGGGCGCCAATATAATTTCCGATATACATATCATCAGGCTCATAAAATGAAGCCAGACCAGCATGAATAGAAGCTAAATAATCGGATAAGGTCCAGTCGGTTGCAATTCCTCGTAAACCTGTTTGCCATGTATGAATATGCCCATTGATAAACCCTGGGCAAATTAGGTAATTTTTTGCATCTATTATTTCTGCTTCCGTGCTAATTGAAGGCTCCACTAGCTCAATTATCCCATCATTAATAAGTATATCAGTATCCAATAGATCACCGATATTATCATCCATAGAAATCAAGTGTGCATTTTTTATCAATATTTTATTCATAGCTTTACGGCCCATCTACAGACGGTATATTAACAATATTAGTGTTATACGCCAATTATAAAAAAAATGATAATTATGAAATTAAGGGATTACATTTATAAAAGAGAGGAAGTCAATTTTTATACTTTAAAACAGTAATTTAATCTTTTTTATGAATTTTCTTTGATAACTTACAAAATATGAAAACTGCCCAAATGGTATTGCTGTTATTATAATTATTACTTGGTATAAAATAAAAATACTCACGACTCTTAAGATTAATATCAAAATATTATTATCTATAAACTTTAACAAAAAGGTGGTGAGTATATCAGAGGCATAAAGTGCAATTATACCACTTAATGAGAATACTAAAAAAACTAGAGCTAATTTTGTGATATTATTAACACCGAATAATTTTAAGAGTTGACTGATCATGAAATTCCTACCAATTTATTATGTATGACTAAAACATCTTGGCTGATACTGATTTTACTTCTGGTTTTAATCATTGGCACATATATCTCCCGTAACAGTAATTTGCCTACACCACCTCATTATGAATGCAAAGAAAGTCTTTTCGAGTATGTAGTATTTAACAAATGCACTTATAGAAACCAATATGAGGACTATTCTTCAGAGCCTGCGTAGACGCCTGCTGTTTCTGGCCAAAGCGCTTTTACGATCTTAAAATGTGAGATATCGACTGTGGCATCCATGTGCAAAAATATACTTGCATCTCTCATCAGCTTTTCAACACCTGCATCAAGCATTGCCCCCATACCACCATGCAGCTCCATTGCATTTTGACAAACATCCAATATTTGCTGAGACGCAAATACTTTTGACTGCCAGCATAAGGCATCGGCATCGCTTGTCTTCATATCGCAGGCATATGCCGCTTGCATAACTAAGCTTCTTACTGCGGATACCTTTGTAGCGATATCGGCAAGCCTTGAAGCTACAATTTGGTGTTTAATAAGGAGCTTGCCACCTCTGCTATAATTTTGAACAAACTCAGCCGTTTTATCCAATGCTGCCTGCCCAACTCCAAGATTTTTTGCTGACTGAATTATTTTCCCTGGCCTGAAATACACACCAGCTTTACTTAGAGCCGTCCCTTCATAGAGCAAATTATTATCTGGTACAAAGCAATCTATAAATTCAAGCTCACCATTATTCATATACCTACATCCTACGGTTTCATTACATCTTGTTATATTAAAACCATCTGTTCCCCGTGGAACTATAAAAGATGATGTGCCCTCCATCATGCCTTTGCCTGGAGAAGTGTTTGCATAAACAACGTAAAGTCCTGCATCATAACCATTACTTATGTAATGCTTCCGACCATTTATAAGCCATCCGCCATCAACTTTTTTGGCTTTTGTATCCATAGCGGCTTCAGGTGCGTTATAGCCTAGCCAGCGATCAGATGCTCCTCTTGGTTCAGTTAAGGCATGAGCAAACAAAAAATTAGGATCCTCCATTAATTTACCAAACCACATATCTTGGTGATCTTTTGATGCGAGCTCCCTAAGTAATACTGAAACTTTCCAATTTTGGACTAATTTATCTGCAAGTCCTGAATCACCTCTTGCAATCTCTTCTGATATGATCGCAAAGGTTCTCACCTCATGCTCAGTGTCAATTGGCATACCCCCATATTCTTCTGGTACCGCCAATGTTCTAATGCCGATTTTATCTGCATCTTCAAGTATGGAATTGGGCAACCGAGACTCAGGAGTTAAATCCCACTCTGTTTTCCAATTTTTTGATATAAAAGGAATTATAGTGTTATCTACGAAACGACGACATACATCGCGCATCATTATTTGATCTTCTGTGAGATCTTGATCGAAGATACTCATAAACCTATCCGTATTCAATATTATGATATATTATACGTCAAATCTATCATTGTTCATAACTTTATTCCACGCGCTTATGAAATCAGCTTTGAACTTGTCCTCATTATCATTTGATGCATAAACTTCAATAATTGATCTCAGTTGAGAATTTGATCCAAATGAGAGATCAACACTAGAGGCTTTTCTTATTGCTTTACCAGTGCTTTTATCAATACCATTATACGAGAAATCACCATTTTTTTCCCATCTGATATTCATATCCATCAAGTGTGTGCAAAAGCTATTATTGAGTTTAGTTGTATCCGCCCCGAAGACGCCCTGGTTATCTGCACTTATACCCAGTGATCTAAAACCACTAACCAATACGGTCATTTCTGGTGCTGTTAAACCTAGAAGATGCGATTTATCTAAAAGTATCTCCTCTGGCTTAATGTCAACATCATCTCTTTTATAATTTAAGAAACCATCTGCAATTGGTTCAAGGTATGCAAATGAGTCAACATCTGTTTGCTCTTGACTTGCATCCCCTCGACCAGGTGTGAATGGTACGGTCATTCCAGATACATTTTCAATTGCGACATTTCCAGCCAATACAATGATATCAGCTAATGATGCCCCAGACTCAGCAGCAATTTCTTTTAATATTGGTAAGACTTTTGCTAATTGGTCTGGTTTATTTGACTCCCATGAGATTTGTGGTTCCAAAGCTATCCTTGCTCCATTGGCCCCACCTCTGAGATCGGACTCACGAAATGAAAATGCGCTACACCATGAAGTTTCGATCATTTCTTTGTTTGTTAAACCCGATTTTAGGATTCGACTCTTTGCATTATCTACATCAAAACTTTTACCTTGAGGAATTGGGTCTTGCCAAATTAGTTCTTCTTCAGGAACTTCAGGTCCCATATATCTTGTTTTTGGCCCCATATCCCTATGCAATAACTTGAACCAGGCCCTTGCAAATTCATCAGCTAACTTTTCTGGATTTTGATGAAAATCTTTTGAAATTGCATTATATACTGGGTCATGAAGTAGTGCCATATCTGCTGTTGTCATCATTGTGCCAACTTTTATATTTGGGTCATGTGCATCTGGCGCCATATCATCAGTTTCCTGATTAACTGGATGCCACTGGTGCGCACCTGCTGGACTTTTTGATAATTCCCACTCGTATTTAAATAGCAAATCAAAGTAACCATTATCCCATTGAATTGGATTCGCTGTCCATGCACCTTCAATTCCACTAGTAATGGCATCTTTACCAATACCAGACCCAAGATTATTGTGCCAACCAAAACCTAAATTTTCGATAGGTGCGCCTTCGGGTTCATTTCCAACATTTGCAGTATCGCCGGCGCCATGTGCTTTTCCGAAAGTATGCCCCCCTGCAACAAGTGCAACAGTTTCCCGATCATTCATTGCCATTCTACCAAATGTCTCTCTAATGTCCCTTGCGCTTGCAAGTGGATCGGGGTTGCCATCTGGCCCCTCTGGATTAACATAAATAAGTCCCATTTGAACTGCTCCAAGTGGGTTATCCAAACGACGTTCGCCAGTATATCTATCGTTTCCGAGCCACTCTGCCTCAATACCCCAATTAATATCTTCTTCAGGCGCCCAAATGTCTGGCCTTCCGCCACTAAAACCAAAAGTTGTACCGCCCATAGACTCTATTGCCACATTACCAGCGAGTATGAGCAAATCTGCCCAACTTATTTTATTTCCATATTTTTGCTTTATTGGCCACAATAGTCTTCTTGCTTTATCAAGATTTCCATTATCAGGCCAGCTATTTAGTGGTGCAAATCTTTGTGCCCCTGTTCCTCCACCGCCGCGACCATCACCAACACGGTATGTCCCTGCAGCATGCCAAGTCATCCTAATGAAAAAAGGTCCATAATGTCCATAATCAGCAGGCCACCATTCCTGTGAGTCAGTCATTAAAGCCTCAAGGTCTTTCTTTAATGCGTAATAATCCAGTTTCTGAAATTCTTCTCTGTAATCAAAGTCTTCATCCATCGGATTCGATCTCTTGTCGTGCTGATGTAAAATCCCAAGATTAAGTTGGTTTGGCCACCAATCTTTATTGGTGATACCGCTGTTCTTGGAATTATTGCTCACAATTGAGCCGTGAATTATGGGGCATTTTTGGTCGTCAAACATTCATTACTCCTCAATTTATGTTATATAATAGAATTAAAAATTAAGTTGTGTAAAGTCAAGCTTTTTGCTTTAAAATATAAGTTTTACAGAAACTAATAATTGATATGGATAAAAATAACTTAAAAATGGGACCCCACGACGTTGGCGGAGAAGAATCACTGCCAATTGATACTACTGATAATGATATGACGCACTGGGAGAAATATGCAAATGCTCTTCGTATTGTGGTATCTTCAAAACGTATCATTACGCTGGATGAACTTAGATACCACACTGAAGCACTCGGAGCTAAATATTTTGAAATTGGATATTTTGAGAGGAACTGTTTATCACTTCACAATATCTGTATCCAGAAAGGAATTTATGATAAGGAGCTTTTTCAGAAAATAAAATCAAGAAAAGTTTCTGAATTTGATGTACCGATTATAGACCTGCCAGATGTGGCTAGTATCAATCACATACATGATGGCAAACCACATTCACATAATGTGTCAGATTTTCAGGAAGATGAAAGCGGTGACGGACCTCCTGATTACTACTTTGATACACTGGCGATTGCACAAATATTCATTGATCAAGGTTTGATCACGAATGATGATATTAACTTAAAAATTGAGCAGTTTGATAATGTTTTTCCAAATAGAGGAAAAGCTGTTGTAGCTAAAGCATGGTACAATAACTTATTCAAAGAAGCATTAATAAAGGATGCAAAAAAAGCAATATCTGATATTGGTATAGAGCTTGAGACTTTTGCTGATATTATATGCATGCCCCAAACAGATACAGTTCACCACATTGTTGTCTGTACATTATGCTCTTGCTACCCGCGTACTTTACTTGGTATGCCGCCATCTTGGTATAAATCAAGAAGTTACCGATCGAGGGTTGTGCACGAGCCACGTGAGGTACTGGCAGAATTTGGTACAATCGTACCCGAAAACAAAGAAATTAAGGTCCATGACTCAAACGCTGATATGAGATATTTAATTTTACCACCAAGGCCCTCAAATACTGAAGGCTTATCCGAAGTTGAATTATCAAAACTTGTGGCTCGAGATTATCTTGTAGGAGTTAGATTACCGAATTAAAGCGATGGATACAAAATTCAAAATAAATGATGAAATAATTGTCGATAGTAGGAGTTCATCCGGTCATTGTAGGACACCCGCGTATATAAGGGGGAAAAAAGGTGTTATTGAGAGAATTTGTGGACGCTATCCTAATCCGGAAGAGATCGCTTTATGCAAAAAAGATCCAAAAATAGTAACGCTGTACAGATGTCGCTTTAAGCAAATGGATGTCTGGGATAATTATTCAGGTAAAGCTTCTGATACGATAGAGCTTGAAATATATGAACATTGGCTAAATGATGCTTGAAGTGTGAAATATATGATTACTGGAATAAGCAGAATTGGGCATGTTGGCATTCGTGTTACAGACATAAAACGATCACTAGATTTTTATAAAAATATTTTAGGATTCAAGCTCACTGCTTATTGGGAGGATAATAAGCAATGCTTTGTAAGGATAGATGATATGCACCACGAAATTGTATTCTTCGAGATTAATGAGAAGGTAAATCGCCAGGATATTGACCAGACAGATACAGCAACAAGACCAAATACTGGTCTAGATCATATAGCCTTTGAAATAAAAGAACGTCAAGACTGGTTAAACGCAATTGAAAAGATGAAATCTAATAATGTTAAATTTGTTGTCCCGCCATGCGTTCATGCATATGAGTCAGGTTTCTTCACAGAGGAAGAAGCTCAGTTTTATGGTGGTGCAGGATCGCACTCATTTTATATCATTGATCCAGATGGAAATAGATTAGAATTTTATTGGGGTTCGATGAGGGTTACAAAAAAATCACTGGCTGCGCCAAACCCAGAATTTTGATACATTATTCTTTTGACTCAATAGATATATCATCTGATACTATTGCGTTTGTCATCTCATGAATCTGATCAAACGTTGCCGGAAAAACACAATGAGTATGACCCGCTGCCGACCAAATTTTATCAAAACGTGCCAGAGCAGAGTCCATAATAATCCCAATGTCTGCCGGTAAGCCAATTGGGGATACTCCACCAATAGAATAGCCGGTAATATACTTTACCGTATCTGCGTCAGGACGCTTTACTTTGCCGTCAATATTGAGCACTTGTAAAATCTGACTCGTATCACAAAGCATATCACCCGAGATGAGGCACACGATTGGGGTTGCCCCTTCATCATTTTGAATGATAAATATTAATGTCTTTACAATTGCCCCAACTGGAACACCGAGCGCTTTTGAAGCGTCCAATGCGGACCTTGCAGTATCAGTGAGCTCAACTACTTGTTCGCTATGCCCCGCTTCGCTGAGTAAATTAATGACTTTGAGAACAGATTTTCTTTCTAAATTGCTGATAAAATCCTCACTTTTACTTCATTATATATTGCAGAAAGACTCATTCAAGTTTGAAAAGAATAAAATTATAATTTGTCAGTCGCCAGGCTATTGCTAAAAAAGGTAATGTCATTTAGTTATATTTTGACAAATGATAAGCTTTTTCAGATTTATTTACGGTATCGAAATATTCGCCAAAAAGATGGGTAAATAATCCATTTAAATACGGACACATAATAGATGTTTGCGCTGGCCTACAATCCTTTTCGTTGTCAATTTTCTCCCCAGATTGAATAATTGCTATTGCGTGTGGTGTAGACAAGAGAAAATTATTCCTTTCATATCTATCCTGATTATTGAAAAGATATACCTCCTTCAATGACAGAATTACATCTTCTTTTTTAACCATCAGGTCACTAGTTTTTATATGAGATATATCACACATCAGAATAATACTGACATCATCTAAAAAAATCTCCCGCCCACTCATAATCTCTATTAAATTAATAATATCAGAAATTTTTGATATTTTCTCAACATTAACTTTATAATCTTTACTGTCTGCTTTATTGTATATGAAGATATTATTTTCACTACCCAAGCAAAATTTCTTAAGATTTAGCCTAAACTGATCTAGAGTTTTTGGTGTTTGTATATCCTTTATTTTTTGCATAGCAGATTGTTATTTTATCAAGTATTTATATAATCATAACAAATAAAAATAATCTATCGTTAGTTTATGAAACAGAAGAATACATACAGACCTGAAATTGATGGGCTAAGAGCGATAGCTGTTTTAGGGGTTATTTTATTCCACGCAGGATACGATTTTGTCCGCGGTGGCTATTTGGGTGTGGATGTTTTTTTTGTAATAAGCGGATATTTAATAACAAGAATACTTTTGAATGATCTTCAAAATAACACCTTTTCATTAAAAAAATTCTATCTGAGACGAATCCGAAGAATTGCGCCTGCTCTATTATTCACACTTTTTTTTACAACTTTAATTTTCTCTATAATTCTTAATCCAATTGAATTAGTAAATTATTTTAAATCATTGTTTGCAACTGTAATTTTTATTCCAAATATTTATTTTTGGAAAAATACTGGATACTTTGATACTTTATCAGAACTAAATCCATTAATCCATATGTGGAGTCTTGGGGTTGAAGAACAATTTTATATCATTTTTCCTATAATTTTATTTTATTCATACAAATTGATTGGGAGCAACACTAGAAATTTTTTACTTGCCTTAACAATATTATCACTTTTATTTTCACTTTTTTTATTCAATTCAGACCCATCTGGATCATTTTATCTGCCTTATCTGAGAGCATGGGAATTATTGATTGGTTCAATATGTGCATTTATTATACAAAATATAAACAAACAAAATTTATTTAAAACTAAGTATTCATCAATTCTTGGTTTTATATTGATTTTTTTTACTTTTGTAATCCTTGCACAAACAGATCTATCAAATGTTCATTTATCAGTTATAGCAGTCATAGGTACATCCTTAATAATTCTGAATGATCAACTTAGTATTCTATCTCGATTTCTCAGTCAAAAAATAATCGTATTGATAGGTAAGATTAGTTTTAGTGCCTATTTAATTCATCAACCATTTTTCGTATTAAATAGATATATGCAAAAGAGTTATAATTTATATTTGCCAGAAATTCTTATAATTTTTTTCACATTAATATTTGCTTACTTATCTTGGAAATTTATTGAAAATCCATTCAGATATTCAAAAAAAATATCAAATAAATCCATAATAACAGCGTACTTCTCCTCAACCATCATTATAATTGTTGTTTCATACATTGGGATAAGTAATGATGGGTTTGCTAAAATAAAAATGAATACCCTGCAGCGGGATATTTCTTCAACTGCAATTGGAAGCCCATTAAGGGACAAATGCCATACTAGTGGCTCAGATTATCTATCTCCATCTAATGCATGCAACTATGGACAGGGTAACAAGAGAATCACTGTATTTGGTGATAGTCATGTAGTACCAATTGCATATGCATTATCAAAATTTGAAAATTATAATATCAAGCATTTATCTTTTAGTGGTTGTCCGCCTGCATTTGATAGATCAAATAAAAATAAAATAAAAAATGGATGCTTAGATTGGAGCCATGAAGCAATAAACCACATAAACAATGATACTTCAACTGATGATGTTGTAATAGCTTATAGGCTCCACTCAGCATTATTTGGAATTAACAGATACACAAATTATCCTAATATACCCGATGAAATTGGAGGAACTGAAAGAGACAGAAGATGGCAATCCTTAATAAAAATCATTAATACGTTCTTGGATAACAATAAAAATGTAATATTATTATTACCGCCGCCTGAATTACCTTTTGAAGTTAATCAATTAATATCAGTTTCTTCGGGAGATGATATATATGGAGTAACGAGAGATTGGTGGAACAGAAGATCTGATTATGTAAATAGTAAAATATATGAGATTTCTGATAAGGTAAAAATCATTGATCCGATTAATGATTTTTGTGACCTTGAAAATTGCTATGCGGTAAAGAAAAGCGTAGCGTTGTATTGGGATGATAATCATTTATCGCAAAATGGTGCGTCAATTATTGCAAAAAAAATAATTAATTCACTTGAAAGTACGCTTGATAAATGAATTCAAATTATGACGACCTTGTTCTTGCCATACAACCCAATTATTTTTTACCCAATTTAATTGAATAGCTCTTCTTTGCCCTTCAAAAGAATGATGCCCATGCCAAGAATGGTTTTCTCTCTTGAATAGCAACATTGTTCCCCCATTGGGTGATATTTCTTCCACATAATTTTCTAGATTATGACTATCGTTTAATATTCTCAGTTTACCACCTATTTCTTGTGAATCCCAAACTTTTTGATTTAAATATAATAGACATGTAATGATTTTTGATTTTGAGTCGGGGTGAATTTTTCCGTCACTTTTTTTGCAAAACCCCCTTATTGTATACATTTTTGGTCTGTTCTTAAGGCTTAAATTGAATTTATCTTCAACTATATCCTGAAATTCCTTGCTATATAATTCATCAACTATTTTTTTAAATGAACCTTTTATATCAAATAATACAGGTGGATGTGAACCGGGACCTGGAACATTTGGATAATCATTAATTATTTGATCTAAATCTCTTCCTTCAATAACCTCATTTATGACCATATATTCATAAGGATTTTTTGTTACTGTTGTTTCAGATATTTTTGTTAAATTTAACATTAGGATCCTATTTTAAGCTAATTTAATAATATATTATTATATCTAACCAAATCGTCCGACTCAAGCATGATATCAAATTCTAAAAAACGTTATTCCACGGTTACAGCTTTTGCAAGGTTCCTCGGTTGATCAATATCCGTTCCCCTTAATTTTGCCACGTGATAAGCCAAAAGCTGGAGCGGTATAGACATAATGATAGGTATGTTCAATTTACCATTAACCTCAATATTAATTCCGGTCAATTTCAAATCTTTTAATTGATCGTTTTGAACCTTGCCCACAAGGATAATTTTTCCCCCTCGTGAATATACCTCATTCATATTAGATAGGTTTTTTACGTAGAATATATCATCGGGAGCTAAAACAATTACCGGTAGCTTCTTATCAACCAGAGCTATTGCGCCATGTTTGAGTTCACCTGATGCTATTCCTTCAGCGTGTATGTATGAAATTTCTTTTAATTTTAATGCACCCTCGAGAGCAAGCGGTAATGTTGCGCCGCGTCCCATAAAGATCGCACTCGATGATTTGTGGATATCTTTTGCGATCTTTTTAATATCATTTTCATACTTCAGCACATCCAAAACTTGACTTGGTATATGGACTAGTTCCTCTATGAGAGCTTTCTCTTGTGAAACATTGATGTGCCTTTTTTTCTTTGCCAAGAATAATACCAAGCTTGCTAGGGTTGCTAGCTGGCAAGTGAATGCTTTTGTCGAGGCCACACCAATCTCTTGGCCAGCAAATATTGGCAGCACAAGGTCAGACTCCTTTGCAATGGATGACTCTACTGTATTGACGACAGAGACTATTTTTTGACCGTTCTCCCTCGCATGACGAAGTGCTGCAAGTGTGTCAGCAGTTTCCCCTGACTGTGAAATGAATAAGGATAGAGTTTTATTGTCGAAAAACATTTTTTTATATCGAAACTCAGATGCAATATCAAGGTCTACCTTTATATTGGCTATATCTTCAAACCATGATTTTGCTACCATCCCTGCAAAATATGCAGTTCCACATGCTGAGATAATAATTCTATTTATTTTTGTGAAATCAAAATTATATTTTTCTAAATTAATTTTATATTTTGAGAAATTTAAATAATAGGATAAGGCATGCGATAAAACATCAGGCTGCTCTTTTATTTCTTTAATCATGAAATGGTCGTAACCATTTAAACCATCTTTATCTCTTTTTTTGATCTTTTTAGAAGGTCTTTGAATTGTTTTTAAGCTGTAGTCATGAAGAGATATTTTTGATTTTTCTGTAACAATTACATCTCCATCTTCAAGATAAGTGACGCTTGAGCCATAGTCTGAAATAGAATAAGCATCTGATGATAATATGATCATATTCTTTGCCTTCATATACAACAATGGGCTACCTTGCTTAGTGCCAATCATTAGATCATCGTATCCACGAAAAATTGCGAGAATCGCGTATGCTCCCTCAAGTTTAGTTATTGTATTTTTGAATGCCTCGAGAGGCTTCTTACCGTTTATCAACTCTATATTTATGAGTTGAGATATAATTTCAGTATCTGTGTCACTTATGAAATTAACACCACTCTTTTCCAGGATATTCTTCAGATCATGATAATTTTCAATTATACCATTATGGACTACTGATACGTTTGATATTGTATGGGGGTGGGCATTTATAGTATTTGGTTCGCCATGGGTTGCCCATCTCGTGTGACCAATACCGCAATTTCCAGAAATAGGATCATTATTTAAGAAATTTTCTAAATTTGTGACTTTGCCTTGTATTTTTCGTTCAAAAATTTCATTATCTCTGGCAATTGATAGCCCAGCTGAGTCATATCCCCGATAGCTTAAATTTTTTAAGCACTGAACAATGTCACTGCTTACATTTTTTTTTGCGCTAATTCCTATGATCCCACACATTATGCTATTTCTTTGTACTCTTCTTTACCCAGTTATTTTTTGTAACTTGCTCGCTTCTTGATAATGCGAGAGAATTCGTTGGCACATCCTTTGTGATCACGCTTCCCGACCCAATATATGAATTATCCGAGATTTCAATTGGTGCGATTAATGAGGAGTTGGATCCAACAAAGACATTTTTACCAATGATGGTTTTATGTTTCTCAACCCCATCAAAATTACAAGTAATTGTTCCAGCTCCAATATTAGTTCCAGATCCTAAGTTTGCATCACCAATATACGATAGGTGACTTATTTTCACATTATCAGCAACATTTGCATTTTTTAATTCTACAAAATTCCCCACTTTTGAATTTTCACCTATATTTGACTCAGGCCTAATTCTCGCGAATGGGCCTATTGTCGCACCTTTTTTGATATTTGCACCCTCTAAATAAGAAAAGGATTTAATGATAACATTATCGCCAATAATTACACCCTCACCAATGTATACATTTGGTTCAACTGTTACATTCACACCAAATTTTGTATCTGGATGGATAAATGAGGTATCTGCTAATGAAATATGGACACCTTTTTTCATAAATTTTTGCATAATCCTCTCATTCATGATTTTCTCTGCTTGTGATAGTTGAATATAGTCATTTACACCCTTAACGCTATCATATTCTAATAATACGTCTCTGACATTCAAATTATTGTTGTGTGCTATTTTTATAACATCGGTGAGATAAAATTCCTTTTTTGAGTTATCATTTTTTATATTATCTAAAAGTGATAAAGTACTGATATTATTGAATATAATTATGCCAGAAAAGCAGGTTTTTATTGATTTTTCTTCAGTTGTTGCATCACCCTCCTCTATGATATTATATACGTGCCCTTCGTTATTTCTCATAATTCTTCCATATCCTGTTGGATTTTCTGTTTCAAATGATGCTATTAGAATATCATTTGATTTTAGAGAGTCTGACAAGTAGGTGATATCTGATTGTGTTATCAGTGGTGTATCACCGAGAAAAACGAAGAGATTTGAAATATCTTTGAAGGAGGTATTCTTCACAGCAACTTTTAGAGCATCAGCAGTTCCGACCTGCTTGCTTTGTACAACATAATCAATTTTAATATCTTTATTTGTACTTGATCTTATTGTGTCGATATTTTCGCTATTACAAACAATAATTATTCTGCCAATTCCAGACTCAACTTGGGCATCAAGTATGTAACCCAACATTGATTTACCACATATTGTGTTTAATACCTTTGGGCGCGCGGAATTCATTCGACTGCCTTTTCCAGCACACAATATCACGGAAACAGAATTTTTATCGATCATCAGATACTAATTAAGGCTTCTTTTTCAGCTGAGTTTATAACAGCTTCAAAGACGGCAGCCCCATGTATCCCTTGCTCTGAGGTTACTGGGTAAGGTGTAACTTGATTTATTGCATCAGCAAATGCTTCGAGTTCATTCTTGCACATATCAACATCGCTATTAGTTGTGGTCGTAATTTCTCCCTCACGAGGAGTATACTTAATAACAGATAAGTCACGTTCAATAATCTCGATCGTACCATTTTCAGCAATAACTCTAAAATTATAAAATACCGAAGAGGCGATTGATGTTCCAAGATAGCCAGTAGAGCCATTGGCGAATTTAAAGAGAACTGAGGTAATTTCATCGAGTTCCCCCTTTTTGACAACTTTAGCTGTTTGAGCGTAAGCGCTTGATATATTTCCATTCGACGCAATCATTTGATCAATAATATGAATACCCATACCAGTCATCCCACCTGCCGGGGTCTCTGCTGCATTTGATCTCCAGCTCTCAGGTTTGTACATCCAAAGGCCTGGTGCGTTAATTGTTCCCTCGATATGTAGCACTTTACCAAGTTCATTTGACCGGATCATATCGACAATTTTCATAAAATTTGGATGAAACCTGCGATTAAAGCCAACAGCTAATATCTTATTATTTTTTTTGGCTTCATCATATGCGATTTTAGCATCTTCTGCTGTAAGTGTAATAGGCTTCTCAACGAAAACATGCTTACCGTTATTAACTGCCGCAACTATTTGCTCAAGGTGCTTTGAGTGTGGAGTCGCCAGAATAACAGCATCTACTTTATCTGATTTAACGATGTCATCATAACTTGATGCAACTTCTGCATTAATTTCTTTACAATACTCTTCAATATTATTGAGAGTTCTTGTTGTCGCCATTACAACATTAATTTTATTACTATCTTGTATTGAATTAGCCAGTGTCTTTCCCCACCAGCCCAAACCAACTGAAGCTGCTCTAATCATGATTTTTTCCTCTAATATCAAAAATAATTTTTATTTTGTATAAAATTGCTATACTAATTTAATATACATTTATACTGCTATTTATTTGTAAAAAAAATAAATA
>CACBED010000005.1 GCA_902538185.1 uncultured OCS116 cluster bacterium
TATGGCTGTGTTTGTGGCTTCATTTTCTGGGTTTTTTTTGCCTTACTCGATGCTTTTTTTTCTGCACTCTCCGTTGGTACAGCAGTTGGATCAGCTGGTGGCTCTTCTGACCCATCCGTATCAGGTCTATCTGGAGTCTTCCCCTTTAGTAGGTCTAATATCTCATCACCGGATAAAGTCTCATACTCAAGTAGGCCTTCAGCGATAATTTCGAGTTCCTTCTTGTATTCGATAACAATTTCTGTAGCAGCTTTATGACCGCCATCAACAAGTTTGTGTATTTCCGAGTCGACAATTTTTTGTGTTTCTTCTGACAAATTTTGTGTTTTTGCAACAGAATAACCAAGGAAGACTTCATCTTCATTGTTACCATATGAAAGAGGTCCTAATATATCACTCATACCGAACTGTGTAACCATTGCCCTTGCCATGTTTGTTGCCATCTTGATATCAGATTGCGCGCCTGATGTAACTTTTTCATCACCAAAAATCAATTCCTCAGCAGCCCTTCCACCCATAGCAACGGCAAGATCTGCTTTAAGTTTCTCTCGAGTCATAGATAACTGGTCTCTTTCTGGCAAACGCATGACCATCCCCAGGGCTCGACCCCTTGGAATTATTGTTGCTTTGTGTATTGGATCTGATGCTTTTTGCTTTACCGCAACGAGAGCATGCCCTGCTTCGTGATATGCAGTCAATTTTTTTTCGTCATCTGACATTACAAGTGTTCTACGCTCAGAACCCATCATTACTTTATCTTTTGCATCTTCAAATTCATCTTGTGTGATAACTCTTTTGCCTCTACGAGCTGCCAGGAGTGCAGCTTCGTTAACAAGATTTGCAAGATCTGCACCAGAGAAACCTGGCGTTCCTCTAGCAATAACTTTTAAATTGATTTCATCAGATAATTTAACTTTTCTAACATGAACTTTTAATATCTTCTCACGTCCGATTATATCGGGATTCGGAACAACGACTTGTCTATCAAATCTACCAGGTCTTAATAGAGCCGGATCCAACACGTCAGGTCTGTTTGTTGCTGCAATCAATATTATACCTTCATTTTCTTCAAAACCGTCCATTTCCACTAGTAGTTGATTTAATGTTTGCTCTCTTTCGTCATTACCACCACCTAGTCCTGCACCTCTATGTCTTCCAACTGCATCTATTTCATCGATAAATATGATGCATGGCGCGCTTCTTTTTGCTTGCTCAAACATGTCACGCACTCTACTGGCACCCACACCAACGAACATTTCAACAAAATCTGAACCAGAAATTGTAAAAAAGGGTACACCAGCTTCTCCAGCTATAGCCCTGGCTAAGAGCGTTTTACCCGTACCTGGGGGGCCAACAAGTAAAGCGCCTTTTGGGATTTTGCCACCCAAATATTGGAACTTTCGTGGGTCTTTTAAAAATTCAACAATTTCTTCAAGATCTTCCTTTGCCTCGTCAATACCCGCAACATCACTGAAGGTGACTTTGCCTTTCTTTTCATTAAGTAGTTTTGCCTTCGATTTTCCGAAACCCATAGCGCCACGTCCGCCACCCTGCATTTGCTTGAGAAAAAATACCCAAACTGCAATAAGTAGCAGCATTGGGAACCATGAAACAAAAATTGAGAATAGTGCACTTTGCCTTACCGGCTTGACATTTATTATAACGCCTTGTTCATTTAATCTTTCTATGAACTGAGGATCTTCAGGTGAATAGGAATGAAACCTTGAACCATCATTGAAAGTTCCCGTTATTTCATCACCGGATATTTCAACATCCCTGACATTTCCTCCTGAGACTTCTGAAATGAGAGTGGTATAGCTTACTTCGCTCACGCCTCTTGTTTCATTAGAAGTCTGGAATACATTGTATAAAGCCATCATTAATAATCCGATGACTAGCCATATTACTATATTTTTAAAACCACCCAATTTTAACTCCTACATAATTTATGAAAATTTTTTTTCATCACTAATTCTGAATTTAACATCTAAATAACCACTATAATATATATTGTGTATGTTTGGTAGTAATACAAGCTTATCTTTTATGAATCCACCAGGCAGTGTTCTCAATACATAATTTGGCACACTTTGAAAAGCTGTCCCATCAATCATTTTTCGAAGATCATCTGCATTTCCAATCTGATCAATGACAATGTTTGTTTTGTCACATGATTTAAGATACACATCAAATCTTCCGTCCCAAGAAATGCGTTCGTTTATTTTAATTTCAACGGGACTTATCCCCCTATTCTCTCTCACTATAACATATTTATTCTTCTGTGGTATTATTTGACAACCGTTGAGGGTCTTGCTTCTCTCGGTTTTGATTAATTCGGCAAACACCGCTTCCAATGATGAGAGGGATACATTTCCCCCGTTAACATCAGTTAAGGCTTTTGCAAATACTCTTAAAATAATTTCTTTTGGGTAGTAACGTAGTTTATCGAAATTAACATTGGCATGTCCCAACTCACTTAATTCAACTAACTCTTCTGATACTAGGTTGGTAAAGAAGCTAATTGACTCATGTGCCCTAGCAAGACGTTGAATTGTTTTTGTCAAATTGTCGGACGATATATTGAAAGAAGATAATAAGCTAATATTATTTCTTATTTTAACTCTCTCGAACCTTTCATCGTCGTTCGTTGGATCATCTACCCATTCATTACCTGTTGATCTGAGAATTTCAGTTGTCAATGAACGAGATAATGAGAGCAATGGCCTTTGTATCTGAATTCTATCCTCGTGTCGAATTTCATTAATTGATTTAAGTCCATTAAGCCCACTCCCTTTTGCAAGACGCATAATAAATGTTTCTATATTATCGTCAGAGGTGTGAGCGGTCAAAATTGTATCAATATTCTCCTCTCTGACATAATCCAGCATGAGCTGGTATCTTGCCTTTCGTGCTTTCTCTTGAATAGAAGTCTCGACGTGTTCGTGTTCCCATATCAGTACTTTATGCTTGAACCCATAATTTTTTGCAATTTTTTGAACAAATCCACATTCATCTTCCGCAGCCTTCCTGAGATTATGGTTAACCGTGAGAACTTCAATCTCAATATTTAATGCTAGGTGGGCTTTCCAACGGTATACCAAATACATTAAGGCCATGCTATCTCGACCGCCCGAGACCGCTAACGCAATCCTATCATGATTTATATAGCTTGAAAATAAACCACATATTCTGCTGTCAGTGAGAGGAAATTTGTTATCATTTACCATAATTAACTAATATCATTATATTTACAAATTAGAGATCATTCCAAAACTAATTTGGTAGTAAATGATATATTATCGTGGCTAGAATATCTAGTTGATAATTCCTGATTAGTCAATGACTACTACAGATACAGCTCGTCTGTTTTGTGACCAACAAGCCTCAGATGAGCATGCGGCAACTGGTCTCTCTTTGCCATAAGGAACAGTTTCAATCCTATCACCAACTATGCCAAGACTTTCGAGGTATGCTACAGCAATATCAGCTCTTTTTGCGCTTAGTGCAATATTGTATTCCCTTGTACCCCTCTCATCTGCGTGTCCTTCAACAATGATACTAATTTCTGGATATAATTCTAACCAAGAAGCTTGCCTTTCTAGTATCGCTTTTGCATCATCATCTAAACTTGTTGAATTTGTTGCAAAAAATACACGGTCTCCAACATTTACTGTGAAGTCTTGGGAAGATCCAGGAATAGCATTTGAGACTATTTCAGCTTCATTATTATTTCCTCCTCCGAATAAGATCTGTTCAACATTTTTTCGTGTGGATGAACAGCCTGTAAGGATGAAGATTAATAAAAAAGTCACGGAAAGATTGAGTGCTTTTTTATATACCATTGTTAATTTCCTCTTTAAAAATAGTAATGATCCCTATATCTATCATGTAAATGTTAACAAATGATGTAACGTTTAAAAAAAATGTATATCAGATATTTTAGTTCATTAATGCAGACCAAGATGGGTCAGAAGCATAACCAGGTGTCTCGATCTTTCTCTCATTATAACCTGTGATATCAACAGAATATATCATTGCCCCGCCATCTTCTCCTGGAGACTCACGAAAAAACATTAAAACTCTACCATTTGGAGCCCATGTCGGACCCTCATTATGGAAGCCATCTGTAATAATCCTCTCACCGCTTCCGTCTGCAAACATTACACCAATCATAAATCGACCCTTAGAAATCTTTGTAAAAGCAATGTAATCACCTCTTGGAGACCAAACAGGGGTGGAGTAACTTCCGGTTCCAAAGCTAATCCTCCTAACATTATCACCGTTTGCATCCATAACATATAATTGCTGCGTACCTGACTTATCTGACTCAAATACAATATTACTTGAGTCAGGAGAATAGCTTGGCGCCGTATTGATATCTGACGTATTGGTTAATCTCTTTCTATCAAAATTACCCAAATCCATCTCAAATAAATTCGATCCTACTCCCTCTTGCAGACTCATAATGATTTTTCTTCCATCTGGGGAGAATCTCGGTGCAAATGTCATGCCAGGGAATGTTCCAACTACGTACGTTTGTTTTGATTGAATATCATATATATATACCTGCGGCTGACCATTTCTGTAAGACAAATAGACAAGCTCCTTACCGTTTGGACTAAATCTTGGTGTTAATACAAGGTCTCTTCCTGATGTCAATAATATTGGATTTTGACCGTCCTGATCCATGATTGCCAGCCTTTTTATTCTTTTAGTCTTGGGTCCACTCTCCGCAATAAATGCAATTTGTGTATCAAAATAGCCTTTCTCACCCGTCAGGCGGGTGTAGATTGTATCAGCAATTATGTGCGCAACGTTTCTCCATTTATTCTCTGAAAAAACTAAATAGTTAGCTTCGAGGGACTTTTCGCTAAAAGTATCCCAAAGTTTGTAGTTTATTCGGTATCTTTCATTATCGAAAATAAGCTCAGCTGAGAATAAAGCTTCAGCATTAACCACTCGCCATGAATTAAAATCAGGATTTCGATCCAAGGAGTTAACTTCATCAAGAAATGCTTTTGGATTTATTGGATAAAACAAACCCGAACCAGCAAGGTCGCTTGCAATAACTTTTGTTATGTCGAGACCAAGGCCAAGCTGCTCATTTTGCTTGTCAATAACTTCGGTTATTGCAATCGGCATTGGTCTAAGGTTTCCTTCTGAAACATCTATTTCAAGGGCAGCCTTTGACACGGTTGAATAAAATAATAATAGAAACAATAATAAGAGCAGTCTATTTATTTGATTTATCATATTATCCACCCAACATATTCCTTGGATCAAATGTAAACTTTATCTCTTTCCATAACTCATATTTTTCAATAGGAAACTCATATGGTGCGCAGCTTAAAACAGCTCTCACAGCTGCATTAATGGCCACTTCTCTACTTCCATTTGTGTTTCTTGTAACAGGCTCTACTTTCGATATCGTGCCGTCACTATTGAGCGTAATCATCACTTGCACTCTCTGGCTTGCGGCCCCGCGCACGCCAACGGGTGGATTCCAACACATCTCTATTTGGCTCCGCATATTTGATATTTCGCCCGCAGTAATAATAGCATCGGATGTTAAATTTTTCTCTTGTGGTTTTTTATCAATCATTTCCCCAACATCTTTCTCATCTGGAAATTTGTCGAGCAATGCTGTGACTTTTTCTGTTTCTTTCTTGTTTTCATCATAATCCAAATTAGTTAATAATTTGTCATTAATTTTGTTCAATTCAGGCTTAATTTCGGGTGTTGAAAAAAACTCCATGATGTTTTCATCTTCTTGATATTCAGCTTTAGTAGTTTTTTCGATTGGCTCCTCATTTTCAAGTATATTCATATTTTTCGAGTCTTCGCTTCTCATGGATGGTTTGACGTTAGGCGTTGCGCTATATTTTTTTTTATTGGATGCGGATTCCTGTTTGCTGTCATCTTCAATAATTTCCTGTGTAATTGCTGGAAGATTATTTATAAGTTCGATCTCAACAATGGACATAGGAGCCTCTTCAAACCTATCGAATGATGGCATACCTGTTATTATAATTACAACAAATAATAAATGTAATATGACTGATATAGATATTGGTTTGGCTAGCATATTATGACTCTATATCCGTAACTAATCCAATTGATGTATAACCTGAAGAGCTAATTTTAGCCATTACTTTCATTAAGACTTCATAACTTATATCTTTATCACCATTAATATAAATTTTTTGATCATAGTTACTCTGCCCAATCGCCTCAAGTTTTTCGGCCAATTCATCAAAATCTATCTCCATCTCTTGAATATAAATTTTGCTATTCTTGTCAATTGTGATAGTCAAAGGCTCGTTATCATCTGTCATTTGCTTCGCCGCTGTTTTTGGAAGCTCAATTGGAACACCAACTGTTAATAATGGTGCAGTTACCATAAAAACAATCAGCAGTACGAGCATCACATCAACAAGGGGTGTTACATTAATATCAGAAATTGGGGTATTCTTTCTGCTTCTTCTTCTGTTATTTGGTAATGTTTTTAAGTTTGTTGCCATTATTTTGCAGGATCTTAAAACTCTTCTTCGTCAGTTTGGTAGTTGTCATCAACATCTTCAGCTACCATTTGAGCATCAATTTGACGACTAAAGTAGTTGATAAATTCATCACTAAAATTTTCAAGATTCGAAGTCACACGCGCAATATCGCTTGATATTTTGTTATAAAACATAACGGCTGGTATGGCCGCAAATAATCCAATGGCTGTTGCGAATAACGCCTCCGCAATTCCAGGTGCTACTACTGTAAGGTTCGTGCTTTTTGAGGTAGCAATTGCTGAAAAACTATTCATTATCCCATATACCGTTCCAAAGAGACCAATGAACGGGGCTGTTGAACCTACGGAGGCTAAAAATAATAATTTCTTTTCTAGTTTATCTAACTCAATATTCATCTGCACATTCATGGCCTTCTCAATTCTTCCTTTGACCCCATCAATCGACATATTCTTATGTATTTTGAAAGTCGTATTCCATTCCTTTATTCCGGCATTGAATATTTTTGCCATTGGGTTATTTCTTGAATTCCGATAAGCCGCATCGATATCATTGATGTTACTGCTCCAAAAATCACGATAGAATTTTATCGCATTACGGTTTACTAATTTTATTAAAATTAATTTCTCAAATATAATTGCCCATGAGATTACTGAAGCGATCATAAGCCCGAGCATAACCAATTTTACAACCAGGTCTGCCTCGGAAAAGAGGCCCATCAAACTTAGGTCAGTTGTGACTAGTGATTCATCCATTAATTAACTATTTTGTCTATATTTCTATGTAATGCTCTAATAATAATATTAAATATAAATTAAAATCAAAGATAGACTAGAAATATGACCAGATTTTGTCATTTACGTATTTGATTTAGTCTATTTTTTATATCTTCTACAGATTTTTTTGACAGCAAACGACCTCGAGGTGTCCTATTTATTAATCCTCTTTGTATCAAATAGGGTTCAACTACGTCCTCCAAGACGTCACGTGCTTCTCCCATTGATGCAGCAATTGAGTCAACTCCAGCAGGTCCACCGTCATAATTTTCTATAATGCACTCGAGGTATCTATAATCAAGCGAATTCAGCCCAATATCATCTACTTCAAGTTCTTGCAAAGACAGCCGCGTAAGATCAACATTAATACCATCCAGTTTATTGTATACAGAATAATCGTGTACTCTGCGAAGTAATCTATTTGCAATTCTTGGTGTTCCCCTCGATCTTTTAGCAATTTCTATCGTTGAAGCGTCATCAATTATTATTGCTAACTCATTGGCAGCTTTTTTAACCACCTTTGTAAGATCTTCAGTTTTATAAAAATCGAGTGTTATTGGTATCCCAAATCTTTCCCTCAATGGATTGGAAATTAAACCAAGCCTTGTTGTTGCGCCAATAAGCGTGAAAGGAGAAAGTTCAATCCTAACTGACTTCGCTGCTGGGCCTTCACCTATAAGAATGTCAAGTACATAGTCCTCCATTGCGGCATAAAGCACCTCTTCTACACTGTTACTCAGCCTGTGTATTTCATCTATAAAGAGTACATCGTTCTGTTCCATATTACTTAGTATCGCCGCAAGATCTCCAGCCTTTGTTATAAGTGGTCCGGATGTAACTCTGATATTCACGTTTAGCTCGTTCGCGATAATATTTGCTAAGGTTGTCTTCCCAAGTCCAGGTGGTCCAGCCAAGAGTACATGATCGAGGCTACTTTCGCGCTCTTTGGCAGATTGAATAAAAACTTCTAAATTTTTTCTGACTAAGTTTTGACCTATAAATTGATCGAGTAACCTGGGTCGATAAATTCTAATATCATTATCCATTAATCGGATCTCCTGAGGGCTTCTTTAATGAGGTCTTCGATGCTTGCTCCATCTTTAATATCACTCTTTATTTTTTGGATAAGGCTTAATGCTTCCGTTCGACTATAACCGAGGTTTATCAAGGCTGAATTTATACTATTACGTTTTGTGAGAGCCTCATTATCATAATTATCTGATTGATCTGAATAAGTATCTTTTAGTTCAGTAATTATCCTTTTTGCAACTTTTGCACCTACACCAGGAGCTGAACAAATTGATTTTTCATCACCACTTCCAATATGATTTCCAAGTTCTTTAACTGAAAAGAAGCCTATGACGGTCATAGCGAGTTTCGCACCAACTCCCTGTACAGTTTGCAATGTTGCAAATGCCTTTTTCTCTTCAAGAGATAAAAAACCATACAGATTGATTGTATCGTCCCTCAAAATTGTTTGAATATATAGTGAAATAAATTTGTTCTTTTCGATTGCTTTAATAGATCTCTCAGGGCACAGTACCTCATATCCTAAACCATTCACATCAACAATTACGTGATTACCATTAACTGCTTCAACATTGCCTTTAATTTTTGCAATCATGCAATTGCTTTCGCTATTTTATTATGCCTCTGATTTGCATGTGTAATTGCAATTGCTAAAGCATCCGAAACATCAGAGGTGCCATTAATTTTTTTTGAGAGAAGAATATTAACCATATGAGCAATCTGATTTTTATCTGCATGACCTTTCCCAACAATACTTTTTTTTATCTGATTTGGAGCATACTCGAAGCATTTAATGTTCATCATTGACAGTGATAGCATTATTGCGCCTCTTGCGTGCCCAAGCTTGAGACTTGAAAGGGCATTGTTATTGACAAATGTTTGCTCTAAGGCAGCCTCATCGGGTAAAAAATTACCCAAAACTAATGACAAATCTCTGTGTATATCATGGAGTCTGTCCGAGAGGTCTTGACCTGCTTCAACTTTTATTAAACCATGATCAATATGTTTAATTAAATTTCCTTCAACAGCTATAAGCCCCCAACCCGTATGTATTAGACCAGGGTCAATTCCAATAATTTTTTTTAACATTATGTCTATCTTCTTTATTCATGAAATAAAGTCATCCGGTATGTCGAAATTAAAATAAATGTCTTGAACATCATCATTGTCATCAAGTAATTCTATCAAGCGATCAATTTTTGTAAAAGTATCCTTATCAATAACAACATTATTTTCAGGCTTCCAAATTATTTTCATTAGATTTGCATCACCAAATTTCTTTTCTAGCTTTTCACCTAATGAGTGTAAATCTGATGGTTGGCAATAAATTTCATAACAATCATCGGAAATATCACAATCTTCAGCTCCCTGATCAATCGATGATTCAATTATTTCATCTTCGCTTGACTTAGATCGGTCAAATTCAACCAGCCCAACCTTACTAAAAAGAAAGGATACGGAGCCTGTCTCAGCCAGATTTCCACCACACTTTGTGAATATTGATCTAATATCACCTGCAGTTCTATTCTTATTATCAGTTAGCGTTTCTATTATAAAGCCTGTCCCGCCAGGACCAAAACCCTCATAGCGCACCTCATCAAAGTTTGCCCCACCGGCATCCTGGCTTTTCTTTACCGCACGCTCAATATTATCTTTTGGCATATTTTGCGTTCGTGCGGCTTGAATTGCTGATCTTAATCTTGGATTCATTCCAGGATCAGGCAGACCCAGCTTAGCAGCAACTGTTATCTCCTTAGCTAGCTTTGAAAACATTTTTGCTCTTTTCTTATCTTGAGCTCCCTTTCGATATTGTATATTTTTAAATTTAGAGTGCCCTGCCATTAAAATATCCTTTTTCTTTACTCTACCCTCGATAAGTTAATTTAATGTTCAAAAATCTGGTAATTCATCATCAAAAATTCCTCCAAATTTAATTGGAGAGATATTTGAGATTAGACCGTCACTATTTGTCTCAAATAATATACCAGAGAATGTACCTTCACCCTTTGCTGGGATAAATCGTCCGCTTGGAATCCCTGAAATAAATTTTTCGAGTGGGTTTCGCTTATCAAAACCCAAGATTGAGTCATAATCACCACTCATGCCAACATCTGAGATATAACCTGTTCCTTTGCTTAATATTCTTGCGTCAGATGTTGGAATATGCGTATGTGTGCCAGCTACCATGCTTACTCTCCCGTCTAAATAATATCCCATAGCTAACTTCTCTGATGTTGCTTCTGCATGAAAATCAACAAAGATTGCATCAACAATATTCTTTAAGCCATTGTTATCAATAATATCATCAATTATTCTAAATGGATCATCAAGAGGATTCATAAAGACTCTACCCATGATGTTGATGACCAGTATCTGCTCACCATTTTTAGCTTTATACAAGAATGATCCTTTACCGGGTGTTCCCTCAGGATAATTAGCAGGTCGCAATAATCGAGTCTCTCTGTCGATATAAATCAATGTGTCTTTTTGGTCCCAAATGTGATTCCCAGACGTAATTACATCCACACCGGCGTCAATTAAACCGTGCAGAATTTTTTCTGTTATTCCAAATCCTGATGCTGAGTTTTCGCCATTAGCAATTACAAAATCAAGTTTATATCTATCCCGAATTCTTGCTAGATTTTGAGTTACAACTCTCCTTCCAGACTCTCCGACAATGTCACCAATAAACAATACCCGCATTTATATTTCCAGTTTAAGATTATACATTTACTAAATTATATTTCATCTAAATTAACCAGAAAATCAAGCTTTTGATCATGTTCTGCACGAGGTAATTTCGGTATAATTTGAGCTGGGTAGCAGATCCCAATAAATTTAGTATTATCTTTTTGTCTAAAATGCTGAATGGTCCTATCATAAAAACCGCCGCCATATCCTAATCGATAAAAACTCTTATCGAAAAGGAGTCCGGGTACCAATACAATTTCTGGGATAGATAATATCCCATCGACTGGTTCATGAATTTTATACCTGTTCTTCACAAGTGATTTTTTCATATTCCATATTCTAAAATCCAGGATTTTCTTTTCGGTAATACATGGAAGAGCAATTTGATAGCCAATTGACGAAAGGAGCTGAAGTAGCGGTAGGATATTTAATTCATTATTGATAGGATAATACCCAGCAATGGTCTGGCTTGATCCCAAAAAACTTAAATTCATTTCTGTGAGCTTTTTCTCATATAATAATTTTTCAGATGGCTTGATTAGTTTCATATCCTTTAGCGCATTAGCCCTGAGTTGAGATTTCTCAAATTTTGTACTTTCTAAGCTCAAATTTTATTCCCACGATTTCAAGCCACACGACCGTGGATTTGGCAATCCTTGGCTCCTAATAAATAGGTGGGCACCAAATGATATAGACCACGATCTAAATCAGTGTTAGTTCCCAATTGAATTGCTATGGCGCCAGGAATAGTTATCTCACGAGTCGCATAGCCACTTAAATTATATCATTTAATTTGAAAAATAAAATTTGAATCTATTTTAGGTTGATAATGATTTGCTTATTTCGTTTAATTTATTTGTAAGCAGCTCAATATCAGTTAGAAGTAATTCTTCCAAGGAATGGCTATCCTCCTTAAACATATCATTCTTTTTTTGCAGCTGCTGGACATCATTTTGGATATCTTCGATTTGCGATAATGCATCGGATAGCTTATCGGCAATCAATAGTCCTGCCATCACATATATTCTGGCATCTCCAATATGGCCGAATCTTCCCTGCAACTGATCAACATGCCGAGAAAAAAAAGAGGCAAGCTCCTTTAGCCTAGCCTCCTCTCCGTCTTCACAAGCAATTTGAAAAGTTCGGTTATTAATATTTACTGTGACTTTACCCATTTTGAATTACGCAAACATTACATACAAGCAAATTCTCTATTTTAAGAAATGACGATACGTTTTAATCATTTCAGAAATTCTTGTCTCTACTTCCTGATTAGCACCCTTCAGTTTACTATTTTTTTGTTTTAATTCTTCTAGCTTATGTAGCAGTCCTATATTTTCATCATTAAGTTTCTTTATTTCATCTGCCATATCAGCGGTATTATTTGCTTGGGACTTAGACAAATCTCTATTTTTTTTTAGTTCGTCAATTGCTGTATGTAATTTTTCTAATGCAGATGCAAGGCGTGGGCTTATACCGTCGAGATGTTTATTATTTAAGTCAACTTCATTTTTCAAATTATATTGGCTCATTTATAATCCCATACAATTAATAATTAACACTACGCTTCTGATGAAAACATTGTCCCCATAGAAATATAATATTAATGAAGAGCAAAAAGCAATAAAAAAAAAATAAGATTTCCAACTAAATCAATGCTTTTCATAGGTATTTTAAACAGGAAATACTAACTAAGATGTAAATATTGTTTGATAAAGTTTTTTATTGAATTATAAAAAAAAGGCAGGTTTTCTATAAAAAAGCATACAAATATGTCAAATCAAATTAATCACTATGAAATGGCTAATGCTATAAGAGCACTATCAATTGACGCAATTGAAACTGCAAATAGTGGCCATCCCGGCCTGCCCCTTGGGATGGCTGATGTTGCAACAGTATTATTTAGTGAATTCCTAAGTTTTGATGCAAAAGATCCTGATTGGATCAACCGTGATCGCTTTATTCTATCAGGTGGACATGGATCTATGCTGCTTTATTCCTTGTTATATTTGCTTGGATACGAGGATATGTCACTTGATGAAATTAAGAGCTTCAGGCAACTAGGATCCAAAACAGCGGGACATCCGGAGTATGGTCATGCAAAAGGTATTGAAACTACGACTGGACCTTTGGGGCAAGGCTTAGCCAATGCAGTTGGAATGGCGTTATCTGAGAAATTATTATCTGATAAATTTGGAAGTCATTTAGTAAATCATAAAACATTTGTTATGGCCGGTGACGGTGATTTAATGGAAGGAATTTCCCAAGAGGCCATAAGTCTTGCCGGTCACCTGAAATTGAAGAAACTTACTCTTCTATTTGATAGTAACAATATTTCGATAGATGGACCCATTGCAAAAACTGACTCGACAAATCAAATAAAAAGATTTGAGGCTTCTGGATGGAATGTCACTGAAATCAACGGTCACAACACAAAAGAAATTATTGAAGCAATTAAAGACTCAAACTCATCAGATAAGCCCACAATGATTTTATGCAGAACAATAATTGGATATGGATCACCCAATAAACAAGGAACCGCAAGTGTTCACGGATCACCACTTGGTCAAGATGAGTATAATCTAACCAGAAAAGAACTTGGTATTAAATATTCAAAATTCCAGATACCAGCAGAAATTCTAAAAATGTGGAGGAGCGTTGGTATCAAAGGACAGAAACAGAAAAAAATTTGGAACGATAAGCTCCAAAAATCGCCGCCAAGCGTAAAAAAAGAGTTTAAAGATCAAATTGAAAAATTTATACACCCCAGTGTATTTGCAAAATTGAATGAACTTAAGGCAGAGCTGAGAGAAGAGCCCCAGAGCATTGCGACAAGGAAAGCGTCTGAGATTTGTCTGAAATATATTAATGATGCTACAGCAATTACTCTTGGTGGTTCTGCAGATTTGACAGGATCAAATAATACAAAAACAGATAACATTAATCCTGTGACAGCCGAGGCATACGGCAGATATATTCATTATGGAATAAGAGAGCACGCAATGGGCGCAATAATGAATGGGGTATCCCTTCATGGTGGATTTATTCCATATGGGGGAACTTTTCTTATTTTCTCTGATTATTGTCGGCCAGCTATTAGATTAGCTGCTTTGATGCAACAACAAGTGATTTATGTATTAACACATGACTCCATCGGATTAGGTGAAGATGGTCCAACACATCAGCCAATAGAACAGCTGTCAAGTCTGAGGGCAATACCAAATGTGAGTGTATTTCGTCCCGGATCAGCTATCGAGACCGTTGAGTGTTGGGAATTGGTATTAGAAAATAAGACTGGACCAAGCTTGTTGGCTCTATCAAGACAAAATCTGAATGAATATAGGCAGAGTCTTGATCTAGAATCAAAATATAACCCCTGTAAAAATGGTGCATATTGTGTGGCATCCAATTCAAAGAAACCTGAATTTGCAATATTTGCATCTGGCTCTGAGGTGAATATTGCGCTTGAAGCTTACCATGAATTATCACAGTTAAACAGAGAAGTAAGCGTTTACTCAGTGCCATGTCTTGATTATTTCAATTCGCAAGATAATGACTTCAGAGAAAGGATAATTAGTAACGCTACTTGTAACATAGTGGTAGAGGCAGGAGTTTCTCAGGGTTGGGATAAAATATTAAGGGATAATGGAATATTTATCGGGATGTCAACATTTGGAGCAAGCGGGCCATATAAAGACTTGTATAAAAATTTTAATATTACCAAAGAACGCATAATAGATGTAATCTTAAATAGCAAATAAATAGTTGGCTTAAGAAATGACAATAAAAGTAGCAATAAACGGTTTTGGTCGTATCGGCAGAAATGTCGCGCGCGCAATAATTAGCGATCACTCTCATGAAATTGATTTGTTAGCAATCAATGACTCAGCTCCGCTTGAAACAAATTTGCATCTACTGAAATATGACTCAATACACGGGACGTTAGCAGATAAAATGGAAAAAATAAACTCCGATTTATTTAAAATTAATGAAAAACAAATCACAAAATTTTCGTCCAAAGATCCGAAAGATATACCATGGGGCGAACTTGATATTGATTTAGTGCTTGAGTGTACAGGTAAATTTAATGATAAAAAATTATCTGTTAAACATATTAATGCTGGCGCGAAAAAAGTATTGGTATCGTCACCTGCGAAAGGTGTGGATATAACAGCAGTTTTTGGAGTAAATCATTTAGAAATCAAACCCGATCACAAGGTAATATCAAATGCTTCTTGTACAACAAATGCCCTCGCCCCACTAGCGATGGTGCTTAATGATACAGTGGGAATTGATACTGCCTTTATGACAACAATACACTCCTACACTGGTGATCAACCTACACTGGACAGAAATCACAAAGATTTATATCGGTCAAGATCAGCTGCGCAATCAATTATTCCAACAACAACTGGAGCGGCAATTTCAGTTGGTGAGGTGATTCCACAGTTGAAAGGAAAAATAGATGGAATTGCCATGCGGGTTCCAATACCAAACGTATCTGCGATCGATTTAAAATTTATAACAAATAAAGATACTAGCATAAATCAGATCAACGAAATTCTTGTTCAAGCTTCAAGAGATCAGTTCCAAAATATTCTAAATACTACAAATGATAAGCTTGTATCCGTTGATATAAATCACGATAGCCATTCAGCAGTTATCGCATTAGATCAAACTCGGGTTACAAATAAAAAATTAGTAAGGGTTATGGCTTGGTACGATAATGAATGGGGATTTTCACAAAGAATGTGTGATATGGCCAGACATATCAGTAGACTTCCCTGATGGTGGATTGATCTTATGCAAATAAAGAGCTTTCAAGATGAAAATCTTAAAAATAAGATAGTACTATTACGCACAGACTACAATGTCCCAACAAATGATAAAGTCGTTGTTGACACGACCAGGATTGATGAGTCTATTCCAACTATCAATGCCCTCCTTAAAATGGGAGCTAAAATAATTATCATTACACACAGGGGGCGCCCTAAAGGTAAGATAGATATTTCTTTATCAATGGAGCCGATTGCGAGGGAATTAGAAAAAAAAATAAATAGAAATGTTAAATTTATTAACAGACTTGATGAAGATATAGCAAGACATGAAGAGGAAATATTTTTATTCGAAAATATAAGATTCTTTCCACAAGAGGAACTAAATGATAATAGGTTTGCACAAAAACTAAGTAAAATGGGACAAGTATATGTAAACGATGCATTCGCCGCTTCACACAGGAAACATGCATCTTTAAGCGGACTCCCTAAATTTCTACCAAGTTTTTTCGGGCTTTGTATGGAAAAAGAAATTTTAGCACTCGATGATGTATTTTCCCATCCGACAAATCCAGTTGTTGCAATCATTGGCGGATCAAAAATTTCAACTAAAATTCAACTCCTTGAGAGTTTGATAAGAAACGTTGATAAAATTATAATCGGTGGAGCTATGGCAAATACATTTCTCAAGGCCACCTCAAATAATATTGGCTCATCCCTATATGAAGCGAGTTGTATTGATATTGCCACTGGTATCATGAATTCAGCCAAGAAGGAAAATGTTAAATTAGTTCTTCCTATTGACGCTAAGGTATCTAAAAAATTAGGTGATTACCCCGATGCAAAAAATAAAATTTTGGATGAAATCGAAATCGATGACATGATTCTTGACCTTGGAGTTGAATCATCTAGAATTATTATGGATGAAATCTCTGATGCAAATACCGTAATATGGAATGGTCCGCTGGGAGCCATCGAATACAAGCCCTTCGACCAATCAACGGTTGCTGTTGCAAAAGAATTAGCTCTGAGATGCAAGGATGAAAATTCTAAAGTGGTTGTGGGTGGCGGAGATACTATATATGGAATTAATATTGCTGGAACATATGAAGATTATACACATGTTTCAACCGGTGGAGGAGCATTTTTACAGTGGCTTGAAGGAAAAGATTTGCCAGCTGTAGAAGCAATTTTAAATAAGCATTAATGCCAATCGGTATGGGTAATTAATAATGAAAAATATTTTACATCAGATTGCTGAAAAATTAGTTGAAAATGGAAAAGGTATTTTAGCCGCAGACGAGAGCACGGCAACTATTACAAAAAGGTTTGATCAAATTAATCTGGAAAGCACACCTGAAAATAGGAGAAATTACAGGGAGATGCTCTTTCGAACAACGGACGCAATGGAAAGCTTTATATCTGGTGTCATTTTGTATGATGAAACAATACGGCAGGATTGTCAAAATGGAGAGAAGTTGATTGATTTACTAATCGCAACAGATACTTTGATAGGTATCAAAGTTGATACTGGAGCGAAACCTCTAGCACTCCTTGAAGGTGAAACTGTTACTGAAGGATTGGATGGGCTGAGAGAGCGGCTGAAGGAGTATGCACAACTTGGTGCATCATTCGCAAAATGGAGAGCGGTTATAAGTATTACTGATAAAACGCCAACAGACTATGCAACCCAAGCAAATGCTGATGCACTTGCAAGATACGCTGCGTTATGTCAAGAAAATAGGCTTGTTCCAATAGTTGAGCCTGAAATATTGATGGATGGCGATAAATCAAAACACACAATCGAAAAATGTTACGAGGTCACATCAAAAACGTTAGACATAGTATTTGATGAATTAGCAAAAGCTAGTGTTGACCTGAAAGGCATCATACTAAAACCAAATATGGTAATAGCTGGTATACATTCACCAAACCAAGCATCTGGATTTGAGATTGCAGAGAAAACACTTAAATGCCTCAAAGATCACATGCCTGACACCGTTCCCGGCGCATGCTTCCTCTCAGGAGGACAAAATGATATCGATGCAACAAAGCATTTATCAATTATGAATAAAATAAAAGATTTTGATATCAATTTAAGTTTTTCTTATGGAAGAGCTCTGCAGCAAAGTGCATTAATGGCTTGGGGTGGAAAAGTTGAAAATATAACAGAAGCTCAACAAGCTTTCAGACACCGAGCTTGCATGAATAGTTTGGCCACAAGAGGCGAATGGTCAGAACATTTAGAAAAATAAACAGAGTATTTGACTCAAAAAAGATCTTCCTGATACTTAGTGCATTCATTATATGTTTTACTTCAGTATCTGCTAATATCCAAAATGATAAATTCAAAATATTGTTAAATAATAATGAAATCAATGAAGCAATAGAGTTATACAATACTCATGGCGAACAAAAGTGGGCTTATTGGTTAGCAAAAAAATTTATAAGAAATGGAGACATTGATTCTGCGAATGAGTGGTATGAAGAGTCTATTAAAAAAGGTGATCAAAATTCAAAGTTTGAAATAGCAGAAGTACTTTTTCATAATAAAATTAACTACTCTAAATCATATAATTATTTTTACGAATTGAAAAATAGCAGTGATAAATTTTTATCATCTTACGCGAAATATTATCTCTCAATTTTTCATAGGTATGGAATTAATGTTCCACTTAATGAGTCAGTGGCATATGAATATATGAGTGATGCCAGTAAAGAAATTGAATTAGCAAAGTATTCTCTCATTGAATATAAGCTTAATGGTGTTGGGACAAAAATTGATAAAAAAAATGCAGCTCTAATGATGTTTGAATTTGCTGACCAAGGTTACACAGAAGCTGAATATGACTATGCAATGATGATTTTAAATGAGATCGGAATTAAGAAAGATGAAAAAATTGCTATTATATGGCTTGAAAGATCAGCACAAAAGGCTTATCCACCAGCATTACAACAGTTAGCGAGCATGTATTATTATGGTATAGGAACAGTAAAAAACGATGTTAAGGCATATGAATATTATTTATTAGCAAAGCAACTTGGCGTAACTGATGTTGAATTGGATATGAATATGAGTACATTATCCGCTGTTCATAGAAAAGCTGCGGTTGACAAATTTGAAAATTTTAGACCACGTATGAATGATTACAGCATTACTTATTTACGTATGCCAAAGTTTATGAAATAAGTATCAAGTCGAAGATATAAATTACTGACAAGAACTTTCGTTTAAGAATAGAGGATGAGATGAAAATAAATGGAAATCAAATTAAGATAGGTAACGTACTGGAACATAAGGGATCATTATTTATTGTCACTAAAACGCAAGCTGTGAAACCTGGTAAGGGCGGTGCGTTTAATCAGGTAGAGATGAAATCTATAATTGATAACACAAAGTTAAATGAGAGATTCCGCTCAGATGAGATAGTTGAGAGAGTAAGAATAGACTCCGAAAGCTATCAATATTTATACTCAAATGATAACGAGTTAATATTTATGAATAGTAATACATACGAGCAAATATCAGTAAATCAAAGCATATTAGATGAGAAAAAGTCATTCCTAAAAGAAGGCATGATTGTAGAGGTTGAGCTATATGAGGGGAGTCCAGTAAGCGTTATCCTACCCGAAACCGTCTCGTTAAAAGTAATAAATACGGAGCCCTCCATCAAAGGTCAGACTGCAGCATCATCATCGAAGCCAGCAATTTTAGAAAATGATATAAGAGTTACAGTGCCGCCTTTCATTAATAACGATGACATGATCATAGTTGATACGAATGAAATGACTTATATAAAGCGGTCTGACTAATTTCATGAGCTATCTACCAAATACAAATGTTCTTTATTCAATTGTCAGAAATATTGCAAAAATATATCGCCGTGATTTTGGAGAACTCCAACACTTACAAAATTCTAAAAAGTCGATAAACGAATTTGTTCAAAAAAGTAAAAGCAGGGTAGAGTTTTACATAATTGACGAACTGAAGGCAAAATATTCAAAAAATGGTTATGAATTTATTTCAATATCTAATACCTCAATAAATGATTATGAGACAGCCTCTTTTCCAAAAAACTCTTTCATAATAAATGCCCTTGAGGGTGAAATGAATTTTACGAGAGGGATCCCATTATTTTGTATAACAATTGCCCACATAAAAGACGGTATTGTGCAAAATAGCATCGTATACAATCCAATCTCTGACGAGGTTTTTATTGGTGAAAAAGGGATTTCAGCGAGGTATAATAATAAACGAATGAGCGTGTCTAGTGAAGTGAGCTCCGATAATGCAATGATATCAATTGATGAACGTCTTGATCTCTTTAACAACGATATAGATGATGTTTTTTTAAAATATTTGAACTCCGTTAATTCAATACGTCAAATGGGCGCAATATCACTTGAGGTATGTATGGTGTCCAATGGCGCACTAAACTGCTTTATTGGTCATAATGAAAGTAAGCACGCGGTAATTGCAGCCCTCCTAATTTTAGAAGAGTCTGGTGGAGAGATTAATAGGCTTAGCTTAAAAGGAAAGTCACAAAAAAATTATTTTATTGTATCCAACCAAAAAATATACGACAATTTAATCAAAGGGTAGCCCAAGAATAGTATTAGGGGAATTTGTAGCGATGACTGATATTCCTGTTTCTAGAAACTTCACGCATCCAAGAATTTACTTATTTAGGATGCTAATCTTCATTTTTTTAATCTCATTTTTTATATTATTAATTCAAGAGGATCTAACGAAAGCATTCCAAACTAATCCTGTGATTAATACAGTTATAAGTTCAGTTCTTGGCTTTGGGATAATATACATTTTGTGGTTGACAATAAGATTGTTCCGCGAAGTAAAATGGGTTAATAATTTTCAAAATGGTGACCACCACGCCGATATTGGCTCACCGCCATCATTACTTGCACCAATGGCAACCATGATGCTGGATCATAAATACGAGATTACTCTCTCCGCAACATCAATGAGATCTATATTGGACTCAATCTCTTTTAGACTTGATGAGTCAAGAGAATACTCAAGATATATGATTGGTTTGTTGATCTTTCTTGGTTTGCTTGGAACATTTTGGGGTCTGTTACTCACTGTTGACTCAATTGGGCAAACAATTGGTACACTTAAAATTGGAACAGGTGAAGCTTCGATTATGTTTGAGGAATTGAAATTAGGTCTTGAAAAACCACTGTCTGGAATGGGCGTTGCCTTTTCATCTTCATTATTTGGCCTTTCTGGATCTTTAATTCTTGGCTTCTTTGATCTTTTATATAACCAAGCCCAAAATAGGTTTTATAATGAACTCGAGGAATGGCTATCCACGGTAACTGAAATTAATGATGAAAGATCTGACAGTAAAATGAATTTCTACCTTAACAGAAATTTAAAAGATATGAACTCAATCCTCGTTGAATTAGAAAAGGCATTAAATAGTGAAAACATAGATAAAAGTAGCGGACTCAAAACTGTCTTAAACTCAATTGAGCAGCAAAACAAAGATATAAGTAAACTATTGAGTGAGCAGAATAAGCTACAAAAAAAAATAATTGACGAAGTTAAAAAGAAATAGAAATTTTTTTAACCAGAAAAATCAGTATTAACCATGCCCAGAAGTAGTATACGACCAAATAACAGCAATACAGCAAATTATTGGCCTGGATTTGTCGATGCAATGGCTACTATTTTATTAGTTATAATATTTTTACTGACAGTATTTATTTTATCTCAATTTTTCTTATCAACAGAAATATCATCAAAGGACGAAGCATTGTCTGATTTGCAAGATCAACTTAATGAGCTATCGCTTCTGTTGTCCCTCGAGCAAACCCAAAATGAAGAATTTATTAATCGGATTCAGGTTCTGGAACAAGATATAATAAATCTTGGTTTAAAAAATGAAGGGTTGAACATCCAGCTTGAAAAGGCCAAAGATGATGTGATAATTCTACAAGATGAAATTATTGCCCTAAAAGATGATTATAATAACAGACTAATTATCCTGCAGGATGAGTTGGATAAGAAAATCGTGCTTTTCGAAGAAAAAAGAGATGAGTCTGCTCTCAGAAGTGAGAAAATAATTAAACTAGTATCTGAAAGAAATCAGCTCGCATCACTACTTAAAATAAAAGACCTACAACTCGAAAATAATTCAGAGAAGATTATTAATTTTGAGGTTCAAATAACTGATCTACAAAATAATATAGAGGATTTAGGTTTAAATCTGGAAAATAAAGAAAAGGTGATTATCGATTTGAGGGAAAAAAATAGAACCCAAAATAACCTCTTAACTGAGCTAAAAACAGATAAATTAAATATGGACATAGCCTCAATAGATCAAGAAAAAATAATTCAAGATAATGAGCAAATAATTATAGATCTTAGAAAAAAAGAAATTGAAAATAGTGACAAACTTGAAAAATTAAAATCGATTTTATTATCTACAGGACAAAAAGCAAAATCATCGAGTAATGAAGTGCAAATTCTAAATATTCAAATTTCTGAGCTAAAGAAGCAATTACAGGCATTACAAGCTCTTCTTGATGAATCTGAAAAAAGAGATATTGATCAGCAAGCACGAATAGCAGACTTAGGGAAGAGATTAAATGTTGCATTGGCGCAAAGAGTAAAAGAATTATCTGAATATAGATCTGAATTTTTCGGTAAGCTAAAAGAAATAATTGGTAACCGGGATGATATTAAAATTATTGGTGACAGATTTGTATTTCAGTCTGAGGTGCTTTTCGATAGTGGTGAGGCAAATATCGGAATTGAAGGACAAAGACAGCTCGCAAAGCTGTCGGTAGCTATCCAAGACCTTATAAATGAAATACCACAAGAGATAAATTGGATACTTAGGATCGATGGGCATACGGACAGAGTCCCAATCAGAAATTCCAGATATGAGTCAAATTGGGAATTATCAGCCGCTAGGGCGATTTCAGTTGTAGACTTCCTAATAAAAACGGGGATTCCGCCAAATAGACTCGCTGCAACCGGAAGGGGTGAGTTTATGCCACTTGAAACCGGAGATAACGAGATTGCCTACAAGAAAAATAGACGCATTGAAATAAAACTCACCGAGAGTTAGAGCAATTTTGGACTTGTGATGTTTGGATTATTATTGTATACAATCAAAATATAAATTTATGAGATAGTAAAATGAAAAAACAGGGTCATCCAGATTACCATAAAATACAAGTTGTCATGACTGACGGAACTAAATATGAAACGCACTCAACGTATGGTTCGGAAGGTGATACTCTAACATTAGATATCGATCCAACCAGCCATCCTGCGTGGACTGGTGGTTCTCAGCAAATACTTGATAGGGGCGGAAGGGTCAGTAAATTTAATAAAAAATTTGAAGGCCTTATAAGTAAATAATCTTTTATATTTAAATCTAGTTTACAGCGCAAATAACATTTCTAATGAAAGTAATAGATATAGTCAATCATGGTAAGAATAGTAAACTTATTCTGACCAAAAAAGCTGTTCCTAATCCGAACGAAGGTGAAGTATTAATTGAAGTGAAAGCAAGTGGCGTCAACAGACCCGATATATTGCAAAGATATGGACTACATCCACCCCCAAAAGGGTCCCCGGATCACCCAGGGCTAGAAGTTTCAGGTATTATCAGTGAAGTGGGATCGGGAGTTAAAAAATTTAAAAAAGGTGATAAAGTAATTGCACTTCTCGGTGGTGGTGGCTATGCTGAGTATTGTCTGGCAAACCAAGAACTCACCTTACCAATGCCAGAAAATCTATCCTTTGTAGAAGCGGCAGCAATACCTGAGACTTATTTTACAGTATGGAATAATTTATTTCGAATTGGCAAACTGAGGCCAAATGAGAACGTTCTTATCCATGGCGGTTCAAGTGGCATTGGGACAACAGCTATACAGATGTCAAAAAAATTTGGCGCAAATGTCATAACCACAACGAGCAGTGAAGATAAGCGCAAAAAATGCTATGAGATTGGTGCCGATTTTGTTGTGAATTATAACAATCAAGATTTCTATGAAGAAATTAAGAACTCGAGATATAATAAAATAGACATAACTCTAGATATAGTGGGTGGTGACTATACAAATAAAAATTATGCTTTATCAGCAATGAATGCTCGAATTATTCAGATTGCTTATTTAGAAGGGAATCTCTGCAATATTGATCTTTCCCAAATTATGAGAAAGAGCCTATCTCACACAGGATCGGTCCTACGTCCAAAAAATTTAGACTACAAAGCTGCAATTGCAAATGATATTGAATCAAAAATCTTACCCTTAGTTAACCAAGGTAAGATAAAACCAATTATCTACAAAAGTTTTTTCCTCGAAGAAGCAGATCAGGCACATGATTTGATGAAAAGGGGCGAGCATTTTGGAAAAATTATTCTAACGAAAGAATAAAATAATTTCGAATATCTATAGAAACAAAATAAATATTAGTATATTAATATCCTATAAACCGATAATTTGGAGTAGATTATGGCACAAACACCTTTAATGCCCAAAGCAACAGCTGTTTGGTTAGTAGAGAACACAGCTTTAACTTTTGATCAGATAGCCGAATTCTGTAGTTTACACCCACTTGAAGTTAAGGGAATTGCAGATGGCGACGTTGCTCAAGGGATAAGGGGAATGGATCCTATAATGTCTGGTGAATTAACAAGGGTGGAACTCGAGGCCGCTGAACAAAATAGTGAGCACACACTGAAACTAAATCAAACGATTGTTGAGCTACCTGTGACCACAACAAAAAAACAAAAAAAATACACACCTTTATCAAGAAGACAAGACAGACCCGCTGCAATTGCATGGCTCGTGAGAAATCATTCTGAACTGAAAGATAGCGAGGTAATACGGCTTGTTGGCACAACAAAATCAACAATAGAGTCTATCAGAAACAGAACACATTGGAACATAGGAAATATACAACCTCAGGATCCGGTTGTTCTGGGTCTTTGCTCCCAAATAGAACTTGATAAATTAGTTCTGAGAGCTTCAAAAAGAGTTGAACGAGAAGCGCAAAAAGAAAATAAAACGCTTCAGCCGACAGCAGATACCCCTGATTAATTTAAAGCATAAGTCTTTTTAATAAAACTTTATATATGTCTCTCAATGATAATTGATCCATTATTTTATGCTATGGCTATTCCCTCTGTAATTCTAATTGGATTATCTAAGGGGGGGCTTACAGGACTTGGCGTGCTTGCAGTACCACTAATGGCAATCGTTGCATCTCCGATGCAAGCCGCAGCTGTACTAATGCCAATATTGTTGATATTGGACCTAGTTGCAGTTTGGACATACAGAAAATCGTATGATAAAATTACTCTATTGATAACAATCCCAACATCAATTATTGGCATCATAATCGGTGCAATTTTGGTTTCACAAGTTAATCCAGATTGGATAAGAATAATCATAGGTCTTATTGCAATATCTTTCACCATATCCCACTGGAGAAATACTAAGGAGAAACAACCACGAGGACACAGCATAGTGAGAGGAACGATTTGGGGAAGCATTACAGGCTTTACAAGCTTTGTTACATTGACAGGCGCACCCCCATATCAAATGTATCTTTTGCCCCTCAGACTCAATCACAGAACTTATGCTGGAACTTTTATGATATTTTTCTGGATGAACAATTTACTCAAAATAATTCCATTTATGATGTTGGGTGAAATGAATAAGACGACAATTACGACATCAGTAATATTATTTCCTATATCACTGATCTTTACATTTTTAGGTATCTGGATTGTAAGGAAACTGCCAACAAAAATATTCTATGAAATAATTTATATTCTGTTATTTTTAGTAAGTATAAAACTTTTATATGACGGCTTTACAAATATATTAGTTTAATATTGGAGTTTGATAGATGAATAAAATAGCAATAATCATGGGCTCACAGTCAGATTGGGAGACAATGAAGTTTGCAGCAAATATTCTTGATGAATTTGAACAAAATTACGATACGTTAATTATTTCCGCGCACAGAACTCCCGAGAGATTGTATAGTTTTGCAAAAGAAGCCGAAAAAAATTACTCCATAATCATCGCTGGGGCAGGCGGGTCCGCACACCTCCCTGGTATGGTTGCCTCTATTACAACCTTACCCGTTTTGGGTGTTCCTATCGAGTCAAGCCTATTAAATGGTGTTGACAGTCTTTTGTCTATTGTACAGATGCCTAAAGGCATACCTGTTGGAACTCTTGCAATTGGAAAATCTGGTTCTGTAAATGCAGCACTATTAGCAATATCGATATTATCAATAAACGATAAAAAATTGTCTTCGATACTGAAATCATATAGAAATAAACAAACAGAGTCGATAGATAAAACCCCTAAATGATCCAAAAAAAGAAAACTATCGGTATATTGGGTGGCGGTCAACTAGGAATGATGCTAGCCGAGGCTGGTAAAGATCTTGGCTTTCAAACAAATATTTATTGCCCGGACCATGAAAGCCCTGCCTTTAAATTTGCAACTAATCAAACAATAGCCGAGTATGGTGATAAACAAAATTTAGTTAAATTCATAAGGAGTGTAGATTACATAACAATTGAATTTGAGAATATCCCTCAAAATACAATAAATTTTATCGCAAAATCGGGTAAGTTATTCCCATCTTCTGACGCCATTAAGATTAGCAAAGATCGTTTAATGGAAAAAGATTTTTGTGTTGAGAATCAAATAGCTACAAATAAGTACACTAATGTCGTAAATATCTCAGATCTTTCAAATTGGAATTATGATAAAAAAAGCGTAATCAAGACGCGTCAACTTGGATATGATGGTAAAGGGCAAAGGGTTATAAATACAAGCAGTGAGGCTGAAGAGGCATTTAAAAAATTTGGTGAAAGACCTTGCATTCTCGAAGACTTTGTTGATTTTGCTATAGAAGTATCAACAATATCAGCACGTGATATTCATGGTAATACTTTTACTTACCCACCTTCTGAGAATATTCATAAAAATCATATACTTAATACCTCATGTGTTCCTGCCTCCATTGATCAGAAGACCGAGAATACTCTCATTGAGATATCAACAAAAATGATTACAAATTTAAATTATATTGGCATCTTAGCAATAGAGTTCTTTGTATTAAAAGATAATTCTATATTAGTAAATGAGATAGCGCCAAGAGTTCATAATTCAGGCCATTGGACACTTGATGGAGCTAGCATATCACAGTTTGAACAGCATATTCGAGCTATATCACAATTAGAGATACTAAACCCAAAATTAATTTTTAAGACAAAAATGCTCAATCTAATTGGTGATGACGTCAATATTTGGAAAGCCAAGAATAACTCAAAAAATGAAAAAATATATATTTATGGAAAGACTGAAACAAAAAAAGGCCGAAAGATGGGGCACGTTAATTTTCTTGAGGAATTTAAATAATAATAAATATTGATCAACATGACCTATTTGTGTTTACAAAAACATATAATAAGTTATAAGTAAGGGACTATTTGAGTATAAGTTTCTAAATTGGAGATAAATTTGCACGTAACTGTAAGAGATAATAACGTTGATCAGGCTCTAAAAGCATTAAAAAAGAAAATGCAAAGAGAGGGTATTTTTAGGGAAATGAAACTCAGAAATCATTATGAAAAACCATCTGTAAAACGTGCAAGAGAGAAAGCTGAAGCAATTAGGCGTGGGAGAAAGCTAGCAAGAAAAAAACTACTCCGAGACGGTTCAAGTATTTTTTAAATAGATATTAACACCCATAAATTACAATCAGACAGTGTATTAATGATAGGAGCCTATTAATCCAAGGTTACCACTGATATATGACTGGAAAGAAATTTATCTTACTAATTTGTGTTTCAATAATGCTAAACGGTTGCGCAACCGCTAACAATGCCACGCTGCAAAGCCAAACAAACCCAACTTTTTATCAAAGTGAGAACAAACAGAAAAGTATTCTATCAATAAAATCAGCCCTTCATAATGATGAGAAAAATACAGACCTCTATATACTATTGGGCAAAGAGTATATGCGGCATAATAATTTCAGAGACGCAATTGATAGCTTTAATATTGCACTAAGTCAGAATCCAAAGGCATTCGAAGCTTTCAACTATAGAGGAGAGGCTCAATATTTATTGGGTAGTTTTGAGCAGGCTTTATATGATTTTGATATGTCATTGACTATTAACCCATTTTATTCTGACGCGTACTATAATAGGGCAAAATATTATGATGAAATTAATAACTCAAAATTAGCATTAGGCGATTTAGATAATGCAATAAAATATAATAATAAAAATTTCTTAGCCTACCAGATGAGAGGAAAAATTAAACAAAGATACAAATTGCACGCTGATGCAATACAGGATTTTGATTATGCTATAAGTCAAAGACCAAATAATATAACAGCTCTGTACTATAGGTCCTTATCATACCATCAGCTGGGAAGACTACATAATGCGTTAGATGATTTAAACCAAGTTCTTAACTATGATCCAAGTTTAATACCTGCCCTTTTTATCAGAGCGGACGTTCTTAGGAGTTTAAATAAGATTGAAGATGCTATAAATGATTATGAAAAAATCTTATCTGAAGAACGCAACAATGCTAGAGCAAAAAAGGAATTAATAAAAATAAAGCGGGCTAAAAGGCTTTAACAATATCCTCCACCATTTTCTTCGCGTCACCGAATAGCATCATTGTGTTATCTCTAAAAAATAACTCATTTTCAACCCCAGCATAGCCTGAGGCAAGGGATCTTTTTAGGAATAAGATTGTACCGGATCTTTCAACATCTAATATAGGCATTCCATAAATAGGACTGCTCGTATCGGTTTTTGCTGCCGGGTTTGTGACGTCATTTGCACCAATTACGAAGGTAACATCAGTTTGATTGAACTGAGAATTTATATCTTCTAATTCAAATACTTCATCATACGGAACTTGAGCCTCAGCTAATAAGACATTCATGTGTCCTGGCATTCTTCCGGCTACCGGGTGAATAGCATACGAGACATTTACCCCTGATTCCTTCAATATATCAACCATTTCACGAAGAGCATGCTGCGCTTGCGCCACTGCCATTCCGTAACCAGGCACAATTATTACAGAGCCAGCATTTTTCATAATAAAAGCAGCATCATCAGCAGATCCTTGCTTCACTGGTCTATTTTCTGTATTTCCAGCACTTTCCGATGAGGTTTCACCGCCAAAGCCCCCAAGTATAACGTTGAAAAATGATCGATTCATTCCCTTGCACATGATGTAAGATAATATTGCGCCTGAGGACCCAACTAATGCGCCTGTTATAATAAGAGCTATATTTCCGAGCGTGAAACCAATACCTGCTGCAGCCCAACCTGAATATGAGTTGAGCATTGATACAACAACGGGCATATCGGCACCCCCGATTGGTATAATAATCAAAAAACCAATGAGGAATGATAATAATACTATAGTCCAATATATTGAATGAGACTCAGTCATGGTAAAAACAACAAGAAGTGACACAATACCAATGGCTATAATAAGATTTAAAAGGTGCTGTTTTGGAAATACTATTGGAGACCCGGACATCAGGCCTTGTAATTTAAGAAAAGCAATAACAGAACCCGAAAAAGTTATGGCTCCAATTATTACACCAAGACCCATCTCAATTAAGCTTGCTAAGTGTATATCGCCAACCGTACCTATGCCCATTGATGAAGGAACATATAATGCTGCAGATGCAACCAGCACAGCAGCAAGACCAACCAGAGAATGAAATGCTGCAACAAGTTGTGGCATAGCCGTCATTGCAATCTTTTTAGCAATAACTAGACCAATTGTACCCCCAATTAACAAGCCTCCCAAAAGCAATAACAAATCTATTCCACCTGGCGGTGATATGAAAAGTGTCGTGAAGGCCGCAATGACCATGCCAATTATACCAAAATAATTCCCCATTCTTGCAGATTCAGGATTTGATAATCCCCTTAGAGCTAGAATAAAAAATATCCCCGAAATTAAATATAAGAATGAAATTAAATTAGCAGACACGTTATTTTACCTTCTTTTTGTACATTGATAGCATTCGATATGTTACAAAAAAGCCACCAAAAATATTTATAGATGCAAGTATGAGGGCAACAAAACCAAAGCCCTTTGCAATATAGAAATTTGTAAGGCTTGTTTGACCTTCAATAAATTCTGCCCCGAGAGACAAAAGGGCTCCTACAATAATAACAGATGATATAGCATTTGTTACCGACATAAGTGGTGTATGTAAGGCCGGAGTAACGCTCCAAATTACATAGTAACCAATAAAAATCGCAAGAATAAATATTGCAAACTTATACATCAATGGATCTACTGTTCCCATTAATCCAACATTATGCGCCATATCAACAATATCGGTCATTGTCTTTTCCATAGCCATAATTACTCTCCTTTCTGGTACATTGGGTGCACTAATTTACCAGCCCTTGAAATTAGAATTCCCTTAATTATCTCATCATCATAATTTATTGATAATTGTTTATTTTCGTAGTCAATTATTTCATCCAAGAACTTCAATACATTCTGTGCATATAGGTTAGATGCATCTGTTGGTAGAAGCCTTGCGAAATTTTCTGAACCTAAAATTGCAACTCCGTTGTGCATGATATTTTTCCCGGGCTGCGCAATTTCTACATTACCGCCTCTTTCGGTTGCAAGGTCAG
>CACBED010000006.1 GCA_902538185.1 uncultured OCS116 cluster bacterium
ATTGATTGCATAAACTTCACACAGAACGACACTGAAGAAAACCTTAGAAAAAAATTAACTGTACCTGCTCTAAATTTGTCACAAGATATTTTGGTTTCTGATAATCTAAAGACAGGAAGAGTTATGGTGAAAGATGAAGATATGTGCCTGCACTGTGGCCTTTGTGCTGAAAGATGCCCAACAGGGGCTTGGGATATGCAAAAATTCACATATATAGAGGCACACGCTGATAAAAGCAGTATATTTGAATATGTCGAGTAATATAACATACAACGAGTTGGTAATTAAATTTGCTAATGTTAATGGTTCTGGGTCTGCCAGCGCTAATACATTTTGTGCAAAATCCCTCTACCGTATGGGAATTCCAATATCTGCAAAAAACATCTTTCCTTCAAACATACAAGGGCTTCCCACATGGTACGAAATTACTATCTCGGAAAGTGAAAAATTAGCACGTAAGGAAAAAATCGATGTTATGGTTGCTATGAACGCTCAAACTTATGCAAGTGATATTGATGAGGTAGCAAGTGGTGGAACCTTCATATATGATAATAGTATCCAAAGAAAATTTGATAGAGATGATATCAGAGTCATTGGTATCCCAATAGCAAAACTGTGTGCAGCAGAATATACCGATCAAAGACAGAGGCAGTTATTCAAAAATATTGTATACTTAGGAGGCTTAAGCCTGCTTATTGGAATCGATATTGATGTAATAGAAAAACTATTATCAGAACAGTTTAAGGGAAAGCAAAATCTCTTTGATGCAAACATAAAAGCTCTAACAATTGGTAGAAAGTACGTTGCTGACAATATCGAATATCCCTTGGACAAACAAGTGAGAAAATGTAATGGAAACGCTAACAAGATAATGATTAATGGGAATGAGGCAGCCGCACTTGGGGCGCTTTACGGCGGTGCTACCGTTGCATCTTGGTATCCAATAACTCCATCCACATCTCTAGTTGAGGCTTTTGAAAAGCATGCAAACAAATTACGCAAAGATAAAGACGGGAATATAAATGCTGCAGTAATTCAAGCAGAAGACGAACTTTCATCTGTTGGTATGGCTATTGGTGCAAATTGGAATGGATCTAGGGCTTTCACTTCCACATCGGGACCTGGTGTTTCACTGATGGGTGAATTTTTAGGGTTAGCATATTTTGCCGAAATACCTCTTGTATTATTTAATATTCAAAGAGGTGGTCCATCAACAGGAATGCCAACAAGAACACAGCAGTCAGATATCTTGACATGTGCTTATGCATCACATGGTGACACAAAGCATATACTATTGTTACCGTCCGACCCGAATGAATGTTTCGAGTTTGGATACAAGGCATTTGATTTCGCTGAAAAATTTCAAACACCGATTATGGTATTAAGTGACCTTGATATTGGAATGAATGACTGGGTTGTTGATCAGTTTAAATGGGATGATAATTATTCACACGATCGTGGTAAACTTGTGACCTCAGAAGATATTGAAAAGCTAAAATCATTTGCGCGTTACAGAGATGTCGACGGTGATGGAATACCCTACAGGACCATACCTGCTACACATCCAGACTATGGCTCGTACTTCACTAGAGGGACATCACATACAGATACAGGTGGATACACCGAGAATGGAGTGATACACGCTGAAATGCTGGACAGGATTACAAAAAAATTCCATACAGCTAAAGAGTATTTGCCACACCCAATAATAAATTTAAATAGCCCAAAATCAAAAATTGGAATAATTAATTTCGGTAGTACGAATGTTGCACTAAATGATGCTATGCAAGATTTAACAAGAAATGGCATTGGTATAAATCATCTGAGAATTAGAGCATTTCCCTTCTCAAAATCAGTCGTTGATTTCATAAACGACCATGAATTTGTATTTGTGCTTGAGCAAAATCGTGATGCACAGATGAAAAAACTCCTAATTTCTGAAGAAGATTTAGATACAAATAAATTAATCTCGATATTAAATTATGATGGCATGCCTCTAACTGCTAATTTTATTGTAAACAATATTACTGAGATTATAAATAATAATAAGAATATAAAAGCCGCAAATTCACCACCAATAAAGATAGTGTAGAAAATGACATACATAAAAAAACCAATATTTAGGCATCCGTCACTACCGACAAACGAAATAGGTTTGACGTATCGTGATTATGAAGGTGTTGTTTCGACTTTATGCGCAGGATGTGGTCACGACTCAATTACAGCTTCAATAATTGATGCATGTTATGAATTATCATTACCAGCACATAAAATTGCGAAGCTATCAGGTATCGGTTGCTCATCAAAAACGCCAAACTATTTCTTAAATAATGCTCATGGTTTCAACTCCGTGCATGGCAGAATGCCATCCGTAGCAACCGGCGCAAACTTAGCTAACAGAGACTTGGTATACATAGGTGTTTCGGGTGACGGTGACACTGCATCTATTGGTCTTGGTCAGTATTGTCACGCAATAAGACGACAGCTAAACTTAACATACATATGTGAGAACAACGGAACTTATGGTCTTACAAAAGGTCAGTTCTCAGCTACAAATGATAAAGATTCAAAGAATAAGAAAGGTCTGGACAACCCATTTGGTGCCATAGACTTGGCCATAATGGCAATTGAGCTTGGAGCTGGTTTTGTAGCCAGGAGCTTTTCAGGAGATAAAGAACAACTTGTCCCTTTATTGAAATCTGCACTTCAATATAACGGTTTTTCATTCATTGACGTTATATCGCCGTGTGTTACGTTCAATAATCATGGATATTCAACAAAGAGTTATGATTATATACGCGAGCACAGATCGCTTTTTGGTGAGCTCGACTTTATACCAGAAGAAGAGACAATTAATACCTCATATGCAGAGGGTGAGACAGTTACCATAAAACTTCACAACGGTAATGATATTAGTTTTAAAAAACTTGGAGCAGATCACGATCCTACCGATCCTCACAAAGTATTAAATACACTTAGGAATAATAGGAGTGATGGGAAAGTCACGACTGGACTATTATATGTCGATCCCGATAAGTCTGATCTACATGATACACTCAACACGTCTTCAAAACCATTGAATTCGCTTTCGATGAACGATCTATGTCCTGGGGGCGAAGAATTAGAAGAAATTAATAATCAATTTCGTTAATCTAATCCCAAATTTCAACAAAATCATTGCTGTTTGGTATCTCTATTTTTTTTTCTGGACCAACATTGGTGCCGATATACAAATAGCCAATAACTGACTCATTATCAGCAAGCCCCAGCAGATTTGATATTGACCGATTAAACGATAGTTTACCCGTCCGCCACATACCAGAGTAATTTAGAGCATTTAATGCTAGTAGCATTGATTGTGCCGAGCAAGCAGTTGACATCATTTGCTCTATTTCAGGCACGCCCTTTTCTTGCTTAAATGCAGACACAAGAATTATAATTAAAGGTGAACGATAGGGCATTCGCTGATACTTCTCTATTTGCTCTTCACCCTTATCTGATAAATTTTGTTTTGCAAATTCAACAAAAATATTTGATAGCTTAGTCAATCCGTCACCACTTACCTCTATAAAACGGGAAGGCTTCAAATTTTTATGATCCGGTGCCCTTAGTGCAGCCCTATACACTAATTCTAGCTCTTCTCGCGATGGAATAGGAGGGTCAAGGCGACCAGACGATGACCTCTCTGTTAGATTTTTTATTGCATCCATTATTATCTCCTTAGCTAAATGATATCAAACATCTATTTTTTATGCTGTCAAGTGAGCTATGCCAAAAAAAGCAAAAAGTGATATTGAGTATCATTTGGTATCTTAATCATATATAATTATGAAATGTATTTTATAGCAAGCATTGAATAAATATGATGGACACATTATGGAACAATCAACAACACTAGAGCTTAGAAATATACATAAATCATATGGTGAACTCAAAGTCCTAAAAGGAGTTGATTTATCTGCAAAAACTGGGCAAATAATCACAATTATTGGCTCATCGGGTTCAGGAAAGTCTACACTCTTACGATGTATCAACCAGCTTGAAAAGATCGACTCTGGTGAAATATACTTTAATGGCAATGTAATTGTAAATGACGAAATTAGTAACAAATCGAAAATAATAAGAGAGAATGTTAATGATTTGAGAAAAAGAGTATCCATGGTCTTTCAACAATTCAATCTTTGGTCTCACATGACTGTTATACAAAATGTTACAGAAGCACCAACTTCAGTATTGAAAATGCAACGATCAGAAGCACTTGAACGCGCAAGAGAGGTCCTCACTAGAGTTGGCTTAGAAGATAAACTGAATGAGTACCCTGCAAATTTATCTGGTGGACAACAACAAAGAGCTGCCATTGCGAGAGCGCTGGCCATGAGCCCAGAAATCATTCTCTTTGACGAGCCTACATCAGCTCTTGATCCTGAACTTGAACATGAAGTTGTAAGAGTTATAAAGAGGCTTGCAAACGAGAACAGAACAATGATTTTGGTCACACATGATATGAAACTTGCAAAAGATATATCTAGCTATATACTGTTTATGGACGAAGGGAAAATCGTTGAAAAAGGTAGCCCTGACGTTATTTTTAATAATACTAAAACAGACAGGCTAAAAAAATTTTTGGAGACTGTCAGTTTTCAGTAACACATGAGAGGTATGTTATGAAAAAATTACTATTTAGCGCAATCCTTCTTGCCTTTATTTATGTGCCAGCTAATGCTGATACTGTAAGAATGGGTACTGAAGGTGCATACCCACCATATAACTTCATTAATGATAATGGAGAAATCGATGGCTTTGAAAGAGATCTTGGAGATGAACTTTGTGATAGAGCTGGATTAGACTGTGAGTGGGTACAAAACGACTGGGACTCAATTATTCCAAATCTAGTATCTGGTAACTATGATACAATCATAGCTGGTATGTCTATTACAGCTGAGAGAGATGAAGTTATTGATTTTACTCAAAATTATCTTCAGCCAGATCCGTCGGCATATATAACGACAGGTGAAGGTAACAAAGCCGCGTATATTGGTGTGGTTGCTGCACAAACTGCAACAATTCAAGCAAGTCACGTTGCTGAGTCAGGCGCAATTCTTGCTGAATTTGCAACTCCCGATGAGACTATTTCAGCTTTGAGAAATGGTGAAGTTGAAGCAGTGATGGCTGATAAATCATTCTTGGCTCCAATTGTAGCTGAGTCAAATGGCGGTCTGAAGTTCATTGGACAGGACGTCTACATTGGCGGCGGCGTTGGAATGGGTATCAGAGAGTCAGATAGTGATCTTAAAGATACATTTGATGCTGCAATTGACTCAATGAAAGCGGATGGAAGCCTAAATACCCTAATCGAGAAATGGTTTGGGGATGAGGCATCTCTATTCTAATTAGTGCGGGAGGCTCTCAAGCCTCCCAAACAAATAATAATGATTTTTTATGTTTGAGTATTGCACTGATCCAGACGTTTTATCAACTTTTGAGTGGTTCAGTTGCTATCTCACTAATGGTAAACATCTATTATTCTACAAATCATTTGGCTTAATTATTCTGTTGTTATTTATAACAGCCCCCCTCGCGGCACTACTTGGTCTTTTAGCAGCTGTAGCAATTAAGTCAAAATCCTTACTACTTAGATTATTTAGTAAAGCCTATGCAAATATTGTTAGAGGCATACCTGATATAATATTCTTTTTATTTATTCCTATCACTATTGATCAATTAATTGAATTCACGAGACATAAGATTAAATGCCCTGAAATTGTGGATAGCGTATGGCAAGGAAGCGACTTTGTTGTCTGCGGTGCTGCAAAACTTCCACTAAATTCAGACCCACAATGGATTCACGATATTTATGGTTTTTTGCTTGCCGTATTCTCATTTACGATTGTTTATGGTGCATTTGCTGCAAATACCTTTTACGGAGCAATGAATTCTGTTCCCCAATCACAAATTGAAACAGGTAAATCTTTTGGAATGTCTCGGAAACAGATATACACCAGTATCATCTTTCCACAGATGTGGAGGTATGCACTTCCTGGCCTATCAAACCTTTGGATGTTATTAATAAAATCAACACCCCTACTCTTTCTATTAGGAATTCAAGATGTCGTCTATTGGGCAAGAGAGTTAGGGGGATCCAAGACCTCAATATTTCATTATCCACATCCGGATTGGAGGGTCTGGTATTTTCTTTCGCTGTTAGTTTTCTATCTTCTTCTTACAAAAATAAGTGAGTTAATTTTAAATAGAATATCTAAAAAAATATATTTACCAATTTAGAGGTTGATAATGGTTTGTAATGCAACAATAGAAGATTATGCCCTTAGATCAATTGGGATAGGAGAAAAGCTTCTACCCAAAAGTGACATAACTCTATGTGACCAATTTGTTTTAATTGGAAGTGGCGTGATTTGGAACTTATATTTTTGTATTATAGCACTTGCATTTGGTTTCATATTTGCGATTCTTACTGCTATTCTAAGGTTCAATAAATACAGATTCCTATCAAAGGCGATTGATATATATGTATTTATTTTTAGAGGGTCTCCGCTATTTATTCAGTTTTTTTGTGCCTATGAGATCTTTGTCTTGCTCCCGAAAATTGGTTTTGATATTAATCTCTTATTCACAACCATTACCGTCGAAACCTCATGGCTAACAAAAGCCTGGCTTGGAGCTGTACTTGTTTTATTCCTAAATACAACCGCATACAGCTCTGAAATCTTTTATGGTGCTTTAAAGTCTATCCCAAAACATGATATTGAAGCCGCTGAAGCTTTTGGTCTATCAACGAGACGAAAATATAGAAAAATTATCATTCCAACAATGCTTAGAAACTCATGGTCCTCTTATACTAACGAAGCTATATTTCTCTTTCACGCGACGACACTTGTATTTTTCAGCAGTTTCCCTGCCTGGAGGCAATCTGGAGATGCATTATATTATGCCAGCTATTTTGCAGATAAGACATTTAACCCCTTTGTCCCCTACCCGATTATTGCTGTTTACTTCATATCAATCACTTTGCTTATCATATTGATATTTAAAATTATAAATGTATACTTCACTAAACATCTACCAAAGAAGAGAAAAATGCCAATAAAGCTCTTCACAAATATGGTTAGATAAAATTATTTGTTAACCTAAAATTGAACCGAAAACGTATATTATTCAGTTGAATTCGTAAAAAACGATAAATAATGAAAAAAAAATCAATATTTTCGGCAATCATAATCCTTATCCTGATTGGACTTTGGGTTGGCTCTGGCTATTTTGGTGATGACTCGGAGAGTACAGATGTTACCGAAAACGATACAAAAGTGAATGATTTTATAGTGAAGTACATTGAAAGTAATGCCACTGATTTCACTGATACATTCAAAATAATTGGTAAAACTGAGGCTGACTCTATTGTCGAACTTAGCATGCAAACAAATGGAAAAGTTGAAAATATCTACTTTAAAAAAGGGCAGAATGTGCAGAAGGGGCAGACTATCTGCGCTCTTGAGACACAGAATAAATACGAATTACTTGTAGCTGCAAGGGCTAATTTGAATGACACTAAATCAAAATATGAAAGTCAGCTAAAGTTGGCCCAAAAAAGTTTTGTATCTGAAAATAGTCTAAACTCTCTTGAGGCAAGCTATGAAAAAGCGAAGGCAGATTATCGAAACGCAGAACTAAACAAAGAATATTTAAATGTCAAAGCGCCGGTCGACGGAATAATAAACGACATAAATATTGAAGTAGGTGAGTTAGCTACAAAGGGTGAAATTTGTGCTGTACTGATGGATAGTGATCCAATAATCGTAAAAGGAAACGTCTCGGAAAAGAATATATCAAAGCTGAACACAGACGCGCCCGCAAAAGTCCAGCTGATTGGGGGAAATGTTTTAGAAGGTAAAATAAATTATATATCAAGCATTGCAGATCCAGATACAAGAACATTCACTGTTGAAGTAGCTATAGAAAATCCTGATAACCAAATCAAAGTTGGAACAACAGCAGAGATATTTGTAAGTAATCAGATTAAAAATTCACATCTTATACCATCTTCTATTTTGAGCCTAAGCGACGATGGAAACATTGGCATTAAAATTATATCAAAAGATAACGTTGTAGAATTTATTGAGGTGAAAGTATCTAATTTAAATAATGAGGGTGCTTATGTAACTGACTTGCCGCCGTTAATAAGAGTTATCACGGTTGGTCAAGATTTTGTTACGTCTGGTGATATTGTGAATGCAGTTCAAGACGTGACCGGCTGAGTATGAACAAGTTCATTGACATATTACACTCACAGCCAAGAACGATTATCACACTTTTGCTAGCTTTAATCATCGGTGGTATTTACTCGTATATAACACTTCCAAAGGAGTCAAACCCTGACATAGATATACCTGTATTTTATGTATCCGTCCCTCAGCCAGGAATTAGTTCTCAAGACTCAGAGAGGCTTATACTTCGACCGCTAGAAAATAAACTCAAGGGAATGGATGGGCTAAAGCAGATACAATCAATTGGGGCCGAAGATTATGGAGCTGTAATCTTGGAGTTTGACATCAAAATTGATAATGAAAAAACATTGGCTGACATTCGTTCAAAAATATCTGAAGTTGAGTCTGAACTACCCGATGAGGCAAAAGAGCCTAAAGTTGTAGAAATTAATTTTGCTCTCATACCATCTATAATCGTTACGGTATCTGGTAATGTGCCTGAACGTACACTTAATAAATACGCCAATAATCTTCAAGACGAGATCGAAGAGTTAGACTCAGTATTGAGCGCCGACTTAGCTGGCGCAAGAGATGAGATGGTTGAGGTTATCATTGACACATCAAAACTTGAGTCTTATAACCTGACAGCGCTTGAACTGATTAATGCCATTAATCAAAATAACAAAGTTGTATCAGCGGGAGCTGTAGAGAGTGAGAATGGCAAATTTAGTATAAAAGTTCCAGGCCTATTTAAGACCATACAAGATGTTTATTCAATCCCTGTAAAAAGAAATGGCGATATTATAATCACACTTGGTGAGGTTGCTGAAATTAAGCGAACTTATGCTGATCAAAATGATTTCAGTAAATTTAATGGCAAACAAGCAATATCAATTGAAGTTGTTAAAAGATTGGGCGTGAACATCATTGAAAATAATAAGAATGTTCGATTGGTTGTCGATAATTATACAAAAGACTGGCCGGATGTTATAGAGGTTGACTATTCGTTTGATCAATCAACAAATATTTTTGAAGTCTTGAAATCGCTTGAGGCAGCTATTTTAACGGCGGTAGTGCTGGTTATGATAACTGTAATTGCAGTATTGGGAGTCGGTCCCGCTCTGCTTGTTGGCATTGGTATTCCAATTACTTTTACCATAAGTTTTCTTATTGTAAATTTACTTGGTATGACAGTAAATATTATGGTGCTATTTGGTCTTGTCCTGACCGTTGGTATGCTGGTAGATGGCGCTATAGTTATAGTTGAATATTCTAAAAAACTTACAGAAAGAGGATCACCACGCAGAGATGCTTTCTTGAATGCATCCAAGCGTATGTTTTGGCCAATTGTTGCATCAACTGGCACAACATTAGCTGCATTCTTACCCATGTTATTATGGCCTGGCGTAGCTGGACAATTCATGAGTTATTTGCCTATTATGGTCATAATAGTACTGAGCTCAGCTTTGGCGACCGCTTTAATCTTCATTCCAGTGATAGGGTCTGTAGGGGGGGATAATGAAAATAATTTGGATCATAAAATTACAAACTACGATGAGACGCTATATGGGAAAGTGGTTGAGACTGTAATTAGGCGTCCATTTATAGTCCTTATATCCGCATTAATATTGGGTTATATCATAATGAGTAGCTTTATTAAGTTTAATAATGGTGTAGATTACTTTGTCGATCAAGAACCAGAAGAGGCGGTAATATTTATCTCAGCCAGAGGCAATCTATCATTACACGAAAGCAAAAAAATGATTGAAGAAGTTGAGATGGCCGTTCTGAACGTACCTGGCATTGAAAATGTAAATACAAAATCAAAAATTGATAGTGGCGGCAGTCCTGCCGATCAACAAGATGTGCCAGTTGATGCTATAGGTCAAATAAGTATTGAATTATTAGATTTTGAAAAGAGAAGGAAAGCGAGAGAGATTTTTGATGAGATTATAGAAAATACAAGAGATATCGCGGGGATCAACGTTGAGATAAGAAAAGTTGAAGGAGGCCCCCCTACAGGTAAAAATATAAGACTCGAGGTAACTTCGGCAAATTATGAAAATGCATTCGAAGCCACTAAGCAAATTAGAAGTTACTTTGATAATAATCTTGATGGTATTAGGGATATTGAAGATACGCGACCTCTGCCGGGTGTTGAATGGACTGTTAATGTAGACAGAGAAAAGGCTGGCATCTATAACACAGACGTTGCGACAATTGGTTCTGTTATAAGACTTGTAACTAATGGGGTCTTGGTAGGTAACTTTAGGCCAGATGACTCAGAGGACGAAATTGAAATCCGCGCCAGACTTCCAAAAAGTGATAGAAATATAGATCAATTAGACCAGCTCAGCATTGAAACCCAGGTGGGTTCAATTCCAATCAGTAATATCATAACTAAATCTTACCGTGACTCAGTTCCAAACATCAGTAAGTTAAATGGTAAATTTGCCTTTGTTGTTAAAGCTAATACTGATTATGGCGTTAACACAGATCAAAAAGTTAACGAGATTGAACAATGGCTATCGACTCAGCAATGGCCCGAAGATCTTAAATTTAAATTTCGTGGCGCGGATGAAGAACAAAAAGAGGCTGGTGATTTTCTCAGTAAGGCTGCAATCGCAGCACTTGCATTGATGTTCATAATTCTTATTACACAGTTCAATAGTTTTTACCAAACATTCCTAACCCTCTTTACTGTAATTTTATCAGTATTTGGTGTTATGCTGGGTATATTAATCACCGGTCAAACATTTTCAATAATCATGACTGGAACAGGTATTGTTGCACTGGCAGGAATTGTAGTAAATAATGCAATTGTATTTATAGATACATACAATACAAATCTCAGAGAAATGAAAGATCCTATAAAGTCTGTCATCCAAACTGCCAATGAAAGATTTAGGCCAATTCTTTTAACAACAATAACAACAATTATGGGATTAATCCCAATGGCAACGCAAATAACATTTGATTTTATTGGGCGTGACGTTTTAGTAGGCGGAATAACTTCATCATGGTGGGTTCAGATGTCGACGGCGATAATATTCGGACTCTCTTTTTCTACTATCCTGACGCTTATATTGTTGCCCACGTTATTAGTAATGCCTTATATTATAAAAAATAGAAAGATGCTAAAAGTTAAGAACCAGGAACCATTAAAACCTGCCCAGGAAATATAAGGTCAGGATCAACAATCTGGTTTGAATTCGCCAAATAAATAACCGTATATTGCATTCCGGTTCCATACTTGGTCCTTGAGATATTCCATAAATTATCCCCCGGTTCAATAGTTATAGTATTTATTCCAAAATTACCGTCCACATCATCGAATAATCTGGTAAATTTGGTTGATGTTCTTGCGATAACAAATCTTTCATCATCAACCATATCAGCTCTAATCTCATATTCACCAGGTACGATGTTATCATCTATATTTAATGTCCACTTGCCTAATTTATCAGAGATTGCCGTACCAACGTACTTATTATCAATATATGTGTTTACCTCTTTATTCGCTTCAGCATTACCGCCCAATACCAAATTTTCTTCATTATAGTCAATGCTTCGAATATTAACGATTGTTTCATCTTGTAAAAAACTTGGATCATTGGATAATATCTGACTAGCTTTATCATCTTGGGTCAAAAGTACAATATTTTCATCACTTGATGAATTCTCTGCTTTATCAACTATTTTATTTGGCATAATTGTTACAATTTGATCCGAGAAAACCTCGATTTGATCCTCTGGACTGGTCGTTGAAATTTTCAAATTCAAAACCTCATTGGGAATATTATCATCAAGAGTTATAACCCAATTCCCCTGGCTATCAGATAAACCTTCTGCTATCAAAAAAATCATCTTTATAGATCTTAATTATTTGATTTGGAGGTGATTTTCCAGCTAAGACAGATACACCGTCATTATCTATCCTGACAACGTCAAATGAACCCTGGGCTTTCTCTATGGGAACAGTTTCTGTTATAGCTTCATCCATACTTTTTTGGCCTACTTCGGATGTATCTGTAATAACTTCGTCATCAGTCATAATGGCATCTTCTTGTTTCTGAGACGAGAAATATTGGAAAATAAAAAGGAATAAGACTAATAGAAAAAATACTAGAATAGATAAATTTTTTTTATTGTTAAACATTGGAAACAATCACTTAATGTTTTATTTTATTATAGTATTATAAAATGCAAATTAAAGTATTTTCTATCCAGATAAGGTATATAAATTTCTATTAATAATTAATATGGTGTTCAAATGACCAAAACTGTATGTATTTTTTGTAGCACATTTAATCCTGAAAATCGTTTCCTAGAAGAGGTTACACATCTCAGTGAGTTATTTTCAGAAAAAAAAATTGATATGGTTTATGGCGGAGGCGATAAAGGTCTCATGGGTCATGCGGCAAGATCAATGATTAATAGGGGTGTCAAAGTAACAGGAATTGTGCCTAAGTTTCTTATGAAATATATCGATAAGAATATTGGTTTTCACAGACTAATAGAAACTAAAGACATGCATGAAAGAAAGATGATAATGTACAGCTTATCTGATATTTTTCTTGTCTTACCTGGTGGTATTGGAACCCTTGATGAGATGACGGAAGTCTTGACTTGGAACCAACTTGGGATTCACAGTAAAAAAGTAATTATTGGAAATTTCGAAGAATTTTGGACTCCGTACATAGATTTACTTATTCACCTAAATAAATTTAAGTACCTCAGCGATTTATCCCGGATCAATTATTTAATCGCCAGCAACGCTAGCGATATACTGAGACTGATTGAAGCGCCCGATCACTAGGTTATATTATAAGCCTTTGAGTGTATTAATCTATAATTTATAGAGTCGTATAGAGCTTGAAATGATGCATCCATTATATTTGGCGATACACCTATGGTTACCCACCTCTCACTGGTCTCAGTATCAGCAGACTCGACAAGTACTCGTGTCACAGCACCTGTACCACCGGATAAAACACGAACTTTATAGTCTACTAACTTAGTATTTTTGAGATACTTGTTATACTTACCAAGATCTTTCCTCAGGGCATTATCAATAGCATTAACCGGTCCATTACCTTCACCTGATGAGATGAACCTCTCACCATCAACTTCTAGCTTTACAGTCGCTTCAGATACAGTAATAAGCTCACCCTTTGCATTGTTCCTTCTTTCAACAAGAGTCCGGAAACTTTCAACATTGAAAAAATCCTTTGATTTACCAAAAATACTTCGAGCCAAGAGCTCAAATGATGCTTGCGCGCTCTCATATGTATAGCCAGCGGCTTCACGTTCTTTAACAATATTTAATAAATCTGTTATCCTTGAGTCATCTTTATCTACATTGAGTCCAATATCTTTTAAAGATGATAAAATATTCGAACGTCCACCTTGGTCGGAAATCAAGAGTTTTCTATCATTTCCGATTAATTTTGGATCCACATGCTCATAAGTTTTCGGATCTTTTATAATTGCAGATGCATGAATACCAGCTTTTGTTGAGAATGCACTATCACCAACATATGGGGCCTGTTTGTTAGGCGCCCGATTCATAATATCATCGATGATGAGGCTTGTTTTTCTGATATTCTTGAGTGAGTCTTTTGTAATAGATATATTAAAATTTTCATTAAACCTCTCCTTTAATAGCAGAGTTGGTATTAGCGTGATGAGATTTGCATTTCCACACCTTTCACCAATACCATTGAGGGTTCCTTGAATCTGGCGAACACCAGATTGAACAGCGGCAAGACTGTTTGCAATTGCATTACCAGTATCATTGTGGGCATGGATACCAAGATGGTCACCAGACACCGTTTTACACACATCACTCACAATTTCAGATACTTCATCAGGCAATGTACCACCATTTGTATCACATAAAATAATCCATCTTGCTCCCGATTCAAAAGCTGCTTTTGCGCATGCGAGCGCATATTTTTTATTTTTTTTGTATCCATCAAAAAAATGTTCGCAGTCAACCATAACTTCTGAATATGTTTTTGATGCCTCTTTTACTGACTCTGTTATTGAAGTTAGATTTTCATCGAGTGAGCAGCCAAGAGCCTTTTCAACATGAAAATCCCAAGATTTAGCTACAAAACATATCGCGTCTGCTTTATTTGATAATAGATCATTAAAACCAGGGTCATTTGATATTGATCTCCCAGGTCTTTTTGTCATTCCAAATGATACAAATTTTGATTTTTTAAGGTTTGGTGGCGCGTTAAAAAAATCGGTATCGATTGGGTTAGCTCCCGGATAGCCACCTTCGATATAATCGACGCCAAGCTCGTCTAGAATATTTGATATTCTGTTCTTGTCATCAAGCGTGAAATCAACGCCAGGCGTCTGATTACCGTCTCTTAGCGTGGTATCAAATATATATAAATTATCCTTGGTCACTCAATTTGCTCCCATACAGTTCCATTTTCCATATCTTTAAGCCTAATTCCCATTATTTCAAGCTTATTTCTTATTTCATCTGATTTTTTGAAATCTTTATTTGCGCGGGCCAAATTTCTTTCCTCAATCAATGCATCTATTTCTTCTTCATTAATCTTAGATATTTTTTGATCATTTTTGATGGTATTATTGAAACTTTTCAGATCAATACCCAGAAAATCTAATGACGCATAAAGTTTATTATATTCTTGTTTATTAAAATACTCATGCATGTGAGTAATAGCCATTGGAGTATTCATGTCATCAAAAAGTGACTCATATACCTCCTTTGGAACTTCATTAACTTCAGTATTTATATCTTTAGCGGCTGACAGCCATTTTCTCATTACGTTTTCTGTTTGTTCCAGACTTCTTTCTGTCCAATCAATTGGTTGTCTGTAGTGTGTACGAAGCATATTTAGTCTTACGATAGAACCATGGTAGCTTTGAAGGATGTCTGTCAGTAAAGTTACATTACCAGCTGATTTAGACATTTTTTTACCTTCAATATTCAGAGTTCCATTATGAATAAAATAATTTGCCATTTTGTCGTTATCATTGTAGCAGCATGATTGAGCAATTTCATTCTCGTGATGGGGAAAAGCAAGATCGATACCCCCGCCATGAATATCAAAAACCTCCCCTAAATATTTAGCGGACATAGCAGAGCATTCTATGTGCCAACCGGGTCTTCCCCTACCCCACGGACTATCCCAAGATGGTTCATTTACTGCACTTGGTTTCCATAATACAAAATCTAAAGGATCTCGTTTATAGGTTGCAACTTCAATTCGTACCCCAGCCAATAAATCTTCCACTGATTTGTTAGATAAATGACCATAATTAGAGTATGAGTTAATATCAAAAATTACATGACCTTCGTTTACATATGCCTTTTTATTTTTTAATAGGCTATCGATGATATTAATCATTTCTGTAATATGTTCTGTGGCTCGAGGCTCTTTTGACGGCTCAAGGCAACCTAATTTAATTGCAGTATCTTTAAATATTACCTCGATTTTATTGGTGATTTCACGTATTGCTTCGTTGATATCTAAATCTGGATATTTTTGTAATGCTATCTTATTAATTTTATCATCAACATCTGTTATATTTCGGACATAGTTGACCTTATCATTCCCATATTTATACCTGAGTAATCGAAATAATAAATCAAAGACTATGACGGGCCTAGCATTCCCAATATGTGGTTCATCATAAACAGTTGGCCCGCATACATACATTTTAATAGATCCAGGCTCTATAGGGGTAAATTTCTCTTTTTGTTTGGACAGTGAATTATAAAGAAAAATATCCATAATATATTAATCCAAGATATTTTTTGTAATAGTTAATAATATATTCTCGAGGGCTCTATTAAAACTCTCAAAATCACCTGTAGCTCTTGCAAAAACAAGAGCGCCTTCGATTGAAATGATAATTTCCTCTGACAGCAGAATTGCCCTATTATTATCAATTCCTTCGTCTTCAATAATTTTAACGAGCGAGTCTTTCCAATAAAGCGCCGCATTCTTTATTTGTGAATTGAAAATATACTTAGTTGAACCAATAGCAAATACGTCCAAAAGGCATGATCTCTGACCATTATTGTAAAATAAATTAATACCCTCTAGCATATTTTTAATCTTTGTTGGAAAATTGTGATCAGTCGCGAGAGGTGATAAAACTAGTTTTGTAAAATCGCGAGTTATTTTCTCATATACAGCGTTGGCCATCTCTTCTTTTCCTCCAGGAAAGTGATAGTACAAACTTGCACGCCCTAACCCTGTATTTTGGGATAAAATTGTCAAACTTGTGCCGTCATAGCCATATTCGCAGAATATATCTGTAAGCTTGTCAACTAAATCTTTATAAGATACGATTTTAACCATGGAGCCACCAATAGAACGATCGTTCGATTATACACCACCGTAAATATAAATCAATTTTTTTTTACTCTTAAATGTTTAACCTGTTTAAGACTAATTCTCTTCCAAGCAGTAATATAAATGTTGCAAGTTCAGGGCCTGAGTTTTCACCAGTCAGCGCAATCCTCAATGGTAGAAATAATTCCCTTCCTTTAAGCCCCGTCTTTTGTGATATTTCTTCTGTCCAAATCGACCATGTATTGGTGTCCCATGGTTTATTTGGAAGAGCTTCTTGAGCAATTTTTAAAAAATCACGATTAATTTCTCCAAAATTTATATTTATTTTATCATTGCTTATTATATTCCACCATTTTTGTGCTTCATTTACGGTATTTATATTTGTCTTGACTGTATCCCAGAACATCTCTGCATCATTTCCATCTATGCCCAAATCAGCGAGCCGTGAGTCTAGTGTTTGGAATGAAATATTCTGTATAATTTTCTTATTTAATCCCATGAGTTCATCAAAGCTAAATCTTGCTGGTGAGCGCGATATTTTTGTTAGACTATAATCATCAACTAATTCATCGATCGATTGAAACGCTTCTATCGCATCTGAGGTACCAATTCGAGCGCAATAATTAATTAGTGTCATTGGTTCAATTCCACGATCTCTAATATCATTTAATGACATTGAACCAATCCTTTTAGACATGCGCGACCCATCCTTTTGAACCATCAAGCTATGGTGACCAAAATTTGGTATATTTGAACCTAAAATTTTAAATAATTGAATTTGGGTAGCAGTGTTTGACACATGATCTTCACCTCTTAATACATGCGTGATGCCCATATCAATATCATCAACTACACTCGGCAATGTGTATAAAAATGTCCCATCGGCCCTTATCAGGACAGGATCTGAAAATGAATCGCATGCAATACTCTGCTCTCCTCTTATAAGGTCTTTCCAAGTTATATTTTCTCTGTCTAATTTAAATCTCCAATATGGCTTTATACCATTTGCTTCATAGTCTTTTATTTCGTCCTTTGTTAGTTTTAATGAAGCTCTATCATAGATCGGAGGCAGACCACTAGACAAGCTGACTTTTCTTAATCTATTCAACTCTTCATCCGTCTCATAACAAGGATATAAATGGCCCTCTTTAATTAGGTAATCTCTGATTTCTGTATATTTTTCAGTTTTTGATGATTGTCGCTCAATTGCTGAGGGTGAAATTTTTAACCATTCAATATCTTTAATTATGGAGTGGTAGTATTTTTCCTCAGATCTATCTTGATCCGTATCATCAATTCTCAGGATTAAATCTCCGTGGATTGATTTAGAATAAACATAGTTAAGGATCAATGTTCTGGCATTACCGATGTGGAGGTCACCTGTGGGGCTTGGAGCAAATCTGAGCTTATTATCTGCCATAAATTCTAACTTTTATCTCTAAAGTTATTAGTTATTGGATAACGTCTATCTTTACCAAAATTTTTGTTAGATATTTTTACACCTGGTGGAGCTTGTCTTCTTTTGTACTCAGATATGTAAAGTAGATTTTGTATTTTAGACACCCAACTACTATCATGCCCAGAGTCAATTATATCTTCAACAGACATTTCTTCTTCAATTAATTTAAATAAAATATCATCAAGAATATCGTAGTCGGGCAATGAGTCTTGATCCGTCTGATTTTCCCTTAGCTCCGCTGTTGGTGCTTTAATAATGATATTCTTCGGTATAACCTCTCCCTCTGGACCAAGGCATCCTGGTGGTCTTATTTCATTTCTCATTTCGGCTATCTTATAAACTTCTGTTTTATAGAGATCTTTTATGGGATTAAAAGCACCTGACATATCACCATATAACGTCGCGTAACCAACAGCCATTTCAGATTTATTTCCTGTTGTCAGCAATAATCGATTGAACTTATTAGATAATGCCATCAATAATACGGCCCTAATTCTTGATTGTATATTTTCTTCTGTTATATCTTTTTCTGTATCTTTAAAAAATGGGTTAAGCTGCATTTCAGCTGTTTCGACAATCTTATTTATTGCAATCTCATCAGGGCTTATTTTAAGATTTTTTGCACATTGAATAGCATCGTCTAAGCTTTCATCGCTTGTGTATTTAGATGGTAGCATTACGCATTGAACATTTTGATGGCCAAGCGCATCAACTGCAATACAGGAAACCAGAGCAGAGTCTATACCGCCTGATAATCCAATAATTACTTCTGAAAATTTATTTTTCTTTATATAATCTCTTAAGCCAACAACACAGGCAGAATAATTATCTATCATTTCATTGGTTTTTGGACCTTTGATATTGCTGCTACAAGACCATTTTCCGTCTTCTTTTCTCCATTCAGTAGTTTTAATTTCAGAAACAAAATTTGATAATTTTGTGACAATACGATAATCTGAATTAACTACAAAAGATCCTCCATCAAAGACAAGTTCGTCTTGACCTCCCACTTGATTTACATAAATTAGAGGCAGTTTGGTTTCCACCACTCTTTCTAGTACAACATTCATCCTCTTTTCTTCTTTATTTCTGTTGTATGGGGAACCGTTTAGTATCACCAGCAACTCTGAGCCAGTCTCCATTAGACATTCGGTAACATCATCGAACCATATATCCTCACATATTGCGACGCCAATCTTTAGCCCACGAAAATTCATAGGACCGGGCATTTCTCCTTGACAAAAAATTCTCTCTTCATCAAAAACATCGTAATTGGGTAAATGAACTTTATTTTGCATAGCAATTATTTCACCATTATCTATTAAAGCCGCAGAATTAAAAATCTTATCCTTTTGAATTGTTGGTAAGCCAATAAGGACTGCGGGTCCACCACCCTCTGTTATTTTTACCAATTTCTCAAAATAGTATGTAATTTCCTCAAGAAATGAATTCCTCAGGACCAAATCTTCCGGTGGATAACCAGATAAAAAAAGCTCTGAGAAAACGACAAGATCAGCTTTTTGATTTACTGCATAATCTCTTGCCTTCAGCACAAGGTCAAAGTTCCCTGACACATTTCCAACAGTTGGATTACACTGAGCTAGAGCTATGTTAACTTTATTTTTTATTTCTTCTACCATGAGCAATATTTTTACAACGTCGAGCTCAATTCATCAGCGACTAAGAATGCCAACTCTAATGCCTGATCTGCATTTAATCTTGGATCACAGTGTGTGTGATATCTACTTGATAAATCTTCATCTCTGATTGGAACAGCTCCACCTACACACTCCGTAACATTTTTACCAGTCATTTCAATGTGTATTCCACCAGGAAAAGAGCCTTTATCCTTATGGATCTTCATATAATTCCTGACTTCATTCATTATAAGTTCAAATGGGCGAGTCTTAAACCCTGACTCGGATTTAATTGTATTACCATGCATGGGGTCACAAGACCATAAAACGCTTCTATCTTCTTTTTTAACTATATCTATAAATCCTGGTAAATGTTTTTCTACATTTTCATGCCCAAATCTGGCGATGAGGGTTATCCTACCTGGCTCATTAGTTGGATTAAGAATATCTAACAAAGTAATTAAGGTTTTAGGATCAAGCGATGGTCCACATTTTATTCCAAGGGGATTATTGATCCCCCTACAATACTCAACATGTGCTTCTTTTGGATCTCTTGTTCGATCACCAATCCAAACCATATGTCCTGATGTTGCATACCAATCATCAGTTATTGAGTCGACCCTTGTCATTGATTCTTCATAGCCAAGCAATAAAGCCTCATGACTTGTATACAAATCTGTTGTTCTTAATTGAGGAACTGACTCAGGAGTGATACCACAGGCCCTCATGAACCCCAATGATTTTGAGATTTGCTCTGCTAAATCTGAGTATTTTTCCCCAATTGGAGAATTTTCAAGAAAATCAAGCGTCCAACTATGAACTCTCTCCAAATCAGCATATCCGCCTTGAGAAAATGCCCTTAGTAGATTTACAGTTGCTGCCGATTGCCTATATGACTTCAAGAGTCTTTCGGGGTCGGGGCTACGAGCAGCTTTGTCAAATTCAATACCATTAATAATATCACCTCTGTAGCTTATAAGCTCTTCGCCATTTGCTTCTTCTGTGTCAGAGGATCTTGGCTTTGCAAATTGTCCTGCAATTCTACCAACTTTTATTACAGGTAGTGATGTCGCAAATATTAAAACAGCTGACATTTGTAGGAATAATCTAAAAATATCCCTAATGTTATCTGGATTATGTTCAGCAAAGGACTCAGCACAGTCACCACCCTGGAGCAAAAACGCTTTTCCTTGGCTCGCTAACGCTAGCTTTTCTTTGAGATCCCTTGCTTCCCCAGCAAAAACAAGTGGTGGATAAGTTGCAATAGTTTTTTCAACTTCATGAAGGTGTGCCTCATGCCCATAGACTGGCACATGCCTAATAGGTTTCTCTCTCCAACTTGAAGGTGACCAATTTTGCATAGATTTCTCCATAAATAAATTCCGTTTAATATATATATAATGCTACTTCTGATAACAAGCTATTAATATTCGTAAATAATATATTTTTTATATTTCCTTCGTCACCATATCTCTCATCGTCATAATTTCTTCTGACGTTGAGGGGTGAAGAGGGATTGTGTTATCTAAATCACTTTTATTGATTTTTTTATTAATTAGTGTGGAGATTATTTGTGTAATCTCTGCAGCGTCATCCCCAACCATATGAAAGCCGACCAATCTTTGAGACTTATTATCTATAATCAATTTAATGTAAGTTCTAATATTGATATCTGATAGTGTGTAATAAAGGGGTCTAAATGATGATGTATATATATCTATTTTTTTGTATTTTTTTAAAGCCTGATCCTCGTTAAGCCCAACAGTCCCAATTTCTGGACTCGAAAATACTGCTGTTGGGATATTTTCGATAACATAGTTACCATTGTCTTTTTCAAATTCATTTCTCGCAAAAATCATAGCTTCTCTTATTGCAACTGGTGTCAAATGATCACTATTTGAAACATCGCCGACCGCAAATATAGTTGGTATTGTTGTTTGGTATTTCTTATTAACGCAGACGCTATTATTGGGATTAATTTTAATTTTTAAATCTTTATTTATGCAATCAACGTTCGCGAGTCTTCCTGTTGCAAATAATACCAAGTCAGCCTTAAGACGTTCACCATCATTTGTTAATACCTCAAACTGATTTTTATTCTTAGTTATTTCAATAACATCTGTCTTTAATTTCACATTACATTTTTCAGACTGCAATTCTTGTGTAATAATTCTGCTAATATCTTGATCAAAACCCCTTAATAATTTATCACCGCGATAGAGCAAATCACACTTACTACCTAAACCTGAAATAATCGACGAAAATTCAAGCGCAATATAACCGCCACCAACAACTATTATCTTTTGAGGAAGCGTCTCCAACTCAAAAAAATCATCTGATGATATGCCGTAGTTCGCACCTTTAATATTAGGGAAATTTGGTTTTGCACCTGTTGCAATTAATATTTTTTTTGCATAATATTCATCTCCGTTTGAGAGTCTGACAATATTCGAACCAATAATGCTTGCCTCCGACTCAAAAATCTTTACGCCTGCCTTTTCTAAATTGGAGCGATATATATTACTTAACTTCTCAATTTGTTTATTTTTATTCTCAATTAATTTGTCCCAGGAAAATGTCGTCTCTTGATGATGCCATCCATAGCTTTTAGCTACAGTATTATGCTTAGAAAACTTACTACTATAGCTGAAAAATTTCTTCGGTACACACCCTCTAATAACACACGTACCGCCTATTCTATCCTTCTCAGCTATGCAGACCTTTGCACCTGACTGTGATGCAAGTCTAGCAGCTCTTACGCCGCCAGACCCAGCTCCGATGACAAATAAATCAAAGTCTGTTTTTGTATTTTTCATTGTTGAGTATTTACCACTGTTCTGTATATGTTAACTCACTCTCAATCATACTATCAATGTTATTATATAGGTATGTCATTATGGTTGCATTAAGCTCTCTTTGAAAGTAGTAATTTTTTTTTGCAAAGCTTAAATCATCATCAGTCTTAGTTGCGTATAGGTCGTTCAGTATACCAATTTCATTTTCAGTATAATATTTCATCATAATTTTTGTTGCTACGTTGGGTACAAACTCTTCTAGAGTCTCAGCAATGTTATATGAGATTATATTCGCAATTTTATCAAGATCTTCAGACTTTATATTTACTTCCTGATTTTTAACGTCATATTTAATTTTTTGTTTAATTTGTTCCTGAACGTCAAAAAATATATCATTTACATAGTATTTAATAACATGCTCCCTCACTTTCTTTTCGAATTCTTCCGAGTGCAGCGGTGAATTAATAGTAAGAAATAAGAACACTATCAATAGAAATAATCTCATTAACTTCACTCTTTGCATTTGAAGTTCACTCATTCAAAAAAAACCTCAGTAGAACCTTCCTCATCACCAACAAAAACGGAATTTAACATATTTAAGAAAAACCCACTTGTAATGACATTTGGAATCTCCTCAATTTTTTTCTTTAATAAATTTGGATCTGAAATCTCTCCGCAATGGCAATCAAGGATTATGTTACCACCATCTGTAATTACATTAGAACCATCGCTATTTACCCTGATTACTATTTCTGGGTCTAAGTTGCATGTTTTGAACCCTCTTTTTAATAGATTAATAGTTGTATTTGGTGAAAAATTTATTATCTCCACAGGCAGCGGAAATTTACCCAGATACTCAACCATTTTTGTGTCATCAACAATTATAAGATAGTCTTTAGAAATAGATGCAAGCATTTTCTCTCTCAGCAACGCTCCGCCGCCACCCTTTATCATATCACCATGTCTACTAACTTCATCAGCGCCATCAACTGTTAGATCTAGTTGATCAAATTGGTCAATATCTTCACAAATAATTGAGTACTTCTTTGCAAACATCTCAGTTTGGATGGATGAACTCGCGTATCTTAGGGTTTTTAATAATTGCTTTTCCTGACCAAGTAAATTTATGAACTCATTTGTGGTTGATCCCGTACCTAGTCCAACACACATTCCAGGCCTGACTCTTTTTAGGGCCATTTTCGCTGCATTAATTTTTTTTTGTTGTGTAGTCATTAGAAATTAATTGGACCAAATGATACATTTATATATTAATATTTTTAACATATATAAAAAGAAAAGTAATTTAAAATGATTAAGCGCATACGGCAAAAAATGGTTGTTTTTGACCTTGATGGAACATTAATTGACACCGCTCCAGATCTGATAGAGTCCGCCTGGCAAGTGATAAAAGAAATTATTGAAGTGAAATTAGACTATGAAACATCTCGAAAGTTTATTGGAAAGGGTGGAGAGTATTTCATAAAGAAACATCTGGAATATAACAAAATAGAATTACCGAAAGAAGAATTGGATAATTTAATTTCACAATTTTTAAAAATTTATAAGAAAAATATATCCAAAAAAAGCCGGCCTTATCCGGGTGCGGACAAATTATTATCATGGTTACAAGAGAATGACTTTATTGTTAGTATCTGTACCAACAAGCCTGAAGAATTGGCAAAATTAGTACTCAGTAAACTTAGAATTAGTGATTACTTTGATGAAATAATTGGTGGAGATACACTTTCACAGAGCAAACCCAATCCACTACCCCTCTTGAGTCTTATGAGTAAATTTAACATCAAGCCCAATGATACTCTAATGGTTGGTGATACAACAACTGATATTCTAACGGCAAAAAACTGTAATGTCCGATGCGCATGTGTAGACTTTGGTTACTTTGACGAAAAAATAGAGGGTGTAGATCCTGATTATTGGATCTCAGATTTAAATGATGTACGAAATATTATTGAAGGGAAATACTATTGATATTTTGCAATAACTCTTGCCCAAGTTTTAATCCCCTTCACATATGAAGAGATATTATATTTTTCATTGGGGCTGTGAATACGATCATCGTCCAGAGCAAACCCGATCAAGACTGTATCCATATTGAGTAAAGTCTTAAATGCTTCAACCACGGGGATTGAACCACCACCTCCGGTAAAAACAGGACTCACTCCCCACTCCTCTTCAATGGCCTCTGAAGCAGATTGAAAATAATAGCTATCTGTGTCGAACTCGATAGCCCGGCAATGGTCAGCTCCATCGAAAATTACCTGTACACCATCAGGTAAACTACTTTTAATGTATTTATGAATATTCTCTATGATCTTTTCAGGGTCCTGATTACCGACCAGTCTACAAGTAATTTTTGCATTTGCTTCCGATGGAATTACGGTTTTTGTCCCCTCATCTGTATAACCACCAAATATACCATTTATCTCGAAAGTAGGTCTGGACCATGTCTTTTCAAAAATTGATCTACCAGTTTCTCCAGATGAAGATTTTTGACCAATTTTATTCAAATATTCAGCTTCATTAAAAGTCAATTTTTTCCAACTATTGATAATACTCTCGTTTACTTCATTAACGCCATCATAGAAGTTAGGTATAGTTACTTTTCCTTCGTCATCATAAACATCCGATAAAATCTTAGTGATTATTCTGATTGGATTCCATGCCACTCCTCCAAATTCTCCAGAATGAAGATCACGATCAGGTCCTATTATTTTAAATTCCTCAGACAACAGGCCTCGGAGGCTTCTTGTGATTGCGGGAGTATCCTTGTCCCACATTCCTGTATCACAAACATATGCAATATCCGCTGATAACTTATCCTTATAATCCTCTAGGAAAATTGGCAACGTTTTGGATCCACACTCTTCCTCTCCTTCTAAAATGATTTTTAAGCAGAAGGGAAGCTCTCCAACTTCATTCTTGATATATTTCAGCGCAATTAGAAAAGTTAATAACTGACCTTTATCATCACTAGCCCCTCTAGCTATGATACAAGGCTCATTACCAATTGAAGATAAAACGGGATCAAAGGGGTCAGAGTCCCATAAGCTAACAGGATCAACTGGCTGAACATCATAATGTCCATAAAACAAAATTGTTTTAGCTTCTGGTCGTGAGGTTTGATAGTCCGAAAAGACTATTGGATGTCCCTCAGATTCATAGATTATTGCGTCCATTCCAAAACTATCCAAGAATGCTTTAAGCCAACTTGCGGCCTGATAGCATTCATCTGCATAATCAGGTATCGTTGATATAGATTTTATTTTTAGTAGGTCTACCAGTAAGTCAATATTTTGATCATTATCTGCTTCTATATCTGCCAAGACTTTTGCAATATTAAACATCATATCCACCTAGTTTGTTGTTTATTCAATTTTAAATAAAATATAAACTTAATAAAGTATAAAACATAAATTTTTTATTGAGTATTAACGTTATTATTATGCCCAACTATCTAGTCATTGGCGGAATTAGCTCAGGTAAATCTTCTTATGCCGAGCAAATAGTAAAAGACCTATGTAGAGTTAATAAGAATTCAAAAATTTATTATCTTGCAACAGCGCCAATAACCGATGATGAGATCTATGAAAAAATAAGAATACATCAAGACAGACGACCCAAAGACTGGACAACAATTGAAGAGCAAATTGACATTGTCTCTCGCATTATGGAGATTGAAGAGACTAATATAATAGTTTTAATTGAATGTCTTACAACTTGGTTATCAAACTTAATTTTTCATAAAGCTGACCTTGATTACAACACAGAAAAACTGATAAATTTTCTTGCAACCAATACTGATGCCACCATCATTCTAGTTACAAATGATCTTGGTGAAAGCGTGATATCTGCGAATAAAGAAACGCGAGAATTCCAAAAACACAATGGTAAGCTTAACCAAGACACAGCAAAAATTTGTGATAGTGTCCATAAGGTGACAGCTGGAATAGGTATCAGGATAAAATAAATGCATTTGATAAACAATAAATCATTTATCACAAATAACGGACCTCATGGAGATGAAAATAAACAATCGCCCGCTGATATAATATTTCTAACCTCAGCGGATACTGAAATCACGCTGCTGTCAAAATCTCTTAGAAAAATAAAAGGGCAACCGTCTGTAAGATTACAAAATATTCTCAATCTCAATGATAATAGTGCTGTTGACAGTTACATTAAAGAAACTTTATCAAAGGCGAAGATTGTGATTGTAAGAATTTTGGGTGGCAGAAACTACTGGAGCTATGGTGTCGACCAAATTCTTGCAGACCAAATGAAGAAGAAATATAGAATTATCTTTTTACCGGGTGATGATAAATTTGATGAGCAATTATTTGCAATGTCGTCCATAAAGGGGAATGATTACAGAAATATATGGTCGTATTTTATTGAAGGTGGACCTGAGAATGGTGTCAATTTACTTAAATATATTTTATATCTCAATAGCGGTATAAGAAAACCCCCAGCCGCAAAAAAAATTAGCTCAGTTGGTATCTATTATCCAGATTTAAATGAAATAAATGTAGAAACTCTCGAAACAAAATGGCGTATCAAAAAGAGACCAGTGATTGCAATCACATTCTATAGCGCCCTTCTTCAAAGCGGGCAAACAGAGGTAATTGACGCACTTATTTCAGCACTGGAAAAAGACTATAATTGTATACCAATACACTCAAAGAGTTTCAAAGATAAAAAAAACCGAGACGTTACACGTTTCCTATTAAAAAAGTCTAATCCAATTTCAGTTATAAATCTTACAGGGTTCTCTCTAAGCGGAATATCATCATCCAAAACTATTTTTGATGATGCTCGTAGGCCTGTGTTTCAGGTAATTCTATCCAGTATGTCCGAACATGAATGGCAACACTCAAACAAAGGATTAAATAATCGAGATATCATTATGAGTATTTCATTGCCTGAAATTGATGGCAGAATTATAACAAAAACAGTTGCCTTCAAAGAGGAGATTAGTTTTGATAAAATAACCCAAACAAAGCTCTTAGAATATATTCCTCATGATTTTGGCATTAATTATATATGTAATTTAGTAAAAAACTGGAGCAAACTATCCGTTACTTCAAATGAAAAGAAAAATATATTTATTACCCTTGCAAACTATCCAAATAAAGACTCACGAATTGCAAACGGAGTTGGTCTCGACACACCAAGTAGTATTGTTCATCTGATTAAAAAATTAAAGAAACTTAATTACAAAATCCTCAATTT
>CACBED010000007.1 GCA_902538185.1 uncultured OCS116 cluster bacterium
GCCTGATCACAGTCCGGTATTTACGGTCAATGTGATTTTGAATAATGAATTCGAGGTAAAAGCTGTGGGAAACACGAAAAAACAGGCAGAGCGTAATGCTGCAATAAAAGCTCTTGGTAGTGAATATGTTAAATCCTAAAGACAAACAAAAATGTGGGTACATAACAATAGTAGGCCCAACGAATGCTGGAAAATCAACATTATTAAATTCAATACTTGGTAAAAAATTATCAATAGTGTCACACAAGGTCCAGACGACAAGAACACGCATTCAGGCGATATTAACAAAGGAAACATCTCAGCTGATATTGATAGATACTCCTGGTATTTTTAATCCAAAAAGATTTAAGGATAGGTCCTTCATAAAAGAGGCAATTTCAAGCTTGGAACGCTCAGATGTCATTGTTTACATGGTAGAGGCCCAAAAAGGGTTTGATAAGGATGCATATAATAGCCTTGGCAAAATGATTGTAAATCAAGAAATCATAATCATTATCAACAAGATTGACCTTGTCAAAAAACCAGATTTATTAAAATTAATGGATGATATAAAAGGCAGCATAAATAAAAATGACATCTATCTCTTGTCAGCATTGAAAAATGACGGAGTTAGAGAGTTCTTAGACGGTCTGATTTCTAAAATTCCGAGAAGAGAATGGGAGTTTCCTGCAGATCAAGCAACAAATATATCTGATAAATTCCTTGCTGAAGAATTTACGCGGGAGAGGATATTGTATCATGTGCACAAAGAGATACCATATTCAGTTATAATCGAAACTGAAAAATGGGATGAGAAAAAAAAGAACGAGGTTCAAATACACCAAAATATTTACGTAAATAATAGCAATCATAAAAAAATAATTCTAGGAAAGAATGGGGATAAAATAAAACAAATATCTATGCAGGCAAGACAAGAAATAGAGAGGTATCTCGGCAAAAAAATACACCTTTATTTGTTTATAAAACAAAAAAAGAAAAATACAGCTATAGAACTCATAGAATAAGGTTGCGCATATGAGTGATAAATATCTAGGAAGAAATTGTGAATTTTGAGGATATAGGCATCGTTATGTCCGTGCGAAGACACGGCGAAAGTTCTGGTATACTTGAACTTATAACAAAGAGTCATGGACGCCACCTAGGGCTCGTCAGAGGGTATCAATCTAAAAGTAATAAATCAATTTTACAGCCCGGTAGTACAATTAATTTTAACTGGAGGTCACGACTTTCTGAGCATCTTGGTGTTTTCACCTTCGAATTACATACTTCACGATCATTAAACCTAATGAAAAATAAATGTGCAATCCTTGTGCTTCAAAATTTGATTTCGCATCTAAGATTGCTACCGGAAAGAGAAAATATCACAAAAATTTATAGCCAAACTGAATCAGTACTTGATCAGTCCCACGAAAATTTTGAGCTCGTTAAAAGTTTTATCTTGTGGGAATTAATGTATTTAAAGGAGATTGGCTACGGCATTGATATATCTGAATGTGCAGTAACCAAATCTAAGGATAATTTAAAATACGTCTCTCCAAAATCTGGCAGGGCTGTAACACAAGAAATTGGTTTGCCCTACAAAGATAAACTTTTAGAGATTCCAGAATTTATGCATGATGCAAAATATACGGACCGTGATGATCTTTTAAAAGGACTTTTATTAACAGAATTTTTTTTAAAACGGGATGTATACAAGCCATTACAATTAAAAGTCACAAGTTTTCGTGCTAGTCTTTACAAACTTATAAATAGTTTTGAGACATAGATTGTGACTGATGATATTGACGAGATTAGTATAAAATCTGACTTTATTGACCTTCTAAAAGAAAAATATTTATCCTACGCTCTGTCCACGATTACTGATAGAGCGCTTCCTGACGTTAGAGATGGGCTCAAACCCGTGCATAGAAGACTATTATATGCAATGTCTGAACTTAAGCTTGGCTCTGAGGAGTCATTTAAAAAATGTGCCAGAGTTGTCGGTGACGTGATAGGTAAGTATCACCCACATGGAGAACAAGCGGTTTACGACTCTCTTGTTAAACTTGCACAAGATTTTTCCCACAGATATCCGCTGATACAAGGTCAGGGGAATTTTGGTAATATCGATGGTGACAATGCCGCCGCGATGAGATACACGGAGTCGAGATTAACCAGAGTTTCTGAATTAATTATGGATAAGATTAATGACGGCACCACAAAATTTATTCGGAATTATGATGAAACCGAGTATGAGCCTACCGTATTTCCATCCTACTTCCCAAATTTACTAGCAAATGGCTCTAGTGGCATTGCTGTGGGCATGGCCACAAATATCCCGCCGCATAACATAATTGAGATACTAGAAATGGCCAAATTACTCATTGAGAACGAGGACATTGATAGCAATGCTTTAATGAAGAATTTCAATGGCCCAGATCTGCCAACTGGCGGTCTGATTGTGTCAACTAAGGAGGAAATTCACGAGATCTATCAAAAAGGCAGGGGCTCGCTAAAGATCAGATGCAAATGGGAAGAAGTGAAAATTAACAACAGCTACGTGATAAAAATTACAGAAATTCCGTTTGGGATTCAAAAATCAAAGCTTATTGAGAAACTAGCTGATTGTATTCTGTCAAAAACAATAAAAAATATTGCTGATGTGAGAGATGAGTCTGATGAAAATGTATGTATTATAATTAAACCAAAAAACGCAAGTATCCCACCCCTTCAGATTATGGGTAACTTATATAAATTTACAGATCTTGAAGTAAATTTATCAATAAATATGAATGTTCTTCAGGGTGGAGAAGGAAAAATACCAAGAGTCTTAAGCTTGAGAGAAATAATTATACAATGGCTTGATCATCGACACCAAATTTTGATCAAAAGTAATGAGTTTTACTTGGAAAGGGCCGAGAAAAAGATACACAACCTCGAGGGCTACCTAATTGTTTACATGAATATCGACCAGGTAATTTCAATAATTAGGAATAGCGACACCCCAAAAGCTGACTTAATTTCAGAATTTGATATATCAGAAAGCCAAGCGGAGTCTATTTTGGAAATGAAACTGAGATCTCTCAGAAAACTCGAGGAAATATCGTTGAAAAATGACTTAAAAAAATTCAAGAAACAGAGAAAGGAGATAAAAGAAATTCTTATTTCCCCTTCCATCCAAAAATTAAGAATGCTTGAGGAGATTAATGCACTTAAGAGTTTATTTACTGAAGATAAAAATTTATCAAGTATGTCGAGTAGGCTAACCCTAATTCAGGCTCCATCTGATATTGAGTTGGAAAACTATGACGAACAGTTCTCCGCAACAGTCTTCGTTACTGAAAAAGGTTGGATAAGAACTGTTGAGGGTCACAACGTAGATGAGAATGCTATCAAGTTAAAGGATCAAGATAAGCTCCTGTGCACTGCAAAAATTACGACGGAAAAAAAGCTACTGATATTCACAAATATCGGAAAAGTATATTCCATTCATGCAAATAAATTAAAAATAAAGAATAATGATTTTGAGCCAATTAGAAAGTATTTGAATTTGACTCAGGACGAATACATATTGCATGTTAATGAATATTCATTAGATGGTCCCGATCTAATTTTGATATCTAAAAAAGGCAAAGGCATGATATCAAAACAAAAAGAAATGCTTACATCAACACGTAATGGTAAAGTAGTCATGAATCTTGCGCGAGGAGTTTCCGTTTGTGCCGTCAGACAAGTTTCAGGGAGCCATATTGCTGTGATAAATGACTCAGGAAATCTACTCGTTTTCACTCATGAGGATATAAAAAGATTAAGCCGTGGGTCTGGTATAATTTTTCAAAACCTTAAAAATGGTACCATTATTGATATCACCTCAGCCAATCCCAATGAAGTAATTAATCTAGTGAATAAAAACACAAGCAGATCTATTATAAAAATAGATGCAAGTGATTATTTAGGTGAGAGGGGGAGAATTGGGAAAAGCTTAAGAATCAGAAACAGTTCAAACATTCCACTTCTAAGGTTTTCTAGATAAAATATAACCTCAAATTACTCTTTAGCGATGTGCAAAGTTTGAGTTGGGTATGCAAAATCAATTTTTTCATCTTCAAATTTTTTGAAAATTGCATAATTAATATTTTGTATGATATTCATGTATTCTATGTAGTCATTTCCAGGGACGGATACATAAAAAACAACTTCAAAAAGCAGCGAAGAGTCCCCAAGGCTTTTGAAGTTTGCTCGCTCAAAGCGAGCATTCTCCGCTTTCTTTATTATCTCTTCAATAAAATTTGGGATTTTTGTTAGTGATTTATATGGCGTTTGATAAACCACACCTATGTTGATTAGCGCTCTCCTCTCTTTCATTCTTCTATAATTTCGGACTCTACTTGACAGCAAGTCAGCATTTGAACATACCAGCTCTTCACCCGATAGCGCCCTTATTCTGGTTGTTTTTATCCCGATCTGCTCTACGGTCCCAGACATTTCACCCACCACAATGTAATCATCTATCTCAAAAGGTTTATCTAATACTATTGCAAGGGATGCAAATAAATCACCGAGAATATTTTGAGCCGCCAGTGCTATAGCTATGCCCCCAATGCCTAATCCCGCAACTAGCGCTGTTATGTCAATACCAATATTTTCAATGCATAATAGTAGAGCAATTGACCAGATTGCTGATCTCGTAAAGAATTTGATGAGTGAAACCGCATTTTTTACGGCACTTTTCTTTGATGATGTTTTTAATTTATTACTTTTTGCTATGAAATGGATCAAAATACCATCTACAATATACGCAAATTGTATAAAAAAGATGATGTATAAAAGGGTGCTTAGGACGCTTGCAAATGGATAGTTTTGAAATAAAGTTTTTGTTATAAATAAAAATAAAATTAAGAAAACTGCAATATTGTGTAGCCTGTCGAGTATTATATTAAATACAACCAAAAAATTATTTTTATCTTTTATATGGTTAATTGTTCTATTTTTTGTCCAAATGACAGACAGGTAGAGGATAATCGATAAGATCAAGGAAAATCCACCAAGCATCAAAATTTCAACATAATCATTTACAAGGTTACTGAGGTTCATTTTGTCAACCTGATATTTTCTTCGCAACATCCAGTGCTGCATAGGTTAATATACCATCAGCTCCAGCCCTTTTAAAGCACAATAAGGTTTCCATAATTATATCATCATATTCTATCCATCCATTCATTGAGGCTGCCATAAGAGATGCATATTCACCGGATACCTGGTATGCAAAAGTTGGAACTTTTAAGCATGTTTTTATTTTGTAAATGATATCCAAATATGGTAGGCCGGGCTTAACCATAACCATATCAGCTCCTTCACCTATATCGAGTTCAGCTTCCCGTAAGGCCTCATCACTATTTGCGACATCCATTTGATATGTTTTTTTATCGCCAGTCAAATTTTTGTTAGACTTAATTGCATCTCTGAAAGGGCCATAGTAATTTGATGCATATTTTGCTGCATACGACATTATTATCTTATCCTGAAAATTATGACTCTCCAGGGCTTCTCTTATTTTTAAAACTCTGCCGTCCATCATATCGGATGGTGCAATAATATCTGTACCTGACTCACATTGATTAATCGCTTGTTTTATCAAGATTTCTATTGTTTCATCATTTGCTATCACGTTATTTTTTAAGACTCCATCGTGGCCATGAGAAGTATATGGATCTAATGCGACATCTGTCATTACACCTATATTTGATACTTTATTTTTAATTTCTGTCACCGTCCTGCAAATAAGGTTATCAGCTCTGTATGACTCCTCGGCTTGATCGGTTTTGAGATTGCTATCAATAACTGGAAAAATAGCAATTAGAGGCAAACCATTATCTTCGCATTCTTTTGCAACCTCGATTATGCGGTCGATAGTGTATCTATTGACTCCAGGAAGCGAATTTATTGGCTCAATCTTATTATCACCTTCCATCACAAAGACTGGTAGAATGAGGTCGCTGGTTGATACATTATTCTCACAAACCAATCTTCTTGACCAGTCAGATTGTCTATTTCTCCTCATTCTATTTAATGGGTAACCATGCATGCTATTTTTTTATCATTTTTTCAGAATTTAACGTGATGTTTATGAATCATATATAATATTTAACATAAAATATAAGCTTTTCAAAATATAGTAAAATTTAAATAATGAAAAAACCACAAAATCAATCAAGACAACTAATCAGAAGTTTTTTTTATTTCATACTCACTTACTTTTATTTAAATTCTACCACTCTTAACGCAAGTATTTATGATCAAATTGACAATTTAGATAGAAGTGACCTTTTCTACATTGAAGATATAATTTTTGAGTCTTCACCAGCTAGCCTTGCTCAAATTGGTGACCAATACATATTACCTGTAACTTCAGATGAAACCATACTGACATATGAATCTTATCTTGAACTCACCGATACAATAACGAGATACCAAAAAATACACAAATCTGGTGGTTGGCAGGAAATCAAAATTGATAGAGAATTAAGTATCGGCGATGTATCATCAGATATCATTACATTACGAAACCGATTAAAGATGACTGAGGATATGGTTGAAGATAGAGGTATCGCCGATATTTTTGATATATTTGTTGAGAACGGTCTCAAAAAATTTCAATTCAGACATGGTCTTGCTCCTACTGGGGTATTAGATGATATCACCACAGATGCGTTAAATATGCCCGTGGAAGATAAATTAAAAATATTGGGAGCCAACAAAACTAGGCTATTGAATTATATGTCAGGTTTGGGATCAAAGCATATTTTTGTAAATATACCAGGTAACTATCTGCTAGCTGTAAACAACAATAAGATAGAGTTTCAAACAAAAGTAGTCGTCGGGAGGGATGAGAGACAGACACCGATTCTATCAAGTGATATATATGAAATAAATTTTTTCCCATTTTGGCATATTCCTGAGAGCATAGTAAAAAAAGACATAGCCAAGGCGATGCAAATTGATAGTGAATATTTGAAAAAAAATAATATTTTAATTTATCAGGACTATTATTATGAGGACACAATTAATCCTGAGTATATTGATTGGTATTCAGATGAGCCAACACTTTTTAAGTTTCGACAAAACCCTGGCTATACTAATTCACTTGGGGTTGCAAAGATTAACTTTGCGAACAAGCACGCAGTATTTTTGCATGATACCCCAAATAAATCATTATTCAGCGACGGTCAAAGATTCTTTAGTTCCGGTTGCGTGAGAGTGCAAAATATAGACGATCTCATTCAATGGTTATTATTCCCAAACAAAAGTTGGACAAGGAATAAATTAGAAAATATCTTAAATATTAAGCAAACAACGACAGTCAGGATGGATGAAGAAATACCAATTAAAATAGGTTATTTGACTGCTTGGAATGATAATGGGCTAGTTCATTTTAGAGAAGATATATACGGAAAGGATCCTGTAAAATAAATAAACTAATTGTAAAAAGTAATTTTATTAATTTGACCTATATACAATAAGGAGAATCTGATAAAATTTATAATGTTAACCCTATTAAGTATTTGTAATTTATTCAATAAAATATTATGTATTAGTTATGAAAAAGCGCATGAAAAGTAAATATAATCAATATGTAGAAGAGTCCATAAATAGTATTGTAAGTGAAGGTCGTTACAGAACTTTCGCAAATATAACAAGGTCTTGCGGTAATTACCCACACGCAACACTTTATCATGACGATGGCTCGGAGCAGCAAATTACCGTCTGGTGTTCAAACGACTACCTTGGCATGGGGCAAAATAAAGATATTCTTAACTCTATCAAAACAACCCTAGATATTGTTGGTGCTGGATCAGGTGGTACACGTAATATATCAGGCACAACAAAAGAACATGTCTTACTAGAGAGTGAAATCGCGGCTTTGCACCAAAAGCAGGCAGCGCTTTTATTTACGTCTGGTTACGTCGCTAATGATGCGACACTCTCAACCCTATCAAAAATAATCCCAGATTTAGTTATGTTGTCGGACGAGAATAATCATGCCTCAATGATAGAAGGCATCCGTCACGGTGGTGCACCAAAAATGATATTCAAACATAATGACATGATCGATCTAGAAGATAAACTTAGGACTCTTGGATCTAAAAAAAATAAAATAATTGTTTTTGAGTCGGTCTATTCGATGGATGGCTACACAGCAAAGATACGAGAAATATGTGATCTCGCTGAAAAATATAACGCCCTAACATATATAGATGAAGTTCATGCCGTCGGTATGTATGGCCAGTGCGGAGCAGGTCTTGCGGAACAGGTAGAGCAGATGAGCAGAATTGACATAATTGAAGGAACGCTCGCAAAAGCATATGGATTAATGGGCGGATATATTGCGGGAGACAAAATAATGATTGATGCTGTAAGATCCTATGCGCCAGGTTTTATCTTCACAACATCGTTCCCACCCTCGATAGCAGCCGGAGCAAGAACAAGTATAAATTACTTAAAAAATTCATCGCTTGAGAGAGACAAAATGCATGAAAGTGTATCTGTCATAAAGGACAAGCTGTTACAAAAACAATTGCCTCTTATTCATAACGACAGTCATATAATTCCAATTATTATCGGTGACCCAGTTCTGACAAAGAAAGTAACTGATCAGCTATTAAATGACTTCAGCATTTATGTGCAACCAATCAACTACCCAACAGTCCCAAAAGGTACTGAAAGGCTCAGAATAACTGCTAGCCCGCTTCACACACACTCAGATATTGATCATCTAGTTGGATCACTTGATGCAATCTGGAAGGATATGAATATAGCCCGTGCAGCTTAAAAAAAATAAATATTATAAATGGAGAAATAATGAGAAACGAATTTTTAAATACAACAATTGCCGATACTGACCCTGAAGTTTCTGAAGCAATCAATAAAGAGGGTGATGAAAAAATGAGAAATGATTTCTTCAATGCATCAATTGCAGAAGTTGATCCTGAAGTGTCTGAGTCAATTAACAGAGAAATAAAGAGACAAAAATATGGTATCGAGTTAATTGCATCAGAGAATATCGTTTCTAGAGCTGTATTAGAGGCACAAGGTTCGATCCTGACAAATAAATATGCTGAAGGATATCCGCAAAAAAGATATTATGGTGGATGCATGTTCGTGGATGAAACAGAGCAGCTTGCCATAGACAGGGCAAAAGAGTTATTCAATTGCTCCTTTGCGAATGTCCAACCTCACTCTGGATCGCAGGCAAATCAAGCCGTAATGCTTGCTCTATTAAAGCCGGGTGATACTTTTATGGGAATGTCACTCGCTGCAGGTGGCCATTTAACACATGGGGCTACACCAAATTTATCAGGTAAATGGTTTGAGGCTATTCACTATGGTGTAAGAAAAGATGATGCGCTTATTGATTTTGACGAAATCAGAAAACTTGCTCATGAAAAAAAACCAAAATTAATTATAGCAGGGGGTTCGGCTTATCCAAGAATAATTGATTTTAGTAAATTTAGGGAAATATGTGATGAAATTGGTGCCTACCTTCTCGTAGATATGGCCCACTTTTCAGGCCTAGTCGCAGGTCTCGCATACCCAAGCCCCTTTCCGTATGCTGACATTGTAACGAGTACGACGCACAAGGTTCTCAGGGGACCAAGAGGTGGCTTGATACTTACAAATAATGAGGAAATTGCAAAAAAACTTAATTCAGCCATATTTCCTGGTCTTCAAGGTGGGCCAATGTGCCATATTATTGCTGCAAAGGCAGTTGCATTCCGAGAGGCTCTGACAAATGAATTTAAAGAATATGCGAAGCAGGTCGTGAATAACTCAGTAGCTTTAGCAGAGTCTGTAAGATCAAGAGGTTTCGATATCGTATCGGGTGGTACTGAAACACATTTATCTTTGATTGATTTGCGACCAAAAGGACTGACTGGTAAGATTGCCGAAAAATCGCTTGAAAACGCTGGGATTACATGTAATAAAAACGGTATTCCATTTGACCCTGAGTCGCCGTTTATCACATCTGGTATCCGCCTTGGAACTCCAGCTGCAACATCTCGTGGATTTAAAGAGCAAGAATTCAAGATGGTTGGTAACCTCATAGGCGATGTTTTAGAAGGATTATCAAAAAATAAGGAAGATAATAGCTTAACTGAGAGTGAAGTACTCAAAAAAGTCGAGAAATTATGTGAAGAGTTTCCAATTTATCCGTCATTATAGTAATTTTTTAACATGAGATGTCCGTTTTGCTCAAATAAAGAAACCCAGGTAAGGGACTCCAGGCCTTCAGAAGATAATTCAACAATAAGACGACGGAGAGTTTGTCCGGGTTGCGGGGGAAGATTTACTACGTTCGAACGTGTTCAACTACGTGAACTCTATGTCTTGAAGAGAACGGGTCAAAAAGTTGTTTTTGACAGAGACAAACTGATGCGTTCAGTTCAAGTAGCAACCAGAAAAAGGCCTGTTGATATTGATAAATTAGAGCAAATGGTTTCAGGCATTGTACGTCAACTCGAAAATCGCGGTGATGCAATTATTAATAGTGAACTCATTGGTACCCTGATCATGGAAGGGCTCCGACAAATTGATGACGTATCTTATGTCAGATTTGCGTCTGTTTATAAAGATTTTCGTGAAGCAAAGGACTTTGAAGAGTTTCTTGAAGAAATCTCAGATACCAATAAGTAAAGTTCGGGCAGCCTAAAATTATGAATTTTAATTCTACAGATATACGCTATATGCAATATGCCCTTCAGATAGCGATGATGGGCCAAGGTGAAACCTGGCCAAACCCAGCGGTTGGCTGTGTCATTGTTTCTAAATTTACCAGTAAAAAGAAAAAACCTGTAATTATCGGGACAGGACACACAAACAGGGGTGGGGTACCACACGCAGAAATCATGGCAATGAATTCCGCGAATAAAACTTTAGATGGGGCAACTTTGTATGTTACATTAGAGCCATGCTGTCATATTGGTAAGAGTAATCCCTGTACGCAGGCAATAATTAAAAATAATCTAAAACGTGTTGTTATCGCAATGGTAGATCCAAACCCCCTTGTGGCAGGAAAAGGTATCCAGGAATTAAAAAAAAATGGTATTGAGGTAGTTGTTGGTTGTTGCGAAAGTGATGCAAAAGAGCAAAATCAAGGTTTTATACAAAGAATTACTCAGAATATGCCACGGATCACAGCTAAACTTGCGGTTACAAAAGATAATTTCATATGCAGAAAAGATGATAAAAGAATAAAAATCACGAATGATTCTGTTAATAAATATATACACCTAATGAGGGCAAAGCATGATGGAGTCCTTATAGGCAATGGCACATACAAAAAAGACAATCCACAACTAACTGTTCGTTTAGACGGGTATAACAGACGTCTACATAAGTTTCTGCTGTCCTCAAATGGAGAGATTCAGACAAAGTCAAACTTATTTATCGAGAGACAGAATAATGATCTGACTTTAATCACCTGTGAAGAAACTAAACAATCAACATTGAAAGGTTTGGAGGCGAATGGAATTAGAGTATTAAGTGTAAAAAAAGACCTTAAGTCTGGGCAGCTTGATCTTATTAATACTTTTAAGAATATTGCAAATATTGGTATAAATAATCTTTTTGTTGAGCCTGGTGTAATGCTCTTTGGAAGTCTTATGGACTGCTCTCTCCCTGATGATATCATAATATTTAAGAGTCATGAAGGACTTGGCGAGTCCGGCCTCAAAGTCCCACAAATCGATAAACTTTTAAATAATGAGAATAGTGAGTACCAAAAAAACTATGAAAAGATCATTTTTGACACTACTATGTTTCATTACAAGAAAATCAGATAGGATCATAATGTTTACTGGTATTATTATTGACGTTGGCACAATAAAAAGTGTCAAAAAAGGAAAAAAAGAAATCGAGATGACGATTTATACCGAGAAGATTGCGTCGCTTAAGGAGGGAATGTCAATTTCATGTGCTGGTATATGCTTAACTGTCGTCAATTATGAAAATTATGAGAATGGATATCTGTTTAATGTATACGTTTCAAATGAGACGCTATCCAAAACTACTCTGGCAAACTATGAAGTTGGATATCAAATAAATCTTGAAAAAAGTCTTGCCTTGGGTGATGAAATGGACGGGCATATTGTGCAAGGTCATGTTGACGGAGTTGCGGAGATTATAAAAATTGAACAAGATGGAGAGTCTTCAAGATTTACTTTTAGGGTCGATTCAGACCTCATCAAATACATTGCGCCAAAGGGTTCAGTGGCTATGGATGGGACATCGCTCACAGTAAATAATGTAGATGGTGATAAGTTTGATGTAAACTTAATACCATACACATTAGATCACACAACTTGGAAAAATAACTGCAAAGGTGATAGAGTAAACATCGAGGTTGATATACTCTCAAGATACGTACTGAATGACAAGAACAAGACAAGAGAAATTTGGCAGAAATGACTACAAAAAAAATACTGATTATTGATGCATATTATTATGACGAAGTTTCAACTAATTTGCTGGATGGAATAAACTCTGCATTAAGCGGCGAATTCAAAGATTTAAACTTAAATCCAGATTACATTGTTGTTGCGGGGGCATTGGAGATTCCACAGGCAATTAATCTTGTGCTGAAAAAAGTAAATTACGACGGCATAATTGCTGTAGGCTGTGTAATAAAGGGGGAAACAAGTCATTATGATATTGTTGCTGATAATTCTGCCCGGGGAATAATGGAGTTATCTTTCAAATATAATATTCCAATAACAAATGCTATACTCACCGTGGATAATTATGATCAAGCAATCGTAAGGTCAAAAGACAGAGGGCAGCATGCGCTCAAGGCTCTCATTGGTCTCATGAATATTGGCGCATAAATGTCTAAAAATTCTAAAAGTTTAACTCGATTGGTATTTGTCCAGGCATTATATCAGATGGAGATGGCTGGAACTGATGTATCGGATATCATAAATTCACTTGGGGATAGATTAATATTTGATAATAATTTTGATTATCTTATCAGTCACATAAGTAAGAAATTACTCAAAGACTCAATAAATGGAGTTATTGATAATCAAAATCAAATAGACAGCATAATCAAAAAAAATCTAAGCAGTAACTGGAGATTTAATCGTTTAGACAAGATACTCAAAGCTATTTTAAGAGCAGCTGTTTACGAGATATCCTATCAACTACGCACTCCATCAAAAGTTATAATTAATGAATACATTGATATCACTTACTCATTTTATTCTCAAAAGGAGCCTGAATTTGTAAATGCGATATTAGAAAAAATTGCAATAGTTGAGAGAGAGTCAGATGGATGAAAAGTTTATCATAAAAAAATATTTAAAGCCTCTGGCTAACAGCAAAGACTCAATGCAACTTCGAGATGATGTCGCAAGTATTAACGTTGCAGATGAAAAATATATCGTGTCAAATCAAGATAGTTTAGTTATGGGTACACATTTTTTTGAAAGTGATGATCCTATGCATATTGCCAAGAAATCACTGAGGGTCAACTTATCAGACTTGATCTCTAAAGGCGTGACACCCTATGGATATTTCTTATCCCTTGCTTTGGACGATACAATCGATGAAAATTGGATTAAATTATTTTCTCAGGGGTTGGTCGAGGACCAAAAGAAATATAAAATAACTTTGCTTGGCGGAGATACAGTTTCAGCGCCCCATGGTTTATTTATAACTATTAATATGGTCAGCAGAACTAATGATAACATCATTAAAAGAGGTGGCGCATGTTATGGAGACAATATATATGTAACAGGCACAATTGGTAATAGCGCAATTGGCCTTTATTTATTGAAAAATAAAAATGATAATATTGGCTTAGGCCAGTTGGATATTCAGAAGTTGATCCGGAAATATCATTTGCCAGATCCAAGACTCAAAATAAGTCACTTAATAAGAAAGTTTGCAAGCTCGTCTATGGATACAACTGATGGTTTGATTAATGATCTTATGACTCTAGCCGTAAGTTCGGGCAGAAAATTCACAATAAAAAAAAAATTAATTCCATACTCGATAAGTGCTAAAAAATTTCTTAATAACTATGGTGATTTCGACATTGCACTTTATGGCGGAGATGACTACGAGGTAATCTTTACCTCACCGAAGAAGTTTGAAGAAGCGCTACATGAGTATGCAAAAAAATTAAAGTTAAAAATTACAAAAATTGGAAACGTTGGAAGTCTATCAAAGAATCCAAAGCTTTTTGATGAGAAACGCAAGGAATTTAAAGGAAGTAATTATACTTTTAAACATTTTAAATAGCTAAAAGCTATTTATATGGCTTAATTTCTTGCCAATAATTAAAAACTGCTTTAATTAAGAAATAACTCTAATTACAACTTTTTTTAAAAAATAATCTATTGAGGAAACAATGACGACATTAATAACTGTAATTATCTTTTGTGGCCTGCTTGGAGTCGTATATGGCATATGGGCAAGTAAGTCGGTAATGGACGCAGATCCGGGTAATGAGAGGATGCGCGAGATTGCAAGTGCTATTCAAGAAGGTGCTGGGGCATATCTAAAAAGACAATATGCAACAATTTCCGTTGTTGGTGTAATCATATTTTTACTGGTTGCGTACTTATTGGATCCGGTTGTAGCTGTTGGTTTTGCAATTGGTGCTATCCTATCTGGAATAGCAGGGTTCGTCGGAATGCTAATATCAGTGAGGGCGAATGTAAGAACTGCCCAAGCGGCATCGGAGGATCTATCAAAAGGTTTGTCGATAGCATTCAAGGCTGGTTCTGTGACAGGTATGTTAGTTGCTGCGCTCGCACTGCTTGCTGTTAGTGTATATTTCTTTATTTTAACAAGTATGCTCAATCATTCCTTTGATAGTAGGGTTATAATTGACGCCCTGGTTGCCCTAGGATTTGGTGCGTCTTTAATTTCAATTTTTGCAAGGCTTGGTGGAGGTATTTTTACAAAAGGTGCAGATGTAGGCGGTGATTTAGTGGGTAAGGTTGAAGCCGGGATACCAGAGGATGACCCCAGAAATCCTGCAACAATAGCAGATAATGTTGGTGATAATGTAGGCGACTGCGCAGGTATGGCTGCGGATTTATTTGAAACGTATGCGGTCACTATTGTTGCTACCATGGTTTTAGCCTCAATTTATTTTTCAGGCTCAGTATACTTTGAACAGATTATGCTATACCCGCTCGCAATAGGAGCTACATGTATTTTAACATCAATTGTTGGTACTTTTTTTGTAAAGCTTGGCAAAAATAGGTCAATAATGGGGGCATTATACAAAGGTTTCTTTGTTACAGGGGCTCTATCACTGGCCCTTTTATGGCCTCTCACAAATAATCTAATTGGTATGGAGACCATTGTCGAGACATCCTTTATCAAGTTCTCTGGCATGGATATGTTTTTATGTGGGGTGTCAGGGCTCGCAGTCACAACTCTAATTATTGTAATTACAGAATATTATACAGGCACAAATTATCGACCTGTTAAATCTGTTGCTGCGGCCTCTGTTACGGGGCACGGGACCAACGTTATCCAAGGATTGGCAATGTCTCTCGAAGCTACAGCTTTGCCATCAATAGTTATAATTGCTGGAATAATAGTGACCTACAGTTTGGCAGGCCTTTTCGGCATTGCTATTGCCGTAACTACGATGCTTGCCCTTGCCGGAGTTGTAGTAGCGCTTGATGCATTCGGGCCTGTTACGGATAATGCCGGTGGAATTGCAGAAATGGCCGATCTTCCGGAGGAGGTTAGAAATACAACTGATGCACTTGATGCGGTAGGTAATACAACAAAAGCTGTGACAAAGGGTTATGCAATTGGCTCAGCTGGTTTAGGCGCTCTTGTTTTGTTTGCGGCATACACAGAAGATTTGAGTTATTTTACAGCTAATTCTGATCAATATTCATATTTTGAAGGAATTAATTTGGATTTTGGTTTGTCTAATCCATATGTTGTGGTCGGATTGCTTCTTGGGGGTCTGATGCCATATTTGTTTGGTGCGATGGGTATGACAGCTGTTGGTCGAGCTGCCTCTTCAGTGGTTGAAGAAGTTCGTCGTCAATTTAGAGAAGATGCAGGGATTTTAAAAGGCACCTCAAAACCAAACTATGCCAGGGCGGTAGATATGCTAACTAAATCTGCCATCAAAGAAATGATTGTTCCATCGATGCTCCCAGTACTGGCGCCAGTTCTCTGTTTCTTTGTTATTAATGTAATTGATGGAAAATCTTCTGCTTTTTCTGCCCTCGGGGCAATGCTATTAGGTACAATCATCACAGGGCTTTTCTTGGCAATTTCAATGACTGCAGGGGGTGGTGCATGGGATAATGCTAAGAAGCTTATTGAAGACGGACAATTTGGTGGAAAGGGATCGGATGCTCACAAAGCATCAGTCACTGGAGATACGGTAGGCGACCCATATAAAGATACAGCAGGCCCCGCAATTAATCCTATGATAAAAATCACTAATATAGTTGCTTTGCTACTTCTCGCCATATTAGCTCATTAAGTTATACAGTTTTTTAAAAAATAGAGCCGGCAATAGCTTCAGAACTTGTGTATCGTCCACTAGTGTCAAACAAGTCCTGAAGTACTGTGGCTTCGGTTCCCCCCGGCACAGTTTTTTCAGATTTATAGTCAATAACTTTACCATCCTTTAATGCATATTCTTCTATAGTTGTGATTAAGTCATTGTTGTCAAATCCAATTACAACAATAGTTCTCTCAATTTCCCTGGGTGTTAAGAATGCATATTTATAAAATTTATTTGAAATATAGTAAAATTTGTTACCATTATTCTCAGATGTTGTAGATGGTGAGCCCATCAATGAGAGGACATCAATTTTTTTCATGCCCTCAGTCAGCTTCTCTTGCGATCCTTCTTCAAAGATATAACCTCTTTTTTCAATTTGAGTGGAGCATGATGATATATTTAGCAAAAGTAATATTAATAATATTTTTTTCATATGTAGCGCTTTAAAAAAAAATAAAAGTAGTTAATAATTAATATATAGATTATGGGAGATATTAATAGATGATTTTTTTTAAAAGAAATAAAGACATACATTTTGATCTTTATTATAAAATTGTTAATATTTCTCGCAATAAAGATTTTTATTCTAAATTTAAAGTACCAGATACAACTGATGGTAGATTCGAAATCCTATTATTACATCTTATCATTTTGATCCGAAAATTGAAAAAGGATCGAAAAGAGCACCTCTCTCAATCTATTGTAGATTTGATGTTCTCATCAATAGATCTCTCATTCAGGGAAGAGGGTGTAGGTGATTTATCCATCCCGAAGAAGATGAAAAAAGTAGGCATGGTATTTTATGGCAGATCCACATCCCTAGAGGATATTATGGGTACTCAGGATATCTTGAAAAAGAAAAATTTGCTTGGGGACTACTTTTTAAGAAATACGTTTTCCTCTGATCCGTCACATAAAAAAAATGCTAATGAATTATCAAAATACACGATTGCATTCGAAAAACTTATTGAGAACGTAAATATGGAAGAAATGCTAAAGCTTAATACTCAGGGCATTAAGTAAATAACCAATATCAATTAATTAATTAATTTAATTTTAAATAAATAGTTGTTAAAACTGGTGTATAAATACTAAATCATATATGGTTAATTATGTCTAATCATGTAAACATAGCTGTTGATTGCATGGGTGGTGATGATAACGCTTCCTTCGTACTACCGGGTTTATTGCTCACTTTAAAAAAATATCCAAACATTAAATTCCAACTATTTGGTAACGAAGAGATTATAAGATCAAGGCTCTCCCAATTTAAGGCACTTGAAAATGTATCTCAGATTATTCATTGCGATACATACGTAAAAATGGATGAAAAACCATCGGCTGCAATAAAAAATGGTCGTGGAAAGTCAAGCATTTGGGTTGCTATTGAAACTTTAAAGCAAGGTAATGCAGACTTTATGATCTCTGCTGGTAATACAGGTGCGCTTATGGCAATGGCAACCCTGATCCTAAAGACAATCTCGAAAATCCAAAGGCCCGCAATTGCAGCGATTTGGCCAACAATTAATGGGGAAACTATTGTTCTAGATATTGGTGCCACAATTGGATTCAATAAAAAACAGCTAATTGATTTTTCAATTTTAGGGGCGTCTATGGCGCAAGTTATATTAGATGTTAAACAGCCAACGTTATCACTGCTAAATATAGGAGAAGAAGAGATTAAAGGTCTGGATGAAATTAAGTCATCGCATGAAATGTTGAAATCCACAGATTATTTTTTTAGATACAAAGGTTTTATTGAGGGGAATCAGATTGGTAGAGGTTTTTCAGATGTTGTTGTGACGGATGGCTTTACAGGAAATGTTGCACTGAAGACAGCAGAAGGTACCGCGAGTCAAATTTCCCAATATTTTAAGGACTCAATAAATAGATCAATAATGGCCAAGGTTGGATATTTTTTTGCCGCAAACGCTTTCAGATCACTAAAAGAAAAAATGAATCCAAGCAGGTTAAATGGTGGAGTTTTTCTTGGCTTGAATGGTATCGTCATAAAAAGCCATGGTAAAACTGATCCGATTGGGTTTTCTTCAGCCGTTGATCTGGGGATTGATATGCATAAGGCGGCACTCATAGATAAAATAAAGAATAATATTAAGGTCACCGAAAAGGAGGTAAATATTGATTAATACTGTAATTAAAGGTGTAGGTATGTATTTGCCAGAGAAGGTTTTAACAAATGATGATATTTCAGAATTTGTTGATACTAGCCATGAGTGGATTTTTGATAGAACTGGTATAAGGCAAAGACACATTGCATCAAGCGATCAAATGACTTCTGACCTTGCGTATATGTCAGCAGTTGATGCAATACAAGACGCCAATATTAACTCAACAGATTTAGACCTTATAATACTAGCAACCTCTACCCCAGACCAGATCTTCCCTTCCACTGCAGTAAAATTACAGGATATGCTTAAAATTAGAGATGGGGCAGCATTTGATATACACGCTGTTTGTAGTGGTTTTATCTACGCATTATCTATGGCTGATAATTTTATTAAAAGCGGTAAATATAAGAGAATACTTGTTGTTGGATCTGAAGTTTATTCCAGGATACTAAACTGGAAGGATAGATCAACGTGTGTCCTTTTTGGTGATGCCTCAGGGGCTTTTGTATTAGAAGGAAAAAATAATAATGATACTAGATCAGGCATAATCGACTCTGTAATTAGGTCGGATGGTCAATATCGCAGTAAATTGTATTGTGATGGGGGTCCGTCAATGCTGCCAAGGACTGATAATTTTATAAATATGGACGGAAAAGAAGTATACAAACATGCAGTGGATAAGCAAACTATAATTGTTGAAGAATTATTAGATTCGGCTGGAGTCGGAATTGAGTCTATCGATTGGTTCGTTCCGCATCAAGCAAATTTAAGAATACTTCAGACCACTGCAAAAAAACTAAAAATTAAAGAAGAGAAGATTATTGTTACAGTTGATAAACATGCCAATACGTCATCCGCGTCAATACCAGTAGCAATGACGACTGCTATAAAAGAAAATAAAATAAAAAGGGGAGACATGTTACTTCTTGAGGCTTTTGGGGCTGGGTTCACATGGGGCGCGGCACTGCTCAGATACTAAAAAAATGATTCTGATTGTTGACTGTGAGCTTTATCTAGCTTAAAAATATTAATAAGGGAAAAAATGACTGACAAAACGTTAACAAGATTAGGAATATGTGAAGCAATATATAGACAGATAGGTCTATCGAGGAAAGACTCTCTGGATATTGTTCAAAATATACTAGAAAAAAAAGCTAATTCTCTGTCAAATGGAAACGATATAAAGTTATCTTCATTTGGCAGCTTCCTAATTAAAAGAAAAAAATCAAGAATAGGCAGAAATCCAAAAACAAAAATAGAAGCTATTATAAGTGAGAGAAATGTTGTTATCTTCAGGCCTAGTATGCAATTAAAAAATAAAATCAATACAGATTAATAAAGTTAGAATAATGAACCAGAAAGCAGTAGACGCATTCAAAACAATAAGTGAAGTTTCAGGAGAGCTTAATATTCCACAGCATGTATTAAGGTTTTGGGAAAAAAAATTTAAACATATAAAACCTTTGACGCGTGGAGGTGGCAGAAGGCTATACCGTCCAGAAGATGTAGAACTTTTAAAAGCAATTCATAATTTATTACATACTGAGATGTATACCATCAGTGGTGTGCAAAAAATTTTTAAAGACAAAGGAAAAAGATTTATTCTGGAAAGTGCTAGCCACGGAGAAAATGAAAAAAATCTGGGTCAGTACGATCAGAACGAGACTGAAATTCATGATTATACAGCTGATTTATTTAATAGTCAGAATTCAGATCGGCTTAGGTCAGAATTTAAAACCTTTCTAAACGACTCAATATCTGAACTGGAGTCATTAAAAGAAATATTGCAAAGAAGCTATAATTAATTACCTCGCTTCAATATTATCATTATCGGCGCAGTCCACAATACGCCAAAAAGCATATAAAACAAGATTTCAATTAAAATATTATTAAGCCCTAAAACAAAAACACCAATACGCATTGAAATTAATATATATATAAATAAATATATTAGGAAGATTGCCGTATAGATTATTTTTCGGAAACTATTCATATCTTTTATCAATTAAAACTAAAAATACTATGATAATCAATGAGGATAAAAATATAAATCAAAATATCAAAAATATTGATGTTTCCTTGTGGTTACTATTTACCATATTTATGCTTATATTTCTCATAATTATTGGCGGGATAACACGGCTCACAGAATCAGGGCTTTCAATTACAGAATGGCAACCAATTTCAGGAATTTTTTTCCCATTATCAGAGGTGTCTTGGCAAAAAGAGTTCGATAAATATAAGCAGATACCAGAATTTTTTTTAGTAAACTCTTCAATGACTCTAGCCGAGTTTAAAGTCATATATTTTTGGGAGTGGCTACACAGATCTTTAGCAAGATTCCTCGGTTTAGTTTTTTTTATACCTTACCTATACTTCATCTATAAAAAAAAATTTTCAAAAAAAGAGAAAACTTTTCTCCCAATTATATTACTTATGGGAGTAATTCAAGCGTTCGTTGGATGGTATATGGTGCAAAGTGGTCTCGTAGAAAATATTAATGTAAGCCAATATAGACTTGCAACACATCTATCAATTGCATTTTTGATTTTAGGATGCTTATTTCTTTTATATCTATCAAGATCAGAGAATACAGTTTACTTAGAAAGTAGACCAACATTATTTCTGAAAATATCATCCTTCGCATTACTTATTTTAACATTTATTCAGATTATTCTTGGTGCATTTATGTCTGGTACTCGCTCAGGTTTAGCATATAATACGTGGCCACTGATTGATGGTGAATTTATACCTGATGGTCTTTTTTCAATATCAGTTTGGTACCTAAATTTTTTTGAAAATCCACTTACAATTCATTTTGATCATAGAATGTTGGCATACGCTTTATGCATCATTTTATTTACTCAAATCATACATATTAACAATAGATTTTCAGGTACACCTTATAAAAGCTCTTCACTATATCTACTGGCCATAATGCTCTACCAGGTTATTATCGGTATAATTGCTGTGATTTATCAGGTCCCAATTATGATTGGGATTTTACATCAGTTTGGCGCAGTACTCTTATTTTTAGGAGTACTACGCCATTTTTATTTGATAAATTATCGTCGGTTTACACTTTTGAAAGAGCCTGCTCTAAATCACTGATGATATCGGAGATATCCTCTATCCCAACTGACAATCTCACAACATCTTTAGACGCCCCTGCAAGCTCTTGCTGTTCATCAGTAAGTTGACTGTGTGTCGTGGATGATGGATGTATTATTAAGCTTTTTGCATCACCAATATTTGCCAAATGACTGAACAAGTTTACTTCATTTACAAGCTTTACACCTGCATCATAGCCACCTTTTAATCCAAATGTAAATACCGCACCAGTTCCATTAGGGCAATACTTATCAGCGTGTTTACGATAATCACTGCTTGGGAGGCCAGCATAGTTAACCCATGCAACTTTATCATGTTTTTCCAGGTATTTTGCAACTTCCAGCGCATTATTTGAATGTTGTTTCATGCGTAATGCAACTGTTTCAATACCGTTAAGGATTAGAAATGCATTAAATGGTGATATTGCGGGCCCAAGATCTCTTAATGAGAGAAATCTGCACGCAATAGCATAAGATAAACCCATTCCACCAAATGTCTCGTGGAAATTTAGGCCGTGATAACTCGGATGTGGCTGACTTAAATCAGGATACTTATCATCTTTGGACCAGTCAAAGTCACCTCCGTCTACTATTATGCCACCAATCGAGTTACCCTGACCACCAAGAAACTTTGTAAGTGAGTGAACTACAATATTTGCACCAAATTCTAGGGGTCTACAAAGATACGGAGTTGCCATCGTATTATCTACAATTAGAGGTAAGTGATGCTCCTCGGCAACTCGCGCAATTGCCTCAATATCGGTAATGATACCACCTGGGTTCGCGATCGACTCTATAAATATTGCTTTTGTTTTATCGTTTATCTTTGATTTATAGTCATCGACATCATTAGCTTCGGCCCAAGACACATTCCAATCAAATTTTCTGAATGAATAGTTGAATTGGTTAATTGATCCACCGTATAGTTTGTTCGAAGCAATAAACTCATCACCAGCACTCATGAGAGGGTGCAATGCTATTAATTGCGCAGCGTGACCTGATGCGAGTGCTAGAGCGCCCTTACCACCTTCTAATTCAGCCACACGTTTTTCAAGCACATCTTGTGTAGGATTCATGATCCTTGTGTATATATTTCCAAATGCTCGACCTGCGAAAAGGTCTGCAGCGTGATCTGTATTTTCAAAAACATAAGAGCTTGTTTGATATATAGGTGTAGCTCTCGCACCGGTTACAGGGTCTGGTTGAGCACCAGAATGAATTGCAACGGTATTAAAACCTACTTTTTCACTCATTTTATAATCTCCCTAAAATTTTTTAAACTGTTTGACGTATTACATAAATTAACACATATAGTGCAGTCTTTATTTTTATCTTTCTAAATTAAAATGTTAAAATATTCTAAATTAGTGTTATTTGATAGAATTATTTGTTAAAAATAAAAAAATTTATTAATCTTCGATTGTGCATAGAAAATGATGCCAAGAAAAGCAGATACTCAGCTTTCGTTGTTTTAACAGTTCTAATATATGGTACTATAATACCACATATATAAAAGATTGATTTAAAATGAAAAAATTGTAAAAAAAAATTGACTTTTGTTACAATTGATATATCAATTTCATATAATTAATTTAAGTGTGAAGATGAATACATACAACATTAAACAAACTGAAGTAAAAAAAAATTGGGTCCTAATTGATGCTAATGGATTAGTTCTAGGGCGCTTGGCAACTCATATTGCAGCAATACTTAGAGGTAAAAATAAACCAATCTTTACTCCACATGTAGACTGTGGTGACAACGTAATCGTTATAAACGCTGAGAAAGTACATCTCACCGGGCTAAAAAGGGATAAAAAAACCTATTATTGGCACACCGGATATCCTGGTGGTATAAAAAGTAAAACTGCCTCCGATGTCTTGGATGGCAAATTTCCTGAAAGAGTAATTATTAAGGCTGTTCAGAGGATGTTACCCGGCGGACCGCTCTCAAGAAGGCAGTTGAAGAATCTAAAAGTGTATTCAGGTAGCGAACATCCGCATCAGGCCCAACAGCCAGTTATTGATGATTTTGCTTATCAAAATCCAAAAAACGCAAGGAGAGCTTGATATGGTCGCTGAAAATAATCTTGAAACATTAGATACCGAAAATCCGGAAACTGTAAATGGCTATCCTGAGAATGAGCCAGCCGTTATTTATGAAAAGAAGGTTGACAATCTTGGTCGAGCTTATGCGACTGGTAAAAGAAAAAATGCTGTTGCAAGGGTGTGGATTAAGCCGGGTAGCGGACAGGTTACAGTGAATGGTAAAGAATTTGAAATATTTTTTGCAAGACCGGTTTTAAGGATGATCGTACAACAACCTCTTGATGCTACAGATAATAGGGGAAGTTTTGATATATTCTGCACAGTTTCAGGAGGTGGTTTATCTGGTCAAGCCGGCGCAATACGGCATGGCATTTCAAAAGCGCTTTTAAATTTTGATCCCCAGAATAGGGCTGTACTTAAATCTGGTGGTTTTCTAACACGTGACTCAAGAGTGGTTGAACGAAAAAAATATGGAAGAGCAAAAGCGAGAAAAAGCTTCCAATTCTCAAAAAGATAAGTCATCTACAATACTCTTCATCAAGAATATCATATGTGATATAATTTACATGTTAATTGTAAATTCTAGACAACTTAGTTAAGGTAAACAATGGCAACAAAAGACATTAATGTTGGAGTCATAGGGGCGTCAGGCTACACTGGGTCAGATCTCATAAGAATGCTATCTGGCCACCCGAAGATTGATTTGAAATATGTTTCAGCAAATAATCATGCAGGGCAGAGAATTGGTGAAATATATCCCTATTTAAATGGAAAAGTCGATTTATTCCTTGAAAAATGGGAAGATATAAATTGGTCTGCAGTCGATGTGATTTTTAGTTGCCTTCCTCATGGGATCTTTCATGAAATATTTCCAAAGTTACCAGCTGAAAAGATAATAATTGATGTATCTGCTGACTTCCGACTGTCGAGTGCCAAAGATTATGCACAGTGGTATAATTTTGAACATAAATCAGCAGAAACAATCAATCATTTTGTCTATGGGCTGACAGAACTTAATCGATCAAATATAAGAAAATCAGAGAGGGTTGCTTGCCCAGGTTGCTATCCGACAGCGACATTGCTTGCGTTATATCCACTTATCGCCGATGGTTTAATAGACATACACAATATAACTATTGATGCGAAGTCTGGCATCAGTGGCGCTGGGAGGAGCCCAAAAAGAGACCTGCTATTTAGTGAGATTTCCGAGTCTTTTAGACCATATTCTGTAACTGGACATAGACACATTATAGAAATTGAGCAACAATTAATGCTTCATTCTAAAAATAACATTAAAATTAATTTTATACCTCATTTAGTTCCAATGAATAGGGGGGAGCTTGTGACATCGCATGTGAAGTTAAGCAAGGATACCAAATTAAATGAAATTATTGAGATCTACCAGTCTAAATATAGAAATGATAATTTCATAAATATTATGAGCAATGGTAATGTGCCAAATACGATAAATGTTAGGGGAACAAATAATTGTGATATTGCTGTGATACAGGGCAGAGTTGACAAAACTTTGATAATTATTTCAGCGATCGATAATTTGGTTAAAGGCTCAAGCGGACAAGCAATACAGAATATGAATCTTATCCACGGATGGCCTGAAGAACTTGGCTTGCATCAAATTTCTATATTTCCTTGATTTTGGATGCATATGTATTAAAAATCATTATCATAGAATTATCAGATTTAATTATTATTTATAAAATATGAGTACAGAATTTCACAGAATTAAGCAGCTTCCGCCTTATGTTTTTGAGAGCGTTAACAAATTAAAGGCAAATTATCGGGCGCGTGGTGATGATATAATTGACCTCGGTATGGGAAACCCTGACATGGCAACACCCAGTCATATTAGAGATAAG
>CACBED010000008.1 GCA_902538185.1 uncultured OCS116 cluster bacterium
TTCTGCAGATTTTTTCTTAACAAGCTTCATAAAATCTGGCGTGGATAAAACCTCTTTATTATTAGCTTTGTAATGAGCTTCTAATGAGCTTTTTAAAAAAGTTAGCGTTGTAACCCCAGGTATTTCAATTGGATACTGAAATGCCAAGAATAAGCCCTTCGTTGAGCGCTCATCTGCTTCCAGATCAAGCAAATCCTCGCCATTTAAATTTATCTCACCATTTAGCACCGTGTAATCTTCTTTTCCAGCACAAACGTGCGCAAGAGTTGATTTACCAGAACCATTGGGACCCATAATTGCGTGCACTTCCCCAGGCCCAACGTCCAAGCTAAAATTATTAAGAATTTCATTATCTTCGACTGAGACTGTAAGATTTGATACATTAAACATAAGAGACTATTTACCCCACACTTCCTTCAAGTGAAATTCCCACTAGCTTTTGGGCTTCTACTGCGAATTCCATTGGTAACTCTTGCAAGACCTCTTTGCAAAATCCATTAACGATTAAGGCAATTGCATCTTCAATATTGATCCCTCGTTGGCCACAATAAAATATCTGATCATCTGATATTTTTGAAGTAGTTGCCTCATGCTCAAAAACCGAGGTTGAGTTTTTTGTTTCTATATATGGAACTGTGTGTGCTGAGCATTTATTTCCAATTAGTAATGAGTCACATTGAGTAAAGTTACGTGCATTTTCCGCGCGGCGGTGTGAGGAAACTAATCCACGATATGCATTTGAGGAGTGCCCCGCTGATATACCTTTTGATATAATCTTACTACTCGTATTCTTCCCTAAGTGAACCATTTTTGTTCCAGAGTCTATTTGCTGATATGAATTAGAAATTGCAATGGAGTAAAATTCTCCAACTGAATTATCACCGCGCAAAATACAAGAAGGGTACTTCCATGTCACAGCAGAGCCAGTTTCCACTTGGGTCCATGAGATCTTTGAGTTCTTTCCTCTGCAGTCACCTCTTTTTGTAACAAAGTTATATATGCCACCAACACCGTTCTCATCTCCTGGATACCAATTTTGGACGGTTGAGTACTTGATTTCAGCATTTTCAAGTGCTACCAACTCAACGACTGCAGCATGAAGTTGATTTTCATCTCTTTGTGGCGCCGTGCAACCCTCTAGATAACTGACATATGATCCTTTATCAGCGATAATTAGTGTTCTCTCGAACTGTCCTGTATTTTCAGCATTTATCCTAAAGTAAGTCGATAGCTCCATTGGACATCGTGTATTTGGAGGTATGTAAACAAACGATCCATCAGTAAATACTGCAGAATTGAGTGCTGAGTAATAATTATCTGATTTTGGAACAACGGAGCTGAGATATTTTCTTACTAACTCGGGGTGATCTTTGATAGCTTCTGATATTGAGCAAAAAATTATCCCCTCTTCTGAGAGTTTTTCTTTAAAAGTAGTGACAACAGATACCGAGTCGAAGACGGCGTCAACAGCGATATTACTTTTTACACCTGAGAGTATTTCTTGTTCTTTAAGGGGGATACCGAGCTTGTCATAGGTTTTCAAAAGCTCAGGGTCAACTTCATCTAATGACTTTGGTCCATCAACATCTTTTGGTGCCGAGTAGAAATACATATCATTGTAATTGATTGAAGGATAATTTACCTTAGCCCATTCGGGTTCCTTCATTGATAAAAATCTTTGATAGGCGTCTAATCTCCATTCTAGCATCCACTCAGGCTCATTTTTCTTTTTTGAGATGAATTTTATAGTTTCTTCTGTTAGTCCGATTGGTGCTGTTTCAGTTTCTAGATCGGTAGACCAACCAAACTTGTACTTATCGACACCAATATCGTCGACTTGTTTTACTGTTTCTTTAACTGCAGGCATATCACTACTATAACGTTATGATTAATAAAAATAGTTTATTTTAATATAATTGTTTAAAAGTTAAAATTCATCCCTTGAAGAGTATTATCTAACGTTTTGAGAAAAAAATCTACTTGTTCAGGATAGTTATGCCAGCCAAAACTAACTCTTATTGCGCCATTTGATTCGCTTTCATGATATTTTAGAGCGCGTAAAACATGTGAACCACCAATTTTCCCCGACGAACAAGCGGCCCCTGCACTAACTGCTATCCCTTCAATATCAAGAGCTATAATTATATTTTCTGATTTAAGCCCCGGAAATATTAACGTTGAAATACTCGCATCTTTTTCTGAGCCGAGTGCCGGGATTATAATATTTTTTGAAATTCTCTTTATACCGTCTACCAGCTTTTTGTGTAATTTTAAATTATTTGCATGTTCACTGTCCATTTTGCTAATACATGCCTCAAGCGCTATTTGAAAGGCTGTGATACCAATTACATTCTCAGTGCCAGCTTTCCGACCGAATTCCTGTTCTCCACCAAAAACTTGTTTGAATACAGGCTGACTATTACGCATGTATGCAAGCCCAACACCATGCAGTCCTCCAATTTTATGTGAAGCAAATGAGGCAAAATCTACATAGGCCACAGCTTGCCGCACATCCATTTTTCCGAGTGCCTGTATCATGTCCGAGAAGAAAAGTGCTTCGTATTTTTTGCATATTTTTGAGATATCTTCTATAGGTTGCAATACACCTGTTTCGTTATTTACAAACATTACGCATACGAGTGTTTTACCAGATAAACTTCGCAAGTGATTTTCAAACTCAGCCAAATTAATTACACCATCTGATGTTAGTTGACATTTTACTTTATTAATATCTGTAGACTGTACTGTTTCAATTACTGCGCTGTGTTCTGTTTCAAGATACAATACATTTTTTATATTGTAGGTGTGTATGGCATGGCTTATGATGTAATTACACGCCTCAGTTCCGCTTGAGGTAAAAAGAATATTTTCTGTCTGACACTCTAAGATTTCTGAGATTAGTTCTCTGGCTTTACTAATTTGTGCTCTCGATCTTTGACCTTCTAGATGGACAGAAGATGGGTTATAAAATCCTTCTGCATTTCCGCTCTTCAGAAATTGACCCACTTCATCTCTAATTGGAGTTGATGCGGCATTATCAAAATAAACTCTCATGATTCAAGTATCCATCTGTAATCAATAAAATTTCAACGATGTTAAATGCACTAAAAATATAGAATTCCATATTTGGAATTAAAAACATCATGCAAATCCATCACATTGAATTATTACCTATATATGCCGAAAATAAAAAAATTCATCACATTGAACAAATATATTTACTATTGTTAATCATATATGCTAATGATTGCAAGTTGAATGCATTGGGAGGGATAAATGCCAGAGATCATGTTTAATGGTCCATCAGGTCGTATTGAAGGACGCTACCACCACAACGAGAATCCTGAATCTAAAATTGTTCTCTTGTTACACCCTCACCCAAAATTTGGTGGCACAATGAATAACCCAATTATACACAACGCGTATTATACTTTTGTTAAGAATGGGTTTTCAGTTTTAAGGTTTAATTTTAGAGGTGTTGGAAAAAGTCAGGGAGAGTATGATGCCGGCATTGGCGAGCTTTCTGACGCAGCATCTGCCCTGGATTGGATACAAGAGTTAAATAGGGACTCAACAGGCTGTTGGGTTGCTGGATTTTCTTTCGGAGCCTGGATAGCAATGCAATTACTGATGAGGCGACCCGAAATAGAGTCATTTATATCAATATCTCCACCAGCTAATTTGTATGATTTTAATTTTTTGGCGCCCTGCCCATCATCAGGACTGATAATCAATGGCTCGGATGATATTGTTGCACCAAAACCTGACATTCAAAAGCTTGTCGATAGACTTAAATCCCAAAAAGGTATTGAAATTAATCACTCACTTATTGATGGGGCAAATCATTTCTTTGATAATGAAATTGACTCACTTAACGTTGAAATTTCAAAATACATATCAAAAATACTAAAAAAATAGAGCGCTTAACCAATTGGCCCAAATATAGACCCGCCACTCATTGCTGATTGGATACCTGTTGTCGTCGGGTATGAAATATCTAAATTTAAGAGGCACCTTACCGCTAAATAAGCAAAAGCTTCAGACTCAACATACCTACTGCTGATACCAATACTGTCAGATGTGATTACTTCTTTTTTTGATAATTCTGAAATCTTTTGTGTTATATATTTATTTTTACTACCACCGCCACATATAATAATTTTGTTCACATCAGTTGGAAAATATCTCATAGCGTCAACGATTGTATTTGCCGTAAAATAACTTAAAGTTGAAATTAAATTTTGAGGTGATTTTTCGTTGCTTTTAAGATATTTATGGAAATAATTTCGATCTAATGATTTTGGCGGCGTTCTATTAAAAAATTCATCACTCATCAATGTTGCAAGAAACTTACTATCCACATCTCCCTGCAATGCTAATCGACCTTCATTATCAAACTCTTCTGAAAAATACTCAGTCATCATATCATCTATCAGACAGTTACCGGGGCCAGTATCGAATGCAATAACGCATTCGCCGTCAATATACGTCATATTTGATATACCCCCAATATTCACAACTGCTATTGGTCCCTGAAAGATCTTACTAAATCGGGCGGCGTGATATATTGGAGTCAATGGTGCACCTTGACCACCATTTAATATATCGCATATCCTAAAATTAAAAATAACAGGAATATTTGTCATATTGGATAAATATTTTGGATCTCCAAGCTGTATTGAAATTTTATCTGATGGACTATGATATACTGTCTGACCATGGTAGCCGATCAAATCAACTTTTAATGATGGGGCATTATTTTTCTCTAAAAGTTTATTGATAGCAAATAGATTTAAGTCTGATAGAGATCTCTTCAGTTTATGGATATCAGCCCAGCTTATATTTTTTTCATAAAATTGTTCTGATGCCTCTTTTAATTTAACTTTAATATCAAACGGATAATCAATTGAACTATTCGCGATATAGTCATAAATCATAAATCCATCAGTTTGTATAAGAGAAGCATCGACTCCATCCATTGAAGTTCCACTCATTAAACCAATAGAATAAAATTTTTTTACATTTTTTTTACACATTTATATTGATATGTGAGCCAACGTATTTAATATAAATTTAATTTTTATCAATTTATCTTAAGACATGGCAAACTTAAATAAGAAAAAGTTTAAATCAGAATTTTTGCATACTCTAAGTGATAGAGGCTTTATTCACCAAACCTCTAATGATGATGACGCAGACCATTATTTACATAATGAAAATGCAGTAGGTTATATTGGATTTGATTTGACCGCAAAAAGCTTACATGTTGGCTCTCTCCTGCAAATTATGCTTCTAAAATGGATGCAGGTTTATGAACATAAACCTATTATTCTTTTTGGAGGAGGAACAACTTTAATTGGTGACCCCTCGGGAAAAGATGAGACCAGAAAAATAATTGAAGAGAATGATATAAGCCAAAATGAGATTGGGATTTTAAAAGTATTTAAAAAATTTCTGAATCTTGATAAGAGTAAGATAATCATAGAGAATAATGCAAATTGGCTGAGAGATCTAAATTACATTTCCTTCTTAAGAGACTATGGAAAACATTTTACCCTAAATAGAATGCTAACATTTGACTCTGTAAAATTAAGATTAGACAGAGAGCAGCCTCTCACATTTTTAGAGTTTAATTATATGCTGTTTCAGGCGTATGACTATCTTGAATTATTCAAGAGGCATGGTTGTAAAGTGCAAATGGGTGGCTCTGATCAATGGGGTAATATTATAAATGGTATCGAATTGATCAGACGAACATGCAAAGATGAGGTATATGCCATAACTACGCCACTAATTACATCAGCATCAGGCGCTAAAATGGGAAAAACAGCCGATGGCGCCATTTGGCTAGATGAAGACCTTACAAACCCCTATGATTTTTGGCAATTCTGGAGAAATACTGATGATAAGGATGTAATTAGATTCTTAAAACTTTTTACAGACATATCCATGGCGGAGATAAATAAATTATCTAAACTCAAAGGCGAGGAAATTAATGAGGCTAAAAAAATCCTAGCTAACGAACTCACTAAAAATACCCATGGTGAGGAGATTTCTAAAAAAGTGTATAATTCTGCCTTGGAAACTTTTGAAAAGAAGGTAATATCAGGAAATCTCCCCGTCAAAATATTAAATTCTAGTAGTTTTTCTGATGGCTACGGGCTCCTAAGTATTCTAGTTGAGGTTGGATTTGCGAGTTCAAACAGTGACGCAAGAAAATCGATACACAATGGCGCGATAAGGCTAAATGATATTAGTATTAATGATCCATCTAAAGTGCTTTCAAGTGAAGAAATTAATGGCTCAAAATTATCCTTTGGAAAGAAAAAGCACTTGCTTCTAAGAATAAATAATTAATCATAATCAAAAGCATCCCTGAATATACCTGGGGCCAATAGTCCGGTGGGATTTACAATTAGAAGAGTATTCTCACCCCATGACTCCCTCGCAATCTGAAAAGGAAGTGAAAACATACAATTATCATCGCCCCCTGTTAGAACCGGTCCAAATATAGGGATAGTCCCAAATGATGCATTCAATTCATATTCCGGGCAATAAGTGCCAGGTAATTTTAATGTACCCGTCTCATTATTTAATTGACCACTCAGTTGAAACTTAACGTTTTGACCGAAAAGCTCCGCTCCGTCGATGAGAAGTGTTTCGTCTATAATTCTATATCTTGCCCTTGAATCAAATTGAACTCTGTTTATATCAATCAATTCACTTGGGCTTGACTCCACAAATAATCTTGCTAAATACTTATCATTATATATATCAATATTTTCAATAAATACTTCCCCGCTCATATTATTGATATTTGGACCAGTGGCTCGTAGTTGTAAATTGCCATTAAAACCATTCTGATATAGCCCCAAGAAGCCCAAAAAAGCACCCGCGTCTGCAGTATTTACGCCTAAGTCCGCTGGCAGATCTTCTTCTTGTAAGGTATATTTAACTTCAATTCGTTTACTGGTATCCTGATTAAAAAAACCATCCAACTGCATCCGATTAAGTTTTTTATTTTGTACAATGATTTCACCTGAAAGTAGTCCAATTTCTCGATTATTACCAATCACCTGATCAATGTTTACGATATTCAAGCGCATATTTGGTAGATTTTTCAAAATATTATTATCGTCTCTCTCTCGAGAAAATAAATTTTCTTGGATGAAGCCCGATAAATCAGCTTCTTTTGCGATCACCTCGGCTATTAAAATATTATTTTCAACGTATCCAATTACCTGTGCATCTGAAATATCATCAGATGATAAATTTAGCACTTCAAAATCTACTAAATCCCAATTATTTGTGAGGGAGTTAAAAGATCTTTTCAGTTCCAGTTCAAAAACAATATTCTCCGCATCGTATTCAATCTTATATTTCGCAATTCCGTCATTAGTAGGTTTGTCAACTATAAATCTAACTTCAGCCCTCTCATTGGTAAGCTTCGTATTTCTAAAAAATGGGTATAAAATACTAACATTTGTTAAGTCACTTGCGATGCTTACTTTATCAAAAGAGTTGATATCTAAACTATTGATATCTGATAGGGGTAGTACAATATTTACCTCTGTTGGTATCCTACCTAATCCAGTAATGTAATTTGCTAAAGCAGGCTGGAGTATGCTCAATTCTGTTGGGCTGGGCTGCGCTTCAATTGCTATCTCCAATTTAGGCTCTGTAGACGAGATATCAGCGAGAATATCAAATTTAGATTGTATCCCACTAACATTAAACTCACCAGAAGAGCTTATTTTTGAGTTCTCAATCTGAAAAACAGCAAGGGGCGAAATAAACACATTTTCATTATCAAGCCTAAATGAGAATTGTTCAACTTCAATATTTGACTTTAAATCTTGACCAAAACTGGGTCCGGTAGCTGTAGGGAACTCAACATTGGTAGCGATATTCGCGTTACCTGATACCCTTGACTCAACTGATTTTAACTTTTCAGGATCAATACCTAAATATGTCAAATAATCAACGCAGACATTAAGCTCGCACTCTGCATTTATATCAAATGAGGCAATACTTTTTTCGCCAATAATATTAATTTCACCTGAAGTTTGTGTTATTTTTGCCAAGCCTTTTTCAAGCAATAAATTTCCATTGAAAATTTCAGCAAATATTTTCCCGTCATTGAGCATTATCGCTCCACTTCCTTCAGAGATTTTTGGGTGACCTTTATAGTATGAGAATTCAGAGTCCCTGAACTCCAATCGCATATCCACTGAGGAATTACCCTCTCTATCAGTCATCCTATTGAGTGTCAACTCATCAATAGATCCTAAAAATACATTTTGACTAAACCAATTAGTGATTTTATTTTCGTTCACTAATGAAAATAATTCTTTAACATTCTCAACATTTGAACTTTCAATCATGATTTCAATTTCTTTATGATTTGCAAACTCTTCCTCTCTCATACTTACCTTGCCCTCACTGAGTTCACCGACTAGTTCTTGAAAATTAATTTCATTATTTACAGGATCAACATTCACAGTAACGTTCGCATTGTTTACTATTTGCTGCCCTCTCTTAAAAAGGCTTAGGCCCGAAAGGTAGGCATCAAATGTAAGTATTTTTCCCCCGCCATCATAATTTAATTTAATTATCCCTTTGGTGTTCACGCTAAAATCATCATGCTTTATTTGTATCTCATTAATATCTACCTGCTCCTCTGAACTGATATAGGAAACGCTAAAATATGCATCTTTAATATTATGAATATTGCGCTTCGAGTATGGCAGGTCTGCTTCAAAGCTGCCTGCACCAATGTTTAAATCTAAAGTCGAGTCAATTATCCTTCCTAATTTATTAAAATTAAGATTGAGACGTCCTGATAGATTACCATCATAAATATTATCATAAGATTCTGAGTTGATACCCGCCATAAACTCATTTATATTTATATTCTTAAATACGATGTCTGCATTCGTAATACTGTTCTCAGTATTATGATTTAATAAAATTTCTACATTTTTAGAGTCTTCAGAGGAGTCCTTGATATATTTAAATTTCAAGTCCCGAGAACCATTAATTAATTCTGAGCTAAGTGATACATTATTCAGATTAACTTGCTGGTCGGTTGACTCAATCGAAATAGATCCATTCTCGAAACTTAAAGTGTTATTCGCATTTTGTTCAGCATCATTATTTTGTAGTGCAACATTTACAGCACTGAGTATATTTTGATAAAAATGACGAGATGTAACCGCCTGATCTCCAAATTCTAACGCATCAATATAGGCCACCTGATTTTGCTCATTAATTATATCCTCGGGATCTAAATTTGTTCCATGGTCCCGCAGAAGAATTTCTAGATTTACATTAATTTGAGGATCATAAATTTTAATATTGTTAAAATTTTTACCATTAAATAATTGGGTCATTGGGCCTAAAAACGAACTCAAAAATCCATTCTTAAGTTCTGTATTTGCAGCACCAATAGATATACCGCTTCGATCACTGTTTATTTGCATCCCTTCGATTAATACCGAAATTTCTTGATTTTCTGATTTCGATAAAACAATCTTTTCAAAATCAAATTTTAGTCCTGAATAATTTTGATTTAAGTAACCTCGGACTTGGGAGCTTATAAATGTGACATCTAGAGCGCCAGACTCAAGTTTACTATCCAACCATAACTTGAAAATAAGGAAAGTTGATAATATGATTGCAGCTAGGATGCCCATAAAATAAGATAGATATTTAAAAACTGGTCTTAACTTCATGAAATATTTTGAAACCTACAAACAAAAAATATTATTAGTTTTAGACTTAACAATCCTTGTAAAATTAACTTAATGTAATAATATTAATATAGATATCTAAATATTTAGTTATTGTATCTTTAATTCTAGCCAAATAATGCAGGGGTCAGTAATGATAAACGAAGGTGATAATGCAATAAACTTTAACATGCCAATTGACGATAAAAACTTTATAACACTTGACTCATATCCTGATAACAATATTGTTCTCTATTTTTATCCCAAAGATGATACGCCCGGTTGCACAAGAGAGGCTATTGATTTCACATCCCACATAAATGGATTTAAGCAATGCAAAACAATAATAATAGGAGTGTCAGCAGACTCAATATCTAAGCACAAAAAATTTATTGAAAAACACCAGCTTGAAGTTACCCTTGCTTCCGACGAAGACAAAAAGGTTTGTGAAGACTATGGAGTTTGGATTGAGAAAAGTATGTACGGTAAAAAGTTTATGGGTATCGAAAGAACGACCATTTTGATTGATAAAAATCGTAAAATTAGAAAAATTTGGCGTAAAGTGAGCGTTACCGGACATGTCGAAGAAGTATTAGAGGCTGCACAAAATATCTAAGCTTTAAAGTAATTCTGTCAGAGCTGACTCAAGGAAGCCGTCAATATCTCCATCCAATATTGCTTCAGGGTTGGAGCTCTCAAGTTTAGTCCTTAAATCTTTTACTTGGCGATAGGGATGCAAAACATATGAACGAATTTGATGCCCCCATCCAATATCAGACTTCTCCATATTTGCAATATTGGCAGCTTCTTCACGCGCTTTTATTTCGCCCTCATAGATCTTTGCACGCAACATATTCCACGCTGTTTCTTTATTTCTATGCTGCGATCTTTCATTTTGACATTGAACAACGATACCTGTTGGCAGATGGGTAATGCGTACCGCACTATCTGTAGTATTAACATGCTGCCCCCCTGCTCCACTCGCTCGGTATGTATCAATCCTTACATCTGATTCTGAAATTTTTATATCAATTTTATCATCTATTATTGGATAAATACTGACAGAAGCAAAGCTTGTGTGTCTTCTAGAATTTGAGTCAAAGGGTGATATTCGAACCAATCTGTGTACACCATTTTCTTGTTTGAGCCAACCGTGAGCAAATTTTCCACTAATCGAAATTATTACACTTTTAATACCCGCCTCATCACCATCATGCATACTAATTTGAGTTGTTTTGTATCCTTTTTTCTCGGCCCATTTTAGATACATTCTTAACAACATACTGACCCAATCTTGACTCTCAGTACCACCAGCCCCAGCATGTATTTCCAAATAGGTATCATTTGAGTCAACCTCCCCGGAAAATAATGTTTCTATGTACTTTAACTGGACTTTTTTTTGTATCTCAATAATATTTTTTTGCGACTCTTCTAATAAATCTGGATCACTCTCATCAAGGGCTAATTGATAAATATCCATGGAGTCTGAAAAAGATGTCTTTAATAGTTCATAGTCGTTTAAACATTGCTCGAGATTTTGTCTTTCTTGCATTACTTGCTTGGCATTTTCAGGGCTATCCCAAAAATTTTCATTTTCAATCAAGTTATCTAATTCTTTTATCCTTTCTTGAGCGGTTTCTAATTCAAAGACCCCTCCAAGTCAATTTTAGTTTATTATCAATGTCTTGTGTAATTATCTTAAAGTCAAAATCCATAAAATTATCCTCTAAAAAAACTCCCATATATAATTGTCTGTGTAATTATATCGACTGCCTGTGTTTTTGTTTATTTGTTGTGCATTAATTTCATCTGGGATTAAAAAATCACTCAACTGCATTTTATTCAATAGATCTAGTGAGCCTATAGCAATGTCATTCATAATGGTTATCAGATGATCTTCCTTTTGTAAATTAACACCTGAGATAATAGCAAAAAAAGCAACATTACCTGTAAATTTTAAATAAAATAATTTATCTTCATTTTGGTGGTAATAAGAGCAATTTCCTGGCTCCGCATATTTATAATTTTTACTTATCTCTATTTCCTCCATATCGCAAAACAAGCTTTTAACTTTGAAGGCAATCTCGCTTTTAGGGGGACTCACCTTACCATCATCTTTATGTAAATAAATTTGATTCCCATTTATGTCATCAATTTTGTCCACATAATATGTTTCGAGTAGTGATCCATCTGTAAGAATTGGAATGAATAATGATAAAACATCATCTAAGTTCAATTCTATTTTCTCATCCCAATTGTAGGTAATTTTACCTCCTTGCATTTTATCTTGAAGATACTCTAATAAATATGCCTCAGCGTTACGCTTCAAATTTTTATCAGCCACAGCGGCCCTTGAGCTAAATAATTTTCGTACTGTGACAAGACTCCGATATGTATCTGCAGTGTCAATTTTTGTGGAGAGTAACTTTTTATTTAAATCTATTCCTGAGTCTATGATACCGCCAAAATAAATAGGTCTCAATATTGATCTCTCATTTGTATTGATTTTATAGTTTTTTGTATTTTTTTGACTGTCTTGAATGTCAACTAAGGTTCTTCCAGATATTAGGGATATGATTCTAATATCAGCAAGCAAATCCCCCTGATTTTGTATTTCTTCGAGCTTATTGATCTGATCACTAACATAATCTGTTGCATTTTGATTAATGGTTAAGAAGTAAGTGAGACCGTAATTTCTGTCTGTATTAGCATCAAAGTAAAGATTACTCTGAACCTTATCTGCAATACTGTTATCCAAAAGGTTTGGTTTATTATATAAATCCAAATCAACGTAATTAATTTCTGAACCTTTCATGATCTGAGCCACTAGTTTTGTTATTACCCCATTTTCTGCCATTCTATCTAGAACCCAATCCCTTCGTTCTCTGATCGCTTCGTAGTTTTTTTGAGGATCATAATTACTTGGCGCTTTTGGAAGAGCAGCTAAAAGAGCCATTTCTTCAATATCCAATTCATTTAGAGTTTTTCCAAAATATTTCTCAGAGGCCGCAACTACCCCGAAAGCGCCCCTGCCTAAATATATTTCATTTAAATATAATTCTAGTATTTTTTCTTTTGAGAGAGATCTCTCTAATTTAATGGCATAAATAATCTCTTTCAACTTTCGTGCAAAAGTCCGTTCATTATCGTTAAGTAAATTTTTAATTAATTGTTGGGTTATTGTTGAGGCTCCAATTAACCTGCTGTTATCGCGCAGAAACAAATAGTTATAAATATTCTGTGACGTTGCCCTGATAATGCTTTTAAAATCAAATCCTGGATGATCGTAAAAGCTTTTGTCCTCGGCAGATATGAATGCGAGCTTCAAATATTGTGGTATATTCTTATCCGTAACATAAATACGGTGAACATCATATTCTTCTGCAATTAATACCCCGTCTTCTGAAAAAAATCTGTTTGCACTGGTCGGTTGCGATTTTAAGATATTTTCGAAAGCGATAGTATCTTTCGTATAGTAAAAATACATGAAGATTAGCGCAATAAAAAAACTAAAAGCCGCCAGTATAAATAAACTAAATAAAGCCGTGATAAACTTTAAAAACAATTTTATCCTCTCCTCAAGATGGTAAAATTTAATATTAAATAAATCTTCTTGCTAAAATATCAAAATTATCAATATAATATCAATTATTATATATTTATAGAATCATAAATAAATTATTGTAAGAGATTTTATTATGTTAAATATACATCCAAACAAGCACGAAAGAGCCTCATCGAGGTTCGGCTATATTTATCATAAAAACCCCATAAATTTAATAGCGCTATCAGAACATAGTATTAACACGAACAAACTAAAGCTGACTTGTGCTGCAATCAAAAGGAATAAAAGATGCCAAATCGAATGCTCATCGACGCAAATCACGATGAGGAAACTAGAGTCATTGTTCTCAGTAAAGAAGGTAAAATTGAAGAATTTGATATTGAGGCCAAAGATAGAAACCAAATCCGTGGAAATATATACTTAGCAAAAGTTACAAGAGTAGAACCTTCACTGCAAGCTGCATTTGTTGAATACGGTGGTAACAGGCATGGTTTTCTTGCCTTTAATGAAATCCATCCAGATTATTATCAAATACCAACCTCTGAGAGAAAAAAACTGCTTGATGAGGAGTCAGAATTAGTCAAAGATAGCGATGCTAATGAAGATATTGACGAGATTCAATCTGATGTATCTGAGGATGTTATTGACCAAGAAGAGTCCAACAGAAACACTAAACACAGAAAACGATATAAGATACAAGAAGTAATAAAAAAAAGACAAATCATACTCGTACAAGTCACAAAGGAGGAGAGAGGTAATAAAGGCGCCGCACTGACATCATATATCTCACTTGCCGGCCGCTATTGTGTCTTAATGCCCAACACCGCAAGGGGAGGCGGAATATCTCGTAAAATATCTGATATCAAGACAAGAAATAAAATCAAAGCCTCGATAGACTCGCTCAAGATTCCAGAAGGGATGGGGGTCATAATCAGAACTGCCGGAGCTCAAAGGACTAAAACAGAAATTAAGAGAGATTTTGAATATCTAACTCGCTTGTGGCAAACGATTAGGGATCTAACCTTGAATTCCTCAGCACCGGAACTAATTTATGAAGAAGGCAGCCTGGTTAAAAGGTCAATTAGAGACCTTTACAACAAAGATGTCGATGAAATTGTAATTTCAGGTGAAAACGCATTTCTTGAAGCGAAAAACTTTATGAAAATGCTTATTCCAAGCCATGTTAAATTTATAAAAAAATATTTGGATGCTGTTCCCCTTTTCATTAAGTATGATGCAGAGTCAGAGCTAGATAATATGTTCTATGAAAATGTAAGACTTCCTTCGGGTGGATACCTCGTTATCAATCAAACGGAAGCGCTCGTGGCAATTGATGTAAACTCAGGCAGGTCCACAAGAGAACATAACATTGAAGATACTGCACTAAGAACAAATCTTGAGGCGTCAAATGAAGTGGCACGACAGTTGAGACTTAGAGATTTAGCTGGTCTTATTGTCATCGATTATATCGACATGGAAGAGCGCAGAAATAATAGATCAGTTGAGAAGCAACTAAAAGATGCACTGCGAGCAGACAGAGCAAGAATACAAGTTGGACATATAAGCCAATTTGGATTAATGGAGATGTCAAGACAGAGAATGAGATCTTCACTTTTGGAAAGAGCTGGATCCATCAGCTCTCAGTCCGTACAAATCATCCGCGCTATTGAACAAGATCTATTCAAGAATGGAAAAAATAATATCAAGCTGTATACAAATAATGAACTATCAGATTACTTGCTTAATGCCAAAAGAAAAAATTTATATGAAATAGAAGATAGATATGAAATCACGATCGAAATAAAAGTTGCGGAGATTGATGGAGATGACACATTCAAAATTGAACGAAGCGAATTAAAACTAGATCCTAAGTTGACCAACTCAGCAATAAGTATAGACAGCGTTTACGAAGATAAATCAGATGTTAAAATTTCAATTGACGATGTGACTAATCAGGAGACCAATGAAAAAACTGAGTCCAAACCTAAAAGGACTATTAAGCGGAAGTCACAAGCAAATCAGAAGCAAGTCAAAAAAACGAGCAAACATACAAACAAAAAAGATAAGTCAGACAATGTAGATGAAATAGCTGAAACCAAAAGCGCGGTGACGCCGAGAAAACAGAAAAAAGTAGAAACGAAAAAGCATACAAAAACAATAACTAGTGATCAAGAAGAAAACAAAAAAATAACAAAACCAAGGAAGACAGCTCCCAAGAAAAAACAACCAGTTAAGGAAAAAGCAGAGAACACACTAAAGCCAGTTGAAAACCCGAAAACAGGTTGGTGGGATGATTAATGGAAATCAGATTTTTTTAGATACACTAAATAAATGTATACTTATCCTATTTATTCTCTTTTTGCCACTAAGCACAACTCACTCTAAGACAATTATTAAAGATGCAGAAATTGAAAAGCTACTATCAGAGTATGCTGCTGATCTTTACAAAATCGGACTTGGAGCAGAAAGTCAAAATATATTCATCATGCCAGACCAAAGTATTAATGCGTCTGTAACTGCTCAGGGTAACATTTACATACATACGGGCTTGATCTATCACGCAGACAGACCAAATGAAGTCAAATCTATTATTGCTCATGAGATTGGTCATCTTTTGAATAATCATCACATAACTCGGATGATTGAATACGAGAACTTCCAAAAAAAACAAAATATTGCGCAAATTATTGGCATTGGCACAGGCATAACTGGATTGCTTACGGAGTCAGATGCACTGCCTGATATTGGTACTGGGATTACAATCGGTGGCTCTGACCTTGCAAGAAGAGATTATCTTCAGCATTCTCGGGTTCAAGAATATGAAGCTGATATGAGCGCCATCAGTTTGATGGAGTCAATTGGGGAATCATCAAATGGCTTGCTTCAAATCCTCGAAAAAATTAAAAAATCACAACAAATTTACGGAGGTAATATAAATCCTCTAGAGTTAACCCATGAATTGCCCCAAGACAGAATAGATTTCCTAAAAAATAAAATATCAAAACAAGGATCTTACGAGGTTCAAGATAGTGAAGAACTCATACACAGGCATAATTTGGCTAGGGCAAAGATAATCGGTTACCAAGATCTACCGAATAAATTCGCTGATAACACTCCGTATGCAAATTATTCAAAAGCAATATCATATTATCAAAAAGGTAAGTATGAGCAATCAAAATCAATTATGATTAGTTTGATTAAGGAATTCGAATATGCATATTTCTATGAGTTTTTAGCTCAAATATATTTTGAAATTAATGAGTATGAACTTGCAATCGAGAGCCTAAAAAAGGGTCAAAGTCTTCTTGATCTCCCCGAGTTAGAGTTCTCAATACTTTATGCAAAAATTCTCACGCAGATAGGTGGGGATGAAAATATACGTGAAAGCATCTCACTTCTGGATATGCACAAAGACCAAACCATTGGGAATGTTCGCGTTTATTGGCAGCTATCAAAGTCATATTATAAATTAAATAATATCCCGATGGCTGACCTGAGCGTTGCTCAATATTATTCAATACTTGGAAACAAAGATATGGCACGTAACTTTGCACAACGTGCAAAGAATGGGCTTACTCCATACTCATCTGGATGGCTTGTGGCAGATGACATTCAAAATATTAACTGAATAAATAAATAATTAATTTAAATTTAATCAAATATAGTCTTTAATGACCTTATGAGTGACAGTTCTAAAATTATCATTATTAATGGACCCAATCTTAACTTGTTAGGTACAAGAGAGCCTGAACATTACGGTAGTAAGACATTAAAAGATATAAAAGAAAATTGCATAAAATATGTAGCAAAAAAAAACATTGAATTAATATTTGAGCAATCAAACGATGAAAGTACAATAATAGAGATGATACAAGCCGCCTCAGATAGTGATGGTATAATAATAAACGCCGGCGCTTACACGCATACATCTATTGCAATTCACGACGCATTGAAGTCATCAAATTCACCAGCAATAGAGGTTCATTTATCAAATATCCACAAAAGAGAGGAGTTCAGACATAAATCCTATATCTCAGGTGTGGTAGACGGTATAATTATCGGGCTTGGCGATCAAGGGTATATATTGGCAATAGATGCAGTCACAAAAATCATGAATGAAAGAGTCAACTGATGGCAAAAAAACCCATAAATGAGATTGAGGTTATTAGAGAAATCTCAACTATTATCAGAGATCAAAATCTTTCTGAAATTGAAATAGAAAGAGATGGTGTTAAAATTAGAGTGCAAAATCAGAGTTTGCAGACTAACCAAGTGAGCCAAATAATTTCACCACCATCACCAAATCAAGTAATTACCCCAGAACCTACACCTACAAATCAGGATGAACAAGAACGTGAAGTCCTACCAAAACAAGTCAGTTCAAAATACATAAAATCACCAATGGTTGGTACCTGCTATTTATCGCCTGAGCCAGGCAGTAAACCGTTTATTGAAATAGGGAAAAAAATCAATAAGGGGGATCCCATTATCATTATTGAGGCGATGAAGACCTTCAACACCATACCGAGCAGTGAGACGGGTATCATAAAAAACATATTCGTTACTGATGGACAACCAATTGAATTCGGTGAAGATATCATAGAAATAGAATGAAGAAATTTTTTGATAAGGTCTTAATTGCAAATCGCGGTGAAATAGCACTTAGGATCCATCGGGCATGCAAAGAATTAGGAATTAAGACTGTTGCAGTTCACTCTTCAGCTGACAATGAAGCTATGCATGTAAAATTAGCAGATGAGAGTGTTTGTATTGGACCCCCCCAAGCAAAAGATAGCTACTTAAACATACCTTCAATAATATCTGCCTGCGAAATCACTGGTGCTGAAGCAGTCCATCCAGGATACGGTTTTTTATCTGAGAATGCTCACTTTGCAGAAATACTTGAGGCTCATAATCTTACATTTATTGGCCCTAGCTCGGAGCACATACAGATTATGGGAGATAAAATAACGGCAAAAGATACCGTATCAAAATTAGGAATACCCGTTGTTCCAGGTTCTGGTGGTAAAATTGAGGACTTAAATCACGCAAAAAAGATTGCCGATGAAATAGGTTATCCAATACTAATCAAGGCCTCATCTGGAGGCGGTGGTAAAGGAATGAAAATTGCGCACGCATCAAAAGATCTTGAAAATGCATTCAATTTAGCAAAAGTTGAGGCAAAAGCATCATTTGGAGACGACACTGTATATATTGAAAAATACTTAAATGCCCCAAGACATATAGAAATTCAGATATTTGGAGATAAGCATGGAAATGCAATACACCTAGGTGAAAGAGATTGTTCTTTGCAAAGAAGGAATCAAAAAATTCTGGAAGAGGCGACCTCGCCGGTTATTGATGATAATCAAAGAGAAAAAATCGGTAATGTTGCGGCTCAAGCCATATCAAAGCTTGGATATGTTGGTGCTGGAACCATTGAATTTTTATATCAAAATGGAGAATTCTACTTTATTGAAATGAACACAAGATTACAGGTTGAGCATCCAATAACAGAAATAATTACAAACATTGATTTAGTGAAAGAGCAAATATCTGTTGCCGCAGGTAGCAAACTATCCTTAAAACAAGAAAATGTCACGATTAATGGTCACGCAATAGAATGCAGAATTAATGCAGAAAATCCAGAGACATTCGTTCCTTCAGCTGGTAAAATTATAACCTATCATCCAGCGAGCGGTCCGGGTGTGAGGGTTGATAGCGCTGCATATGCAGGATATTCAATTCCACCATACTATGACAGCATGATTGGAAAATTAATAGTTTTTGGCCAAGATAGGAATGACTGCCTAGCAAAGCTTGACAGAGCGCTCGATGAATTTGTGATTGAAGGTGTCGAGACAACCCTTCCATTATTTAAAGACCTGCTTAGAAATAATGATATTCAAGAAGGTAATTACAATATCCACTGGCTAGAAAAATACCTTGACCAATAACTTAGTTTTATTGATTAATTTCGTTTAGTATTATTTCTTCTTTGTCATGGCAATCTTGCAGTCGTATTTCGTAGTATGAATTCTCCATCTCAGAATTCATACTTGGATTTTGGTTATATAATAGGAAATTTCTGTAAATACTTACTTCATTAGGTTCGTCGCGCTCTATATCAATATTACCAACTAGCTCCCGTGGGGAAATTAATTCAAAACATGAATTTACCTTTATTGCTAAATTTTTATATTGCGTCTCTGAATTTATTGGAATAGTTAGAACTTTACGATCCAGGGTTATTGTATTTGAGATTAAAATAACCGCATTTTTATATTTTGTAACCTGTTCTGCAAATATTTCTGATATTGATACTATCAAATATGTTGTAAACAAGAATAATTTTAGGATTTGATTGACTTTTTGTATTGCTTAACCCTCAAGAGCCAAATACTGCATTACCGAGCAGTCCAATAAGATCAATTGAGCCCTGAGTTAACTCTATAGAGTCTCCTGCAATAAGCATTTCATCTGAGCCCCCTGGTTCAATTGCAATATAGTTCCCCCCTAAAAGCCCTTCAGAGCTAATCTTAGCGCTGCTGTCAGCAGGTATCTTGACCTCATTATTAATTTGCATCAAAACCACCGCGTCATATGTTTGCACATCAAGATTTTGTGATGTAACTGAGCCAATTTTTATTCCAGACAACCTGACGTCTGCACCCGTCATCAGACCTGAAACCTCAGTGAATATTGCAGATATTTCATAAGTTTGAGAGGAATTACTTTTACCTGAATTCGAATAAGCATAATAAAAAAATGCAATCGCAACAAATATTACACCCAGTCCAACAAGGCTTTCAAAAAAATTACTTTTCATGCGTGCATCCCTTTTTTAGTTATGGGCTCCAAGACTCATAGTTTCCCTTTTGCTCATCAATGACTATTTTTTTAGATAAACTACCTGATGGCCGATATGCGCTATCGGAGCCCGTCAGGTTTGGCAAATGACTTTTCATCCACTTTTTGTCAGATCTCTCTTGCTCAGAAGGTATTTCATCAACGACACCGTGCAACCATGCATGCCACTTTGCGGGTACTTTTGATGAATCCGTATAGCCATTATAAATAACCCATCTTCTTTTCTTGCTGGCCTTCGCTTTGCTCATGTAATATTTATTTCCAAATTCATCTTGACCAATATATTGACCAAAAAGCCTTGTGTACAACATCGTTGAGATAGTTTGTCCGTTCCACCAGGTGAAAACTTGTTTTATAAGTCTGAGCATTTTAATTTCTTAATAAATTAAATATTATGTTACATAAAAAAAGAATCAAGTTAGTTTTATATTTAAATAACAAATTTTATATTAACATATAGTTTTTATTTACTTTCTGAAAAAAAACTTTTTTTCTGAACAAACTTTACTTTTTGGTAAGGATCTACATATAGTATGTGTTGTATCTTTTCTAGCACTAATTATTGTATTTGTGCATAAAAGTAAAACATTGTTAAAAAGTAGAAATAATTAAAATTATCTGTAGACATAAACAACAAAAAAATTAAATTAGTAGTTCTGCGAGTACACAAGAAAGAAGGAATAAGATGAAAATAGTTAGATGTTTCACAAAAGAGAATGAATCCCCATACACACAGATTGAATTTACCAAAACATCAAGTCAAATAAAGAATCCAGATGGTTCTATTGTATTTAAGCTTGATGATATCGAAGTACCCAAAAACTGGAGCCAAGTTGCCGCAGATATTATTGCCCAAAAGTATTTTCGAAGGGCGGGTGTACCGCAGTCTCTAAAAAAAGTTGAAGAAAATGATGTTCCGAGTTGGTTATGGAGGAGTATTCCAGAATCAGATGAGACTGAAATGGGTTCAGAGACAAGTTCTAAACAGGTATTCGACAGGCTAGCGGGAACTTGGACCTATTGGGGTTGGAAGGGTAATTACTTTGACACGGAAGTTGATGCTAAAAACTATTTTGACGAGCTCAGATACATTCTCGCAAGTCAAATGTGCGCACCAAATAGTCCACAATGGTTCAATACTGGCTTGCATTGGGCATATGGCATAGATGGACCTGGACAAGGTCATCACTATGTAGATTACAAAACAAAAAAATTAACCAAATCAACATCCGCTTATGAGCATCCTCAACCGCACGCTTGCTTTATTCAATCTATTCAAGATGACCTGGTTAACGAAGGTGGAATTATGGATCTGTGGACAAGAGAAGCTAGGCTCTTCAAATACGGCTCGGGCACTGGTTCAAATTTCTCAAAAATTAGAGGTGATGGAGAAGGACTGTCTGGCGGTGGTAAATCATCAGGGTTAATGAGTTTTTTAAAAATTGGTGACAGATCTGCAGGTGCTATAAAATCAGGTGGAACAACAAGGCGTGCCGCAAAAATGGTTGTGGTTGATATTGATCACCCGGATGTTGAAGAATTTATAGACTGGAAAGTAAAGGAGGAGAAGAAAGTTGCTGCTCTTGTAACGGGATCAAAAATATGCGCAAAACATCTAAATTTAATTCTTAAAGTTTGTATCAATTGTGAGGGCTCTGAGAAAGATTGTTTCGATCCGAAAAAGAATCCTGCACTAAAGAAAGAGATAATCAGCGCAAGAAAACTGCAAGTTCCTGAAAATTACATAAAAAGAGCAATTCAATTTGCTGAGCAAGGCTACACCTCCATGGCCTTCGAAACTTATGATACTGATTGGGACTCTGAGGCTTATTTAACTGTCTCAGGTCAAAACTCTAATAATACTGTTCGCTTATCAGATGACTTCATCCATGCACTAAAAAATAATGATGATTGGCACCTAAGATCTAGAAGAGATAGCTCGCCTGTAAAGACAATTAAAGCGAATGATCTTTGGGAACAAATCGGTTATGCCGCTTGGGCTTCAGCTGATCCAGGACTCCAGTTTCACACAACAATAAATGACTGGCATACCTGTCCTGAAGGTGGGGAAATTCGTGCATCAAATCCATGCTCGGAATATATGTTTCTTGATGATACAGCGTGTAATCTAGCATCAATTAATTTAATTAAGTTCAGAAATAAAGATGGAAGTTTTAAAATAGATGAATTCATTCATACCGTCAGACTATGGACGATGGTTCTTGAAATATCAGTCCTAATGGCGCAGTTCCCATCAAAGAATATTGCAAAGCTCTCGTACGAATATCGTACTTTAGGTCTTGGCTATGCAAATATTGGTGGTTATTTAATGACCAACGGCATCGCCTATGACTCTGATGAAGGACGTGCAATTTGTGGTGCTATAACAGCATTAATGACGGGAATAGCTTACAAAACATCCGCAGAAATGGCATCAGAGCTTGGACCATTCCCTGACTATAAAAGAAATGCAATGCATATGCTCAAGGTAATGTCAAATCACCGTAACGCTGCACATGGTAATACGGACGGCTATGATGGGCTATCCACAAATCCTGTTCCTCTAAACCATGCCAATATTAAGGAAAAGGATTTGTTAGCGGCAGCAACAAAATCTTGGGATGATGCAGTTGAGTTAGGTAAGAAACACGGATACAGAAATGCTCAGACCACAGTGATAGCCCCAACCGGTACAATCGGCTTGGTCATGGATTGTGATACAACAGGTATCGAGCCTGATTTCGCATTAGTAAAATTTAAGAAACTCGCTGGGGGTGGTTATTTTAAAATTATCAACAGAGCAGTGCCAGAGGCATTAAAAACACTTGGCTACGGAGATAATGCAATCAACAACATAGTTGATTACGCTGTTGGTCAAAATACACTAAAAAATGCCCCAGGAATTAACCATGAAAAACTAGAAAGTAAAGGTTTTCAAAAAAAACAACTTGATGCCATTGAAGAGCAACTTGAGAATGCATTTGATATTAAGTTTGTATTTAACAAATGGACTTTAGGTGAAGACTTTTGCAAGGATGTTCTGAAAGTAAGCGCAGAACAGCTTGAGGATTTCTCTTTTGATCTCTTAGAACATCTTGGATTTAGTGAACAAGATAAACTCGATGCCAATATTTACTGCTGCGGCGCCATGACCGTTGAAGGTGCACCGAGTTTAAAAGATGAGCACTTAAATATTTTTGACTGCGCAAATCCTTGCGGAAGAACAGGAAAGCGTGCATTATCAGTTGATAGTCACATTTTAATGCTATCAGTGGCCCAGCCATTTATATCCGGCGCAATATCCAAGACGATTAATATGCCAAATACAGCGTCTGTTGAAGATTGCAAGAACGCTTATTTAAAGTCATGGGAGCTCGGACTTAAAGCAAATGCGCTTTACAGAGATGGGTCAAAATTATCACAACCATTAAACGCGCAGGTACTTGACGAAGAAAGCGATGATGATGAAGCTGATATAGAACCAGCCGCTGAAAGAACGATTGATAAAATAATAGAAATAGCAGAGAGAACTGAAAGGGAAAAGCTTCCTGATAGACGAAAAGGATACACGCAAAAAGCAGTCGTTGGTGGTCATAAAGTTTATCTAAGAACGGGCGAATACGATGATGGCAGAATAGGTGAAATATTCATTGATATGCATAAGGAAGGCGCAGCATTCCGATCACTAATGAATAATTTTGCAATAGCAATATCATTAGGATTACAATATGGCGTTCCACTTGATGAGTATGTCGACTGCTTCACTTTCACAAGGTTTGAACCAGCAGGCTTGGTACAAGGTAATGACGCGATAAAGAACGCTACATCTGTTCTTGATTATATATTCAGAGAGCTAGCGATTTCATATCTTGAAAGAAACGATTTAGCTCATGTAGACCCGAGCACAATATCACCTGATACCATAGGAAATGCTGAACTTGATCATCCTGCACCCGCAACAAAATATATAAGTACAGGGTATGGTAGAAGTAAAAATGATAATCTCTTCATTCTACCATCTGCCGACTTACAACTCACAGGAACGAATGATATGTTAACAGCAGCGGCCTCCAATGTAAGTGTGAGTAATACGGGTTTGTCAGAGAGTGCAGAATCACAACCAGCCCAAGCAAATGTTGGGACTAATATAGAGGTTGAAAAAAGTGATCTGATAACGCAAGCAAGAATCAAGGGCTATGAGGGCGTGGCCTGTGATGACTGCGGAAATTTCACAATGGTAAGGAATGGAACATGCCTTAAGTGTGATACGTGTGGCGCTACAAGTGGCTGCAGTTAAGATTGTTGGTATCTAAGTTGGACCGTATTGGAATCTAGGCGTACTATATCACTTTGGTACATCCCGTATTTATTCATGTAATCATCAACTTGTGCGAGCTCTGTGATCCCCTTTATTATTTGGATACCCTCTTTTAATTCATAGTTTTCTTTTACAGAGAGATGAAATTCACTGTAGGCAAATTGATCAAATACTAATTGATATACGCCC
>CACBED010000009.1 GCA_902538185.1 uncultured OCS116 cluster bacterium
AAGGTTTCAACATCAACTCGGTTAAGTCGTGCAATTACAAAATGTCCTAGCTCATGAAAAAAAACAACTGCCGTCAGAACAAATAGAAACGGTATGGTATAAATTAGAAAGTTATATGATAAGCTTGAAAAATTTATAAGGTCAAACATTTAATTATAATGCCTCATCTATTACAGTTAACGCAAAATCCTTTGCTTTTTGGTTTAAAGATAATATATGCTCGATATTATTTTTTAAAACCTTTTGCTTATTTTTTTTACTATGATCAAGTGATTTTTTGATAACTTTATATATATCTAAGAACGAAATTTTTTTTGATATAAAGTTTTCAACTGCAGCTTCGCTTGCTGCATTGTAAGTTATGATAGAACTCACTCCGTTATCAATAGCTTCTCTTGCCATATTAATTGTAGGAAATTTTTCGTTATCAAGATCGTAAAAAGTTAAATTTTTAATATCAGAAGTTTCCAGATTCCCAAATATCGGTGCATTATCGCTATCAAATATTGCATCGCTGATAGGTATTCTCATATCTGCTTTAGACATTAAAGACAAGGTTGTTCCGTCATGCATTGATACCATGGCATGAATAAGAGACTGAGGATGAACCAATATTGTTATGTTTTTGTGACACATATTAAATAAATATGTAGCCTCAATTAATTCTAAACCCTTATTGATAAGCGCTGCTGAGTCGATTGTGATTTTTTTACCCATAACCCATGTTGGATGTTTTAATGCCTCCTCCAGTGTTACATTTTCTAAATCTTTAATACCTGTATTGAGAAATGGACCCCCTGATGCAGTTAGCGTGATCGTCTTCAGGTTTTTATAATTTACGTAATTCAGGAGCTTATGAATTGCATTGTGTTCGGAGTCAACTGGTATAATATTGGTTGATTTATTTATTTTTTTATCAAACAATAAACTACCAGCAACAACAATTGACTCTTTATTTGCGATTGCTAGTTTTTCAGTTCTATTAAGGGCTTGATAGGTAGGTTCAATTCCAGCACTGCCAGATATTGCTGATAGGACAACATCCGAAGATTTTGAGGCTATTTCATTTATCTCATCATACCCAGCTTTTACTTCAATCTTAGTCCCAAATAAATTTTTCTTCAGCTCTCCGTACATTTGGGTATCTGAAATTACCGCATACTTTGGTTTGAATTTCATGCATTGGCGTGACAAAGTATTAACATCTTGACCGGCAACGAATGCTAACATTGAGAATTTTTCTTCCATTGCGGGTATCGATAGAGCATTAAGGCCAATTGATCCGGTTGAACCCAATATTGTCAATTCTTTCTTCAATTTACCTCCAAAAATATAAAATATTCTCGTAGCTACTATTGCGAGTTATCTTATCTAAAATTATAAAAAAAATCCCGACGCCAACTGTGCTATCCATTCTATCCAGAAGCCCTCCATGACCTGGGAGCAAATTACTAGAATTTTTTACCTTAAAATTTCTTTTGAAATAAGACCCAAGTAGATCACCTAAAATAGCTCCAAGCGCCATAATCGAAATGAAGAGGTAAATAATACTATTATTAAAATCAACCTCGGATATCAGCGCAAGAAAAAAAATAAAAATAGCTGGTGTGAGGAATGCAAAAAGTGTTCCTTCGAGTGTTTTATTTGGTGATATATATGGAAAAATCCTTTTTCTGCCTAGTAGCTGTCCACCGAGATAGCCAGAGGTATCCGAAATAATGGCAATCACAACCACAAGAATAATAGATGTAAGTCCGTCTGTTGGATTACCTTGCAATCGTATGTGATAGAATGCTAAAAAACTTAGATAGGAGTAACAGATGATTGCTAAGAGCCAACCATTCTCCCTATAAAATAATTTTATTAAAATGGATCCAACTATAAGAGCCACCAAACAAATACTTATGGCCATATCTGTAGCTAACATTAGGATAAATAAAGACATGCACAGAAAACATAAATACAGCATTGTGACCACTTTTCTTTTCGGGTTATTTATTATGGTTATTAGCTCGTAAAACAATACCGTTGAGATGAAGATTAGAGCTATTTTAAAATAAATTCCTCCCAAATAAATCGGCAATATGAAAATTGGTAAAATTAACAAAGCCGTTTTGAGTCTTAATCGTAAATTATTAATATCCATAGCTTAATTCACACTATCTGGTTGGGTGTATTTCTGCCGTATCTTCTCTCTCTTTGAGAATATTGTTCAAGTGCATTCTGGAACTGATCAACGGTAAAATCTGGCCAATACGTCTCTGTAAATACAAATTCAGAGTATGCGCATTGCCACAACAAAAAATTACTCAACCTCATCTCACCACTTGTTCTGATTATGAGATCCGGATCAGGTATATTTGCGGTATCTAAATAATTACCCACTAAATCGTCATTAATCATATCAATGGATATTTTTGATAGTTGAACATCATCAAGTATTTTCTTCATTGCTCTGATTATCTCATCCCTACCACTATAATTAAATGCTGCAATCAGCTGCATTCCATTATTATCATGCGTTCTTTCTTGGACCATTTTAATTATTCTTTTTTGTGGTTTCGCAAGCGTATCCATATCCCCGATGACAGTTACTTTAATATTGTTTAAGATTATCTCATCGAGGTATTCACTTTCAAAGCTTTTCATAAGATCCATTAAGTTTGAAATCTCTGATGGATCCCTTTTCCAATTTTCCTTACTAAAGCTATATAGTGTTAAATATTTAATATTAAAATTAGCAGCAGCCTTGGCTATCAAAACAAGTGTTTCTATACCTTTGCGATGACCATCTTCATCCTGCAACTCTTGGCCCCTTGCCCAGCGTCTATTACCATCTAGAATTATGGCAACATGATCAGGCAAGTTTGTGATTTCACTCATAGTAACTTATTTCAATGAAAGATGTTAAACGTTCATAATTTCAGCAGTCTTTTTTTGAAGAACCTCATCAATCTCCTTTATCGAGGAGTCCGTGATATTTTGAATATCATTACCGTAATTTTTTTGATCATCCTGACTGATATCACTACTTTTTTCTAGTTTCTTTAGTGTGTCCATTCCGTCTCTTCGAACGTTCCTAACTGCAACACGTGCATTTTCCGCGTATTTACTTGCAACCTTACAGAGCTCTTCTCTTCTTTCCGAGTTCAGTTCTGGAATAGGAATTCGTATTAGCTGCCCGTCCATATTCGGATTTAAACCTAATCCTGCCTCACGGATTGCTTTGTCAATAATCTCTACTTGTGATTTATCCCAAACTTGTACTGATATTGTACGCGGATCAGGTGTGCTTACCGTTGCAAGTTGATTTAAAGGCATCTTTGATCCATATACTTCTATAACTACAGGATCTAGCAGACTAGCTGATGCACGACCAGTTCGTAAGCCTGAAAATTCTCCCTTGAGGGAGTTTATGGCACCGTCCATTCGCCGCGAAAAATCTTGTAAATTAAATTCATCTGCCATTTTGATACCTCAATTAGAAATAAGCGTAAATTCTGCTTTTTTTTCTATTACTTTTTTTAGCTCGTCTCGCTTTTTAATCGAAAACACAATAATTGGTAAATTTGCTTCTTCTGCCATTATAATTGATGTCATATCCATAATCTTTAGGTTATTATTTATAACATAATTATAATCTAATTTACTAAATTTCTTGGCTTTTGAATACTTTTCTGGATCTTTATCGTACACTCCATCCACTTTAGTACCTTTTAGAAGAACATCACATTCAAGCTCAAGAGCTCTCAAAACAGCAGTTGTATCGGTGGTAAAATAAGGGTTACCAGTTCCTCCAACAAGAATTACTACATGACCATTGTTCATAGCTTCTTTTGCCGCTTCATGATCAAAATTTTTTGTAATACCAGGTATCATAAAAGATGAATAAACAACTGATTTAATTCCATTATTTAATAATAAATTTTTTAAATAAACTCCATTTATTATAGTGCCTAGCATGCCCATGTGATCTGCGCTAGTCTTGGCGAGACTAAAGTCCCTATAATTGACGCCTCTAATTATGTTTCCACCACCAACGACCACAGCAAGATTTATCCCAGATTTTTTGACTCTGGTTATATCATCGACAATTTGTTTTGATATGGAATTATCGAAAGTACTTTTCGAGTCTCCCGCAAGAATCTCACCCGAAATCTTAAGTAAGACATTATTATATTTTTTTGCCATTACAAACCACCTACCGTGCAGGAGTTTTGATTAATTTTTGCTTATTGCAGCTGCAACTTCACCCGCAAAGTCATCTTCTTTCTTTTCGATACCATCGCCAAGTTGCATTCTAGTAAAACGTGTAATTATTATATCTTCATTTAACTCACTAGATTTATTTTCAAGCAGTTTTTCTATTTTTGTTTCACCGTCTATAACAAAAACTTGAGATAATAAAGCGTTTTCTTCTGTAAATTTCTTTATTCGACCCTCAACCATTTTTTCGATTATATTTTCGGGTTTGCCACTTTCTCGAGCTTGTTCAACAGCGATTTGCTTTTCCCTCTCGATTAATTCAGGGCTTATTTCGTTTGATGCTAAGGCTAGAGGATTTGTTGCTGCAATGTGCATGCAGATATTTTTTCCAAAATCAGCCAAATTTTCTATGCTAGACTTGGACTTAATTGCGACTAATACTCCAATCTTGCCAAGGGATTCAGCAACCGTATTATGAGTGTAAGAAAATATGTGTTCATCTTCAATATTTTCATATTTTGTAACCCTTCTTAACATAATATTCTCACCTATTGTTGCAATCTTTTCATTGATTTCTTCAGCAACAGTTCTTCCGGTATCTTGATACTGAACACTTTCAACCTCGTCATTATCAATAGAAATCTCTAGTATACCTCTTAATAGGTCTTGAAATTCATCGTTTCTTGCTACAAAGTCTGTTTCAGAGTTTAACTCTATCATGGCTGCTGACCCATTCTTGATGAGCGATCCAATTAAGCCTTCGGAGGCAATTCTGTCTGATTTTTTGGCTGCTTTTGTTATTCCTTTGGCCCTTAACCAATCTATGGAAAGATCTATATTCCCATCGTTTTCAGTCAGTGCCATTTTACAATCCATCATACCTGCGCCACTTTTTTCTCTAAGCTCTTTAACTAGCCCTGCAGTAATTTCTACCATTTACACTCCTTAATTATAGCTACCAGAGAAATTTAAGACTTCTCTTTATCATTTTCAGTTGGATCTGGCTTCTTCTTTGTTGATACTCTTTTCTTCTTCTCGACAATTAACTCTTTATTTTCCTCGTTTGATGTCTTGACCTCTTTGGTCTCCTCGACGGAGTCATTAGAAGGCTCTTCAGTCACACCTTCATCTTTTGATTCTTGGTTTAACACCTCTGAATCATCAGATGATACTGGATCAACGCTTTCACCTTGATCTACAGAGCTTTTTACTTGCGAATTTTCCATACCATCCAGGATGGCACGCTCTGCCAATGAGCAGTATAGCGCAATAGCACGAGAGGCATCATCGTTGCCAGGTATTGGATGATCTATATTATCTGGTGTTGAATTTGTATCGAGGATTGCTATAACCGGAATGCCAAGCTTATTAGCCTCCAGTATTGCAATGGCCTCTTTATTTGTATCGACAACAAAAAGAATATCAGGCAAGCCACCCATATCTTTGATACCACCAATCGCTCTCTCAAGTTTATTATGTTCTCGGGTAAGTTTTAATACTTCTTTTTTTGTGAGGGCATTTATTTTTTCACTATTAAGCATTTCTTCAAGATCTTTAAATCTTTTAATTGAATTAGACACTGTTTTCCAATTTGTTAAAATACCCGCCATCCATGTGTGATTAATATAATATTGTGCAGATTTTTTTGCTGAGTCTGCAATATGTTCTGATGCTTGCCTTTTTGTGCCAACAAACAGAACCCTGCCCCCTGATGCCGCCACATCTCTGATCGCGAGAAGCGCTTGATGTAACAATGGTACAGTTTGCGATAAATCGATTATATGGATACCATTTCTTTTTCCATAGATAAAGGTTTCCATTTTTGGATTCCAGCGTTCTTTTTTATGACCAAAATGAACGCCAGCTTCTAATAATTCTCTCATTGAGAAATCTGGAAGTGACATTATATTCTCCTGACTCGGTTATTCCCCATAGAGCGATACAAACACCGACTCGTGCTCTATGTACGTAATATGCTGTTTATATGATTTTATTAAAAAAATATCAAGCTAATTTAATAAAACTTTGTTAGTCAATATTGATACCAACCACTCCTGGTATTGAGCTGAGATACTTTTCGGTATCATCGTCAAAAGAATAAGTATTTCCAATCTCAAGTTTTATATCTTTTTTTAAATTATTATCATAAAATTTTAAATTGATAATATCCGAGCCTTTGCCAAGCTCAAGCTTTTCGGCTATTAGATCAATTGCTGTTATATCTGATATTTTTATTGTATATTTTTGAGTAACAATCTTCTCTTCCCGGTTCAAATCTTCCGTCTCGGGACGGATGAGGTCGTCATTTACTATGTCAGGTTTATCGGTATCAACTAAATCATCTTCGGTAGCTTGAATAACGTCATTGACTCGGAGTCTGATTGAGTCGCCTTGAAGGTCGGCATCTACTTTTATAATCAAAACATTACCCACAAATAGTATTTCATTAAATTTATCCATAATATCAGAAAAAAACATAGTCTCAAATTCTTGGCTTTTATCTGAAAATCTTATGAATGAATAATTTCTACCTGTTTTACCTCTTCTATTTACCCTTGCATGAATTACACCAGCTAACCTGGCTTGCTTGTGCCTTTTTGTCTTTACGTTATTTATGAAATCGGCGTATGAAGTGACGCTGTACTTCTCAATATCACGAGAATAGCCTTGCAATGGATGACCTGATAAATAAGATCCCAAAAATTCAAACTCGCCTGCAAGTTTTCTGCTTCTGGCCCATTCTTTTTTTTCAGGCAGCCTTATTTCAGGCTTTGACTCTTCAATACCAGCAAATATATCTGTTTGGCCGTCTAAATTTTTCTTCTTGAGGCGGCTTGACTCCAATAGAAGAATTTCAACATTCTCCATCAGCAGCGCTCTATTCTGCTCAATCTCATCAAAAGCACCCGCCATGATTAGTCCCTCAAGTGCGCGCTTATTTACAAAATGGCTGTCTATTCGTGAGATAAAATCCTGAATATCAGCATAGGGTCCATTTTTACTCCTCTCTGTGCAAATGTTTTCAACCGCCTGCGCACCAACATTCTTTATTGATGATAGTGAGAATCTTATTGACTCACCTTCTATTAGAAAATCGTGTGAAGAATAATTTATTGAAGGTGGCAATATGTCTATTTTCATCCTTTTTGTTTCCGAAATAATACTTGAAACCTTATCGATATTACCAATATCTAGTGTCAAAAGCGCTGACATAAATGCCAAGGGATAATTCGCTTTTAAGTACGCCGTTTGGAATGCAATCAAAGCATAGGCAGCTGAATGAGCCTTATTAAAACCATATCCCGCAAATTTATCTACTAGATCAAATATGTATTCAGCTTTTTTCGCATCAACCCCATTTGAGCTTGCGCCATTGATAAATTTATCTCTCTGCGCATCCATTTCAGATTTTATTTTTTTACCCATAGCTCGCCTCAGGAGATCTGCTTCGCCAAGGCTATAGCCAGCTAATTTCTGTGCAATTTGAATAACCTGCTCTTGATATATTATTACTCCGTAAGTATCAGCAATTATTGGGTTAATAAGTTCATGCAAATCTTCAATCTCAATATCTGTATTCTTTGACTCAAGATATTGAGGAATATTTTCCATTGGACCTGGTCGGAAAAGTGCAATTAGGGCGATTAAATCTTCAAAGTTATTTGGGTGAGCCTTAACCAGTAAATCTTTCATACCTGAGCTTTCAAATTGGAAAACGCCCGATGTTTCACCATCTCTAAACAGTTTAAGAGTTTTTTCATCCTCAAAATCTATGGATGTTATATCAATACTTTTGCCAATGGCTTCGAGCTGCTTGCAGCATTCACTTATTACTGAGAGGGTTTTTAGGCCTAAAATATCAAATTTAACCAAACCTGCTTGTTCAACCCACTTCATATTAAATTGCGTTACAAGCGAATTAGTTTTTTGATCCATATAGAGGGGTACATATTCCTCAAGCTTCCCATTAGATATAACAACTCCAGCCGCGTGCGTTGAGGCATGCCGATATAGACCTTCAAGTGAAAGTGAGAACTTGAGAAGACGATCTATTGTTTCGTCTGACTTTCTAATCACACCAATCTCTTTGATCTCACTTAACGCATCTGATAGTGTCATCGGATTCGCAGGGTTGTTTGGTATCAGTCTACATAAACTGTCTACTTGGCCATAAGGGATCTCCATTACCCTACCAACATCTCGGATTACTGCTCTAGCTTGAAGTTTTCCGAATGTAATTATTTGCGCAACTCTATCATTACCATATCTTCGTTTTATATAATTAATAACTTCGTCACGTCTTATTGGGCAAAAGTCAATATCGAAGTCAGGCATCGATATTCGATGTGGATTAAGAAACCTTTCAAATACAAGATTGAATTTTATAGGATCTAAGTCTGTTATCCCAAGCGACCATGCCACAAGAGATCCTGCACCGGATCCTCTACCTGGCCCAACCGGTATATCGTTATTCTTTGACCAGTTGATAATATCAGATACAATTAAAAAATATCCTGCATAATCCATATCAAGAATAATTGAAAGCTCATTATCGAGCCTATCCTGATAAAATGATATATGATAATTCTCCGCAGTTCCGAATTTTGAAATTTTATCCTGAAAACCTTTATTAGCCATATCAATTAGCAAGTGATTTTCTTTTTCTTTCGCTTCATCCTCAGACCCTTCCTGCACGTACATTGGAAGTATTGGATTTAATGTTGTCGGTCTGTATGTGCACCGCATCGAAATTGATACAGAGTTCTCGAGTGCTTCTGGCAAATCTTCAAACAAGGAAAACATTTCTTCTTGATTTTTAAAATAGGACTCCTGTGAGATTTTTTTTCTATTTGGATTAGATATTACATCAGCATTTGTAATGCATTGGAGGATATCATTTGCCTCATGGTCGGCACGTGACTCAAAAAAAATATCATTTGTTGCAACTATGGGTATGCCCCTATCATAGGCTATATCTATTAGCTTATTCTCAACAGATTGATTATTACTGTTTGACCTTTGAATTTCAATAAAGAGCCTCTCATTGAATACGCTCTTTGTATTGTTTATATATTCTATTGCTTGATCCGTACCATTTGATTTGATCAGATTATTTACAGTACCCCTGTCTCCACCTGTTAAGAAAAATAAGCCTTCATTATGTTTATAAATTTCTTCAATTGTCACAAATGGAAATAGTGCATTATTTTTTTGAAAGGAAGAACTTGATAGTTTTAATAAGTTTTTATACCCAATTTCCGTCATTGCTATCAAGCAAATTGATGACTGTATGGGATTTGAGCTTGATGTGGGGGTATAATTTAATGATACGTTCAGTGTTGCCCCAATCAAGGGCTGAATGCCATTTGAAGACATGGTCTCGGAAAACTCTAAGGCGCCAAAAAGGTTGCTATCTGAAATGCAAATAGCGGGCATATTATTTTCAATGCATAAATCCTTTATCTGATTTATGTGTAGAGATGACTCAAGAAGAGAATATGCAGATCGAGCACGTAAATGTATAAAGTGTGGAATTGCCATTAATATTCCTTTTTGACTACTATCATTTTAATAAAAAAAAGCTAGAAGTCATTTTAATATTAGATTGTTCTAAATATTGTTTTGGTTTTGTGGATAAGAGGTGGTGATTAGATTATTGATGCAAATCTGAACAACATAAATGATAATGTGACAAGAGATAAAATCCCAGTTATATCTTCCCAATTATTTAAAAATTTTCTTAATAAAAACATAATATATTCCTTTTTTGTACATAATATGTTCTATTTTTGTTCTAAAGTCAAACAATTTATGTAATATATATTGATGAGTTATAAAACTTATGCAAATAATTACATATGTTGGATAAAAAAAAATATAAAGAAAGCACTATAATTACTCATGCCGGACAAGAATCTGGGGAACATTTTGGTTTTGTAAATACGCCCGTTTATCGTGGCTCAACGGTTCTCTCAGAAACCTCAAAAGAATTCAGGGAACGATCCTCAAGGTATTTCTATGGTAGCAAATCTAATCCTAACACAGAGTCTCTTTCAGAAGGTATAAGGCTATTAGAAAATGCCGAAGGATGCCGAATAACAAGTTCAGGGAGAACAGCAATCCTTCTCAGTTTGCTCAGCATCCTTAGGAACGGAGATCAATTAATATTGTCAGATAATGTTTATGGACCTACCAAGCAAATCGCAGAAAAGTTTCTTGCGAAGATGGGGGTCGAAACATTATTTTTTAATCCGAAAGATTTGGACTCACTAGAAAATATAATTACTAAAAAAACTAGAGCGGTTTTCTTTGAGTCACCGGGCTCACTCACCTTCGAGATTATTGATGTTAATAAATTAGTTTCCATTTGCTCTAGAAGTAATCTGTTCACAATAGTTGATAATACATGGGCAACACCATTGTATTTTAAACCCTTTAAATTTGGTATTGATATGTCTGTGCATGCCGGCACTAAGTATATTGTTGGGCACTCAGATGTATTCATGGGGGCTGTGACTTATAATAAAAAAGCTCAAAAATATGTTGAAGACACCTTTGATATACTAAGGCTCAGTTCAAATGCAGATGACGCCTATATGGCAAATAGAGGCCTTCGGACTATTAACGTTAGGATGGAAAAACAATTCGCGAACTCACTAAAAATATGCGAATTTCTTGCCACTCATCAAGCAATCACAGAAATCCTGTACCCCCCGTTTCACAAAAGTCGTGATCATGATTTATGGAAAGAGTATTTTTCAGGTGGAGGTGGGAGTCTTATGTCCATAATTATTAATAATAAAAATAATAGCATTGAGACTCTAGATAAATTCATCGATAGCCTATCACTATTTGGTATTGGAGCTTCGTGGGGTGGTTACGAGAGTCTCATAATGCCGATTTTTCCAGATAGACAAACTACAAAAGAATGGACTAAATACTCAAACTCTATGGTAAGAATTCATATTGGACTTGAAGACCCCGTTGACCTAATTGAAGATTTGGCAAGCTCTCTTGATTCACTTAAATAAATGCTCAATCTCTATTTAAACCTTTTTTCCTTAATTCTGATATATAATCTTTCCATATTTTATCCTTACCTTTGAAAAGTTCCTGTAAATATTGCCAGGTGTATATACCGGTAGCATGACCATCATCAAAAATAAGCTTTATTGCATAATTACCAACAAGCTCAATTGAATTAATGGAAACAGCTCTCTTTCCACTCACAGTTTTTTTTTGTGCTGGGCTGTGCCCCTTTACCTCAGCGCTGGGGCTGTTAACTCTCAAAAATTCGGCGCTCATAACGGATTTTGTAGCCCCATATTCAAGGGTTAGCTCTTTCTTATTTTCAGATAAAATTATATTTTCAGGTATCATCCGATATCATCATGAATTTAATTTATTATAATATTTGGCTTGCTTGAACTTGATTCATCTCCGACTTTTTTTGTGACTGATTTTGCAATTTCAAGAAATTTTTTTGAAACTACTGAGTCTGTTTTAGATAGTATTATTGGCTTTCCATTATCCGAGCATTCTCTGAGATCTATTTCTAATGGTATATCTCCTAAAAAATCTACTTTTTGATTATTCGCTTCAAGTTTAGCGCCTTCAAAACCAAAAATATGTGATTCATTTTTACAATTAGGGCATATGAATGTACTCATATTTTCGATGATACCAAGAATTGGTATATTTACTTTTTTAAACATTTCAATGCCTTTTCTGGCATCTATGAGCGCCAAGTCTTGAGGAGTTGATACAATCACCGCGCCACTCATTGGCACCCTTTGTGCCATTGTTAACTGTACATCGCCAGTTCCAGGCGGCATATCCACTACTAAATAGTCTAACTTACCCCATTCAACATCATTGAGCATTTGATTCACGGCTGATATTACCATTGGACCTCGCCAGATCATTGGGCTGTCTTCTGGCACAAGAAAGCCAATTGACATCAGACTGATATTATATTTCTTTATAGGTAAAATTTTACCTGCTTTAGACTTCTTTGGTTTTTGCCTATCTCCAACTAGCTTTGGGATTGACGGCCCATACACATCAGCATCAAGCAGACCAACGCTAAAACCAAGCTGGTTTATTGCAATAGCAAGATTTATCGAGGTTGTGGATTTTCCGACGCCACCCTTTCCTGACGCAACAGAAATTATATTTCGAACTTCGGAAACACCACTTGCATTTTCCTGAGGGATAGCTTTAGCTTGTATTGCGTCAGAGTGTGATGTTAGAGAAACTGATACACTATCAATACCATCAATTGCAGCTAACTCTTTTTCTATTTGAAGTTTAATTTTTGTAAATTTGTCGACTTTTGCTTTATCTGTTTTTAATGAAAGATAGATTTTTTTATTCGCAACTACAATGTCTTCAATTAACTCAGGGTACTCGGGATTCAGTTCGTTCAGCTTTTCAATAGCTAAAGTTTTTATATCGGACATGATTTTGGCTTATGATATTACGAGCGCGCCATGAGATCGGCGCGCTCTCAGCGGTATTTTAATTAGGAATGACGCCATCAATCCCTTCGACGTAGAAATCCATACCAAGTAAATCACCTTCGGAGGCGACTTCACCGTCAGCAAGCCAAACTGTTCCGTCCTGCTTGTTTATTGGCCCTGTGAAAGGATGCAACTCGCCAGTGAGTATTCCCTCCTGGGCCTCATTTACAAGGTTTACAACAACCTTAGGCACATCATCTGATATATCTGCGAGCTTGACCATTCCAGTTGGCATACCACCCCATGTATCTTTCGACTCCCAAGTCTTATCAATCAATGCTTGTGTTCTTTCTACATAATAAGGTGCCCAGTCATCAATTATAGCGGTTAATTGAGCGTTTGGACCAAATTGAATCATATCTGATGCTTGCCCAAATGCATATATACCCTGCTCTTCAGCAATTGTCATTGCAGCAGCAGAGTCGGTATGTTGCATGATAATATCCGCACCCTGATCGATTAGTGCCTTTGCTGCATCAGCTTCTTTGCCTGGATCAAACCAAGTGTAGACCCATACAATTTTGAACTCAACGGTTGGGTTTACTGATGTAGCGGCAAGATAGGCTGCATTTATGCCCCTGATAACTTCTGGTATCGGGAATGAGGCAATGTAACCAATTGTATTTGATTGGGTCATTCCACCGGCTATTAGCCCGATCAAATGGCGCCCTTCATAAAATCTTGCTGCATATGTTGCAACATTATCAGCTCTTTGATATCCAGTTGCGTGCTCAAATTTAACTTTTTTAAATTTCTCCGCAACTTTGATGGTTGGATTCATATACCCAAAAGATGTTGTGAATATAAGGTCATGGTCTCTTGCCATTTGGGTGATAGCCCTCTCAGCATCGGGCCCTTCTGAAACACTCTCGACATATGTTGTCTCCACAGCTTCTCCAAATGCCTCAACGACAGCTTTTCGACCTTGATCATGTTCATAAGTCCATCCAAAGTCTGTGACAGGGCCAACATAAATAAAGCCAACTTTTTTAACTCCATCATCATCTGATAATTGAGATTGATAATAAAAACCAACAGCTATAATCAAAATCACGATTATAGAACCAAGTATTTTTTTTGACATCGATAACTCCGTATATAAAAATGGGACAATAATAAGTAGGCAAAATGGGAAATGCCTATTTATTTACTTATAATTTAGAAACAAGTAAATGCTTAGTTAATAAACTATATTATAATAGTAGACCTTTTAACCTCAATATGAAGTTTAATTGTTATTATTCCACTGAATTAATTGAAATTTTCATTATTAATTTAAATGAAATCTTAGGCGCTGTTGTTATTTTTAGAGCAATTAAAGGCATTACGATTAGAACAAAAAAATCAAAAAAGAAATGACAACTTAATTCTCAAGTTGAACCCGCCAAATTACCTTTTATAAGTCCGATGTAAAGAGCTTATTTAGGCAATTTGGGGCATTAACAGCTAGCCTATTTTTATTCACAGAGATAAAAACAAGAACCACAATCGTAACGAGATATGGCATCATTGACATATACTGAGCGCCAATATTGACACCAAGAGCCTGTACGTGCAGTTGTATAATTGTAATACCCCCAAAAATATACGCGCCCACCAAAATCCACAGAGGCCTCCAAACTGCAAATACAACTATAGCTAGCGCAATCCATCCACGACCAGCGGTCATATTCTCAACCCACATTGGAGTTTGGACTAGGGACAAATAAGCGCCTCCCAAACCTGCGCAGGATCCACCAAAAATTATTGCAAATAACCTTACCATTTTAACCGAGTAACCTAGAGAATGCGCTGAGTCATGACTGTCTCCAATTGCAGTCAGCACAAGGCCAAGTTTGGTCTTGTTTAAAAAATAATACACAGACACTACAATTATAATTGATAGATAAATTAAATAATCGAAGTTGAATAAAAGGCTACCAATAATTGGAATTTCAGTGAGCAAATATACATCAAAAACAGGAAAGGCATCTAGGCTTATTCCTGAATATGTTTGACCGATTAAAGATGCCAAGCCAAGGCCGAATAAAGTAAGGGCAAGACCGGTTGCCACTTGGTTACTTAAAAGATATTGCGTCAACAAACCAAATAAAGACGCAACAAGCCCTGCCGATATTACTGCGGCAATAAGCCCTAAAAAGTGACTTCCAGTCTCATACGTGACTATAAAACTAGTCACAGCACCGATAATCATCATCCCTTCAACACCAAGGTTTAATACACCTGACTTCTCCACAACAAGTTCTCCAATAGCGGCAAGCACGAGGGGTGTAGATGCTATTATAATTCCTTGAAATATTGCAATAAATAAATCCATCAAAAATTTCCCCTCATCTTTTTTAGCGTTACTTTATAATTTGTAAACGCTTCAGCAGCAAGTAATGAGAATAATAAGACCCCTTGAAAAACACCAGTTATTGCATTCGGCAGCCCGAGTTTAATTTGCGCAGCCTCTCCACCAATGTAAGTGAGTGCTAACAATAATCCTGCAAAACAAATCCCAAGTGGATTTAGTCTGCCCAGAAAAGCTACAATTATTGCAGTAAAGCCATAGCCAACTGGTATTGCTGGTACCAACTGACCTACCGGGCCTGAAACTTCAATTACACCAGCTAAACCTGCAAATGCACCAGAAATAATGAAGCTAAGATAGACCATATAATTTGTCGACTTACCTGAAAATACTAATGCCCTTAAAGACTCCCCAGACACTTTAACATGAAATCCAAATTTATGCCTCTTAAGAAGATAGTACATCAAACCAGCCAGAAGCAACGCCATTAAAAAACCGATATGTGCCCTTGTACCCGGGAATATTATAGGAAGAGTTCCTGAGTCATGAAACAGCCTGCTCTCTGGAAAATTAAATCCATCAGGATTTTTTAGAGGGCCGTAAACCATTCCACTTAAGAATAATATGGCGACATAGGTAAGCATCAGACTTACAAGAATTTCATTTGTGTTAAATCTCGCTTTAAAAAATGCGGGAATCATACCCCATAAAATTCCTCCAATTATAGCTATGAAAAAAGATAGCGGTAAAATCCAAATACCTGAAGTTGGGTAAAACGCCAGTATAGTCGCCCCACCAAAAAGCGCGCCAATTGTGAATTGGCCTTCAGCTCCAATATTCCATACACCAGCGCGGAACCCTATCGACAGCCCAAGTGCAATAATTATTAGCGGTGTTGCTTTTACAATTAGCTCTGATAACCCAAAAATAGATAAAAGAGGCTCTACAAAAATAATAAAGATCGCTAAAACTGGATTTTTTCCAATTAATAAAAATAAAATAAATACAAATATTAGGGAGCAACCAATTGCAATTAGGGGAACAGTATAAAGACTCGATTGATCAATTGTTTCTTTTTTTTGTAGCTTAAACATTTATATAAATTACTTTGCCATCTCAATGGCGATATCTTCCGGGGTGATCCTTTTTGCATCATATGGTTTTGATATTACTCCATTAGAAATTATTGCTATTCTGTGACAAATAGATCTCAGCTCGTCCATATCTTGTGATATGATAAGAATTGTTGATCCTGAATTAGATATCTCGATTAAATAATTATGTATTAAGCTTGCTGAGCCAACATCAACTCCCCAAGTCGGCTGCTCGCAGACGACAAGTTTAGGCATTTTTATGATTTCTCTACCAACGACAAATTTCTGAAGATTCCCTCCTGAAAGGCTCGAGGCAAGAGATCCAGAAGCATTACATTGAACATTAAATTTCTCTATAACCTCGGATGTCTTTTCATCAACATAATTAGTGTCAATAACGCCATTTGAAAAAAAATTATGATCCCAAAGATTGGTTAACAATAAGTTTTCTGATAGGGATAAGCTACTTACGGCACTATGGCCTAATCGATCTTCAGGTACAAAAACGATTTCTCTCTGTCTGCGTTCATTAATATCTAATGCGCTAATATCCTCATTATGATACAATATTTGATTTCCATCATTTAACCCTACTTCCCCTGATAATACTTTCATTAGTTCAGTTTGCCCATTACCAGAGATGCCACCAATACCAAATATCTCACCAAAATTTACATTAAATTTAATCTCCTTCAGAGAGGTACCGAAGATATCTGGGTTGGTATAGGAAATATTTTTTATATCCAATACTCGTTCCTGTTTTGGCTGAGATAATTTAATCTTATTATCAATAGCCTTGCCGACCATCAATTGCGCAAGCTCGTTAATCGTTACATCTGCGGTGTCACAACTTTTTACAACATTACCATTTCTTAATATAGTTGATGTATCACAAAGTTCTTTTATCTCATGCAGCTTATGCGAAATATAGAGCACAGCCATACCTTGCTTAGATAACTTTCTAAGAAAGTTGAATAATTTTTCTACTTCTGATGGATTTAGAACAGAGGTTGGCTCATCCAAAATCATTATTTTAGGATCTTGGAGCATGCACCTGATTATTTCTACTTTTTGTTTTTCACCAGCTGATAATGTTGCCACAATCTTATTTACATCAATTTGCAGATCATAATCTTTTTGTAGGTCATCGAGCCTCTCTAAAATGCTATCTTTTTTTTGATTACCCTTTTGGCCAAGTATTATGTTATCAAGTACAGATAAACTTTCAAAGAGTGAAAAATGCTGAAAAACCATTCCAATACCTTCATTTCGCGCAACTTCAGGGGTATTAGGGTCATAAAGTTTTCCATTAAGGATCATCGAGCCATGATCGGGCTTTATAATACCATATATAATTTTTACTAACGTAGACTTTCCAGCACCATTTTCACCTAACAGTGCATGTATCTGCCCCTGCCTGAGATATAGGGAAATATCATTGTTTGCTTGAATATCAGAAAATGATTTTGATATACCATCAATTTCTAGTATGTTTTGCATTTTTAATAAATATCACAAAAAATTAATGTCTAGAAATTATATATAAATATATACAACGAAAATGATGTGGCGACCCCGCGAGGACTCGAACCTCGGACCTTCAGATTAGAAATCTACTGCTCTATCCAACTGAGCTACGGGGCCAATAATTTAGTGTGTCCACTTATCTTTTCTATCAAATCTGAAATTATCTGAGTATAACTTACTCCTATATTTTTTTTCTATCTCGGGGATAACCTCATATTCAATATTATTTTTTTTTGCGTAGTTTATTGCCTGATCAACATCATCGAATAATAACTTAACTTGCTCATTAGTGTCCTGCGATCCAGTCCAACCCATTAAAGGCTCTCTGATTAAATCTTTTTGTTTTTGATATTCAAAAACCCACTTTCTTGTTTTTCCAAGACCTGATTGCATCGATGTTTTTGCAGGTTTGTAAATCTTTGCTTTCATTGTATCAAGTTTTTTGTTTTCATAAATGGTCGGGGCGGAGAGATTCGAACTCCCGACCCACTGGTCCCAAACCAGTTGCGCTACCAGGCTGCGCTACGCCCCGTATAGAGATATATATAACAATTGTTTATTATATGGAATAAAAAAATAATAATAAAAGCAGGTCCGCCACAAATCCTAGAAATTACTATATAACATTGATTCTTAAAAATCTTCAAAAGCTAAGTTTTGAGTTTTTACTACATTATGTAAATATATGTGCAAAAAGATGTGGCGCTCCCTAGGGGAATCGAACCCCTCTTTCAAGGTTGAAAACCTTGCGTCCTAACCGATAGACGAAGGGAGCGTGATATTTGTTATATAAGTATTATATTCGCACTTGCCAAGCAAGTTTTTTATTGAATTATTGCTGCATCATCAATAATAAATTGTGGCGTCGATTTATTATTCCAATTATTCATTGTTAGCCTGCCTAAAAAATGTATTTTTTTATTCTGATTTTCTCTCAAAAATTGTCCTAATGGCAAATCAAAAGACCTAAATGAAATTGCATTAACCTTATAGCCGCTGCTATCTACAATTTTTAGCTTTAAATGTTCATTCTTTAATGCGGTGAGCTCTGAGATCCTATGCCCCGGAAAGATAAATAATGGCTCCTCAAATGAGTTGCCGTAGGGTCCAAGATTAACTATTTTTTTTACTAATTCATTAGTAACTGCAGATGCCATCAGGAGCCCGTCAGCTTTTATAATCTTCCCTTCAATCCGACCCATATCTAGCCGAGTCTCTGCAAGAAAATCCCTAAATAATCTTAAATTTTTGCGATGCAGCTTGAAGCCTGCTGCCATTTTATGGCCACCACCGGTTATTAATATGTTATTTGATAGAGCATCATTTATTAAGCTTCCAATATTCACATCACCCCAAGACCTAGCTGAGCCTATTAGAATATCTCTATCGTCTGGTAAAGAGGTCATAACGCAGGAAGTTTTTTGGTATCTATTTGTAAGGCGAGAGGAAATCAGACCAATTACACCAATATGTAGTGCATCAAGTTCTAGCGCTATGATTGAGTCCTTCTTGAGGTTATTTTCATACTCTTGAATTGCCAATTCGAGACAATATTGTTCTTTTGATTTCCTTGCCTCATTTAGCGCCTTCAGTTCATCAGTAATTTGATCAGCTATTGAAGCAGTATCGGAAGTGAGTAGCTCAAAGCCTAGATAAGATCGGCCCATTCTTCCACCTGCGTTAATCATAGGGCCGATCAAATAACCAATATCTTGATAGGAGATATCACTTATTGAACTTTTTTGTCCCAGTATTGAGTTAATACCATAATTATTATACCTCGCATATAGAATCAACCCCTGCTTAACAAGGGCCCTATTTAGTTTTCGCAGCGGGACTACGTCTGCGATAGTTGCCATGGCAACCAGCGGTACAAATTGCAAAAGATCCCAATCAGATGAACTATTTTTAAAAAAATCTCGATTTCTCAATTCTCGATTTAATGAAATTATTGCTAAAAAGACAACACCCGCTGCCGCTAAATAATTTAAACCACTTTTATCATCATCTCGGTTTGGATTGACATTTGCAAACCCAATGTCAAGTTGATCTGTCTGATGGTGATCAAAAATAATTATATCTAAGTCATTTTTTTTAGAAATTAAATCCACTGAATTCGATCCGCAATCTACTGTGATAATTAAATTTATGTTGCTTTGCTCGAATTCCTCTAAAAATCTGAGATTTGGACCATAACCATCATTGAAACGATCTGGTATTTTTACAGTTACAGGACAATATGGCTGGAGATATTTAAATAAAATACTTGCAGATACAACACCATCAACATCATAATCACCAATGATCCCAATGGGCTCTTTATTCAAGACCGCATGGCTGATCCTTTTTATTGCCTTTTCCATATCATTGATTAAAGCTGGGTCCGGCATGTTATTTTTTAGAGTATGGTCAAGAAATACTGCTAAATCAGGTCCTTCAATACCTCTATTTGCAAGAATAGAAGCAGTAATCTTTTCAATATCGAGGTCTATTTTGACCTGATTTTTTAATTCATTATTTATGGGTTTATAGCACCAAGTATTATTCGATATGGATTTGATATTCTTGAAGTTTGTGGATTGAATATCCATCATTTGATTATATAAAATTTTTATATTCAGTCTTGAGACGCCTTACTGTACCGTTATTCGATCTCATAACAAGCGTTTCTACAAAAACCCTATCTTCTTGAAAAAAAACCCCATTCAATAATGATCCGTCCGTAACGCCACTGGCTGAGAATATAACGTCTTTGGACACTAGATCGTCCAATTTGTAGACTAAGCTTAAGTCAGTAATACCCATTTTGATTGCTCGCTTCTCTTCATCTGAATTATTTATTAAAATTCTAGATTGCATCTGACCTCCAATACATTTCAAAGCAGCAGCGGCTAATACCCCCTCAGGCGCACCACCAATTCCAATGTACATATCAACACTAGTTACGGTAGGATCTGTTGTAGCTATTACACCAGCTACATCACCGTCTTGAATCAGGTGAACTGATGCCCCTGTACTTCTAACTGAGTCTATATGCTTTGTATGCCTTTCACGATCCAGTATGCAAACACCTATTTCTCGTGGATTAACTCCTTTTTCTTTTGCGATTGACTCAACATTATCGGCAGGTGCGGCATCGAGACTGATTATACCCTCTGGATACCCGGGCCCAATGGCAATTTTATCCATATAAGTATCGGGGGCATTGAGCATTCCTCCTGACTCTGAAACTGCAATAACCGCTAATGCATTTGGCATAGCCTTTGCACACAAGGTTGTCCCCTCTAAGGGATCAAGTGCAATATCAGCTTCAGGCCCATCACCTGCGCCAACTTTCTCTCCAATATATAACATTGGGGCCTCGTCTCTTTCGCCTTCGCCAATGACAACGGTACCAGACATTTTTATTGAGTTCAATTGCGTTCGCATGGCATCTACAGCCGCTTGATCTGCCATTTTTTCATCACCCTTCCCACGCAATTTCGCCGCAGCAATTGCTGCAAATTCAGTAACTCTAGCTATTTCGAGGGTAAATTCCCGATCCATAAGATAACCCAGTGATTAACTTTCAATGGTTATTATATTAGGTGTGGTTGGGCTGTAGTTATTCTTATTAATATCTTCCACAGCTTTGTTTATCGACGTGAAGTCAGTCGTACTTGTTATAATGGTTATTGGTACAAGATTTTTATCTTTCATTTTTTTTGAAATGCGTTGCGTAATATCATCTATTGATATACCGTTTTTTGCCATCGCATTTGTTATTGATGCCATTGTTCCCGATATATCTGGTAACAATAGTCTCAAATAGAAACGACTAGTCTCGATATTCATCTCGTTGCTGCTTTTAGAGAGAGCTTTTAGTGGTATGCCAAGGGGTGGGTAATTCGTATTGTTGATTATATCAAATAAGTCCCCCATTATTGCCGAAGCTGTTGGGTATCTCCCTGCACCTGGCCCTGAAATTAATAACTCTTTGAAATAATTTCCCCTTATAGTGACAGCATTTTTTTCCCATTCTATGCCTGCAAGGTCAGACTCTTTTGAGAGTAATGAGGGTCTGACAACTTGCGAGATATGACCATCTTTATTTTTCTTTGCTATACCCAATAATCTAATAGTGTAGCCATAATCACTAGCAGCTCTGATGTCGTCAAGCTCTATTGCTTTTATGCCCTGGATTTTTACATGATCAAAATCTATCTTTTGACCAAAGCATATGCTTGATAAAATTGATAGTTTATGAGCGGCATCATAACCTTCAATATCAAAAGTTGGGTCAGCCTCGGCAAAGCCAAGATCTTGTGCCCTTTTTAGGGCATTATCAAAACTTATACCTTCCTTTTCCATAGAGGTTAAAATGTAATTACAAGTCCCATTTAATATGCCATAAATTGCGGATATTGTATTTGATGCAACGCTCTCTTTTAGTGTCTTAACAATGGGAATTGAACCTGCAATTGCAGCTTCGAATAACAATTTTGCACCATTTTTTTCGGCAAGCTCCAATAGATAGTTACCATTCTTTGCTATGAGGGCTTTGTTGGCAGTGATTACATTCTTCCCAGCCTTTAGTGCGCTCTCAACAACCTCGAGCGCAATCCCATCTTCTCCACCGATAAGCTCAATAATTATGTCAGCATCCTCATTCACAGCCAAAGATATTGGATTATCAAACCATTGATATCTATTGATTTGTACTTCCCTCTGTTTCTTTTTATTTTTTCCAGAGACGCCAATTATGCTAATTT
>CACBED010000010.1 GCA_902538185.1 uncultured OCS116 cluster bacterium
GAATTTTTTATCCAGTGGCTTTATGGATGATAACGGGGAAAATTTTTCAGCAACGATGGATGATTGGGAGACTCATCTATCAACCCTCTTTCCTCAGGTTCGACTCAAGAAATTTCTCGAAATGAGAGGGGCTGATTCCGGAGACCATAGTTCAATCGTTAGTCTAGCATCCATTTGGACGGGGTTGATGTACAATAATGGAGTGCTTGATGAGGTTTATAAAATAATCTCAAAATGGACACATTCGGATGTTTTGCATTTGGATGAGTGTTTAAATAAAGATGGTTTGAATGCACACTTTATGGGTCATGTTATGCTCGATCTACTCAAGGAGTTGGTATCTTTATCAAAGCAGGGATTGTCTGAGAGGGATATTCGAAATGAGCATGATGTAACGGAAGAAATCTATTTAGAGCCACTGTTTGAGGTTCTCGCAAAAAAAAGAACATCATCAGATATCTTAATAAGCGAATTCCATGATGAATGGTCAAATGAAGTAAAACCAATATATAACAAACACTTTTTATAAGAGGCACTAATATTAAAAATTATCAACCTTCCATTTGGTCTTTGTCCGCTGTAACTGGGCTTGCACCACTAACATTAAACTTAATTGTACCATCGTTGCCTGCACTCTCTGATCATTTCAGTATAACATATTCAAGCGCGCAAGTTGCAGTATCATCTTTTATTATATCGATGGCCATTGGTCAGATATTTATTGGTCCAATATCAGACGCCTACGGCAGAAGATCAATATTGATGCTTGGAATTATTATTTTTTTGGTTGGAACAACAATATGTAGCATTGCAACATCAAGTGAGCTACTTGTTATTGGTCGTTTCATACAGGCGTTCGGAGGGGTTGCAGGCGTTGTTCTTGGTCGAGCAATTATTCGCGATGTATACAGCCGTGAAAAGGCTGCAAGCGCATTAGGTTATGTGACTACAGTCATGGTGATTGCGCCTATGATAGCACCACCACTTGGTGGTATATTACAAGACCTATTTGGTTGGAGAAGTATTTTTTACCTTATGATGATCGTGGGCATAATCCTCTTTTTAAATATATTTTATAACCTTCAAGAGACGAAAATAGAAGATCGCATTAAAGGGGATATTAGATCATTATTAAATAGTTTCGTTCAATTGTTGAAATTACCTCAATTCATCCTTTACACAATTACAATGTCATGCGCAAACTCTATGTTTTTCACTTTTCTTGGCGTTGCCCCACTTCTTGTGATCCAAAAGTTGGAATATTCACCGACCCAATATGGTTTCACATTTATGGTGATATCATTCGCATTTATGTCGGGTAGTTTTACTACAGCTCGGCTCTCTGAGAGGATTGGTTCTCTAAGAATGATTGCTTACGCCGTATTTGGAACCATAATTGGCTCTGTGCTTATGTTGATTATATTCCTAAGTGGTGTCATAAATATATACATAATTTTTGGAACAATGATGATTATCACATATTCAAACGGGATTGTGATGCCCAATATAATCGCCAATATTATTAGTATTAGACCTCAGTTAGCTGGTGCCGCATCAGGTTTGTCAGGCTGTATTCAATATACAATAGCTGGTATATCTTCATATGTGGCAGCTGTTCTTGCTGGAATTGGGCTGATTTTTATGCCGGTACAACTAATTTTACTTGCACTTATTGGTACAATTACCTTCTACCTTGCTGAGGCCATTAAAACTAATTAATGATATCTATTCTTTACTATATATTTCAATAACGTCACGCCTAATTCTTTCGTAAAGCTCTTCTGTTGGTATGCCATTTACAATGAAGCTATTATCTTTTTGGTAGCTTTTTATTGCATCGCTTGTGCTTCTTGTGTAAGAACCATCATACATTCCAACATAATAACCAATGCTAATAAGTGCGATTTGTGTGTTGTAAACTAGCAGGGCTGGGTAGTCATTTGAAATAACTTCATTATAAGAATTTTGGCTTTGATTTGTATTTCTATTCTCCGCTTCGTTTATACTGGAGGCAATCCCCATGATCCCACCAATTATTGCACCAGCTTTTGCACCATCGTCGCCATCAATTGCAGAACCAATTCCGCCCCCAATACCGGCCCCACATAATAATCCACCACCGGGACCGTCACAAAGACCCTTTGATGAAAGTTGACCTGCTGAGCTCAGAACAAGGAGCGTTAGACAAAATAGATATATGTATACTTTTCTCATAATTTTACCTTTGTAAATTATTTATTTTGAACACTTGAGTCAATTATCTAATAAAAAAATGCAAATATCTAGTTTTTTATCTCATTTTCGCGGAGAGCCTGAAACATCTCCAGGAAGCCATTCATCTCAATCATAATTCCAATATTTTGATTATTTTTTTCATTGCCAACCCCAACCATAAAATCATCCTCATTTTTGAGTTTTTTTAAGAAATCATCTGGGATTACCCCAGCGTACTCGCAATAATCCGTTGTACATTTTGTATTGATAAGTTGAAATTTTAGATTGCTCATATTGGATAACGCCATTATTTTTGTACCATCTCCCTCGGATGATTGTGATTGATCATACTGTTTTGATCTCAATACTAGATAATTTTCATTCCTCTCTTTGATAATGGATATAAGTAAAGTGTGCTTAGATTCATCAATCTGTATTTCTAAAAATTGTGCCAAAAGACATCTATCATTATTTTTCACTTCACAGATTATAGACCAATCCTCATTTTCTTTGTAGAGATAGCCCTCAATAAACCCATCATAATATACGATATTTTTATTCAGATCATAGCCAAATGAGATGCGCATTGAGAAATTAAGCATTAACATAAAAATAAAAAAAAATTTAAGTGATGTTAGGGTAATTTTTTGCATAAACGTCATTGGTTGAATTTTATCTGAAAATATCCATTATTTATTAATATAAAAAACAAATTTTTTTAATAGAAAATTCACTAATAATCGTATTATCACTAAAACTTATTTATTTGAAAATATATTAGGATTAATATCTTGATTAGTTGTGTAAAAAATATTATTTCTATATATAGAAAATGATAAGACAATCACATTTTGTATCCAGAATAGAAAATTAATGAAAATGAAAATATACCCTAACGCCACTACAAAAATAACTTATGTTTTTGTTGCCTTCCTTGTATTTTTTCAGAACAGTGCATTTGCCATGGAGAACTTAGGAATTCCTGAGGATTATCAAATGACCTATCAGAATGCAGCAACCCCTAATATGGCAGATATTACATGGTTTCACGACTCTTTCCTATTCCCAATTATACTAGGTATAACCATTTTCGTAACCGCTCTATTAATTTACGTGATGATAAAATTCAATGCAAAAGCTAATCCTAAACCATCACGAACATCACACAATTCACTAGTTGAAGTTTTGTGGACTGTCATACCTGTTGTAATCCTCATTGCGATAGCGATACCATCATTTCGCATACTATATACTCAACAAGAGATACCAGTCGATGCAGATCTTACGATCAAAGCCACAGCATACCAATGGTACTGGGGCTATGAGTATCCTGATAATAATGGTATTTATTTTGATTCATTACCTCTTGAAGAGGAAGAGCTCACGGAGGGTAAATTGCGATTATTATCTGTAGACAATCCCCTCGTAGTACCAGCAGGCGCTGTTGTAAGAGTACAAGTAACCTCAGCAGATGTCATACACAATTGGGCAGTGCCATCCTTTGGAGTAAAAATGGATGCTATCCCAGGGAGACTAAATGAGACATGGTTTAAAGTTGATCAACCTGGTATTTACTATGGTATGTGTTCTGAACTATGTGGAGTACGTCATGCATACATGCCAATTGAGGTACACGTTCTTGATAAAGCACAGTACATTGCTTGGCTGAGCAAAGCCGAACAAGAATATGCTAAAGTTGAAGTTGAAGATGAAAATACACAACTAGTAAAGTTAACCAATTAAGAGGCAAAAATATGTCAAGTGAAGCAATAAGTCATCATTCAAATCCATCAGGTTGGAAACGTTGGGTATACTCAACAAACCATAAAGATATTGGCACAATGTATTTGATATTTGCCATTGTCAGTGGAATAGTTGGCGGAGTTTTATCATTGTTCATGAGGCTTGAATTACAACAACCAGGACTGCAAATCTTCGGGGACCCACATGTATATAATGTTTTCACGACAGGTCACGGCTTGATAATGATATTTTTTATGGTAATGCCAGCTATGATTGGTGGATTTGGTAATTGGTTTGTACCACTCATGATCGGAGCCCCCGACATGGCATTTCCGCGGATGAATAATATTTCATTTTGGCTATTACCGCCCGCTTTGGCATTATTAGTTATTTCGATGTTTGTTCCAGGACCACCAGGAGCGAATGGTGTTGGAGGGGGCTGGACAATTTATCCGCCACTTTCGACTATGGGGCAACCAGGACCCGCGATGGATCTTGCTATATTATCGCTTCACATAGCTGGTGCATCATCAATACTTGGCGCTATTAATTTCATAACAACAATATTGAATATGAGAACACCTGGAATGACTATGCACAAAATGCCACTTTTCGTGTGGTCGGTTTTGGTAACTGCTTTTTTATTACTACTTTCCCTTCCTGTATTAGCAGGGGCAATAACAATGCTACTCACAGACAGGAATTTCGGGACGACATTCTTTGATCCTGCAGGCGGTGGAGATCCAATTCTTTTCCAACATCTTTTCTGGTTTTTTGGACATCCTGAGGTTTACATTTTGATTCTTCCAGGTTTTGGTATGGTCAGCCATATTATATCAACCTTCTCAAAAAAACCTGTATTTGGTTATTTGGGTATGGCATATGCCATGGTTGCAATTGGTCTTATAGGATTTATCGTATGGGCACATCATATGTATACGGTTGGTTTGAGTGTAAATACACAAGCATACTTTGTCGCAGCAACAATGATCATTGCAGTGCCAACGGGAATCAAGATCTTTTCATGGATTGCTACAATGTGGGGTGGGTCAATTGAATTTAAGACTCCTATGTTGTGGGCTATAGGATTCATTTTTCTCTTTACAATAGGAGGTGTAACTGGAGTAGTTCTTGCGAATGCAGGGGTCGATAGATCTTTTCACGATACATATTATGTTGTAGCTCACTTCCATTATGTTCTCTCAATGGGTGCTGTATTTGCAATTTTCGGTGCATGGTACTATTGGTTTCCAAAAATATCTGGCTACATGATATCTGAGTTTGTTGGTAAAACACATTTTTGGCTAACTTTTATTGGTGTTAACTTGATATTTTTCCCACAGCATTTCTTAGGATTAGCCGGAATGCCAAGACGTTATGTTGACTATCCGGATGCTTTTGCAGGCTGGAACTTTGTATCATCGATGGGTTCATACATTTCATCATTTGCAGTCTTAGTTTTTCTATTCGGAGTCTATCTTGCATTTGCAAGGAAGGTGCCTGCTGGTGATAATCCATGGGGTGAAGGAGTTTCAACCTTAGAGTGGACCCTGTCGTCGCCACCACCTTTTCATCAGTTCGAAGATTTACCTGAACCGGTTGATTTTGGCTCTTTCATGTCGCCAGAATCCCCGCTGCAGAAAGCATCAGCTGTTACAAGGGATGCTGATCATTAGTTTTTTAAACCTCGGTAGGTTTTGCTATGGAATATACATCAGGTAGCGTGCAAGATTATTACGCGCTTATGAAACCGAGAGTTATGTCCCTTGTCATATTTACAAGTCTTGTTGGCTTGATACTCTCGCCATCTAATATGCATCCATTTCTGGCAGTTATCTCTATTTGTTGTATTGCAATTGGAGCTGGCGCCTCCGGCGTATTAAATATGTGGTATGATGCAGATATTGATCGTGTGATGAATAGAACCATTGGGAGACCTATACCCTCAGGTAATATCGCGAAGTCTGAAGCCCTAACATATGGGCTTATAATGTCATTGGGTTCCGTATTTGTTATGGGGGTTTTGATAAACTGGCTAGCTGCCATATTCCTTGCATTTACAATTTTTTTTTATGCTGTTGTTTATACAATATGGCTAAAAAGAAGAACTACACAAAATATCGTCATAGGTGGTGCAGCGGGTGCCTTCCCTCCGGTGATTGGCTGGCTATCAACAAACGCGCCACTGACAATTGAGCCAGTATTGCTATTTTTAATTATTTTCCTTTGGACCCCACCGCATTTTTGGGCCTTAGCAATACTTACCTCTAATGAATATCAAAAAGCTAGTATTCCTATGATGCCAAATATTGCAGGTAGTCAGTCTACTATAAAGCAGATCCTATTTTATTCGGTAATGATGTCTGCTTCTGCATTACTACCATTCTATTTGGGTATGGTTAGCTTGATATACTTTCTTCCAGTATGCGTTTTAAGCGCTATATTTATCGGAGCCTCCGTTCAACTTTATACAGCAAAAACAAAGGAAAAAATTGAGATATACTCGAAAAGACTTTTTGCCTATTCAATATTATATTTATTTCTGGTTTTTACTTTTTTTCTTATAGATTATTTATATATAAAATATAGTTAGGAGTTGCTAATTTGACACAAGATAGTAAAAAGATGAAAATTGAAAAAGAAAAGCAGGATGAATTCATTGAGAATCGCAGAAAAAAGTCTATTGCTATCGCAATAATACTATTTGTCATGGTGTTTACTTTCTTTATGACAACTGTAATCAGAATATCATCAAACATATCATGAAGTGTAATAGTCATGAAAGATCATAAGAAAAATAGAACAGTATTAATAATATGTTTCTCTGTAATATTGTTTATGGGAGGGCTTTCGCTTGCCGCCGTCCCTTTGTATGAACTATTTTGTAAAGTTACGGGTTATAAAGGAACTCCGAATATAATAAATGTAGCCTCGTCGGAGTCCGGAAATAGAGATTTTATTATGCGTTACGATGTTAATATTTCACCGGAATTAAGCTGGAAGGTTGTGCCTGATAAGACATCGGAAATAGTAACAACAGGAGACAATATCTTTACATTTTATAATGCTAAGAATGAAAGCATACTCCAGAATAATGGTATTGCAACATATAATGTAATCCCTGCAGAAGCTGCCGCATATATTCTTAAAGTTGAATGTTTCTGCTTTCTGGGTCAAGAGCTTAGCTCCGGTGAAGAAATGAGAATGCCGTTGACTTATTACATAGATCCTGCAATAGATCGTGATGAAGAATTAAAAAATGTTGACACAATCACAATATCATACACTTTTTTTAAAAATAAGGATTTATTGTGATAAAATTTTTATATATAGTAGAGCAAAATCAGTAATTTATGAAAAAAAATAACATCTATGAGTGAGACGGATAGTAAAAATCATGACTACCATTTAGTTGATCCAAGCCCTTGGCCTGCCATTGGTGCTATAGCAGCTTTCGTTACGGCAATTGGTGCTGTGATATATTTCCATCAAGGCACCTACTGGTTACTCATTATCGGACTCATAGCCGTACTTTACACAATGTATGGCTGGTGGCGAGAGGTTATAAAAGAAGCAAACAAAGGAGACCATACGCCAGTTGTTCAATTACATCTTCGATACGGAATGATTATGTTCATTGCATCAGAGGTGATGTTCTTTGTTGCATGGTTCTGGTCTTATTTTGATGCCTCACTTTACGCAGGTGAAACACAGCAATACCTTCGAACTGAACTTACAGGCGGGCATTGGCCACCTGATCAAATAGCAACATTTGACCCATGGCATTTGCCGTTATTAAATACCTTGATACTTTTAACTTCAGGCACTGCAGTAACCTGGGCTCATCACTCGTTATTACACGATGACCGCAAGGGTCTTAGGCTTGGGCTTCTTATAACTGTTGCACTCGGTGCAATCTTCACCTGCGTGCAAGCATATGAATATACACATGCAGCGTTTGACTTTTCAGGGCATATTTATGGGGCAACCTTCTTTATGGCAACTGGCTTTCATGGTTTCCATGTACTTGTTGGTACGATATTTCTAATTGTATGCACACTTCGAGTAGGAGCAGGGCATTTCAAGAAAGAACAGCATTTTGGTTTTGAGGCAGCGGCTTGGTATTGGCACTTTGTTGATGTCGTCTGGCTATTCCTATTTGCCGCAATATATGTGTGGGGAGCTGGGAATATTATACCGCATTAATCTTCCAGCTGTAATATAATTGTTCCAAATATCTAAAATAATTAACTTAGTCAAAATAATTATTTTAGGAAAATGCCCTTCCTGTCAGAAATCAAGTATATTCAGAAATCTATTTATAATTAAGAAACAGTGTAATGAGTGTTTATTGAATTATACTGAATATCAAATTGGGGATGCTGATATTTTTTTTGTAATTTTGATTGTTGGCATTATCATGCTATCCGGTATTTTTTTTTTAGAGCTAAATTATAAACCAGATATATATTTACTCTTTATTTTTTCATTACCCCTGACTGCTTTATGTTCGTTGTTAATAGCAAGACCAATAAAAAGTTTTTTTTTGTATGTCACATATAAAATTAAGAAAGCAAGGTAAAAGTCTAAAATGTTAAATTTTAAAAATATATTTATGAATTTAGTTACAATTTTTGCACTATTTATATTAATGGCACTCGGTACATGGCAGATTGATCGGCTTGGACAAAAAAATGATTTACTAAAAAAAATACAAAGAGTGAACGAAGACATAACAGATCTTAAAGATGTAAAAATAGATGATAGTAACTTAGATGATTGGCTGTATCGCAAAATAAAAATTCATGGTGATTTTATCAGCCAAGAAAATATATTTGTTTTTACGCATCTATCAGACCCACGTGGAAAGTTTGGGGGCGCAGGATATTGGGTGCTTAATCCATTTAAATCTGACGAAGGAAATATAATAATCATAAATCGTGGTTTTATTCCGCAGAATATATTTGATAAGTTTTCGTTAAGTACAAATAACTACAAAGAAAATATAGTGACGGGATATATTAGAAAGTTTGAAAAAGAAAATATATTTACCCCTGATAAAAATATGGAAGATAGAATATTATATTTATTTGAAAAGAATGATATAAAAAAAATGTTTCGTATTAAAAAAATTGAGCCCTATTTTATTGATCAGGTTGATGAGTATAATACATTACCCCAGTCAAGCGAAACCCAACTAAAGTTTCCAAATAACCATCTTTCCTATGCAATAACATGGTATGGTCTTGCAACAGCCTTATTATTTATATATTTTTATTCAATATTCAGACGCAAGAAATTTGACTCATAATGCTTTATTTTAGTACACGAGATACCGATAAGAAGTTCACCTTTGAAGAAATAATTCTAAATGGTCTTGCAGAGGATGGCGGTTTGTATATTCCAGAGCAAACTCCGATATTTACCGAAAATGATATAAATAGGTTGCTTTGTTCTGACTACGAAACTATTGCATACGAAATTATAAAACAATTTACAGGAGAAACATTTACAACCGACCTTCTTAAGAGAATGATTCATGACTCCTATAAATCATTTAGGAGTGATGCTGTAACACCATTGACAGAAGTTAATGACTCATTATCAATATTAGAATTATTTCATGGCCCAACTCTTGCATTTAAAGATTTGGCAATGCAATTGTTATCACGCATGATAGAAGAGGTGCTATCTCGTACGAATTCCAAAGCCTCCATAATATGCGCAACATCTGGTGATACAGGAGGTGCAGCGGTAACTTCATTTGCAAATAAAAAAAATATCAAACTATTTGTTTTATATCCAAAAGGCAGAATATCTGAAGTCCAAAGAAGGTTTATGTCAACCGTCAAGGCTGAAAATATAAAAGTAATATCGATTAATGGTAATTTTGATGATTGCCAGAATATTGTTAAATCTTTATTTAATGACAGATATTTTGCAAAAAATGTAAGTTTGACTGCAGTTAATTCAATAAACTGGGCAAGGATAATGATACAAATAGTCTATTATTTTAGTGCCTTATCACAATACAAGAGATCAGAAAAGAATATCAGTTTTATAGTTCCAACTGGTAATTTTGGAGATATATTCGCAGGGTACATCGCGAAAAAAATGGGTCTGCCAATCCATAAGCTAGTTATTGCTACGAATGTTAATAATATTTTAGAAAGGTGTCTAAAAACAGGAGTGTATGAAATTTTTGATTCTATACAGACAAACGCCCCATCAATGGATATTCAAATATCAAGTAATTTTGAGAGGCTTCTATTTGATTTATTGGATATGAGTCCTAGAGTAGTGGGAAAAAAAATGAGTGACTTAAAAGAAAATGGTAAGTTTGAGCTCAATAATTCTGAGCTAAAATCTTTTAATAATAGTTTTGATGCGGGATCATTGAATCAAGATGAAACGGTTAAAATAATAAAAGATATGTATAATAAAACACATCAAATAATTGACCCCCATACTGCAATTGCTGTTGGCGTTCACTATAAAAATAGTTATACAAATTCAATTGTGCTATCAACTGCTCATGCCGCAAAATTTCCAGATACTGTTATGAAGGCGATCAGAATTAATCCAGAACTCCCAAATATATCCGAAGATATCTATAAGTTGCATGAAAATATTATTGATCTACCGAATGATGTGGGGGATATTAGTGCATTTATAAAAAAAAATTTTAGTGAGTAAAAAGATGACAATAACAGAAAGTAAAATAAGTAATGGTATCAGGATAATATCACAAAATATGCCGAATTTTAGCTCGGTTTCGCTCGGTATTTGGGCAGAAGTTGGCTCACGAAATGAATTAGAAAGTGAGCAGGGAATATCACACTTACTAGAGCACATGGCTTTTAAGGGAACCAAGTCTAGAACAGCCAAGGAAATCGCAATGGAAATTGAGAATGTTGGTGGTGATATAAATGCTGCAACAAGCGTTGAGAGGACTTCTTATTTTGTACGGATGCTTAAAAATGACATAGAAATTGGTATTTCAATATTATCAGACATAATGCAAAATTCCATATTTGATCCGATGGAATTGGATAAAGAGAAGCACGTTATATTTCAAGAGCTTGCCTCTTATAGGGACTCACCAGATGATAGTGTATTTGAAAATTTTCAAAGCGCGGCATACCAAGGTCAGGCAATTGGAAGGTCCATACTTGGAAATAGGGAGACTTTAATCAATATAAAATCAGATGATTTGATGTCTTATTTAAACAAATTTTATCACTCAAATAACCTAACAATAGTTGCAACAGGTTCTGTTGACCATAACCAACTACATAATCTTTGTGAAATGTATTTCGAGCCCACTCAAGGTGGCAACACACCGTTGACTACGAAAGCAGTCTATAAACCTAGTCAAATAAGAGAGAGTCGGGATATAGAGCAGGCTCATATCATCTATGCATTTGAGGGTTGTTCTTACCATGATGATGATCTATACGTAGCTAACCTCTTCTCAAATATTCTTGGTGGCGGGATGTCCTCCAGGTTATTTCAGAATATAAGAGAAAAACGTGGATTGGCATATTCTGTCTTCTCTTTCTCATCAAGTTACAAAGATACAGGCATTTTCGGTATTTACTCGGCAACCTCCCCGGAGAAGGTCAATGAGTATAGTGAGGCTGTGGCCAATGAAATTTTAAATAGTGAAAAAAGTATAACTGATCAAGAAATTGATAAAGCAAAGAAGCAATTAAAAGCAGGATTACTTATGTCATCAGAGAGCCCTGTTGCGAGAATGAATCAAATTGCAAGACAAATATCAATTTATGATAGGGTTATTGATATAAGTGAAACACTCGACCGAATTGATTCCATAGAAAAAGAACATATAACTAATTTTGTATCAGAAACTTTTAAATCCAAAAAACTTACAATAAGTGCACTTGGAGCAATCTCAAAATTATCAGATCAAGATGCCATACAAAAATTCTACCGCTAATGATTGGGTGAGTAAAAATTATTAAGGATACTAGAAATAATTTATGCTCAGAAGATATCTATCTCAGATACCCGAGATTGGTTGATTATAAAAAATGGAGAAGTATTAGGGAGTCAAGTAAAGCGTTTCTTACGCCTTGGGAGCCAACTTGGTACCCAGGAGAGCATAGTCTGAAAAGATACCTCAAGCTACTGTCAATATATTCACAAAAAAGAAAACATGATACACAGTACTCTTATTTTATTTTTAACAAAAAAAATGATTTAATGGGAGGTATTAATGTATTTAATATAAAAAGAGGTGTATCTCAAAGTTGTACAATTGGTTATTGGATAGGGGAAGTGCATTCTAACCAAGGTTACATGACAAAATCACTTATTTTATTATTACGGTATCTATTTAATGATTTTAACTTCTACCGAGTTGAAGCTGCATGTGTACCAAACAATGTTGCTTCTAAAAGCTTACTCGTGAGACTTGGGTTCGACGAGGAGGGGTATGCTAAAGATTATTTAAGGATTAATGGGAGATGGGAGGACCACATCTTATTTTCATTGAGGAAAAAGATTTATAATGGCCAACACAAACCTTAAGCATCTGAGTCCAATATTTGGATTATTATTTTTTTTACTTTTAATTATTCTCGCTATCTTGAATAGAAGCGTCAATATGCCAATGCAAACTGATTGGCATAAGAATATCAATTCAGAAATGCGAGTAATTATGTCTGAATTTAAAAATGATAATTTATACATCGGCTTTGAAATTAACTTAAGCGATGATACATATACTTACTGGGCAAATCCTGGCGATAGTGGCATAGAGCCAGATATAAAAATAAGTACAAATAATGTGATAAATTATGAGGTACAATGGCCACTTCCTGAGGTGATTAAAGATCAATATGGAACAAACTATGGCTATTATGGAAATATTATAATACCGATTCAAATTTCCTTAGCAGATACAAAGGAGAAAATAGATTTATCATTAAGCTACAATTTAGGAGTATGTAACAGCATATGCATACCAATTGATGGTAAGATAAAAATGACGATGCTTGATAGCCTAGATTATTATAGAAAAAAATCAAATAGAGGAATTCAAGATACTCTTGAAAATATCCCATTTCATAGAGATGATGGTATAAACGCTATCAATTCAGCTAGACTCTTACAATCAAATAATAGCGAAATTATAAATCTGAGATTCTCGAAACCAATAAGAAAAATATATCCCATGAATTCTATAAAATTTTTCCTTTCAGATATTGAGGATATTAAAGAGTCCTATACAAGCTATAATTTCTTACTTACCCGTAATATGAAAACTGAAAAAGTTAGTAGCGAAAATTTCTCCGTAGTTATTTTAAATGATGAGGAATTCTTTATTGAGGATTTTATTATTGATTAATTTTAGCATCTAATATAGCTTGTGTTGCCAACCTATCAGCTATTTCGTTTCCCTCATTTCCCTCGTGGCCTTTCACCCAGCTCCATTCGATCTCATGCATGCTTGCCGCTTCAAGTAATTTAATCCATAGATCCTTATTTTTTACTTCTTTGTTATTGGCATTTTTCCAATTATTTTTCTCCCAGTTAATAATCCATTTTGTAATGCCATCCTTTAAATACACTGAGTCAGTATAAAGCACAACTTTGCATGGTCCTTTAAGTGCACTTAAACCCTCAATTGCTGCTCTAAGTTCCATTCTATTATTTGTGGTATTTACTTCAGACCCTGAAATCTTTTTTATATTATTTTCATGAATTAGATAAGCTCCCCACCCGCCATATCCAGGATTACCTGAGCATGCACCGTCTGTATAAATTATCACCTTATTTATCATAGATTCCATAATCCATTGAGCTCGTTACTGATTGATGAAATTGTAGTTTATTATAATATTCACTCGGATCTTTTGGTATTACAAGAACGTTTTCATCTCTTTTATTCCAATCAACAAGGCGTGTTATTAAGAATCTCAGGGCGCTACCGCGACACATAATAGGTAGGAATTGAACCTCATCTTCAGTTAAGTTTTTCAGTGATTTATATCCCTTTAGTAAGTGTGAAGCTTTTGTAATATTAAATGAGTAGTCACTCTCAAAACACCAAGCGTTAATACAGATTGCTATATCAAATATATAGAATTCATTGCATGCGAAATAGAAGTCAATTACTCCCGTTAGCTTGCTATTTTGGAAGAAAATATTATCAGGAAAAAGATCGCCGTGGATAATTCCCTTTGGAAGATCAGTCGGCCAATTATTCATGAGAAAATCGTATTCATTTGATATGTCCATATATAATTTACTATGAGGTTTTCCGGGTGTTTGATTGATCAGGCTTAAAAGATCTGTCAAATACTTTAGTGATAATTTATTTTCTCTGTGCAAACTCAAATCTGTTGTTTTTAGATGAATATTTGCAAGCGTCTGACCAACTAGGAAGCAGTGCTCATTTTTAATGGCTGTAGTTGATTTACCTGGTAAGAAACTAAAAATTGCAGCATGTTTATTATTCAATAATTTTGTATAACTTCCATTTTTCATTTTTATAGGATTTGGACATTCAATATTTTTATCATTCAGTGCCACTAGTAGGTTGATAAAGAAAGGTAAATCACTATGTGAGACTCTACTCTCATAGAGGGTTAGTATAAATTTTTTATTTTTTGTTTTTATTATGTAATTAGTGTTTTCAACGCCTTGTGGGATTTCAATTAGTTCTTCAAGATCCTCTATTGAGTAGTATTTTTCGAGAAACTCATGCGCTTCAGCAAAATTCACCTTTGTATACACAGCCATTAGTTTAATTATTTCTTTATTTATAAATTTATATAGCTTTATCAGCGATATTATGAATAATATAGTTATCAACATAATTGTTCAAATATAATCCTTGAATAACAAATGAAAAAACTTTTATCATTTTTGCTGATCTTTTTTTTAACATCTTGCGAGACCGTATCAGACTTTAGTATGCCTAACCTTGGTATGCCTGATCTTGCGAAATACAATATGAATCCTTTTTCAAAAAATGTTGCCCAGGAGCTAACGTGTCCCAAGCCGATGATACTTGCTGATGCAATCAGCATCACCGAGTTTAAAGATTTTGGATCAAATGATGAAACAAATATAATCTATAGAGGCCGCATTGATAGAATTGATTATGAGTGTAATATTGAACCAAATTATACAATAGGAAATATACTCATCATTGGAACTTTATCCCTTGGTCAGGGCGCCCAAGACAATTTCTATAATTTGCCAGCATTTGTTGCTGTGATAAATAAAAAGAAAGAGGTCATCTCACGCAGCTATGTTGATATAAATGTGAGCATACCAGAGGGAGCCACATTGGCAAGGTTTGAGTATGTTCTTGAAGATTTTAAATTGAATTTTGAGCGATCAAAAAATACTAGCGATTATCAAATTTTAGTTGGATTTAAGTTAACTGCGGATCAGGTTGAATTTAACAAAAGTTCATAGGACAGGATTATTTTCTGATTTGTTTGATGCCATCCCTAAGCATCTCTTCATATGAGCTAGGTTTTATATTATTTGATGTGATTGATTTACTAACAGCTTGAAAAACAACTTCACTAATCTCTTCTTTTATGGCGATTAAGGCTTCTGACTCAGCCCTTTTCAATTTTTCATCGAGTAATCTTTTCTTTCTCTCAAGACTTTCTTCTAATTTAATCTTTGCTTCTTTCTCATAATTTTTCGCAATTTTTTTCGCGTCATCTATTATTGTTTTAGCTGTTTTCTCGGCTTCTTTATTCTTTTTTTGGAACTCTGCAAGAACTGTTTGCGCTTCTTCCCTGAGTTTTTTGGCTTCCTCCAACTCATCATTTATTTTTTGCGCACGACTATCGAGAATTTTTGTAATCTGCCCTGGTACTTTGAAATAGACCAAGAGTAAGAGAAACATTATAAATCCAATCGCTACCCAGGTTGCGTCTTTTTCTAGCATCTTCTTTTACCAATTACCTTTTTACCATACTTTTTATGTTCGCTTTGAGGGTGTCCTCAACAAGCGGGTTTTCACCAAAAACTCTTGATATAATATCGCTGGATACGTCGTATGCGATCTGTTCCGAATCTGCAAGGACAGCACTTTTCTTTTTTTCAAGTTCTGTCTCAAATTTTTGCATGAGTTCCCGACTGGAGTTTTCAAAATCATTGTTTTCATCTTCGATTAGAAGATTTAGTTTTTTTCTTGAGTTCGATAAATATTGTGAGGCTTTCTCTTGTGCTTCTTTTATTGACTTTTGATATCCTTGTTCGGTGATTTCAGACTCCTTTTTGAAATTCTCAGCTTCTTCGACGTCTCTTGCTATTATATCTTCTCGCGTTTCAATTACATTTGCAATTTTTGGTAAGGCATACTTAGCCATGACTACATAAAGTATAATGAAAGAGATCACTAACCAAAATATTTGCGATGCAAAATATTCTGTATTTAATTGAGGCATCCCTGATTCCGACATACTAGTCCTCTTTTAAATAGCTTTGTAACTTATACAACAAAGAGTAGAATTAATGCTATTACTAGCCCAAATAAACCTGTAGCTTCCGCAAGAGCAAATCCAAGTAAAAGATTTGGAAATTGTCCTGGAGCCGCAGAGGGATTCCTCAGTGCCCCTGACAGGTAGTTACCAAAAATAGTACCAATACCAATACCGGCGCCGGCAAGTGCAATTGTTGCTAATCCTGCTCCTATTAATTTAGCTGCTTCTGGTTCCATAATATTCTCCTTTTTAATATTGATAATTATAACTAATGCATATGTATTGCATCGTTTAGATAAATACAAGTTAGAATTGCAAATACATATGCTTGCAAAAATGCAACAAGTATTTCTAATCCGGTAAATGCCGTAATAAAAAGCAACGGTGCAACACCAAGAGGTGCTATGAATAAATTACCTGAAAAAAACATCCCTGCTACAAAAAATCCAAAAACTTTCAACATTGTATGCCCGGCCATCATATTTGCAAATAATCTCACGGACAAACTTACGGGCCTTCGTGATAATGATGGGACAAAATTACACCCAACACAAAAGCCTGAAGCTTTAATTTATAGAGTTATTGTATCGTCATCTGATCCAAATGCTATTGTTCTTGATCCATTTTCCGGAAGTGGAACGACGGCCGCGGTTTGTAAAAAATTAGGGCGACGATGGATAGGTATTGAAAGGAATAAAGATTACGTTAGGATTGCAGAGCGAAGACTCGAGGAAATTGATAGTCCCTGCTCATCAAGCATACATATAAAATCGACAAAAAGAGATCAGGTACGAATACCATTTGGCACACTCATCGAAAGAGGATTGATTGGGATTGGGGAAAAGCTTTACTGTTCAAAAAAGAAAAATGTTGCCATTGTTCAAGCTGATGGGACGCTCCAAGCTGATAAAGTTAATGGTTCAATTCATAAAATTGGAGCTCATTATCAGGGCACAGAAAGTTGTAATGGATGGATATATTGGCATTTTCTTAAAAACAATAGCCTCTATCCAATAGATAAAATACGTGACCAGATTAAGTCTGGTATCGATGAGTAATGTATAAAAAATAATTCAAACTTTTATGTATTTAGATGCCTTCCTCATTAGACTTGATAAACCAAGCTGATCTAGCTGGTTCGGTTTTTTCCATATTCCATTTTGTGGCACTGTAATATTCTTAATATCCCTTGACTCATAATCAACTTTTATAACCGTTAATTCTAAAGTAAAATGTGAAAATCTATGATTGACTTTCCCAACAATGTTCATTTTCTGATATGACTTTGGGGAGTCTGATGGTGGCTTCACTTCACACCAATCCGTTGTTGGAAATTGATAGGTTTTTGCCAAAAGCCCTTTTTCTGCCCTCCTTTCAAGGAGATAAGAGCCATCCGACCTTTCAATTAAATAAACACGTCCATATCTTTGAGGTATCATTTTTTTTATTTTTTTTAATGTAAATTCAAATTTACTATTTCTATAAGAATGACACCCCCTTTTCAAAGGGCATTTCTCACAATTGGGTAATTTTGGAGTGCACAGCGATGATCCTAGGTCCATCAAACCCTGAATGAGATCTCTGGGAGAGTCATTACTGGTCAGTAATAAAACAATATCTTGAACCATCTTTCGGTTACGAGCTAGGTTTTTAAAATCTAATTGGTAATACCTTGTGATTACCCTCTGAATATTTGTATCCACTGCTTTTGAAGGAAGATTATATGCGATAGATGCAATAGCCGATGACATGTATTCACCCACGCCAGGAAATGTTTTTAAAACATCAATATTTTTTGGTATTTTATTTGCGTAATCATGAAAAATTATTTTTGAGGTTTTTAATAAATTTATACCCCTTGAATAATATCCGAGTCCAGACCAGATTTCCAGAACCTCATCTTCGGTCGCATTTGATAGATCCTTATTAGTAGGCCATCTTTCTATAAATCTATCATAATAATTTAAAACAGTCGCAACCGTGGTTTGCTGAAGCATGAATTCGCTAACAAGGATCTCATAGGGTGCGTTTTTATGGTTAAATGCATATCTCCAAGGAAGATCTCTTTTGTTTGACTTATACCATGAAATTAGTGGGTATGTTATATCGTTTGGTTTGTACATTTCTGTATTTAATAATAATATAATAATGGATAAATAGAAATGGTAACCCAATGTCTAAACAAGATAATATATATAATTTAGCAGGGCAATATAACTCCAGATTACATATCAGTAATTTTATTGAGCCTTTAATAGAGCCACTAAAGAAAAAATATGGTGTTAAAGTTGATGAACTTTCAATACTTTGGGATCAAGTTTTTGAGGATGAATACAAAGATCAAGTTTTTCCAAAAAAAATAACTACTGAATATAGGTTTATTAATGGTGCAAAAAAATTATACAGAAAACTACATCTTGAGGTATCTGGTTCTTCTGCGATAGAAATGCAATATAGACGGAACTCAATAATTGACAGAGTAAATGAGATATATGGTCAAAATTTCATTTCAGATTTAGTTATCAAAAATAAACCTGAAAAAAATCAAATTAATTACAAAGATCGAGCTACCAATAATATAACAACTCAGCTTCCATGCCTAACTAGCCATGAAGCCCAAGTAGAAAAAAGCAAAACTCTTGAAGATGCTCTAGCAAAGCTCGGTAAAAATATTATGGAGAAAAGAAAAAATGAGAAAAAATAAAATATTATTATTGTTCTTCGGACTGATTTTCTTTGTTAGCACATTTTATTTTTCTGTTCACGCATACACAGATAAATCCTCCCGTGTAGATTATCCACTCCTGGAAGATATAAGTGTTAATATAGCTCAGCCTTCAGTATCCGAAGTATCTCTTGAGGAGTTATCAATCGGTGATAATAATGCCCCAGTAACAATTATTGAATATGCATCAATGACTTGTTCACATTGCGCTGATTTCCATACCAAAACCTATGCCGCTTTAAAGGAAGATTATATTGAAACGGGTAAGGTTAAATTTATATTCAGGGAATTTCCACTCGATAAACTCTCAATGGCGACCTCAATGCTGGCGCGTTGCGTAGATAATAGTATTTCTCTCGCTTTCATTGATATTTTATTTCAAAATAGAAGTAAGTGGTATTCAGATAACGCAATTGCTGAGTTAAAAAGCCTATCAAAACAGGCAGGGCTAAGCGCCGAAGACTTTGACCAATGCTTGAATGATCAAGAATTATTGGATCAACTAATTATTCAAAAAGAAAATGCTATAAAGGAGTTTCAAATTAACTCCACACCATCTTTTATTATTAACGATAAAGTGATATCCGGTAACAAACCATATTCATATTTTAAATCAGAAATAGAAAGAATATTGGACTCATACAAAGGAGTTTAGGAGGATCTATTCCAAAATGGAATTAAACAAAATTAAACTGCACGGTTTCAAGTCTTTTGAAAAACAAACTGAGTTTGAAATAAAGAGGGGTCTGACTGGAATCGTTGGGCCTAATGGCTGCGGTAAGTCAAATGTTTTAGACAGCCTCCAATGGGTTATGGGTGAAACATCCTATAAGAATCTCCGTGGGTCAGAAATGGATGATGTCATTTTTTCAGGCACTGACACAAGCCCGTCCAGAAACTTTGCTGAAGTTTCTGTAATTATGAGCGAAACTACTAACGCTTCAGATGGGAGTAAAGCTGGTGGTGATGAATATGAAATCAAAAGAAGGATTGAGAGAAATTCCGGCTCGAAGTACTATATTAATTCAATAGAAAAAAGAGCGAAAGACGTTCAATTATTTTTTGCGGATAATTCTCTCGGCCCGCATTCAATATCAATTGTTAAGCAGGGTCAAATTAACCAAATTATTGAGTCAAAACCAAATGAGCGAAGAAAGATACTAGAAGAAGCTGCAGGCATTAGTGGTCTCCATCACCGCAAGCATGATGCAATACTAAAGCTTAATGCAACAAGACTGAATATAGAACGACTTGCTGATATTATTGGTGTTGTAGGAACCGAGATGTCTTCACTCAAAAGACAAGCAAATCAGGCTGAAAAGTTTAAAGCTATTGCTTCCCAAATAAGGGATTACGAAAAAGAATTACTGAAAATAGATTGGCACTCGATTGAGGCTAAAAGAGAGGAATTAGGTCAAAATATCAAAGGCATACAGGATAATGTAAAAAATATAAAAAATGAAATTGGCAGTTTAGAGTTTGAAAATAATGACCTTGGTGATTTCATGAAGCCCATTAGACAAGAATATGAAAACCTTATTGATGATCTTCAGCAAAAAAGAAGTAACGAACTTAATTTAAAAAATGAATTACAATACACAACAGAAAAAATTACTGCAGCCAGCAAACAAGTAGATCAAATATTGATTGATCTGGATCGCGAAAAAACAAACCTAACTGACCAAGAGAGTCAGCTCGAAGGCTTGGATAGCAAATTAGCAGAACTGCACAAAACCATTAATGATATAGAGAAGATTGAGAGCAATATAATACAGGCATCAAGTGATGCTATAGATAGTTATAAGATGCTAGAAAAAGAATATAACCGTCATCTATCAGAAGTGCTTACCATGGAGACTGAAAATAAAAACATTGAAGATCAAATTGAAGAATGCCATGAAAACCTAAAAAAACTTTCAACCGAGCTGGAAAATGCCCTAAAAGATAAATCTTATCGTGGCGTAGATGACTCCAACGAAAAAGATAGAGACTTGTATATGAATAAGCAGAAAAAGATAGAAGAAAGCCTCATATCCACCCTCAGAGATATTGATCAATGCGAAGAAAATAGAAGGAAACTCTCACAGGATTTAGAAAAAAACAAAGAATTAAGCTTAATATTAGATTTCGAGATCCGGCAATCACAAAAAACTAAAAAAGAGCTCGAAGAATACCTATTAAGTATCGAAAATCCTGATGCTATAGTTAATAAAATTAAGATCACTGATGGCTTTGAAAAGAAAGTTGGAAGAATTCTCAATGATCTTGAAATTTCTACACTTAAAAAAGGTAAGAAATTCTGGATCAACACTAATCAAGAATTTGATGATAAATTTGCAGATTGTATAACGCCACTAGCTGACTTAATTGAAGGACCAGAGGAGATACAGATATTTTTGAAATATACTGGTTATACTGAGGTCAACGAAATAAATAAAATTATGGAGTTATTGAGACCGGGGCAGCAGGTTATTAATGCCAATGGCGAAATGATAAGGTGGGACGGCTTTGTACAGAAATTTAATACTGATGCTGAAAATACAAACATACCCCATGCTAGAAAGAAAATTATAGATCTGAGTAAAAATATACAAAGCAACGAAATGAAACTAGAAACTCTGAAAACGGATAGAAGAGAAGTTTCTAAAAATCTTGAAAAAATCATACACGAACAGTCAATGGAAAAAGAAAAATGGAAGAGGCTTATCGAGGAACAAAAGCTGGTGACTGATAATATTAAGGAGTTAGATAAAAAAATAATTACCGAAAAAGACTCAGCTTTATCAAATGAAATTAAGATAAACTCAATAGAAGAAAATATAAAAATTAACAACAGAAATATTGAGTCATTGAGCTGCAAGCGTTCCCGAGCTTCTCTATCAATTTCTACAATTCCCTTATGCAATGTTTCAGTCGCTGAGATAAGATCCTCATTTTCGTGGCATAGCTTCTCGTGGTATTCTTTTTTTTCTGCATATTGATCTGAGGCAGTTAGATTTACTGCTCCAATTTTTTCCCTCTGTGTGTATGCTTGTGATAACAGCTCAATGATTTTTTCTCGGTCAAGAGAGCTTGCGCTTGTATCATCGAATAAATCTTTTGAGTTTATCCCTAAATTAATCTTGATTTTATCATTCAACTCGATTTTCCTATCATCAAGATTTTCTAATTTAGTTCTAGCTTGGATTA
>CACBED010000011.1 GCA_902538185.1 uncultured OCS116 cluster bacterium
TTGATACATTTAGATGAAGTGGAACTTGAAGAAATACATAGCGCGCTTCAATCGGTAAAAGAACGAAATTTAAGTATACCATTTAACAAAGAAGATTTCAGTCTACCAACGCTCTCAAAAAAGATTACCTCCTTATATGATGTTTTAGAAAATCAACTGGGATTTGTTCTGTTAAGAGGTATTGATCGTGATAGGTACACAGATCTAGAGTGTGAATTAATTTATTGGGGCATTGGTTTGCATTTGGGCCGGCCTGTATCGCAAAATACAAGAGGACATCTGCTTGGACATGTGACTGATGAGGGGAAAAAGATGTCTGACCCTACCACAAGACTCTATCAAACTACATTGAAAATGGATTTTCATTCAGATCAGTTGCCTGTTGATGTTGTCGGCTTATTTTGTCAAAGAAAAGCAAAGAAAGGAGGCGCAAGCTTCCTAGTGTCAGCGCTAACAATTCATAATGTCATTAGTGAAGAGAGACCTGACCTTATAGATACACTGCATAGCCCTTTTAATCTTGATTGGAGAGGTGAAAATCCTGAAGGTGAACAACCATGGTATACTTGCCCAATGTACAGTCATTTTGCAGGAAAATTGACATCACGTCTTACATCAAGAGCATTTTTTGAGTCAGTTACACGTCATGGTCAACACCTCGCGCTAACAGATTTGCAGAGAGAAGCACTTGATGTTGTTCAAGAAATAGGTGAACGTGAGTCACTTCGTCTTTCTATGGATTTTAACGAGGGTGATATACAATTTATCAATAATCATCAGATATTGCATGCCAGAGAGGACTTTATAGATCATGAGGATCCAAAGCTAAAAAGGCATCTACTTAGAATGTGGATTTCATTCCCAAAAGAATTCAGAAGAGCTTTAGCGCCAGACTTAATGGAGAGATACTCTTATGTTGAGAGGGGTGGGATTCCAAAGAAAGAAGTTGCATGATCCTCTCAGGCAATGATTTCAAAAAGCGCCAATTAGGCGTTGCTGTAGTGGGTTCCGGAAGAATGGGCTCGCACAGAGCAAGATTAGCATCTCTTCATCCTGCCGTTAGCTATCTTGTTGTTGGCGACATCAATGAAGGGCAAGCAAGAAAATTAGCCGAAATATCAAAGGCAAATGGATATTCAACGGATAATTTAGAGTTAATTAATGACCCAAGAGTTGATGTAGTTATTGTATCAACGCCCGAAGATCAACACAGGGACTCGGTTGAAGCTGCAATTATGGCAGGCAAGTCGGTATTAGTTGAAAAGCCACTCGCCCTGACAATAGACGATGGTGACCGGTTATCAAAATTAGCTCAAGAAAAAGGTGTTGATCTGAGGATTGGTTATTCTCAGAGATTTCTTCAAAAATATTTTGTGGCACATGATGAAATTTCGAAAGGAAAACTTGGTCCAATATTAGGTGGCATGACACGTGTTTATAACACGAGAACAAATATGCTTGAAATTCTTAAAAGATGTCCAGAAGCAACACCAATATTGGATATTATTACCTATAACGTTGATTATATTGGATGGTGTCTTGGTCCTGATGTTTCTCCAGTAGAAGTTCAGGCAATGGGTCATGGAACTATCTTCAGAGACCAAGGATTTGATGTCGATGATATTAGTTTAACAATGGTAAAATATTCAACCGGGGCAGTTTTTTCATTTGATATATGCTATGCCTTACCGGGAGGCTTCCCAACAACAGGTCAAAGTGTTCGGCTTGAAGTAATGGGTCGGGATGGTGTTATACTAATAGATGATGATCACCGAGATCAAATTATGTATTCTGAACATGGATACAGCAATGCTTATGCTCCAGATCAAAAATTAAACTTAGCATTTTTGGGTAGTAGATCCTCTGGTGAGTGGGCAGATGGAATTATGTTCGGTCGTATAGCAGATGAAACAAAAGAATGGCTTGACTCACAATCAACAGGAGCGAAATGCCATCTCACAACAGCAAAAGAGGCTCGGCAAACTCTGGCTGTAACTCTTGCTATGGCAGAAGCATCAGAAACAGGTCAACCGGTGCCTTTGGCTAACATTTAGTTTCCTATTTTATCCTTGCCAATCTTCTTCCCTCAGTTCTTCAAGGGCTTCAAGCATACATGTGACGCTGTAAGTTAGGACCATTGCACCTCCAGGATTCACACAAACCATTAATGCTTCGGCAATCTCTTCAGGTTTCAAACCCAATTTTAAACCTTTCTTTATGTGCGCTTTAAGATGTGGTTGATTATGAGGATTCGAGCCTTTAACTGCAAGTGCGATTATATGGAAAAGCTCATGCATCTTCTCATCGTAAATTTTTGTTTTTTGTCTTATTTCAAAATCTAAATCAAGCATAATTTGAACATATTCTGGAAATTTTTCAGCTAACCATTCATGCGCAGGATATACATGACTCCTTCTTTCGGCGAATGTCTCAGCAAGCTTGCTGTTTTTTTCACTCTTTTCTTTTCTTTTCATTATAAGTTTCCTATTTTATAAATCCTGATATGTTTTCACTGAAGATTTTATTTTTTTCTTCCTTTGATAAAGACTGACAATTACTTACAAAGTCAACTGGATAAGGTTCACCCATATCAGCTGGGTAGTCACTTCCTAAAAATATTTTATCTATACCAACAATATCAATTAGATTTCTGAGACCGCTTTCCGAGTGTGTTATTGTGTCATAATAAAAATTTTTTAGATAAGAAGACGGTAAATTAGAAATATTTTCTTTCGCTTCCTCCCTAACTCTGTACCCATGATCAAATCTACCTATACCTTGGCGAATAAATCCTCCAGCATGAGCAAAACATAGGTTGAGGTTAGGAAGTTTATCTAAAATCCCCCCAAAAATAATAGATCCCATTGCTGCCGTTGTTTCCAATGGATTGCCAATAAGATTTCTTAAGTGATAGTTCTTTAACCATGAGTCTGCTCTGCCCCGTGTGGGGTGAAAAAAAATTAGACATTTTAAATCATTGGCAGCTTCTAAAACTGGATATAACTCTTTATCATCCCAATCCATTCCATTTACATTTGTAGCAACCATAGCGCCCAACATCCTTTTTGAATTTACACATCTTTCAAGTTCAATTACCGATGCTTTAGGATCTTGTAGTGGTAAAAAACAGAATGATTTAAATCTATTTCCATTAATGCTTGCATAGTCTGATATGTCATCATTAACATCTTTTGCGTACGCTACTGCATTTGTATTATCAAGACCGTGCCAATGCATAAGAGGGCTAATACTCAGTATATGTATATCGATTTTACGAGCGTCCATGGAATTGAGTCTTTCATCTGGTGTTTCCATTTTTTTTGGCCATGGTAGGGACATCTTTAGATCACCATAGGATGTTGTAAGCTTATCACTTTTATCGCGATAAAATTCTACGCCATGCCATGTTCCTCCACTTTCTGCAATTTTTACAGCTTGCCTAGGTGCTACATGGGTGTGCATATCTATTGTCATTGTCATTGTCTTATCCTTTAAAAAATATTCCTAAAGATAACGATTCTTTCTTTTAGATGAGGGTAAAATATTCAATTTTGTACGATATTTTGCTACTGTTCTTCTTGCAATATTTATATCATATTTTTTTAATAGGTTTACAATTTTGTCATCAGATAAAATATTTGACGGAGTTTCGTTTTTTATTAGTTCTTTTATTCTATTTTCTATTGTCTTTGATGAAATTTGCATATCTTGTTCTTCTCCGTAAGTACCCTTATCGAAGAAATACTTCATCTCAAATGTCCCCCTTGGTGTTTCAATAAATTTATTTTGAATAGATCTGCTCACGGTCGAAATGTGAAGATTTGTTATTTTTGAAATTTTATCTAAATTTAATGGCCGCATATGATTTATTCCATTTTCAAGAAAACCTCTTTGCTGTAACATTACCTCATTTGCAATTTTTAAGAGAGTTCTTTGTCTTTGCGCTATGCTGCTGATCAACATCTTTGCATCTCGATAATGGTTTGTTATGAATTCATCTTTTTTCTTTTTTGATTCTAGTATTATATCGCTGTATGTTTGGTCGACAGTAATGTTTGAAAAGTAATTTTGTATGAGCCTTATTGCATACACACCACTCGAGTTCTTTTCGATGATGATATCAGGAGCAATAATTTCAAGAGTATCACGTGAGTAATTTAAACCCGGCTTTGGATTACATTTTCTTATTACATTTATTAACTTAAACAAATCTTCCTTATCAATATTTAGGCGGGAAGTTAATTCCTTATAATTATCTTCAGCAATAAGTTCAATATTAGCGAGAAGTTCTGATAATTCTTCATTCATTAAATTCTTCTCTTTAAGTTGCAAATAAATACATTCACTGAGTTTCCTTGCAAATACTCCAGTCGGCTCGAAATTTTGTAAACTTATCAAAATCTTTTCGTATACCTCAGTATCAATTCCAAGCTTTGTGCAAATTATTTCATCACTTTCAGTCAAGTAGCCAGCTTCATCTAAAATATTTATAAGGTAAGTCGCTATAATTTTTTCTTTATTGTTCATTCTTGAGATGAGTAATTGGTCTAAAAGGTGTTCTCTTAGAGATTTTGCATAGCTTATATTATTCAATAGATCTAAATTTGAAGAATTTCGGGAATACTTATCTGTAAATTTTTGAATTCTGAGCTCGTGTTCTTTTGTGTTCTGCTTTTCAATCAAGAGAGGATTGGCCTCTATTTTTTTTTCTAAATAGCTCTCTAGTTCAGCATTGTTAAGACTTAACAATTTTATCGTTAACTGCACTTGCGGTGATAGCGTTTGTGCCTGATTTATTGTTGCAATATTTGTAAGACCAAGACCCATTTTAAAAAACTATATGTTAAATTCACTTCCTAAATAAACTCTTTTAGCCTCTTCACTTTTGAGTATTTCATCAGAGGTACCGCCAACCAAAATATTTCCTTCATATATAATGTAGCCTCTATCAATAAGACTAAGTGTTTCTCTAACATTATGGTCCGTGATTAAAACTCCAATATTACTAGCGCTCAGGGACTTTATAATATTTTTTATTTCTTCAATCGCCAGAGGATCGACTCCAGAAAAAGGCTCATCCATAAGTATGTACTTCGGTTGACCGGCAATAGATCTGGCAATTTCTACTCTTCTTCTTTCACCTCCCGAAAGCAGACGTGCTGAATTTTTTTGTATTTTTTCAAGTCCGAATATTTCGAGTAGTTTCTCTAATTTAATTTTTCTCAACTTTTTATTTTTCTCTGTTATCTCCAAAATTGAGTTTATATTATCTCGAACATTCATGCCTCTAAAAATAGAGGGTTCCTGTGGTAAGTAACTAATACCAAGCCTGGCTCGGCTATACATGGCAAGCTTAGTAATATCGTTATTATTTATTTTAATTGTACCTTTTCGTGGTTTTATAAGGCCCATAATAATATAAAAAAGTGTTGTTTTACCTGCACCGTTTGGGCCAAGGAGACCAATAATTTCTCCTGGTTTTACAGAAATAGAAATATCATTTATAACATTTATGCCGTTATAGTCCTTTGCGATATTTTCAATTGTGAGTAGATCTTGCATGTTATCTTCTGTTATTACATTATACCTTTTTAATTCCCCTAAGACATCATCCGTAGCGTCACTCTCACGCTAATTATTTGGGGTAATGAATGCCTTGACTCGGCTTTTTGAGTCCATTTTTATTCTCATAGTATCTAAATCAACGGAGACTTTATCAGCTTTTATTGCATTACCCTCATCACGACTAATGATTACCTCATCACTAAATACCACTTGATTTATTCTAGCATCATATACTGCATTTAGACTTGTTATTACCTGATTCTCGTATTCAATTAGCACATTTCCTTCGCAGGTTATTTTTTCAACCTGAATATCGCCAGTGATATCATCAAACGAATAGTGTAATATTAGATTATCCGTCGCAAGTAATGCATCTTCGTTTACGATCCTTACCTGATCCTTGAATATTGCTTTTTTTTCACTATCAATAATTTCTAAACTTGAACTTTCTATATTTAATGCTGAATTACTAAAGAACGATTTGATTTTCTCAGAAGAAACGCTTTGTGTTGATACAGAGCAGGCAAAAATTATTATCAAGAACAATTGTCTTAGGACATTCTGCATCGTGTATTCTCCCCAATAATTAAGTTTACACCATCTGTAAATTTTATCTTATCTCCATTATTATTTATTTCAAAATTCTTCCCTTCAATACATATATCTTCAAATGTAATTATAACTGGACGCTGGCTGGAAATTATTTTTTTTTGTAGATCGATACTAATATTTTCAATGAAAACCTCAACATTCTTATTAGATGATATTACGATATCACTCTCTAATTGCAGATGCTTTGTTTTATGATTAAATCGAGCACTCTTTCCAATTATATTAATTTCAAGATTATTTTTAAGTAATAACTTTGTCTTTATACCAGACATTTCGAGGATGTCTCTATTATCTATTGAATTCCATGTTTTTTCTGTACTTATTTCATAATATTGGTTCTGCCCATCGATGCCTGAGATAATTGAGTTCTTTATCTCAACAGTATTTTCTGCCATAGAGGTGTCTTTTTCAACAGAAACGGGCGTTACATGCTCTACTTCTGTAACCTTCTGACCAGCAAAATTTATGTAGTAAACTAGGGTCCCCGCACCCAAAATAATAAGTAAAAGTATGAGGTTATTTATTAATTTTAAATTTCTCGTATGAGAATTTGCTCGGTCGATTTCATCATTTTTTATTTTTTTTATATTATTCTCGGAGGTATTTGTCATAGTTTAGTGATCGAAAATATTTTGATTGCCCCAGCCTCTTAGATCTAATTCCGCTTGCGTATTTATAAATTCAAAGCATGATTTAGCGAGATCAATACGATTTTCTCTCTCAAGCATTGAGTCGAGGCATTCTTTGATTTTATGTAAATATATCACATCATTTGCAGCATATTTTTTCTGACTTTCCGTTAGCTTCTTAGCACCCCAATCAGAACTCTGTTCTTCTTTTGAAAGTGAGATGTTGAGCAGCTCTTCACAGAGTGACTTTAAGCTGTGCTTGTCAGTATAGGTTCTGGCTATTTTTGATGCTATTTTTGTACAGTAAATATTGTTAATAGATATACCATAAGACTTTGTAATCACAGCCACATCAAAACGGGCAAAGTGAAATAACTTTTGTATTTTTTCACTCTGAAGGATTTTTATTAGATTTGGTGCAGGGTTTAAAGGTGAAGAGATCCTGATTAAATGCGTGCTATCGCTTCCATCATTAATTTGGATCAAGCAAAGCCTATCTCTTGCTGGATTTAGACCTAAAGTTTCTGTATCTATTGCGACCTGGTTGCTTAATTGCAAATCACTGGGTAGATCGTCATTATAAAGATGAATTTTTGATATATCACTATCCAATTCTTAGCCTTTTTTCGTAATTTCTATTTTTTTTATATTGAATATATATTATATTCTCAATTAATTAAATTATATTATTCTATTATAACTTCGACCGAGGATAGAAAAATAAATATACCATCAAATAAGAGTAAAATTGTTTCCATTTTGGGTGGAAATGGCTTCATCGGTCGTAATTTGGTTCGAGAACTCGCGAAAGATGGCTACAGAATAAAAATTGGAACCAGAAATCCGGCAACCGCAAATCACCTCTATGTTTCTGGTGTTCCAGGACAGATAGAGGTTTCTAGAGTTAATGTGAATGATGAGCGTTCAATCAATAAATTTATCCAAGGGTCCGATTTTGTCGTAAATTTAGTTGGTATTTTGGAAGAGAGGAAAAGGCAAAAATTCCAATATATTCATGCTGAATTACCTGGGATTATTGCGAAGAATTGTGTTGAGTGTGATGTACAAAGATTCATACATATGTCATCTTTAGGTGCCGATATTAACTCAAGTTCAAAATATCAAAGAAGTAAGGCAATGGGTGAGGCTTCTATTCAGCGCGAAAGCTTAAATTATACAATAATCAGACCTTCTGTTGTTTTTGGTCATGATGATAATTTTTTTAATCAATTTGCGAGGATTCTCTCCCTATCTCCAATTTTTCCGTTAATCGGGAATGGGGATACAAAATTCCAGCCAGTTTATGTGCTTGATTTAGTTAAGCTAATAATTTCGCATATAGAAGATAACAACAGAAAAAATATTTATGAAATTGGAGGTAAAGATATCTATTCTCTTAGGGAAGTGATTGAGTTAATTTTGGCTACAATCAGCAAGAAAAGAATCTTAATCCCAATACCTTTTTCGTTATCAAAAATATTCATAACTCCAATGCAAGTTTTACCAAAGAGACCGATCACATTTGATCAACTCGAATCGCTAAAAACCGATAATATATTATTACATACTAACAAAGAAGAGATCGGTAAACTCGAAGATTATGATATTGAAGCATGTTCAGCAAGAAATATAATCCCTGAATATTTAGGGCGTTTTTCAAGTTAAGTTTTCAACTAATAATATACAAAATTATCAAGCTAAGGCAGACTCTGTAAATTACGAATGGATATAATTTTATTCGGTCTATAAATTCAATTATTATTTTTATTGATAAGTAAGATGTTAAGAATGAGAGAGTTATGGCAAGAAATATTGTATTCGTTAGAAATATATCCTGTTTTTGATAAATTGTTGATCCTATAAAAATGAGGCTTGCAAATAATATTGGAAAAGACATAATTGTCGAAATGATGGACGACTCGGTTCTACCAAAGCCTAAAAATCTCGAGACGGTGATACATATGCCAGACCTGCTAACACCAGGAATTAACGAGATTGATTGAAATACTGACAAAAAAACCAAGCTTCTTTTTGTTAGCCTTTTATTAGATTTTTTGCCAAAGTAATCACCAAAAAATAGAAGTATTGCAAATATTAAATTACACCACACTATTACATGTATATTCTCTCTAATTACATAAATTAGATTATAATTAAGAAAAATGTATGCAAATGCCATCGTTGGCAATGCACTGAATAAAATTAGATAAATAACCTCCCTAACTGACAAAAAATCTGAATTGAAATTCGCTATTTTTTTTGATTTAAGTGGGTTTTGTAAAAAATAAACCACCAAGGCTAAAAGTGAGCCAATGTGTAAACTTAAATCTACCGAGACAGATTGGTCACTAGTTTCACTAAACAAATTTAGTATCATTAAATGAGCTGATGAACTTATCGGAAGAAACTCTGTTATACCCTGTACAAGTGAGAGAATTAGTAAATATTCAACCATGTAAGGAATTATAATGTATTGATTGCTTTATTAAAGTAAATTTACTCAGGGAAGTGGAATAAATTCTTCTTTGTCGTTTATAATCAGAGGGAATTTACCTTGGAGCCATTTATTTTTTGCATCTTCAATTTTATCTTTTCTTGATGAAACAAAGTTCCAGTAAATGTATCTTGGTCCATCCATTGGCTCACCACCCAGAACAAGCAATCGTGTACGTTTGGTTGCCTCAAGAGTAATATTTACCGATGGCTTCAGCACAATTAATGTATTTAATGGTATTTTTGTTTCATGAATATATGCATTCCCTGAGATGATGTAAATAGCTCTTTCGATAAAGGTTGGTGGGATATTAAATTTATTTTTTGCCTCAATTGTTACGTCAAGATAGAGTGTACCCCATTGTGAGTCGATTGATGACTTTAATCCATCTAGCTCACCAAATAGAACTTTTCCATGGACATCCTCACTATCAATCTTAGTAATTTCTTTTGAAAATATGTTTTGAAATGACGGCTTCGACTCCTCATATTTTTTTGGTTGCGCAATCCAGCTCTGTATTCCAAATAATTCTGATGGTAGTTGACGTATGTCCTCACCCGTTCTCTCTGAGTGGACAATCCCTCCACCTGCTGACATGAGGTTTATGTCTCCAGGTTTAATTCTTACGTCATTACCAAGAGAGTCCTTATGATCCATCGTACCTTTGAAAAGATAAGTGATTGTAGATAACCCAATATGTGGATGTGGTCTCACATCTAAACCCGCCCCGGAGAGGAATTCTCCAGGACCCATTTGATCCCAAAAAATAAATGGGCCAACCATTTGTCTTTCTTTTGAAGGCAGCGCTCTATGAACTTCAAAATTGCCAATATCACTAGTCCTCGGAAATACTACAGCATCAATAAACTGATTGTCCTCTAATTTTTTTTTTGATGTGGGAAGCCAACTCATATTACTGAAAACCTTTTTTTCGAAAGAAAGTAACTTATTATTAAAGAATGTTTTTTACAAATTTTAGATAATATAACTTAAATAATAATATGATTAAACTATTTCAATTTAAACTCTGCCCCTTTTCCAGAAGAGTAAGATTTACACTGGAAGAATATAATATAAGTTTCATGACAATTGACGAAATAATCTGGAATAAAAGAAAGGAATTTCTTGCCGTTAATCCTGCGGGTACTCTCCCTGTTTTGATAAATGAGACAGATGATATAATTATAAATAATTATGCAATCATTGAATACATTGAAGAAAAATATGGCCGCTCTCTACACGGTACCTCGCTTATTTCAGGCCATCTTGCAGATAAAGCTGAGATCAGAAGGTTAGTTGATTGGTATGACAATAAATTTTATTATGAAGTAAGTAAAATAATATTGAGGGAATTAATTGATAAGTATTATATGAAAAATAGAACGGATGACAAAAGTCCGAATATGGAGTCACTGAGAATAGCTCAAGAAAATTCGATATATCATTTCGAATACCTATCTCATCTAATTAGTTCTAGAAGCTGGATTGCCGGAGATGCAATTTCACAGGCTGATGTAGCGGCGGCAACACATATATCATGTCTTGATTATTTAAATAAAATTGATTGGGATAAATGGTCAGAAATTAAAAACTGGTACGCAAGAATAAAATCCAGACCATCATTTTCCTCTATATTAGAAGATCGTATAGCCGGATTTCAACCACCTAACCACTACTCAAATCCTGATTTTTAAATAATAATATGAAAGCAATAACGAAAGAAGTCTTACAATCTAAAATAGAGATGCTTGGCTTTGATGACATTGGCTTTAGCGATATTACTGATATACCCGACCAAAAAGACAGTTTAGAGGAGTATCTAAAAAATGGCTACCATGGAGATATGATCTGGCTAGAAAAAAATAAAGAAAGGAGATCGCATCCAATTAATATCTGGCAAGAGGCGAAGTCGGTCATTGTGGTATCCAAAAATTATGGTCCACAAGGCAATCCACTACACAATATTAAAGAGACGCTTAAAGCAAATATCTCTGTGTATGCTAGAGCTGATGACTATCATGAATTAATGAAAAAAAGTCTGAAGAAGTTGAGTATATGGCTCCTGGATGAGTATGGAGTTGAGTCAAAACTTTTTGTTGATACCGCTCCAATTATGGAAAAGCCAATTGCGCAAATAGCAGGTATCGGATGGCAAGGAAAACATTCAAATCTTGTCAGCCGTAAATTAGGATCCTGGTTTTTTTTGGGAGTTATCTTATTACCGATCAAGCTTGAAGCTTCATCCCCGGAATTAGATCATTGTGGAAGCTGTACTTCCTGTATGGATATATGTCCAACAAATGCCATTGTTTCACCTTACAAACTTGACTCTAGAAGATGTATATCATATCTAACGATAGAATATAAAGGGCATATTCCAGAGGAATTTAGGGAGTTAATTGGCAATCGTATATATGGTTGCGATGATTGCCTAGCCGTTTGTCCATGGAACAAGTTTGCATCCCAGACAAGGGATATTCAATTGAAAGCAAAAAAAATCTTGGACATGCCAGAGATTTCCTTTTTTCTAGAATTTGATTACGATGTATTTAATGAATTCTTTAAAACCTCGCCAATAAAGAGAATTGGGAAGGATCGATTTCTTAGAAATGTACTCATTGCAGCAGGAAACTCTGGGTCGCAGGAGATATCAACAAAGGTTAAAAAATTCCTCAGACATGAGTCATCAATTATACGGGCAAGTGCAATATGGGCATTAAAAAAAATTATCTCAAAAAAAGAATTTCAAAAATTACGTAAGATATATATCTTAGAAGAACACGATCCTCTTGTTGTGAGTGAATGGGGTTAGATATTGAATAAATTATTTTGCTTTGGTGTTGGTTTCACAGGGTTACAGACGTGTGAATACTTTTATGATCAGAATTGGATTACTTCGGGGACAACCCGTGACAGAAATAAAAAAGTAAATCCAAATATTGAGTTGATAGAGTATAATCCTATTAAAGGCAAAATATATCTGAGTGAGTCATTGGCAAGTTCAAAAATTCTCTTGATATCAATTGCTCCTGATAAAAAAGGGGATGTTATACTAAAGTCAAATTATGAAGATATAGCCAACGCACTAAAAACTTCAGTTAAAAGAGTTATTTATCTGTCAACAACAGCCGTGTATGGTGACGCAAATGGCGCAACCGTGGATGAAAAATATAGGATAAATCCTCAGTCGGATCGTGCGATGAATCGCATACTTGCAGAGAGACAATGGACTGATTTGTGCAACAAATTTGACGTCACACTTAATATACTGCGGCTATCTGGTATCTATGGCATAGGTAGAAATCAAATTAGAAATTTGATTAACGGTACAGCAAAGAGAATTATCAAGGAAGGGCATGTTTTTAACAGAATACATGTTGCCGATATCGCTCGAATTATTTACAAGCTTTCAGTGTCAGATACTAAATCAGATATATTTAATATTTCGGACGATATGCCTGCCCCCCCTCAAGAAGTTGTTGAGTTTGCGGCAAGATTATTAAACATTGATCCACCAGAGCCTGTTAAGTTTAGTGATGCCAACTTATCAGAAATGGCCAAAAGTTTCTACTCAGAGACAAAATACATTAGAAATCAGAAAATAAAAGAAAAGTTGGGTCTCCAATTAAAATATCCGAATTATAAACTTGGCTTAAAGGATATTTTACAGGCGGAGCTTGACAGTTGATTAGTTCGCAATAAATATTTGATTTGTCCAAATTTTTATATATATTTATAATTCTTAGTAAAACTATAATTGGAGACTAACCATAGCCAGAAGAACAGAAGATTTCGCAAGAAAAAAAACTGAGCCTGCACATAAAATAAATAATTTGATAGACGCAGGAAATATCAGACTTATAGGCCCGAACAGCGAAAATTATGGTGAAGTAACTCTAGATATTGGTTTACAAGAGGCTGAAAAATTTTCGCTAGACCTCGTAGAAATTTCCCCAAATACAGACTTACCAGTATGTAAAATTATGGATTATGGTAAGTTTAAGTATCAATCCCAAAAGAAGGCTGCTGAAGCCAAAAAGAAGCAGAAGATAATTGGTGTTAAAGAGATTAAGATGCGTCCAAATATTGATACACATGACTATGAAGTAAAATTAAAAAATATGAAAAAATTCATAGAATTTGGAGATAAGGTGAAAATATCGCTTATGTTTCGCGGGAGGGAGATGTCTCATTCCGAGCTTGGTGTAAAACTTTTTGATCGCATAAAAAATGATACAGATGAGTTTGCGAAAGTTGAGCTTGAGCCAAAATTTGAAGGACGGCAAATCATTATGGTGTTAGCGCCAAAATAAATCGTTTTAATAAAATATTTTTTATTTTTCTGTTGTAAATAGTTCTTACCTAGCCTATAAAGTCTCATAGTTTATTAATTCTAAAAAATCTGAAAAAATGCCAAAGCTAAAAACAAAATCTGGTGCAAAGAAAAGATTTAAGGTCACAAAAAGTGGCAAGATAATGTGTGCCCAAGCAGGGAAACGACACGGTATGATTAAAAGAACTAATAAATTTATTCGAAATGCCCGAGGAATGTCGGTATTAGCCGAAGCCGATCAAAAGATTGTTAAGCAGTTTTTACCATATAATTAGGATAGAATAGATGGCGAGAGTTAAAAGAGGCGTTACATCACATGCTCGACATGCAAAAGTTTTGTCAAAAGCAAAAGGGTATTATGGTAGAAGAAAGAATACAATCCGTGTAGCAAAGCAAGCTGTAGAAAAAGCAGCACAATATGCCTATAGAGATAGAAAAGTTAGAAAAAGAGACTTTAGAAGTTTGTGGATCCAGCGCATAAATGCAATGGTCAGAGAACATGGTATGCGCTATTCAACTTTTATGCATGGTTTAAACAAGGCCGGTATTAGCATCGACAGAAAGGTCTTAGCTGATCTTGCTGTTAATGAACCGCAAGCATTTATGGAGATACTGAGCAAGGTTCAGGCAGAACTTAAGTAGTTTCCATTTACCATTCATTTATCTAAATGTCGTAAAATTTCTATTATAATAATTGATAGGTACCTTGCGTATGAGTAAATTCCCAGATATCTCAAATCTTCGAGCTAAACTATTGAAAGAGATTAATGATATCAAGTCATTGGATCAACTTGACAATATAAGAGTGTCTGCGCTTGGAAAAAAAGGCGCTATTACATCACTTTTAAAGAATATTTCATCGCAAACAATTGAGGTCCGTAAGGATTTTGGCGAGCAGGTAAATGCGCTTAAGAGGCAAATTACTGACGAGATTGAAATCTGCAAATCAGCTTTGCAGCAAGCGGAGATTACAAAAAAAATAAGCCAAGACGCCATAGATGTTACTCTTCCATTGACAAATACTAATCTTGAAAACGGTAAAATTCATCCCATAAGTCAGGTTACCGAAGAGATAATTGAGATATTTTCAGATATGGGATTTAACATAGCTGAAGGACCTGATATTGAGGATGAACATCATAACTTTAACTCTTTAAATATACCAGAAAGCCATCCAGCTAGGCAGATGGTTGACACTTTTTATCTACCAGGAAAAGATGGCAATTCGAGGCTACTCAGAACTCACACGAGTCCAGTTCAGATCAGGACAATGATGCGAGAGGAGCCACCAATAAGAATTATTGCTCCGGGTAGAACATATAGATCTGACTCTGACCAAACACACACGCCAATGTTCCATCAGGTTGAGGGGTTGGTGATAGATGAAGATGCAAATATGGGGCAGCTAAAATGGTGCTTAGAAGAGTTTTGTAAAGCTTTTTTTGAAGTTGAAAATATAAAGATGAGGCTCAGGCCAAGTTACTTCCCATTCACAGAGCCATCACTCGAAGTTGATATTGCATGTCAAAAAGATAAAAATCGTTTAATTGTTGGGGAAGGCAGTGACTGGCTAGAAGTTTTAGGGAGCGGGATGGTCCATCCGCAAGTATTAAGAAATGTTAATTTAGACCCAAGTAAATATAAAGGATTTGCGTTCGGATTAGGTATAGATCGCTTGGCTATGCTAAAATATGGCATGACAGATCTACGGTCTTTTTTTGACTCAGATCTGCGTTGGCTTAGGCATTATGGTTTCCGGGCACTTGATATACCATCTCTATCAAGAGGACTAACTGAATGAAATTCACACTATCATGGTTAAAAGACCACCTTACCACAAATGCAAGTTTGGATGAGATCTGCGATAAATTAAATATGATTGGTCTCGAGGTAGAGGATGTTTTTGATCCATCTGAGACTTACAAAGATTTTACCATCTGTGAGATTTCAAGCATAAAAAAACATCCGGATGCTGATAAGTTAAAAATTTGTACTTTAAATACTATAAACGGAATACAGGATGTGGTTTGTGGGGCTAATAATGTAAAAGAAGGTATGAAAGCGGTTTTTGCTCCAGAAGGCTCTTATATTCCAGGACTATCAATGATCTTACAAGCCACAAAGATCCGAGGTGTAAAGTCGAGTGGAATGCTACTTTCTGAGAGAGAATTGTCACTTTCTGATGAGCATGATGGTATATTGGAGCTAGATCCAAAATCTCATATTGGTAATAATATTTACGATCAAATTAATAAGTCAGACCCCGTAATTGAAATATCCATAACACCTAACAGGTCAGATGCACTCGGTGTGAGAGGTATTGCGCGCGATCTAAGCGCAGCAAATATCGGAAAATTAAAGCCCCTGAAAGCGACAAAGATTATTGGAAAGTATGATATTCAAAAAAAGATAAAAATAAATAAAGATGTCGAAAGTAATATATATGCAAGCTTTAGATTAATCAAAAATATAAAAAATTGCGAGTCACCAAAATGGTTGAAGAACAGATTAGAGGCAATAGGATTAAGACCTATTAATGCGCTTGTTGATGTAACAAATTATCTAACATATGACTTGAATCGTCCTTTGCATGTATTTGATTATGATAAAATCAATGAGGGCTTAGAGATTCGAAAAGCAAAAGCTGGCGAGAAGATTCTTGCACTCGACGACAAAGAGTATAACCTCAGTCGATCTCATACAATTTTCTCAGATGATAATAATCCGGAGTCAATCGCAGGTATTATCGGTGGAAAAAGAACCGGCTGTAATATGGATACTGTGAACGTCTTAGTCGAAAGTGCAGTTTGGGACAAAATTAATATCGCGGATACTGGCAGGGAGTTAAACATCAACTCCGACGCGAGATATAGAAATGAGAGAGGGATAGATAGCGGATTCAATAACAGTGGCTTGGATAAGGCCGTCGAGATGATAAAGGAAATATGTGGTGGCGAAATATCAAATATAAAATCAGTCGGAAAGCCCCTGAATCGTCAAGAAAAGATAAACTTTAACTTGGATGAAGTATCAAGGCTACTCGGTGTATCCTTTAAAAAATCTGACATAAATCAAATACTTAAAGGGTTAGGATTTTCATTATCAGAAAAAAATAAGAAAATTGAAATCACCGTACCATCATGGAGACATGATATTTCTGAGAATGCGTGCATTGTTGAAGAAATCATGCGTATCAAGGGAACTGACAATATAAAGCCAATTCCTCTCAAAAAATCTGTTGGCGTAGCATCTAAGAAGATAAATAGGGCGCAAAAAATTAGATTTAATATAAAAAGGATATTGGCTAGCAGGGGGATGATGGAAACAGTTAGCTACTCATTTATTTCAGATAAAATTGCAAAACTTTTTTATCAAGTTAATGATGATTTGCGTCTTCTAAATCCCATATCAATGGAATTGAATGTCATGCGACAGCTTTTGATGCCAAGTCTGCTTTTATCAGTTAAAAGAAATTTAGATAAAGGTCAAAAAGATATATCTCTATTTGAGGTGAGTAATTGTTACAGTGGAGTTAATCCCGAAGATCAATTTGAGTTTGCATCCGGGGTTAGGCTTGGCAAAGCAATCTCACATGGAGGAAATAGTGACTGGAGAGGTAATTCACGAGATTATGACTCATTTGATGCTAAAGAGGATATAATTGCAATTTTAAGATCTGAAGGTATAGATGATAGTAATTACAAAATTACTCAAGATGCCCCCCCAATACTATCATCCAGGTAAGTCAGGGGTTATAAGACAGGGCCCAATGAACATATTAGGTCATTTTGGTGAAATTCATCCAACTATTTTAAGTGACCTTGACATAGACACCCCAATCTTTGCTTTCGAGATATTCCTTGGTAAAATATCATCAAAAACAAGAAATAAGTTAAAAGTAAGACCTGGGTTTACAATAAGTAACTTTATGCCGGTAAGCCGCGATTTTGCTTTTATAGTGGATAAAGATACAAAAGCCGAAGAGATTCTTAACGTAATAAAAAGAATTAAAAATACTATGATTGAAGATATTAAAATATTTGACATTTATTCTGGGAAAAATATACCGAAAAATAAGAAATCAATTGGGATCAATGTTATAATTCAACCATATGAAAAGACACTAACAGATCTCGAAATTGAAGAAATATCAAGAATGATTATATCTGAAGTAGGAAATAAATTCGAAGCTGAAATTAGATCTTAGATATGGATTCCCAAAAAAGTTCAGATAACATGCATAATTTATCAAAAATCAGAAATTTTTCGATAATTGCTCATATAGATCATGGCAAATCGACGCTCGCTGATAGGTTGATTCAAATAACAGGTGGGCTTGAACAAAGAGAAATGAAGGATCAGGTACTTGACTCAATGGAACTTGAGAGAGAACGAGGCATAACGATCAAAGCACAGTCGGTTAGCTTGAAATACAAGAGTAATAAAAATGAAGAATTTACACTAAACATCATAGATACACCAGGTCATGTAGATTTCGCATATGAGGTTAATAGATCACTTGCGGCTTGTGAAGGATCCATATTGGTAGTTGACGCAAGTCAAGGGGTGGAAGCACAGACACTTGCTAATGTTTATCAGTCTATTGCTAATAATCATGAAATTTTAGTTGTTTTAAACAAGGTAGACCTACCAGCTGCCGATCCAGAGAGAGTTAAAGCACAAATTGAAGACGTAATAGGTTTAGATACAAGTGATGCGATTGAAATTTCAGCAAAAACAGGTTTCGGTATCAATGATCTGCTTGAAAAGGTGACAGAGAAGCTACCGCCCCCCTCAGGTGATGTAAGCCAGACAACAAAAGCGTTACTAGTTGATTCTTGGTATGATACTTACCTAGGTGTTGTTGTTTTGGTAAGAGTTTATGATGGATCAATAAAAAAAGGGCAGAAAATTAAACTCTTATCCAACGCCGCAACATATCAGATAGAAAGAATTGGCGTGTTTCAGCCGAAACAAAAAATGCTTGATGAGCTCGGTCCAGGTGAGATTGGTTTTTTTACAGCATCCATAAAGCAAGTATCGGATATGAGGGTTGGAGATACTATTACTGATGCAAAGGCACAAGATATTGCTGCTCTGGACGGTTTCAAGCCCTCACAGCCCGTAGTTTTCTGTGGTCTATACCCCCAGGATACATCAGATTTTGAAGGTTTAAGAGATGCAATAGAAAAGTTAAGCCTCAATGACGCAAGCTTTCAATATGAGAAAGAAACATCAGCTGCTTTAGGGTTAGGCTATAGGTGTGGTTTTTTAGGCCTACTTCACCTCGAAATTATTTGTGAAAGAATTGATAGAGAATATAATATTGATCTGGTTACAACTGCACCAAGCGTAATTTATAAGGTGCATACGACAGACAGTAATGTAATCGAGTTACATAATCCCGTTGATTTACCACCCCAAGAAAGAATAGCAAAAATTGAAGAGCCTTGGATTGATGCATCTATTATTGTACCTGAGGAATATCTTGGTGCAATATTGAAGCTTTGCGAGGAAAGAAGGGGAGTGCAAAAGGAGCTTAATTTCTCAGGTAACCGTGCTGTAATCACATATCAAATTCCTCTGAATGAGGTTGTATTTGATTTTTATGATAAATTAAAATCTATCTCAAAAGGATACGCCAGCTTTGATTATTCAATAGCAAATTACGACGTATCTGATCTCGTTAAAATGCAGATTTTAGTTAATGAAGAGTCAGTTGACGCATTGGCGATGATTGTTCACAGAAGTGTTGCTGAAAACCGGGGAAGGGTTATAATAGAAAAACTAAAGGATTTAATTCCACGACATTTATTCAAAATACCATTACAGGCAGCTATTGGCGGGAAGGTTATAGCAAGAGAGACGATATCTGCGGTTAGAAAGGACGTAACAGCAAAGTGTTACGGTGGAGACGTGACACGTAAAAGGAAGCTGCTTGAAAAGCAAAAGAAAGGTAAAAAGAAAATGAGAAAATATGGAAAAGTTGAGATTCCCCAAGAAGCCTTTATTGCAGCGCTTAAAGCTGATTATTAATTTAGATCTACCCAGATGACAAGCTTTTCTACCAAACTCATCTTATTTATTCTAATTTTTTCAATTGATATAAAGCTAGTTTTATCAAAAGAATATGCCAGCGAAATATTCTTCAAGATAAGAACGGAAACTAATTCTGAAGCAAAGAGCATTGGCTCTTACTCAAAAGGTTGTTTAGCCGGAGCTGAATACTTGCCAAATCATAGTCTTCACTATGAGGCACTAAAACCATCAAGAAATAGATTTTGGGGTCATCCAAATCTAATAAGCTATATAAAAAATACATCAAAAGAGGTATTTGAGACTCATGGAAATGGTCTTATTTTGGGTGATTTATCAATGCCAAGAGGTGGACCGATGCCTTATGGCCATAAAAGTCATCAAACGGGCCTGGATGTCGATATTTTTTTTGATAGAAAACCAGACTTGGCAATGAGCAGGTACGAGCTTGAAACTTTCAAACCAAGGTCCGTTCTCTCACCAAATCAAAGGGAAATAAATGAGGATCGATGGTCAGATTATCATTATGATTTACTAGAAATAGCAACAAAAGATGATAGGGTAACGAGAATTTTTGTTAACCCATTAATCAAGAAAGAACTATGTGTGATGGCAGAAGAGAAGAATGATATGGATTGGCTAAAAAAGATACGCCCATGGGCTGGTCATTACAATCATTTTCATGTCAGATTGAGTTGCCCAAAAAATTCAGAGCTATGTATTAATCAAGCTGATGTGAATAATTCAAGTGGCTGCGGGAGCGAATTAGATTTTTGGATGAAAAAAGATAAGCTTTTTGAGTCAAACTCAACAAAAATACGTAAATGGATGTTGTTGTCTGATTTACCAAAATCATGTAAAAAAATATCTATGGAATAATTTTATTATGGAGAGGTGGCCGAGTGGTTTAAGGCGCACGCCTGGAACGCGTGTATAGTAGCAATACTATCGAGGGTTCGAATCCCTCTCTCTCCGCCATTTGAGTCATAAATAAAATGCTGTGCATGCAAGGTATATGAAAATATGAGTAGAGAGATTAAAAAAAATGTTTTAGGTGGAGTGCTTCAATCATGCTGTCATGCCCCGAAAACTGGATATTTTCGAGATGGATTTTGTCGAACAGACGATACCGACCTTGGGAGCCATGTTATTTGCGCTGAAGTCACGGCTGGATTTTTAGAGTTTTCAAAGGGTCGTGGTAATGATCTTTCAACCCCTAGACCGGAATATAATTTCCCTGGTTTATTACCAGGGGATAGGTGGTGCCTTTGTGCTTTGAGATGGAAAGAGGCATGGGAGGAGGGGTTGGCACCGGCTGTGATTCTAGAGGCGTGTGATGAAGCAGCTCTTAAGTATGTTCCCCTTAAAATATTAAAAGAATTTGCAATCAAGCCTGCACATTAACATGACCGACGCATTTAACTTTAATTTTGACACAACATATACAAGCTTACCTAAACAATTCTTTGTGAAACAACGACCCGAACATGTCCAAAATCCCATGATTCTATATATTAACTATGAGCTTGCTCAGGAAATTGGCCTTAATTTGACCTCGACCACACAAAAAAAACTCTCAA
>CACBED010000012.1 GCA_902538185.1 uncultured OCS116 cluster bacterium
CAGAAGGGCCTATCAAGGCTGTAACTTCTTTCTCTTCAATTTGTAAATTTATATCATGTAGGGCTCTTTTGTTCCCATAATCAACGTTTACATTACTTGTAGTTATTTTGTACTGATTTGGAATCATGCTACCAACGTCTTTCATATTTTTTTCTGAGTAGTATAGCTAATAAATTCATCATTATCAAAATAACAAGTAAAATTAATATTGCAGCACTAGTTAAATACTCAAATGATCTTTCAGGATTATTAGCCCACATGTATATCTGAGCTGGGAGAACAGTTGCTTTGTCCGTAATCTTTGATGGCACGTCAACAATAAATGCCATCATCCCAATCATCAGTAATGGTGCTGTTTCACCGGCAGCTCGAGCAATACCAATTATAGTACCCGTAAGAATACCAGGTAAAGCGAGTGGGAAGACGTGATGAACAATGACTTGCATCTGTGATGCGCCCACACCATATGCTGCTTCTCTGATCGATGGGGGTATTGAAGCCATTGCAGCTCTTGTAGCAATAATTATAACAGGTAGTGTCATCAAAGCTAATACGATGCCTCCAACAAGAGGTGCGGATCGAGGCATATTCATATAATTCAAAAAACAGCCAAGCCTAACAGTCCGTAAACAATAGAGGGAACAGCCGCAAGATTATTAATGTTAACTTCAATTATGTCTGTAAATTTATTTTTTGGCGCAATCTCTTCAAGGTATATTGCTGCCAAAACACCAATTGGAAAACTAATAATAAGTGTCACAAACATCGTCAGTAGTGTGCCAACAATTCCACCTTTAAGCCCTGCTAACTCGGGCTCTCTACTATCACTGTTACTGAATAATCGCCAAGATATAGTTTTCTTAATTCTATTACTGCTAATTAGTTTATCCAAATAGGATATTTGGTTATCAGAAATTGTTCTCATATCTTGCGGTAGATCCTTATCAATAATATCTTTGATCAGAAGATCAACATCATCAGATGCGGGTACATATATTATATTATTATCAGGAAGTTTATTTGGGTTATCCAAATAGAATTTTTTGATTTCTATATACGCACCAGTGGATAAGAGCTTATTGAGTTCTTTCTTATCTTTACGTGTTTCAACATTTGGAAACATTGAATAGAATGATTTCTTTTGCAGGGAACGCCATGAGACATTTTCAGGATCTTCTTCGAATTGCAGAATCTGATCATCGTTCATCTTTACATCAATACCTATATTTATTTGCGTGAAAGCGGGTATGGATGATATTGCGATCGATGAAATCAGAGTTGCAAGTATTAGCAAGGCTAAAATTAGAGCGCTAACAGAGTAGATCTTAAATCGTTTTTCTGCGCGATACCTTTTTCTTAGACGAATCTCTGTAAAATTATCAGTCATATTGCTCCCTATATTTTCTAACGATGTATATTGATAGTACATTCAATAGGAGTGTTATGATGAATAGCGTAAAACCAAGTGCAAATGCAGCTAGTGTTTTTGCACTATCGAATTCTTGATCTCCAATTAGCAGAACGACAATTTGAACAGTCACAGCTGTTACTGACTCGAAAGGATTGAATGTCAGATTTGCAGCAACCCCTGCAGCCATAACGACAATCATAGTTTCACCAATAGCCCTAGATAACGCTAGTAAAATTGCACTCACTATTCCTGGAAGAGCTGCTGGCAAGATTACGAGTTTAACAGTTTCCGATTGAGTTGAGCCCAAGGCGGCAGATCCTTCCCTCAAGCTCTGAGGCACAGCATTGATCACATCATCGGATAGTGATGATATCAAGGGTATGATCATAATTCCCATCACTAGTCCTGCTGCAAGGGCCGACTCTGATGATAAGCTTAGCCCAACACTTGCACCACTATTTCGTAAAAATGGTGCAACAGTTAAGGCTGCAAAAAAACCATAAACAACTGTTGGAATTCCCGCTAGTACTTCTAGCATTGGTTTGGCAATTGCGCGAATTTTAGGCTTTGAGTATTCTGATAGATATATAGCCGATAGCAAGCCAATTGGCACAGCTATGAACATGGCAATGAGCGTTATTAAAATCGTACCAATAAAAATTGGTATTGCACCGAATAGCCCTTCACCGGCAACTTGATCTTCCCGAAGAGCAATTTGCGGGCTCCATTGCAGGCCAAAAAGAAAATCAGTAATTTTAATTATCTTAAAAAATTCGATTGTTTCTATGATTAAGGAAAGTACAATCCCGATCGTGGTGATTATGGCAACGCAAGAAGCTAAAATCATAGAAAATTTTAAAATATTTTCAACTTTACTGCGTGCATTAAATCTTACTCTGATACGGTTCAGGGCAAAAAGAAAAAAACTGACAGATACAAGAGCGCTAATTATAATTATAAAATTTGTACTGATAATGTTAGCGCTGTTGTAAAAATCTACGAACATTTCCATTTGTTCGGAGTCTACTGGTAATATGCCATCATATGCTGACATTACTTTGGATTTAAGGATATTAATTTCACCCAAGCTTAAATCAGGCAATGAGTTTTTAATTTTACTCTTTAAAAGAGAGTCGATAATATTTGGGCTTGATGCCAACCAAATAAGCGTGAGTATGATAGATGGTATGATTAAATAAAGAGATAAATATAAGCCATGATAACTGTCTCTCGAGTGCTGACTAACTTTTTGTTCATACACCCGCCTTCTGATTAATCTTTTACCATAAAAATAGGATACAAAACTTAATCCAAGTAAAATTATAAGATAGATTGTTAGCATACTAATTGACCACAAATATTGATCTTAAACAAAAATTACCCCCGCACTTTTTTTGTAAAAAAAATAAGCGCGGGGGTAGATGTAAATTTTCATTACATAGACAGTTTTGGCATAATCTCTGCTGCTTCACGATATATTACTCTCTCGTCTTCTGGTAGTGGAATAAGCCCCTTGTCAACAAGATAGCTATCTTCTCCATACGCATCTTCGGATGTAAATTCTCTTGCATAGTCCTTAATGCCCGGAACAACGCCGATATGTGCATGTTTAACATAAAAATAGAGCGATCTTGAGATATTATAAGAACCATCAGCGATATTCTCAAAAGTTGCTGAAATACCGTTAATATTTGCGCCCTTAATCGTATCAGAGTTTTGATCTAGAAAGCTAAAACCAAATACGCCAACTGCGTCAGGATTTGCAACAAGCTTAGAGACCATGAGGTTATCATTTTCTCCAGCATCAATCCACTTTCCGTCCTCACGCATACCATGAGCAACCGCTTCCCATTTCTTTTTATCAGCTTTTTTCATAGCGTTTAGGCATTTAAATGATTTAGCCCCACCCTCCATCGCCAATTCTACAAACGCATCACGGGTTCCAGATGTTGGAGGTGGTCCCAAGACCTCAATGCTTATATTTGGCAGTGTTACATCTACATCACTCCATTTTGTGTGCGGATTGTCTATGAGCTTACAATCATCATTAGTAGCTTCAGAGCTTGGAACTTTTGCCGCAACGGCTTGAAATAGTTGGCCAAGTGACAAATTTAACTCAGCACCTGAGTTAGAGTTAGCGACAACTATTCCGTCATAACCAATAACAAACTCCGTCATATCAATTCCATTAGCTTGACATTTATCAAACTCACTTTTCTTGATTCGCCTAGATGCATTTGTGATATCAGGATGTTCAAGCCCAATACCTGCACAGAATAATTTCATTCCGCCACCTGAACCCGTTGACTCAATAACAGGAGTGCTATTTCCTGAACCGCGACCATATTCTTCAGCAACAACTGTTGCAAAAGGAAATACCGTTGATGATCCGACAATTGAAATTGTATCACGGGCATCCGCCTTACCAGTTGGAAGTAGAAATAGAACACTAAACATTACAAATAAAAAATATTTAAAAATTCTCATTTTTAAAACGCTCCTATAATAAATTAACAGTTAAAAACTACTAACTCTATGCCCTCTGTTTGTTTAAATATTGTTACGTAAATATTACAAAAATATTACAAGTTGATATTACTTATTTTATCTACGGGGAAAAGATATAATAAATTTTGTTTTCCCGTTGATTTTACTTGTAATCTCCATATTTGCACTATGTCTGATTAGAATGTGTTTGACTATGGCTAAGCCAAGGCCAGTACCCCCAATGTCTCGCGACCTCGCCTTATCTACGCGATAAAATCTCTCAGTTAATCGGGGAAGATGTTCTTCATTAATGCCAGCGCCGTCATTTGCAATTGTGGCCCTAATATATTCTTGGGTATCTACTGAATATAGATCGATTATTGCCGTTATTGTGCTCCCATCATTTGAGTATTTAACAGCATTATCAAATAGGTTGTGAAATACTTCAACAATCTGGTCCGCATCACCTTTGATTCTTGGTATGTCTCCTTTGATTGTAACGTTTATCATCTTCCCAGACTCGGAGGCACGATGCTCTAGAGCATTTTTTGCAGTATTAATTTGGTCGATTATATTTACTTCATCCACAAGCTCCTTGTACATATCTATTTCAATTTTTGATAATGAAAGGAGGTCCGATATAATTCTATTCATTCTATGGGACTCTTCTTGCATAATAGTTAGGAAGTGACTCCTTTGATCCTTGCTTACATCCTCATTTTGTAATGTTTCGATAAATCCTGTTATGCTAGTTAAAGGCGATCTTAATTCATGACTGACGTTCGCAATGAGATCACGTCTAATATTTTGAAATTTCTCTTCCTCTGTACGGTCATTGATGACAATAATTCCTGGGTTTTCATGTTTTTGATAATAGTGAAGTTGTAAATTGTGCTTCCCGATACTCGACGCGTACGGAAAAGAAATATTTATTTCTTGCAATTCATTAATTGCATCAATTACCTCACTATTTCTGATAAGATTATAAATTGGTTTGCCAACAATTTTCTCTCCAAAGTAGGTGGTAGCGATTTCGTTAGCATACATAATATCATATTCTGATGATGTAATTATTACCCCTTCATCCAGTTTTTCGAGCAATGATATAAATTGTTTTTCACCTAACATTGTTAACTTGTCTTTTGTTAATTAAAGTTTGCATTTTCTTGAATGAATTTAAATCTTGCATCTGGTTTATTACCCATTAGTTCATCAATCGTTTTTGCGTATTGGTCCGAGGAATAGCTTTCCATTGTTATTTTTAATAGCTTTCTTGTCGATTTATTCATTGTTGTTTCTCTTAACTGGTTTGGAAGCATTTCACCTAAACCTTTGAAGCGTGATATGTCGATCTTTTCGCTTTTCTTGTAGTGCTCTTTTATTATTCTTTCTCTATCTTCGTCATCAATAGCGTAGAATATTTTATTATTAGCTGATAATTTATAAAGAGGCGGAACGGCGACATACAAATGTCCTTTATTTATTAATTCAGGCATCTCAATATAGAAAAACGTTATCAATAAAGATGCTATGTGGGCCCCATCAACATCAGCGTCGGTCATTATAATAATTTTATCATACCTTAAATTTCCATCGTCATAACTCTGAGATGTACCGCAGCCTAGGGCCTGCACTAGATCCTTCAGCTGCTGATTTTGAAAATATTTTTGTGCGCTACTGCTCGCAATGTTTAATATTTTACCCCGCAAGGGCAGGACGGCTTGATACTTCTTATCTCTAGCCTGTTTTGCAGATCCACCTGCTGAGTCACCTTCAACAATAAATAATTCAGTACTAGCGGCTTTATCTTCCAGACAATCTGCTAATTTTCCAGGTAGCCTCAGTTTTCTTAAGGCAGACTTTCGGCTTAAATCCTTTTCGTGTTTGCTATTAATTCTGGTATTTGCTGTATTAATAAGAAAGCTGATTAATTTTTCTGCGTCGGTTGGATTTTCCGATAACCAGTAATCAAAGTTATCCTCGATAATTTTACTTGTAAGAGTGGTCGCATTTTTTGAACTTAATTTTTCTTTTGTTTGGCCCTGAAACTCTGGATCTGCAATGAAAATAGATAATATACCATCCATACTTTCTATTAGGTCATCTAGCGTAATGATTTTTGTGTTTCTTATACCAATCATATCGCCGTAGCGTTTGATTGATTTGAGGATCGCACTTTTAAAAGCATTTTCGTGAGTGCCTCCGTTTATAGTTGGAATTGTATTACAAAAAGATTTTATTTTATTTTTTCTATCTGCTGCCCATATGATGGACCATTCAACTTTGCCTGCTGAGGATTTGGCTGATGATGATCCAGTAAAACGTGAGTTAATAATCAAGTCTTTTTGGCAGGCATTTTCCTCAATGATATCTGCAATTCCATTTGGATAATGAAATTGTACTTGTTTGGACTCAATTGTATCGCTTGCATCTGTAAAAGTTATTTTTAAACCAGAAACAAGATAAGCTTTTGTTTTAAGTATTTCGATAAGCTCACCTGAATTAAAATCAAGTCCATCCTCGAATATCTCGTTGTCTGGCCTAAAACGAATTGTAGTTCCGTTTTGTTCTTTGGTTTTACCTTTATTTTCTAATTTTGTCGTGGGTTTACCGCGTGCAAAATCTTGTCGATATAGTGACTTATCGCGTACAACTTCTACAGACAAATATTCAGATAATGCATTCACTACGGATATACCAACCCCGTGTAACCCACCTGAGGTTTTATAGGAGTTATTATCAAATTTGCCCCCAGCATGAAGGGTGGTGAGGATAATCTCTAATGCTGACTTATTGGGAAACTTTGGATGTGAGTCAATTGGGATACCACGTCCGTTATCAGTTATCACTAATTCGTTATCTCTATTGCGCATGACATTGATTGCACTTGCGTGACCAGCAACGACCTCATCAACAGCATTATCAATGACCTCATTAAATAGATGATGAAGGGCTCTTGAGTCTACGCCACCTATATACATTCCTGGTCTTTTTCTAACAGGTTCCAAGCCTTCTAATATTGTGATATTTTTTGCGGTGTAGCCAGCACCTTTAGTTTTTTTGGTCTTTTTAACTTTTATATTTTCAGAATTTGGTTCAGGTAATTTTTCAAAAAGATCATTCATAATGGCAAAAGAAAAGAATCAATAGATTTTTCTATTATATGAAAACTGTTGAATAAAAAAAACCAAAAGTAGCACTGATGTGTTACTTTTGGTTCTCTTGTTAGTAATATTTACTTATTTACACACTGTAGTACATATCAAATTCTACAGGATGAGGTGTGTGCTCAAACCTGATGACTTCTTCCATTTTGAGTTCAATATAGGCCTCAATCTGGTCTTTGGTAAATACGTCACCCTCTGTAAGGAAGCTATTATCTTTTTCAAGGCTTGCAAGAGCCTCTCTGAGACTTCCAGACACGGTTGGTATTTTCTTCAGTTCTTTTTCAGGTAATTCATAAAGATCGTGATCTGTTGGCTTACCTGGATGAATTTTGTTTTTGATACCATCAATACCTGCCATAAGCATGCATGAGAACGCTAAATATGGATTAGCAGATGGATCAGGAAAACGTATCTCAATCCTTTTTGAATTTGGTGATTGCCCAAATGGAATACGACATGATGCGGACCTATTTCTAGCAGAATACGCTAGAAGAACAGGGGCCTCAAATCCCGGAACAAGTCTTTTGTATGAGTTCGTTGATGCATTTGTAAAAGCATTTATAGCTTTAGCATGTTTTAAAATACCGCCAATATAATAAAGAGCGGTCTCGGATAATCCAGCATACTCAGAGCCAGCAAATACTGGTTTACCATTCTTCCAAATTGATTGATGGCAATGCATACCTGTTCCATTATCACCATATATTGGTTTTGGCATGAAGGTAGCTGTTTTTCCATAAGCATTTGCAACTTGGTGAACAACATATTTATAGATTTGCTGCTTATCCGCAATTTTTGTTAGGCTATCAAATTTGATACCCAATTCATGTTGTGCTGCACCGACTTCGTGGTGATGCTTTTCTACAATCACACCCATATCAGACATAACACTGATCATTTCAGATCTTATATCTTGTGCAGAGTCCACAGGGGGGACAGGGAAATAACCACCTTTTGTTCTTGGTCTATGACCGAGATTACCTGATTCATATTCCGTTGCCGTATTTGATGGCAGTTCTGTGCAATCTAGTTCAAAACCAGTCTGATACGGATCTGCTGCAAACCTAACATCATCAAACATAAAGAATTCAGCTTCGGGACCGAAAGACGAAGTGTCTCCAATGCCTGTCGATTTCAGGTATGCTTCTGCTTTCTTTGCAACAGAGCGAGGGTCTCTCTCATAGCCATCGCCAGAAATAGGATCCAAAATGTCACAGAAAATTCCCATTGTTGACTGTGCAAAGAACGGGTCTGTGTGCGCAGTGTCTGGGTCTGGCATTAGAGTCATATCAGACTCGTTAATGGCCTTCCATCCAGCAATCGATGATCCGTCGAACATAATACCTTCTGCGAATGCATCACTATCCATAACAGATGCATCCATAGTCACGTGCTGAAGTTTTCCTCTTGGGTCTGTAAAACGTAAATCAACAAACTTTATATCTGTATCTTTTATCTCTTTTAAAATATCACTAACTTTTGGCATAATATCATACTCCTTTATTACTATATTGCCTCTTCACCAACCTCGCCTGTTCTAATTCTTACAACATCTTGAATATCAGTGATAAATATTTTACCATCACCAATCTTACCGGTATGCGCAGACTCTCTGATGAACTCGATAACTTCAGGTGCCAATGTATCTGAAACAACAACTTCGATTTTTATTTTTGGTAAAAAATCGATTACATACTCAGCACCTCTGTATAGCTCTGTGTGGCCTTTTTGGCGACCCACACCTTTGGCTTCAAGAACAGTGATACCGGACACTCCTATTGATTGAAGCCCCTCTTTGACTTCATCCAATTTGAATGGCTTTATTATCGCTTCTATTTTTTTCATGACCACCTCAATAGTTAATAAAGAATTAGTATGCAAAAAACGTGCCAACACATAAAAATATGATAAATACGCTTTTTTCATTAGTTTTTTTTGTAATTATTGTAGATTTTCGATTAAAAATCTAGAAAAATGATTAAAATATAAGCATATTGACTAAATTTTAGACAATTACTATAACTCATCTATTGTCATTTCACTGTTCATTTTTTTTAGAATTTTGTTTTAAATTCACAATGATTATATTATAACGTATTAATCCTGCGGGCGTGGCGGAACTGGTAGACGCGCCAGATTTAGGTTCTGGTTCCTTTTAGGAGTGGGGGTTCGATTCCCTTCGCCCGCACCATCTAAATTCGACAAGTGAGTATAATATGAATGTTTCTGAGGTTTTAACAAAAGATTTAAATAGGGAAATCAAGGTTGATGTTCCGCGTGATAATATCGAGGATAAGCTTCTCTCTAAATTGGAAGAGCTGAAAAATACTGTCCAATTAAAGGGCTTCAGGCCTGGAAAAGTTCCAATTCACCACCTCAGAAAAGTCTTTGGGCAGCGGCTTATGCCTGAAATTATTGAAGACTTAGTAAAGGAAACATCTGCTAAAGCAATGAGTGATCGAAATGAAAGACCTGCAATACAGCCTAAGATCTCATTTTATCAAGGCAAGCCATCAGAGGACAAAGAAAAAGAAGAAATCGATAAAATCATTAAATTAGAGAAGGATTTATCTTTCAAAATGGTTTATGAAATCATACCAGAAATAGATGTACCTAAATATAATACGATATCCATCACAAAGAAAGTAGCAAAAGTCACGAAAGAGGATATTGATGAGGCATTACAACGGATTGCAGACGAGAATAAGAGTTATGAGGAGAGAAAATCAACGGAAAAAGCCCAATCTGGAGATCAGCTAATAATTGACTTCATTGGGAAGATTGATGGGGAAATTTTTGATGGTGGTACTGCAAATGATGCTCCACTAGTCATAGGTTCCGGCGCATTTATTCCTGGTTTTGAAGAACAACTAACTGGCACGACAAAAGATCAAGAGTTGAATATCAATGTAAGATTTCCAGAGGATTATCAAGTTCCGCATCTCGCCAATAAGAATGCTATATTTGAAACAAAAGTAAAGAAAATTGAAAAAGAAGTACCAACAAAGATCAGTGATGACTTCGCCAAAAAGCTTGGATTTGATGATTTAAAAAAGCTGAAAGAGCAAATATCTGAACAACTTGAAAAGGATTATGAGACAATTTCTAAATCTGATTTAAAGAGGAACTTACTTGATGGCTTAGATCCAAAACTAAAATTTGATTTACCTCCGACTCTAGTAAAGGATGAGAGTGACTCGATTTGGAATAATTATATTGCAGATATTGAGAAATCTGGAAAAAAAGTCAAAGATGTTATCAAAGATGAAAAGAAAACTAGAAAAGAATACAACGATATAGCAGAACGTAGAGTAAGACTTGGACTCTTCTTTAATAAGGTTGCTGAAGATGAGTCAATTACTGTATCTGATGATGAAGTAAATAAAGCACTTTTTGAACAAGCTAGAAATTATCCGGGTCAGGAAAGTGAAATAATCAAATTATACCAGGAAAATCCGGGAGCTATGATGCAGATAAGATCACCATTAGTAGAGGAAAAAGTAGTTGATCATATACTAACTCTAGTCAAAATTAAGGAGGAGCAGGTAGATAGGGCTAAACTATTAGGTAATGAACAAGAGCATGCTCATGAAGAGCAAACGACCAAACCAAAAACAAAAAATAAAGTCGCCAAATCTACAAAAAAAACCGTGGACAAAAAACCAATTAAATCCAAAACGAAAAAATAGGTAACAAAATGACAAAAAAAGAGGACCTTGCAATGAATCTAATACCAATGGTTGTTGAGCAATCGAATAGAGGTGAGAGAGCTTACGACATATTCTCAAGGCTTTTGAAGGAGAGGATAATTTTTATAACAGGTGCAATTGATGATAGTGTTGCTACAATAGTGACAGCGCAATTATTATTTCTGGAAGCTGAAAATCCAAAAAAAGAGATATCTCTATATATAAACTCACCTGGTGGTGTAGTAACTGCCGGCATGGCAATTTATGACACTATGCAATTTATTAGGCCTCCCGTATCAACTCTCTGCATTGGTCAGGCGGCATCAATGGGGTCCTTACTGTTGGCTGCGGGCGAGAAGGGGATGAGGTATTGCCTTCCGCACTCGAGGGTTATGGTCCATCAACCATCTGGAGGTTTTTCTGGTCAGGCTAGTGATATTGAAAGGCATGCGGAAGATATCATTAAGATTAAAAAGAGGCTCAATGATCTCTATGTTAATCATACAGGGCAATCATACAATACAATTGAAAAAACCTTAGACCGAGATTATTTTATGGACTCAGAGGAGGCAAAAAAATTTGGAATCGTTGATGCGGTAATCGCCTCCAGGGAAGAATCTGATGAAAAATAACGGATCCCAAATTTATTTCTTATTAAGAAATATGAGATAGAGTAAGCTTATTTAATTTTATGGTGATACATGAGTAAAGTTGGAAATAATGACACAAAATCTACACTGTATTGTTCATTTTGCGGTAAAAGTCAACATGAAGTCCGAAAGCTTATAGCAGGCCCTACAGTATTTATTTGTGACGAGTGTGTTGATTTATGCACCGATATAATAAGAGAAGAAACTAAATCATCGATCATAAAATCTGATAAAGAACTCCCATCTCCATCCGAGATTTTTAACATATTGAATGAATATGTTATTGGGCAAAAACATGCAAAAAAAGTACTAGCTGTAGCAGTGCACAATCACTACAAAAGGCTAAGTACGGAAGTTAAAGCATCGAGTGATGTTGAGTTATCAAAATCAAATATACTTATAGTTGGCCCAACAGGAAGCGGTAAAACACTTTTGGCCCAAACGCTGGCCAGGATATTAGATGTTCCATTTACAATGGCTGATGCAACAAGTCTTACGGAGGCAGGTTATGTCGGTGAGGATGTTGAGAATATAATTCTTAAACTATTACAGGCGGCAGATTACAATGTTGAAAAAGCACAACGTGGGATTGTTTACATCGATGAAGTTGACAAAATTAGCCGAAAATCTGATAATCCATCAATCACAAGAGACGTGTCCGGCGAGGGTGTCCAGCAAGCCTTACTCAAAATCATGGAAGGTACAATTGCAAGTGTTCCGCCACAAGGAGGAAGAAAACACCCGCAGCAAGAATTCCTACAAGTGGATACCACAAATATACTTTTTATTTGCGGTGGAGCTTTTGCGGGTCTTGAAAAGATAATTGCAAAAAGAACTAACGATACCTCAATGGGTTTCAGTGCTACTATCGATGAAGTAGAAGAGAAGAATTTGGATGAGTTATTTAGTGTCTTAGAGCCAGAAGATTTGCTCAAGTTCGGGCTCATACCTGAATTTGTAGGAAGAGTACCAGTTATTGCATCTCTCGAGGATTTAAATGAGGAGACGCTAGTTAAAATTCTTACCGAGCCAAAAAACTCCTTAATAAAACAATACCAAAGAATGTTTGAAATTGAGAATGTAAAGTTAACTTTTTCAGATGAGTCGCTAAGGACAATATCAAAAAAAGCAATTGAAAGAAAAACAGGCGCACGTGGACTTCGTTCAATTTTAGAATCTATACTCCTTGAAACAATGTTCGAGTTACCTGAGATAGAGCTTGTTGAAGAAGTTGTAATTTCAAACGAAGTTATTGAAGGCAAATCTAGACCTCTGTATATTTACTCAGATCAAAAAGAAGATTTGGGTAATTCTGCCTAATAATAGTTTATTTCTTCTAAAAAAACTTGAAAGTCTATCCGTTAAGCTCCAAATTAATATAGTATGATTAATTTTTGAGTTTGCATTATGGATGATGTTATAAAAGTTAATAAAGATTTATATCCTATTCTTCCGCTTCGGGATATCGTAGTCTATCCAAATATGGTTGTACCTCTTTTTGTCGGTAGAGAAAAATCAATACAAGCACTCGAGGAAGTCATGAATAATGATAGAGAGCTGTTTCTAGTTGCACAGAAAGACTCTACAACCGAAGATCCAACAGAAGATAATCTTTACACTCACGGTACTATTGCATCAATAATGCAATTGTTAAAACTTCCAGATAACACTGTCAAGGTTCTCGTTGAAGGTACAAGCAGAGCAAAAATTCGTAACTTCATCCCGGGAGAAAAATTTCATCAGGTTGAAGTCGATCTGGTCAGTGAGATTGTTCTCGATGACCCTGAAATCGAGGCATTGGCGCGATCCTGTTTAATGCAATTTGAAAGTTATACTAAAATTAATCGAAAAATATCAACTGATACATTTAATACCGTTTCTGAGATTGATGATTACTCAAAAATAGCAGATACAATTGCATCAAATCTGCAAATAAAATTATCGCAAAAACAACAAATACTTGAGATTAACAACCTGAAAGAACGTTTCGAATTGATACTCAGTTTCCTTGAGGGTGAAATTGATGTTCTTCAAACTGAAAAAAGGATAAGAGGGCGTGTAAAACGTCAGATGGAAAAAACTCAAAGAGAGTACTATTTAAATGAGCAAATGAAAGCTATCCAAAAAGAGTTGGGTAAAGACTCAGAGGATGCTGGTGATGATATCAACGAACTTGAAGATAAACTTGAGAGTTTAAAGCTACCAAAAGATGTTCGAGAAAAAGCAAAATCAGAATTCAAGAAGCTTAAACAAATGAGCCCAATGTCCGCGGAAGCTACCGTTGTCAGAAACTACCTAGATTGGATTGTGTCTATACCTTGGGCAAAAAAATCACGGTTTAATAAACCAATAACATTTTCTGAGGATATTTTAGATAATGATCATTATGGTCTTGAAAAAGTGAAAGAAAGAATAATTGAGTATATAGCGGTTCAGAAAAGAACAAAAAAATTAAAGGGACCTATACTATGCCTTGTTGGCCCACCTGGCGTTGGTAAAACCTCGTTGGGTAAATCTATAGCTCAGGCAACCGGTAGAGACTTTGTAAGGGTGAGCTTAGGTGGAGTCAGAGATGAGGCTGAAATAAGAGGGCACAGAAGGACATATATTGGTTCATTACCTGGACGTATTATACAATCTATGAAAAAAGTGAAAACAAAAAATCCGTTATTCCTTCTAGATGAAATTGATAAATTAGGCTCGGATTATAGAGGTGATCCTTCAGCGGCTTTATTAGAAGTTTTAGATCCAGAACAAAATGATAAATTCAATGACCATTATTTAGAAGTTGATTATGATCTATCTGACGTGATGTTTATTACAACAGCAAATACTCTAAATATACCTCCCGCACTTATGGATAGAATGGAAATAATTAGAATTGCTGGTTACACAGAAAATGAAAAACTGGAAATATCAAAAAAACACCTTTTGCCAAAGGTTTTCAAGCAACATGGACTTGATGAGTCAGAAATAAACATCGATGACACAGCACTCCTCGAGACCATAAGACGATACACCAAAGAATCAGGGGTTAGAAGCCTAGAGCGTGAACTATCAAAGATTTCACGGAAGGCCACGAAAAACATATTATCAGATGGTATAAAAAGTATTAAAATAACAAAAGATAATATTTCTGACTACTTAGGGGTCTACAAATTCAGGTATGGAGAAGCAGAGCGTGACAATCAAATTGGAATTGTAACTGGCTTAGCTTGGACTGAATATGGCGGTGAATTACTGACAATTGAAGGGGCAATGATGCCAGGAAAAGGCTCTATGACAGTAACAGGAAACCTAAAAGATGTAATGAAAGAGTCAATTTCTGCCGCAGCTTCGTATGTGAGATCGAATGCTACAAAATATGGAATAAAGCCTCCTCTATTTGATAAACGGGACATACACGTACATGTGCCTGAAGGCGCAACCCCAAAAGATGGTCCATCCGCTGGCGTTGCGATGGCAACGGCAATGATTTCATTGATGACACAAGTCCCTGTAAAAAAAGATGTAGCAATGACAGGCGAAATAACACTTCGCGGTCGCGTATTGCCAATTGGAGGCTTAAAGGAGAAACTGCTGGCGGCGTCAAGGGGTGGCATAAAAACAGTGTTTATTCCGAGTGAAAATGAGAAAGACCTATCTGAGATTTCCAATGAAATTACTAAAGATTTGCAAATCGTGCCTGTTTCGAATATTGATGAAATCATAGAGAGCGCTCTTGCATCTGAGCTAAAACCAATAGAATGGAGCAAAGAAGACATCGAGGCTCATGATCAAAGTATAGCAGGTTCAAAAGAAAAAACTCGTCCTACAATAGCACATTAACTGATTCTATGTGTCAAATAGCACTAAGCTTAGTATTTACAAATATTCACTAAATTTTATTTTTTTCTAACTAAAATGGTGCATAAGTACCAGTTTTCTGCTGTTTTTCCTAAATTTTACTTATTTTTTTTGATTAGCACTGGATCAATTGTTAGGATTAACCATTAATTAACTATTTCTGTTAAATTATTAAATATAAACTCTGAAAGGGCTAATACTATGAATAAGAATGATTTAATTAATAATGTCGCTGATGCGGCTGGTATTTCAAAAACTGCAGCAGCGAGCGCAGTTGACTCTGTCTTTGACTCGATCTCATCCGCTCTAAGTGGTGGGGGCGATGTAAGACTCGTTGGTTTTGGTACATTTTCTGTTGCTAATAGAAAAGCGACAACTGGCCGAAACCCACGCACAGGTGAAGTTATTCAAATTAAGGCATCAAAAAGTCCAAAATTTAAGGCAGGTAAAGCTCTTAAAGATGCAGTAAACTAGAATAATTTAATACAGTTTTTCTTTAAACCAAATTACGTGCAGCTTAAAAACTGCACGTTTTTTTTATTCAGCTTAGAATATTATTTCTAGATTTTTTATTTGTTTTACTGTATTTATTGTTTATTGTAATGGGCGGTTAGCTCAGTTGGGAGAGCATCTCGTTTACACCGAGAGGGTCGGCAGTTCGAGCCTGTCACCGCCTACCATTACGCGGGTGTAGCTCAGTTTGGTTAGAGCGCCGGCCTGTCACGCCGGAGGTCGCGAGTTCAAGTCTCGTCACTCGCGCCACTTCTTATACAAATAGGACTTTATGGTTATTTTTTATTAATTTATATCATGCTATGATTAGTATATCTTCAAATGATGTCGGATAGAGATTTGCAAAAGATTAGTCGTTCAGGTGTTGAAAAATATTTAGGTTGTCCAAGATGCTTTGTGCTTCAATATAAATACAAAGTTAGTTTGTCGCAGATTCCATTCACATTGAATTCAGCTGTTGATGAATTATGTAAAAATGAGTTCGATCATTATCGACAAAAAGGTGAACCACATCCATTATTTTTAGAACATAATATTGATGCGATTCCATTCATGCATGTTGATATTGATAAGTGGAGAAATTTTAGACAAGGCCTTTCATACACCTCAGAGGCTCATGGTTATCACTTTTATGGTGCTATCGATGATGTTTGGGTCAAGCCAAATGGACAGTTGATTGTCTCCGATGTTAAATCAACCTCAAAAAAGATATTTGATTGGAATGAGACAAAAAAATATGAGTATGCAAGAGGCTACCAGAGACAACTTGAAATGTACCAATGGTTGTTTAGAAAAAATGGTTTCGAAGTATCTGATACAGCATATCTTGTGTATTATAATGGACAAAAAAACGAACCTATGTTCAACCAAATTTTAAAATTTGATCTTCATCTGGTGGAACTAGAATGCAATGCTGATTGGGTCGAAGACAAGATTATTGAAGCGAAAAATCAACTAAGTAGTGATGAAATACCAGCTGGAAAAAAATATTGTGATACCTGTCAATATTTAAAGAAACGATGGGATGTTTATAATAATGTTGGCATTTAGATACAATGCTCATTTATAGATTCGATGACATAAATAAGACACATTTCTAATTTAGCATTTATGCATATGAAGTCTTATACAAAATTTCTTTTTGTGCTTCTCATATTTCTTGGTATTTCTCCCCAAGATGCCTCGACCACAACTCTGTATAATAATGAATATAAATTAGAGATGGTGGTCGAGGTTTTTCATGACCTTGAATTCAAAAAAATCGATAATATTAAACTTTTTATATCTCACAAACAGCATTCTATGAATACTGACTTGGAATACAGAACGTATAAAAAATTATTCATAAAGGAGTTGGAGAAGTTAAATTACGTTCTTGTTGATGATCGGGATGAGGCGGATTTTTTTTTCGAGTTTGAATATGGAATAAATGAGAGAGTCAAATTTATTAATTATCCTGTATATAAATACACAAGGAAGGGAGATAATGTTATTTACGAAAAAAAGAGTGATAATTTTGAATTTAGAATTAAAACAAAAAGCCCACGAAATAGAATTCTCATTGGCTACAAGACATTAAGAGATGTAACATATCATCGATATATAAATGTAGATATTTTTTCATCAGATAACCGGCTTAAGGTTTATCAAGGCAAAGTCGAAAGTGAAGGAAAAATTAACTCATTGCCTTATGTAATGAATGGACTTGTCTATGGTTTATTTATTGATTTTCCCGGTAATACATCAATAAATGTGTATGAGTTGTCTGAAGATATCTATAATCCTAATGCGTATCAAAAAAAACAAAATTTTAATATGGAAAGGCTAATGGGGAGACGAAATTAAAAATAACCAAAGATTAATCTTTGAGTCGATTTATAAATTTTTTTGAAATAAAGATAAATAAAATAAAAATTGTAAATATAATTAGAGGAATTCTGACTTCCTCCGATTTTAAAATATCAATAAATTTTGGGATACCCTCACTTTCTATTAAAATTTTATCAAAACCTCTCCCAATTGATGCCCAAATAAATACTGATGGCAGTATACCAATTGCAGTACCTAATAAAAAATTGATTATTCGTGCATTGAATAGGATAGCTAACAAGTTTGATATTCCAAATGGGATACCAACAAAGAGCCTGTAAAAAATAAAAAATATTAATTCATTCTGATGGAAAAGATATCTCATGCTTTGATATTTTTTGTTAAATAAACTAGATATATTTTCTTTAAAAAAAAACTGAGCAAAAAAATACAAGAGACCTGAGCCTAAGGTTAATCCAATGATGGAAATAATAGTTCCCATATATGTGCCTAAAACCATTCCTGCAAATATGGCAATTGGAGAGTTAAATCCTAGGAAGAAAGCCCAAAAAATACAAATTAGGAAAACAGACAGCACTTTTAGTGGGTAAAAATTTAGTGCACGTTGTTCGTATGAGTCTCTGATAATTACCAAAAACTCTAATGATTTTATTTCATTTATTGTGAATGTAATAAAAAATAAATAAACGAGAAGAGTTAACGCAAATGCATAAATTGATAGAGCTAATATTTTTGAGTAAGACTTTCGCATCACACCAAGACTTAACCTGTTTCCTTTAATAATATTACAAAATCAAAAATTTAGCTTTTAATTCTATAGCCAGTTTTAAATATTCTCCAGATTATTAGCATACATGTAAAAGTAAAGACTAAGATTGCTAGAATGCTGTACCCTATATACACATCAGCATTTCCAAAAAAAGCCCATCTGAATCCAGAAATTAAGTAAACAACTGGGTTAAATAGAGTCACTTTTTGCCAAAAATCAGGAAGGAGGCTGATTGAATAAAAACTTCCGCCTAGAAATACTAATGGCGTGATGATCAAGTCAGGTATAATTGTGATTTGTTCAAAGCTTCGAGCCCAAATCCCGACAATAAAACCCATAAGGCTAAACGAAACGCAAGATAGGAATAAAATACAAACCATCCAAATGGGATGCTTAATTTCAATATCTACAAGAAAAGATGCTGTAATAAGAATTATTAAACCGATCGTCATTGATTTTGTGACAGCTGCAGAAATGAAACCAATCACTAATTCAAGATAAGAGACAGGCGCAGACAAAAGTTCATTGATTGATCCAATAAACTTTGGAAAATATATTGAGAAAGATGCATTCGATATACTCTGCAGACATACTGTTAGCAATATTAGGCCGGGCACGATAAAGCTCCCATAGCTTACATCACTAATGTCTTCCATACGGCTTCCAATTGCCGATCCAAAGACGATGAAATATAAAACTGTTGAAATAACCGGCGATGCAATACTCTGAATGAGTGTCCTGAGTGTTCTGGACATTTCAAACACATATATTGCTTTTATTGCGTAGAAGTTCATTTTACTTACCTACTATGTCAAGAAAAATTTCTTCAAGAGATTTCTCGTCTGTCTCAATATTAAGTATTTTATATTTTTCCTTTTTTATTTTTATTAACAATCTATCTAGAGAGTCATCTTTTTTAGCATCACTGTAATGAATTATTATTGAAGATTTATCAGAGCCTTGGCTAAGATTATGTTCGTCACTGAATAGTTTAATATCTATTTCTTGATCAAGCTTAATGTTAATAACTTTTTTGCCTAATCTTTGCATTAATTCTGCCTTTTGTTCTGTCAATTGTATTTTCCCTTTATCTATTATGGATATTCTATCTGCTATTTCCTCCGCTTCTTCTATGTAGTGTGTGGTTAGAATTATTGTTGTGCCATCTTCTCTTAATTTCTTTATTAATGCCCACATATCAAATCGCAAGTCGACGTCAACGCCAGCTGTTGGCTCATCAAGGAAAAGTATCTTTGGTTCGTGGCTCAGTGCCTTTGCAATGATTACACGTCTTTTCATGCCGCCCGACAGTTCAACAATTCTCTTATCCTTTTTATCCCAAAGGAGAAGTCGTCGAAGAATCTTTTCAATATGTGCATCATCATTTGCACATCCAAATAAATTACGAGAGTATCTGACAACATCAATAACTTTTTCAAATGGTTGTAATGCAATTTCCTGTGGCACAAGACCAATTAGGGCACGAGTTTTTTTATAATTTTCAACCACATCATGCCCACCGACGGTAACCTTCCCTGATGATATATTCGTAATACCGCAAATGGCAGAAATTAGGGTTGTCTTACCGGCGCCGTTAGGACCCAGCAAGGCAATAATTTCACCATCTGTAATATTTAGATTTATGTCTTCTAGGGCAACTGTTCCATCCTTATAGGTTTTAGATAGGTGTGATATTTGGATTATGTTTTGGTTCATTTTTGCTGCTTTACCTGGGGTGATAACTGTTTTCTGACTGTTAAACTTTAGTTTCTATTTTAAAACAATTAATATATATTATTTAGATGCTTTATTTATTAATACAAGGTGAAAGTTATGCAATATAAAAATAAATTATTCATTGATGGCAAATGGTTAGATGGAGAGGGTGGCGCTACGTTTGACGTAATCAATCCTGCATCTGAAGAAGTTATTACAAAAGTTGCATCCGCAGGTATTGAAGATGCAAAAAAAGCTATCAATGCGGCAGAAATAGCTTTTGAGAGTTGGGCAAAAGTTTCACCGAGAGACAAGTCAGTAATTTTACGAAAGGCATATGAATTATTTATGGACAAGATTGAACACTTTGCTGAACTGATCACGCTTGAAAATGGAAAGGCATATGGGGATGCAAAAGGTGAAGCACTTTATTCAGCTGAATTTTTTAGGTGGTATTCTGAAGAAGCTGTCAGGGGAATTGGACAAATATCACATGCACCAGCAACTGGAGCTAGGATTGTTGTTCAATATAAGCCAATTGGAATATCCGTGTTGGTAACACCTTGGAACTATCCAGCGGCTATGGGTACTCGAAAAATAGCGCCTGCTATTGCTGCGGGTTGCCCCGTGATTATAAAACCTGCATCAGAAACCCCCCTAACAATGCTCGAGTTAATGCCATTACTCGAGGAGGCTGGGGTTCCAAAAGGACTTGTTTCTGTTTTACCTTCACGAAATACATCAAAACTTGTTGATCATCTGTTGCATGATAACAGAGTGAGGCTGGTATCATTTACTGGGTCAACGGAGGTTGGAAGAAAGTTGTTAAAAGTTGCCTCTGACCAGGTTTTGAAGACATCAATGGAACTTGGAGGAAATGCACCTTTGATTGTATTTGATGATGCTGATATGGAAACTGCTGTAGATGGATGTATGGTTGCAAAAATGAGAAATTTAGGAGAGGCTTGCACTGCTGCGAATAGAATTTATGTTCATGAGAATGTTGCTGAGGAATTTAAAGATAAATTTTCGCAGAGGATGGGTTCCCTAAAAGTTGGTAATGGTCTAGATAAGACTGTTGATGTTGGGCCTTTGGTAAATGCAGAAACAC
>CACBED010000013.1 GCA_902538185.1 uncultured OCS116 cluster bacterium
TTATACCAGAGGCTTCACATTGCATCCTTAAGTAACTTGAGTTTCCACTTCTTTTGTGACCAAATTTGAAATCAGATCCTACTGTGACATGGCTAACCCCAAGACCGTCAACCAATATATTATTAAAGAATTCATCAGGGGACATTCTTGATAGCTCGTGATTAAATTCTATCTCATACAGAATATCAATTCCTAATTTTTTTAATATTTCGTATTTTAATTCTTGAGAAGTAATCTGATTTATAGCTTGACCATCAGCAAAAAAATTTCTTGGATGTGGATTGAAGGTACAAATACCTGTTTTTTTACCCCTAGTTTTAGAAAGTTCAATTATATTATTGATCAGGGCTTTGTGCCCATTATGGATTCCATCGAAATTTCCGATTGCAATGATAGATCCCCTATCACTCTCGTCTATACTTCTGTAGTTTTTTATAATTTTCATCGTTTGTAGTGGCGGTTTTATAACAAATTCAAGCTATTCATAACGTATTTTGGAATTGCAATTTTGGTATAATACTTATTGATGTAATCTCTTACGCTCTCGATGTCAATTTCAGATATATCATTATTTTTTTTAAATTCTGCTTCATGAACACCGTTGATAATGAAGAATGAGTCTATTCCAAAATTACTAGCGCCTGCAATATCAGTATTTAAGCCATCCCCGATAGCTAAGATGCTATCTTTAGATACACTCTTCTGCTTTGACTGAAGTACTTTTTCGAGCGCCAAATTATAAATATAAGAGTGCGGTTTCCCAAAGTACACAACTTCGCCGCCCATTTGTGAATATGACTGGGCGATTAAGCCCGCACAGGGAAGGCGAATACTACCCTTATTGACATATAAATCTGGGTTAGCACAGTGTATAACAATACCCCGCTCAAGTAGAGTCTCAAATATTTTCTGATAGTCACCAATGGACTCAATATATTCATTGAAAAACCCAGTACATATGCATTCAAGACATTCAAATTCACTTACTTTTTTAAGATCTAATCCCACAAATAAGGAGTTGTCTTTTTCAGGACCGATATGGAACAGTGGACGGTTTCCTATCGAAGAAAGCCAAGAATATGAGCAATCTCCTGATGATACTATATTACTGCAGATATTGCGTTCCACTCCCATGTTTAGTAAATAATCTCTTATTATTTCAGACCTCCTAGGCGCATTTGTAATGAGACAAATATCACCACCTGCATCTAAATACGCTAAAAGCGTATTTATTGCATCTGGGAAAATGTTATTTCCATTATGCACAACACCCCAAATGTCACAGAGAATCAGTGAGTAAGTATTTGCTATTTCGCTCAACTTTGGCTTTGTCATTTTTTTCTCAATTAAAAGTAATCTGCCATCCATTATTAGAGGGTATTGATTAATATTTCAATAAGGGTTTGTACATATGTTTTTGGAAAATTTTATATTCGTAGATTTAAGCTATTGACAAATTAAATTACAAAACATATATCTCTTCTTAGCACTCGAATAGGGTGAGTGCTATATTTAATCGTAACTAAAATTGGAGAATATAAAATGAGCTTTCGTCCTTTGCATGATCGTGTATTAGTGCGCCGAGTCGATGAAGATGAAAAAACCTCTGGCGGCATTATAATTCCAGATACAGCTAAAGAGAAACCTAGTCAAGGTGAGGTTGTATCAGTTGGCCCAGGTGAAAGAGATGATAACGGAAATAGAGTTACTCTCGATGTTAAAAAAGGTGACAAAATCTTATTTGGCAAATGGTCTGGTACAGAAGTAAACGTAAATGGTGAAGAACTCTTAATAATGAAAGAGTCTGACATCATGGGTATTGTAGAATAATTTAATATTTAATATATAGGAGAAAATAATGGCTGCAAAAGAAGTAAAATTTTCGGCAGAAGCTAGAGATAGGATGCTCGATGGTGTCAACATCCTTGCGGATGCTGTTAAAGTGACACTTGGTCCAAAGGGTCGAAATGTTGTCTTAGATAAATCATTTGGTGCACCAAGAATAACAAAAGATGGAGTAACAGTAGCTAAAGACATTGAGCTTCAAGATAAATTTGAAAATATGGGTGCTCAAATGCTTCGTGAAGTTGCATCAAAAACAAATGATGTTGCAGGGGATGGAACCACTACAGCTACAGTTCTTGCACAAGCAATTGTGAAAGAAGGCGTTAAGGCTGTTGCTGCTGGTATGAACCCAATGGATCTAAAAAGGGGTGTAGAGGTTGCCGTTGCTGCTGCAATAAAAGATCTAACCAGCAAATCAAAGAAAATTAAGAGTTCTGACGAGGTATCACAAGTTGGTACGATATCTGCAAATGGTGAACTCATCATTGGTGAAAAAATTGCTGAGGCAATGCAAGTTGTTGGCAATGATGGCGTTATAACAGTTGAAGAATCAAAAGCTCTAGAGTTTGAGTTGGATACAGTTGAAGGAATGCTTTTCGATAGAGGTTACCTATCACCGTACTTCATTACAAACGCAGAGAAAATGATATGTGATTTAGAAGATCCATACATACTGCTATTCGAAAAAAAGTTATCAACTCTACAACCAATGTTACCGATTCTTGAGCAAGTTGTTCAAAATGGTAAACCATTACTCATCATCGCTGAAGATGTGGAGGGTGAAGCGCTTGCTACTCTAGTTGTTAATAAACTACGTGGTGGTCTGAAAGTTTCTGCAGTAAAAGCTCCAGGTTTTGGTGATAGAAGAAAAGCAATGCTCGAAGACATTGCAATATTAACGGGTGGACAAGTGATCTCTGAAGATATTGGAATTAAGCTCGAAAATGTGTCACTAGAAATGCTTGGAAGCGCAAAAAGAGTTGCCATCACCAAAGAAGAAACCACAATCATCGATGGAGCTGGAACGAAGAAGGATATCGAAGCTCGTGTCAGCCAAATTCGTACGCAAATCGAAGATACAACATCCGATTATGATAGAGAGAAATTACAAGAACGTCTTGCTAAACTCTCGGGTGGCGTAGCAGTGATCAAAGTCGGTGGCGCAACAGAAATCGAAGTGAAAGAGAAAAAAGATCGCGTTGATGATGCTCTAAATGCGACCAGGGCGGCTGTAGAAGAAGGTGTACTTCCAGGTGGCGGAGTTGCACTACTGAGATGTACAAAAGCTGTAAAGTCTCTCACAGATGCAAATGCTGATATACAAGCTGGTATAAATATTGTTCTAAAAGCTCTAGAAGCTCCAATCAGACAAATATCAGAAAATGCTGGTGTTGAAGGATCAATTGTTGTTTCCAAGGTGCTAGAAAATAATGCTCACAGCTTTGGCTTTGATGCCCAGACAGAAACATATACTGACCTTGTGAAGGCAGGTATTATCGATCCTACCAAAGTTGTGAGAACAGCTCTACAAGATGCAGCATCAGTTGCAAGTCTACTTATTACCACAGAAGCAATGATAGGTGATCTTCCTGAAGATAAGCCGGCTATGCCTGCAATGCCTGACATGGGTGGTATGGGTGGTATGGGCGGTATGATGTAATCAACCGGTATCCCAAGAAAACTTTTTAAAACCCTCTCTTTCTGAGAGGGTTTTTTTATGATAATAAACTTACTATTTTGGATATATACGCTTTATCAGAGCCCAAAAGAGTGAGTAGCCCAGATAATGTTATAATTTTATCTTTGCTCCAATTTCTATTTAACCCAGAAAACAGGCATGCTTGACTCTCAAGTATCGTACCTAGGTCTATTCTTTTTAACTGATTTGCAGCCAGTGTTGATCCGGTGCTTGTTATGTCGATTATTATTTCTGATGAACCATACGCTGGTGCACCCTCCGTTGCCCCATGACTATCAACAAGCAGGTAATCAGATAAACCAATTTTTTCAAAAAAATTACGAGAAATATTTGGATATTTTGTTGCAATTCTTAGCCTCTTGCCAGTTGATACACGAAAGTTGTAAATCACATCCTCTAAATCATTAATGCTCATCACATCAATCCATGTAATTGGAATGGCAACAACTACATCAGCTTTGCCGAAACCAAGCTCAAGTATGTTATGTGTGTTCATATCAGGTAAGCGCACATACTCATTGATCAAATCTAAGCCAGTGACTCCTAAATCAATCGACCCTTTCATGAGTTCGAGTGAAATTTCTTTTGGTGAAAGAAAAATCAACTCAATATTATCATATCCGATCAACCTCCCAATATACCCTCGATCTCCCCTTCCACGCTCAATTTCAAGACTATTTTCTTTTAGAAAGTCTACTGTTTGTTTTTGTAATCTACCCTTATTTGGAATACCTAAAATTAGTTTATGACTCATTATTACCCTCATCGAATAACAACCGATCAACATAAATTGAACATCCAACAGCTGGAATAGGTTTTGCGGATCCCAGCTCTTCAAATATTTTATCGTACCGACCCCCTATCGCAATTGGCTCATTTTTATTTTCATTCTTCGTTCTGATTTCAAATATCAAACCTGTATAATACTCAACCTTTCTGGATAATGTTGCATTAAACTCAATCATATCCTTTGTCATCTGATTTTTTTTCAAGATTTTTACTCGATTTTCTAAATTTTCAATCCCTTCTGCAAAATCAATGTGATATTTCTTCTGAAAATTACCTAATAGTTTGATTACTCTCGAGATATCTCCCTTGATAGATAAAAATTCTGTTATTTGTTCGATTACTGTGTCGTTAATCACATTACCATTAATGAGTTCTGATTTATCGATATAGCTTTTTACAATATCATCTGGTCGCCTACCTGAAAATATAGATAAATCATCAGATCCAGTTAATTTTTGAATTAATGCAATGCTAGATAAATTATTATTCTTATACTCATCTATGAGATCTAAGCGGGGCTTTGCGTCAAATCGTGTATTAATAATTTTTTTTATTGAGTCTTTTATTTCAGTGGCACCCAGCCCTCTCCAATAGAGTCTTCTAACTCTATTGAATAAATGTGTATCAATTTTTAGGTGATTGAGTAACTGATAAAACATAGAAATATCACTGATCTTTATTTCTAAATGATCATCATAAAACGAAGAGAGTATTTCACAAGCTTGAGATATGACTTCCCCTTCAACGTTTATCTTATTTTTATCACCAAAATTCTCTATACCTATTTGTCTAAACTCGGGGCAATATCTTGTTTTTTCATTTATTGATGGAAATCTGAATGCATAGCCATCATACACAAACTTATTTGCTTGTAGTTCATTATTGATATAGCTAATAGCAAGCGGTAGGGTAAAATCTGGTCTCAAGCATAGCTCATCTCCACTAGGAGAACTTGTGAAAAGTAATCTGCTCCTAACATCTTCACCCATAAAGTTCATAACAATATCAGCCGGTATTGTCATGGCTGGATTACAGAATGTATATCCTTTATTGATAAAAAATTCTCTGATTGATGAAGGATCTTTGTCCATTGCTTTATTCATATTCAAGTTTTATCTTTTCTGAGAATTTGCGAGATTTCTTTGACAACCTCACCCCTAATCACTTCAAATTGAATCTCATCATTTTTGATCCAATTATCTCGGCTGCCAATTGTTGCTGATACTTCTTTTCCCTTTGTAAGATTTTTAATTGTTACAATACCTTTTTCTCGTTCAACCGTACCCTCAATAATTACCAATGGTGAACCTTTCTTGTCTGCATATTTCATCTGAGCCTTCATGCCAGCCGTACCGAGATAAACTTCAGCCTTAATACCATATGCACGAAGCTCTTGCGCCATTTGATAGTAGCTGTACTCATAATCTTTATCCATATTTAAGATGAGGATTGGCCCATAATTTTCTTCCAGTATCTCGAAGTCCATCATTTGCATTACAGTACAAAGACGGCTTACCCCAATAGAAAAACCACTAGCACCTACCTGGTCTTTTCGAAACCTTGATATCAACTTATCGTATCTACCACCCCCACCAACTGAGCCAATGACTGGTAGATTTTTGTCGTTATCCTTAGATAACAAATTCGCCTCAAAAATTACTCCTGTATAATATTCAAGACCTCGTACAATAGAACTATCAAAAACAACAGATTTATTATAATTTAACTTATCCAAAATATTGTTTATACTTCTTAATTCCTCAATTGCTAATTGTCCAAGGTCATTTTCACCTACAAGCTCGATAGCCTGACTGATAAACCCATCCCTACTCTGTGAGCCAATCGATATAAAATCAAGTAATTTTGAGATACTAGCTTTTTGCAGCTTTGCACCAATTGTATAATCACCTGACTCATCTTTTCTACCTTCAGATAATAATTTTTGAACCCCATCAATGCCAATACGATCGAGCTTGTCAATTGCCCTAAGTATTGTGAGCTTTCGAACTTCATCAATATCTTCAGAGTCTGACACTAGAGCGAGGATGGCATCCAATAACTTTCTACTGGACACTCTAATATTATAATTTTCATCATTTAGCCCTAGCGAGCTCATGGAGTCAGCAGATAGCATAATTAGTTCAGCATCAACTCCATATGAGTTTGAACCTATAATATCCGCATCTAATTGTAAAAATTCCCTGTATCGACCTGGGCCAGGTTTTTCATTACGCCATACATTCCCGAGCTGATACCTCTTGTATGGTTTGGTAATTTTATCAAAATTTTCCGCGACATACCTCGCTAATGGCGATGTTAAATCATATCTTAATGAAAGCCATTTTTCATCATCATCTTGAAATGAAAATACGCCAGCATTTGGCCTATCAGAGTCCGGTAGAAATTTGCCAAGTGCAGTAGTGTATTCAAAAGAGGGCGTTGATAATTCTTCAAAACCATATGACTGATACACGGGAATAATTTTTGAAGTTAAATTTTTAATAAGGCCTAACTCAGAATGCCCAATGTCGCGCAGGCCCCTTGGTAAAGCAGGCTTTAGTGTATTTTTTGAGCTATCGTTGGTCATCTTTTATATCTAATATCTGAATTATAAATCTAATTTTTAAAATAAATTTTGAAATTATACTAGTTTGTCATTAATACAAGAAAATTATTAATATATAAATAATTTGAATCCAATACCGTTTTTAGTAAAATTTACTATATAAAACAATATATTTATTGAAATTAGAACAAAATACTATTATATCATTATTATTGAAATATATAACTAATACAAGAACGGGCTACATATGGCAACAAAACTGGATAGAATAGATCGTAAAATTCTCAATCTTCTCCAAGAAGATTGCACCATATCTGTATCAGATATTTCAGCAAAAGTTGCACTTTCCTCAACACCCTGCTGGCGAAGGATTCAAAGAATGGAGAAGGAAGGGATAATTTCAAAGCGCGTTGCATTATTGAATCCAAAGAAAATAAATGCAGATGTCACCGCTTTTGTCGCAATCAAGACAAACGAGCATAATAACCAGTGGCTTGATGAATTTAAAAAAATTATAAATTATTTCCCAGAGGTAGTTGAATTTTATCGGATGGCTGGGGATATTGATTATTTATTGAGGGTTGTCGTGCCAGATATTTCTGCCTTCGATCGATTTTATAAAAACCTGATAGAAAGAATAAATTTAACTGATGTCTCAACAAGTTTTTCTATGGAGCAAATTAAATATACAACATCATTGCCACTGAATTACACTGAGGTAGTTGCAAATTCTGATGTAAACCCCAACTAACCACCCGTCACAGACATATGCCTATCCACTGCAGGGGCATTATTATATTCATCAATTTTGAAGTCATGACTTTTTGGCTTCAAACTAATAGAACGGTGAATCAATCGAATTATTTCCTCATCAGACGCATTATTCCTCATTAGCTGATTGAAATCTACAGAGTCATCTTGTCCCAAACACATATACATTTTTCCTGTGCAGGTTACCCTCACTCTATTGCAGTCAGAGCAAAAATTATGACTCAGTGGAGTTATTACACCTATTTTAAAGCCCGTCTCGGTCGATGTGTAATAACGAGATGGCCCTCCAGTATTATAGTCTGATTCTATAAGCTTAAACTCTTGCTCGAGAACTTTCATATAGTCTGTTAATGGCAAATAATTTTCAGTTCTATTACCATCAATATCGCCCATTGGCATTGTCTCGATAAGTGTTATATCCATACCGTTGGAGTGTGCCCATCTAATGATTGACGGAATTTCCTTATCATTAATTCCTTTTAAAGCTACAGTATTAATTTTAATTTTAATTCCAGATTCTTGAGCTAGCTTTATACCATCAAGTACTTTTGATAATTCTCCCCATCTTGTTATTTTTTTAAAGAGATCACTGTCTAAGGTATCTAAAGAAACATTAATTCTTTTTATTTCATTATCTGCAAGATCATTTGCAAAACCAGCAAGTTGGCTTCCATTTGTTGTAATTGTTATCTCTTTAAGATTAGACTTACCAATTTTTTGAGATAGTTTTTCAATAAGCCACATCAAATTTTTACGAACAAGTGGTTCACCGCCAGTGAGTCGAATCTTCTCTATTCCGCACTCAATAAATAGTGATGCCAGTCTATGTAACTCCTCTAGAGTTAGAAGATTGGCTTTAGGAAGAAATGTCATATTTTCTGACATACAATAAACGCATCTAAAGTCACAGCGGTCTGTAACGGAAATTCTCAGGTAAGTTATATTTCTATTAAAAGGGTCAAGCAATTATTTGCCTCCATCAAAATCTTGAGGTTTACGGAACACAGTGTAATCATAACAAAGTTCTTGTGTTAAATAAATTCAATTTATATTATATGCATATTTGTATTTAGGCAAAAATTGGAAGATAAATGTCATCAAAAAAAGTATACCAAAATGCCCATGAGGCGATGCAAGGAATTCTTCGTGATGGATTGACAATTTTGTCAGGTGGATTTGGTATTTGTGGCATAGCCGAAAATATCACAGAGGAGATTAAAAATAGTAAAATAAAAGATTTGACTGTTGTTTCCAACAACTGTGGTATTGATGGTTATGGACTCGGAACGCTCCTACAAACACGACAAATAAAAAAAATGATATCGTCCTATGTAGGCGAAAATAAAACGTTTGAAGAGCAATATTTAAATGGTGATCTTGAATTAGAATTCTCACCCCAAGGCACGCTTGCTGAAAGATGCAGAGCAGGAGGCGCAGGTATACCGGCATTCTATACAAAAACAGGTGTTGGGACGGTGATTGCAGATGGAAAAGAAACAAAAGTCATAGATGGTGTTGAATACATTATGGAGAAGGCAATAAAAGGTGATTTATCAATAATAAAAGCATGGAAAGGCGATCACTCGGGAAATCTAATTTTTAGGAAAGCTGCAAGAAATTTTAATCCGCCAATGGCAAAGGCGGGAAATATTTGTGTGGTAGAGGTTGAGCACCTAGTGAAAATAGGCGACCTAGATCCAGATCATATTCATCTACCAGGCATTTATGTCGATCGAATATTTGAAGGCACCTACACTGAGAAAAAAATAGAATTTGTAACGTTAACGGAATAGTAAAGGAAGTTACTTTGCCTTGGACAAGAGAAGAAATGTGCAGTATTGCAGCAATGGAGCTAAAAGATGGTTACTATTGTAATCTTGGGATTGGCATGCCAACAAAAGTTGCCAATTATATACCTGAGGGGGTAAATGTGACACTTCAATCGGAGAATGGCATGCTCGGAATGGGTCCATTCCCAAAAAAAAATCAGGTAGATGCCGACATTATAAATGCAGGAAAGCAAACAATTACTGAGCTCCCAGAAACTTCGTATTTTGATAGCTCAGACTCATTTGCCATGATAAGGGGCGGTCATATTGATCTTTCCATTTTGGGTGCTTTACAAGTATCAGAGGAAGGGGATTTAGCAAATTGGATGATACCAGGAAAGATGGTAAAAGGAATGGGCGGCGCGATGGATTTAGTAGCCGGCGTTAAGAAAGTTCTAATTTTGATGGAACACAACGCAAAAGATGGGCAACCAAAACTACTAAAAAAATGTACTTTACCGCTCACTGGGAAGTCAGTTGTAAATACAGTTATTACTGATCTCGGTAAATTTGATATTTTACCAAATGGAGTAAAAATTAATCAAGCAGCTCCAAATGTTGGTATAGAAGAAATACGCTCCAGAACTGAAGCGACCATAATTGATTGATCAATTCTTATTTCTTACTAATTCACGATTTATAAGTATAATTGGTAATAACCCTGCAAAAACGATAGTTAGCGCAGGCAATGCCGCTTCTTCAATCTGTGATAGAGACGCATAAGTATATACATGGGTTGCCAGCGTATCAAAGTTGAATGGTCTTAATATTAACGTTGCTGGCAATTCTTTCATTGAGTCAACAAAGACGAGCAAAGCTGACATAATTAAAGCTGGCTTCAAAATTGGAAGCTGTATTTTTAATAGGGTAGAATATTTTGACTGTCCTAGAACTCGTGAGGCCGCTGCAATATCAGGATTCAGAGTTACAAACCCCGACTCAATTGTTCCGTAAGATATTGTTAAAAAGCGAATTACATACGCATAGATAATTGCTATCATTGTACCCGAAAAAATTAGTCCAATTGAGATATTGAAATATTGACCGAATATACTTTTGAGATAACCATCGAGTGTTATGAGCGGCACAATTACTCCTAATGCAAGCACAACGCCAGGTAGTGCATAACCAAGTCTTGATATACTCACCGAAAGCCTGATAATTATGTTGTTCGATGTAATATAAGTATTCACAAGAAATACGCCCAATATTATTGTCAAAATTGCTGCACATATTGATAAAAAAAGAGAATTAAAGAGTAGGCTTACATATTCAAAAACTTCTATCTCAAATATCCGTTCTATAACAAAATCAAATAACACAATAGATGGAAACAAAAACCCAATAAAAATGGGTACAGCACAAATTATCAGGACAAAAGACGATCTTTTCTTGCTCAACTTTATCCGATTGGTAGTAATTGGACTCTTGTTATTTTGAGCAAATGATCTTTTTTTTCTAAGACCTTTCTCTATCATCATCAATAAAAAAATAAATAGCAGCATAAATATTGCAATCTGTGCTGCTCCACCAAGGTTATTTTTTCCGAGCCAGGTAATGTATACACCAACGCTTAGTGTATCAACCCCATAGTACTCGAATGCTGCAAATTCATTCATTGATTCCATAATTACAAGTATTAATCCAATTATTATGGCAGGCCGTGCCATTGGTAATGCGATATGAAAGAAACTATATATTGAAGATTTTCCAAGTGTTGAGCTTACTTCAATTAATGTCATTGACTGTCTTAAAAAAGCAGCTCTTGATGTCAAGTATACATATGGATAAAGCACAAATGACATTACAAAAATTGCTCCACTCGTTGAATATACACTGGGGAACCAATAATCCTTGATAGAACTCCATCCAAAAATTAATCTCATACTCGATTGCACAAAACCAGTGTAATCGAGAAGATCGCCATAAGCGTAAGCAACAATATAAGCAGGCATGGCAAGTGGGATAAGGCATAACCACTCCATAACCCTTCTCATTGGGAATTCATAAACAGTTATAATCCATGCTAATCCGACCCCCATAAACACAGTAATAATTGAGATACCCAATAGCACTATGAAAGTCGTGGAAATGTAGCCTGGAAGAACAGTCGATGCTAAATGAGGCCAGATATTATCATCTGCCGAAAATGCTATATAAAATATCGTCAAAATTGGTATCGCAATTATAGATGCAACAAAGAGAGCCCCTAGGGTTTCTAGAAGCTCTCTTTTATAGGAAAGTTTATGTAAGATTGCTCTCATGAACAATGGTCATACCATTTTAAAATTAAATTGTCATATAATTTTATTTGGTATTCTTATTATTCATCAAAGCCGACTAAATCAACCATCTCACTAGCCATTTCACGACCATTTGCGATAGTTATTAGATCTAATGTGTCAGCATTTAGTTCACCAAAAGATGCCACCATATCAGAAATACCTACATTCCTTTTTAGTGGATACTCATGGTTGACACCAGCATACATAGCCTGCGCGGTATCTTGGGTTAGGAATTCGATTAATCTGATACCATTTTCAGCATTTGGTGCATGCTTGGCTAACACTGCCCCAGATAAGTTCATGTGTGTTCCACGACCATCTGCGTTAGGCATAATAATCTTTGCACTGGCAGCCCATTCTTTCTGCTCAGGCTCTTTCTCATTGGTTCTCATCTTAGCCATATAATAGGTATTACCAATTGATACGTCACACTCACCAGAGTAGATACCTTTTACCTGGCCTCTATCGTTACCTTGAGGTGTTCTTGCAAGATTTGCTTTCAGGCCTCTAAGCCAATTAATTGTCTCGATTTCACCATGATGGGCGATTAGAGATGAAAATAAGGCGAGGTTGTAGGCATTTTGACCTGACCTTATGCACACTCTACCCTTCCATTTTGGGCCTGCTAGCTCTTCATAAGTTATCTCATTTTCTGGTACACGATCTATTGATGCGTATACAACACGAGCTCTTGCAGTAAGACCAACCCAATGACCATGAGGGTCACGATATTGTGGGGGAATATTTGACTCAATGATACCTGATTGGAAAGATTGTGTTACACCGCTATTTACAGCACCGCTCAAACGTCCGATATCAACTGTTAGAAGAACATCCGCTGGGCTATTTTCTCCTTCTTGCACCATCTTATCGACAAGACCTTTTCCTGCGAATAAAACATTCACTTTTATGCCAGTCTCCTCTGTGAATCTCTCCAGCATTGGCTCAATCAAATATGGTTGTCTATATGAATAAACATTAACTTCATTATGATTAAGACCCAAAATGCCTGCCGAGCGGGATTCAGTGAACGAAGCTGTAAGTAAAAAAATGGATAGTGAAAAAAGTAGAATTTTTTTCATAAATGTCATTATTTTCTCCTAGTTTAGAATTATTATAATTTGATGTATGAAAAAATTTCACGCGGGAGAAGTACGCGCAAACGAATATTATGTCAATAACTATTTTTTATTTTTATTTGCCATCTTAGCCGACGCGATTATTTCATTTGCAATTTCAATTGCGTCATCGGGATTAAAATCAATAGGCAGACTGATTTCTTCATTCTGAATAAATAATCTAACCATACCTTCTGTCGTTGGACCAACTTGTAAATCAGTTTCTTTATTGTGCTTTGAATTAATTCCCATGGCTTGAACTTTATGAAAAAATGATATAGTTATCTTACGTATTAATTATTATACCTCTTGTTTAAATTATTTGGTATATAATTTGTCAGAGTAATTATGTGCCGCTGTAGCTCAGCTGGTTAGAGCGCCTGATTGTGGATCAGGAGGTCCTTGGTTCGAATCCAAGCAGTGGTACCAAATTCAACTCAAACTACCTGGTACACGAAAAGTTACATCTTCCTTTACCGCCTCAACCTCTTCAATATCAAGCTTAAACTCCTTTTTTAATTTTGATATAAACAACTCTACAAGAATTTCAGGTGCAGATGCACCAGAGGATATACCGATAGTACTGCAATTCCTTATCCTATCGATTGGAAATTTACTCTCGGAGTTTATTAGCTGCGAGTCTGGGCACCCAGTCTTTTGCGCAACCTCGACCAACCTGACTGAATTAGATGAATTTCTACTACCGATAACAAAAAACATATCACATTTATCAGCAATTTGTTTTACCGCTATTTGGCGGTTTGTTGTTGCGTAACAAATATCCTCTTTTTTTGGTGAGTGTATTTTAGGAAATCTTTTGCTTAAGCAACTAATTATTTCACTGGTATCATCAATTGAAAGAGTAGTCTGCGTAATATACGCTAAATTCTTATCTGTTTTTGGATTATAGTTTTCAGCATCAGTAACACTTTGAATTAAATCAATAGCACCATCAGGTAATTGACCCATCGTACCAATTACCTCAGGATGATTCTCATGCCCTATGAGTATTATGTGCATTCCGTGTCTGTATAAATTTTCTGCTTCCCTGTGGACTTTTGAGACTAGCGGGCATGTTGCATCAATAAATATCATATTGAGATTACTTGCTTCTTTAATCACAGATTTTGGTACCCCATGCGCTGAAAATATCACAGGCCTTGATTTATCATGAATTTCCTCTAATTCTTCGACAAATACAGCACCAATTTCTTTCAAGCTTTCGACGACATGCTTATTATGGACAATTTCGTGCCTGACATATACTGGCGCACCATATTTGTCGAGACTTTTTTTAACGATCTCAATTGCTCTATCAACGCCAGCGCAGAAACCCCTTGGGGCAGCTAAATAGATTTTCAATTTATTATTTTCCATTTTTCTCCAATATATACTCGAGGATGATATGTGGGAAAGTAAGAGCTGCAAGCCCCACAAATATCACCTTATTTATACTGCTATTAATATCATACTCACTCATTAGAAAAACAAATGCAACGACAAATATTGATGCTGTAATTATTGTCAAAGGCAGGCTTTTACGGATAAATATTTTAATGGATTTTGAGAGGTCTTTATCCAGATCTTGCATAAGAGTGATAGAGTGACGCACCGAATGTAAAAAACAAAAATATATTGTAAAGGCAAAAAGTGGATGCAAAAAATAATTCAATATAAGGATCGCGAATAAATCAATTATTAAGATTGAAGCATAGAGATTTCTTGCAATTAGGACAATTGCGATAGATGAAATGATGCTAATAAAAAAACATAAAATAATGAAAGAATAATCTCTAAAAATAAATAAATCCGTATTCATCCCAATGGTGTTAAATATATTTATTGTATCAGTGTATTGAAACAATAGTGGCGCCGAAATTATAACTAATCCTTTTAAGAAAAATAAAATATCTAAGTAGAACTTTTTAGACTGAAAGAGAAATTCTGAGTCTTCTTTGCCAAAATGATAAGAGGCAACAAGTAAAAAAAGAAAAAGGAGAAAAGTTGACGACAGGAACCAAAGACAGATCACTAAAACACTTATTGCCGAGTATCCCACATAAAAAGTCAACATACTTTTCATATCAAATATTTTTAATAATTGAGCTCCCTTCATGTTATCCAGAGCACCATGAGATATTCCAATTGATGCAACAAGTACCAAACATACAAAAAGAAATGGACTATTTCGAAAATAATCAAACGATGTGATGAATACACTTAAAATCAGAAAGAGTATTGAATGCCGGAAGTTAATCTTGTCTATCATTTATTTTCCTACCAGAGCACTAAGAAATATTTTTTTTGGCATACTTCGAATGACTGCAAGATCCTCTGAAAAAGTAGACTCTTCAGAGAGGAATCTTATAATTGTATCTGTCTTACATCCAAACATTCTATAAAAAACCTCGATCATTTTGGAGGAGTTATTTGATAAAACACTTAAAAATATATTATCTAAATGTTGATATTTCTTCCTGATTGAAAAATTATTTAACTTATTCACAGATTGTATATTTTTCTGAATATAGCTAGATTGTTTTTGTATATTTGTAAATGTATATCCTGTACTGAGCCGCGTCATTCCTCCAGCTGTTCCAATTTGAATAATATTGTCACCCTTTGTGTTCTTTGTATTAAACATCGGTATTTTACCTATTTCACTATAATTTATTTTATATTCCCCAATCTTTAAAACATCTTTTATGTAGTCATCGATTTGATCACTATAATTCAACTCACGTGCATCATCCATCCGTGATATCCAAGTAGTTTCAATGAGTGCCGTTTTGGGAGAAAAAGGTAATAAATAAAAAAAATGGACGCTATCTTTTTGATCACAATTAAAATCCATCAATGTCAAAATTTTATCATCAAATATATCTCTCTCTACTTCAATTTCATATCCTTGAAAATGTTGCCATAGATCACCGCTATTCTCTTGCTGATCACTCACACTATTAAAGATAATCGAGCTATTTTTTCCAATATCTTTTTTGTGTTTGAAAAAGCTTATATTGGTATTTTTTTTTAAAGTATTCAAAATTTTTTCATAAAATAGACCGCTATCAATACACTGATATGGATAACGTGAGGATGAATGTGATTTTGTTCCTTTTTCTGTCTTAATCTCAAATTGGGTCCAACTTTTTTTTACACAATCATCAAAGCCGTGCTCAAAAGTCTTCCAGAATGACCAAGATTTATCACGCTCGTATTTTTCTCTTGGCTCAATGATGGCGAGTGATTTACCGCGAAGCTTGTGATTGACCTCAAGGCTGTATGCAAGAGATAGACCTGCACATCCACCGCCAATGATAACATAATCAAAATCTTGCATTGTAGTCTATATCTTCATTAATTAAACGATGGTATTGCGCAGTTGTATTTGCAGATCTCTTTGCAAGAGATAACTTTAATAGATCAAAAAGAGATAATATCGTTTCAAAAATCTTTTCAAAATTACGGACATAAATTCTTCCAGATTTTTCGTAGGTTTCAAAATCACCACATCTTAAAACTTTATAGCCAATTCTTCTATATACCCTTCTCGCAACGACAATCGCGAAACGCATTCTGAGAGGTATTGCCCTTATAGAAAAAAAGGCGTTGTCATAAAATTTATCAGCAATACCTATTGTATTCTTCAGATCACTAAAACTACTTTTTATGTAGAACCTATTACTCATTTTGTCTTCAATTACATCTCTGGAGATATTTGTCAGTTGCATTGCAATACCTAAGTCGATAGAGCCAAGTAAGGCTGCCCTGTCATTTACTCTTAATATCTTTGCCATCATCAAACCAACCGTACCAGCTACTCTGTATGAATACAAAAAAATTTCTTTTTCTGATAAGAGCTCCAACCTTTCGACTAAATCGGTCTTAACCCCATCAAAAAGATCAAATATTATTTTATCCGAAATATTATATTTAATAATTAGCCTTTTCATATCACGAATAATTTCATCATCACAATTTTTAGAATTAAAGCTATCAATAAAATTGTTCATTTTTTGAACTTTCACACTCAGTTTATCATCGCAATCTGCGATATCATCGACTGATCTGCAGAAGTTATAAAGGGACGAACAGTCTTCATAAATTTCCTTGGGTAGAAATGCTCCGGCCCAGTTGAAAGATTTTGCGTAAATAGCTAAAAATTTTTTTTTGCTCATTATAAAATTTTGTCTAAGACCTTAGCTGAGGAAAGTACACCTGGAATTCCTGCGCCTGGATGAGTGCCCGCTCCGACAAAATATAACCCATCGAAAACCTCGGATTTATTATGGAAACGAAAATAAGCTGACTGTGTAAATTTTGGCTGAATTGAAAAACCGGAACCATATTGAGTATTTAATTCATTCTCAAAATAATCCGGAGTTAAGTAAAAATCTTCAACAATATTATTCTTAAGATCAGGAAGAAGGTGCTCCTGCATCTTCTCTATTACTAACTTCTTGAAAGTTTCTCCTTCACTTTTCCAATTTATGTTTGATCTATTATTGGGAACGGGGACCAAGACATAAAAACAGTCATGGTCTTTTGGAGCCATGGTTTCATCTGTTGCCGTTGGTCTATGAAGGTAGTAACTGATATCATGGTTCAGTTTGTGGTTACTGAATATATCCTCGAGATGCTCTTTGTACTTTTTCCCAAACTTTATGGTATGATGTTGCACTTTATCATACTTCTTCTTTGTGCCAAAATAATACACAAAAAGGCCCATGGAGTATTCCATTCGGGCCATTTTTAGCTTGAAGAGCGGACTCTTGTTTTGATTTTTTAGCATCTTATCATAAACTGATGGTGGATCTGCATTGCATACAACATTATCAGCATCTAGGCATGTACCATCTTTACATCTTACGCCCACAACTTTTCGATTTTGTACCATGAGCTCATCAACCTCCGTATCTCTGAGGATATCAATCCCCTCTTCAATCATTAATTTCTCAAGAGCATTGATTATGCTACCGGTACCCCCAATCGAGTAATGTATGCCCCACTCTTTTTCTAGGTACATTATTAATCCGTATATAGATGTCGTTGTGAATGGATTACCACCAACCAAAAGAGGGTGCATACTAAAAACTCTTCTCAATTTCTCATTTTTAATGAATGAGCTAACCAATGCATAGACGGATTTATAACTTTTGAGTTTTAAAAGCGCTGGAACTTGCTTCATCATGAATTGTGGTTTATTAAATGGGACATCAGATAATTCACTGAAACCTTTATCAAATATTTTTTTTGAAAAGCTAACTAGCTCTTTATAGCCAGATACATCATCGCTGTTGAGACTAGCAATTTGTTTGCTCATTCTATGCTCGTCGCCATTGTAGTCAATGTAGGATTTATCCTCAAAAACGAATCTATACCAGATATCTAGTGGGGTTAAATTGATGTATTCTTTGTAGTTCTTGTCAAAAAGTGAGAATAATTCTTCTATTAAAAAAGGTGCCGTAATCACAGTAGGTCCCGCATCAAATGTAAAACCACCTTTTTTAAAAACCCTAGCGCGCCCTCCAAGATCAGGGTGTTTTTCTATCAATGTTACATCGTGGCCTTTTGATCTCAACCTTAGAGCCGCTGCTATCCCTCCGAAACCTGATCCAATAACTATTGATTTCATGAAAATATTATTACCCTTATAAGACTCTATTATCCTTTACCATTCAATGTTAACACATCCAATATCAGCTGACCATAATTTGATGATCATATTTTATTAAGATGATAGTGGTATGTTCAATAGGACATTTAAATTATTTAGAAATTTACAGGTAAGATGCACTACTTATTTAATATCTTAAGACTACTCATGGTTTCTGCGGTAGTAGTATTCTTATTTGTAGTAACTAGTGGTTTTATTCTTATATTAGTTGTGGTTGGATTTATTTATTATAAATACATCACATGGAGCAAAAAGATATGCTCAAGTTGTGGACGCAGAATCAACAAAAATGAAGTTGTCTGCAAATTTTGCAGTACAATAGATGTAAATTAATTTACGAGTTTAGGTGAGGCGAGTGGGTTATTACTCGTGTTCCCCGCCTGGATCTGTGTCGTCTAGCTTGGTCTTGACGCCATTACTCCATACATAATTTCGTGTTCTGTTAACTGAATGATATCCATTAACAAAGCTGTATGGTGACTTTTCAGCAATATTAAATGTAGCGACTGTTACTACGATTGCAGCTAAAAAAGCTGTGTGCGCGATTGCGCTGATGCCAAATGCGAAAGCACTCTCCGCAATCATTAGACCAAAGACAACGCTCCACATGAATGCTAGCACTTGCATTACCATGTGTTGAACATGTAAGTCTGGTATGTTTTTTAGAGGATTAAATCTTGCATCCATCACACCATTCCATGTATCGTAGATATATTCTCTCATTTTTATACCCCTTGTTTTGTGTAAACTACGCTAATGGTTTTTAAGACCTATTAATAAGTTATCCGTAGTTTTTTATTACTTGCTATATATCTTACAAATTGTTGGAACTCTATCGTTGCTCGATTGTAAAAATATATTGACTAAAAGATAAACGTTCCCACACACATCATGGTTCACTTCTAATTAAAAGTTTTTTATTTGAAATTTTATTCGATTGAGGAAATTCCTTATGCGCAGTCAGTTGAAATAATACATTCTGCCGAACCCTAGGCCCAACATTGCAAACTGAATTTCCTCACGGATTCTTTGTGATTATATCAAACCCTGTTTTTTTTGCAATTCTGGTTGGATATTACTGCCTATCACAGCTGGCTAAGCTATGAGAAATTCAAATTTTCCAAAAGCCCAAATTATTAAGGTAAATGGTGGTAATGCTACCAAAAGACAAATGATGATTATGAAGAGCTGTTTTAAAATAATGATACCAGTTTGGTCAAGCTTCTTCACCGACCATGATCTTTGATCACTTTGAGCCCATCTGATGAGTGGCAGCGCTAAGAACTTTGACCAGAGATAACACACTAATCCTGTCATACATAGACTAATAAATATATAAATGACCCAATCCATAGTCATGACTATATCAAGTGTAAATTAACATGGCAATCATCTGTTTAAACCCCTGGTTTGAGTCTGCTGACACCATACATACTGAAATATTATGCCTAATAATTAATCATATCATGCCCTTACTTTTTCTTGCTAAAAAAGTATGAAAATATAAACCATTGTATTTAATCAATAAATATTCATTCAATTATTATTGGCATAGTTTTTGCATAATAATAAAAG
>CACBED010000014.1 GCA_902538185.1 uncultured OCS116 cluster bacterium
CAGATGTAATCTAATTTTTGTCATCAGGAATTTCGGGGATTTGGATAATATCAATGCCTTCATCCACAAGCTCTGTAATCTCATTTTTTGATGCTTTTCCATATATAGATCTCGTCTCAGCTTCATTATAATGGATCTTTCTTGCTTCCTCAGGAAACTGGTCACCCACATATTCAGAATTTTTCTTTATTTCCTCTCTAATTTTACGTATGGCATCATTTATAGATTTGGTGCTATTATTTGCGATGACATTACCATTTTTTGTGTTCGTTTTTTTTGGGATTCCAGGAGCCATCAAGGACTTTGATATATTACTGCTGTCGCACTCTGGGCAAACTATTTCATGAGCATCAAGTTGCTTCTGATAACTCTTTGAGTCTTTGAACCATGACTCAAAATAATGTTCATTCTCACAGACTAAATCATATCTTATCATTCAAAGAACCCATTTTATATCAATTTAAATATGCTCATATATCTATATATAATAATTATTTTGGTTAACAGAAGGTATTTTTTTTCTAAAATTTTCAACCATTGTGATATCTATATCTGCGAGAGCAATGCTATCCTCGTCTGAAATTTCAGTTATGATCTCTCCCCACGGGGAAATTATCATGGTGCGTCCATAGGATACTCTACCATTTTCATGTTTACCCACTTGCGCTGGGGCCAGTATAAAACAACCTGTCTCAATTGCCCTCGCTTGTAAAAGGGTATGCCAGTGTGCTTCTCCTGTAGTAACTGTGAAAGCAGATGGTACAATTATCACAGATGCTCCTTTTTGAGCTAATTTTCTGTATAATTCGGGAAATCTTAAATCATAACATATTGTAAGTCCAACATCACACCAGGGTAGCGACACCAATGATAATTTTTTTCCGGCCTTATATATTTTTGACTCATGATACTTTTCACCCTCACTTAAGGTTACATCGAACATGTGTATCTTATCATAAACGCCAATAATATCTCCATCAGGATTAAATGCATATGTCCTATTAAGCGCCAAATCCTCATTGTATTTTATGGATATAGAGCCAACTATCACAAATAAACCTACCTTTTTGACAATACCCCTAAGTTCCCTTAACCCAAAATCTTCATCTTCATAAGAGATATTTTCAAATAATGAGGCTTTATTTTCTGCCATTAGAAGGGATTGTTCCGGTGTTACAATAAAGTCTGCACCCTTTTCTTTTGCTTCCTGGAACCTGGTCTCCAGTGTAGAGAGATTTTCAGATATTTTTGTGCCTGTCGTCATCTGAATACAAGCAACCCTAAATTGATGATTTTTACTCATTTATATTATTTGAAATAATGTCATTTAAGGTACCTTTCCTATCCATTTCATATAGCTCATCACAACCACCAATGTGAACATCATTTATAAATATTTGTGGCACAGTCCTCGAACCATTAGCTTTTTCAAGCATCTTTTTCCTGAGAGTAATATCACTGGAAACATCGTATTCGGAATAGCTAATATTTTTTTCGTCCAATAACCTCTTAGCTGCAACACAATAGAAGCAGTTTACTGACGTATATATTTCTATATTCATTGACATTTTTTATACAAATCTATTTTTTTAATATTAAATGTAAATATGATATGTTTCATAATATTACAAATCCAATTTAACAGATGTCCGAATATCAGAAAGAAAATAAGATATTATTCAACCGAAAGAAGTTAAGACGCTCTCGGGTTCGAGCGATGAATTATGATATACCAAACTTCATTTATGAGCACACTGCCCAAGATCTTTCGTCGAGATTAGATGAAATAAATAGGGAGTTTAAATCAATTCTAATCCTAACAAAGAATAAAAATTTTATATCGGCTAAATCCCTTACTAAAAAAATAAAAGATCCATTAATTGTCAGCCCAATAAGTTTATCAAACAAAAAAGCGATAATGATTGAGGATGAGGAGAACTTGCCCTTTCAAGAGAATTCATTTGATTTGATTCTATCCGACCTCATGCTTCACGCATCAAATAATCTCAAAACCTCGTTAGAAAAGATGCATGCACTCTTGAAGCCAGATGGACTAATGCTATGCAGTATGTTCGGTTCAGAAACATTAAGAGAACTCAGGGGTTGTCTACTTAGAGCCGAAGAACAATTCAAAGAAAAGGTATACCCGCGTATACACCCATTTACTGATATCAGAACAGCGGGTGATATCTTGCAAAGCTCAGGATTCAAACTTTGTGTTGCGGATGATACAACAATTAAGGTTACCTCGAAAGATGTTAATCAATTGGTGAAATTAATCAGATCTATGGGTGAGAATAACTACTTAAATATAGACAAACCAAATATTTCGAGAAATATATGGAATAAGACATCCGAATTGATGAAAGATACTACGCCTGGTGATGATGTGGTGATGTCAACTTTTCAAATATTAACTCTCACCGGTTGGAAGTATCATGCAGACCAACCAAAACCACTAAAACCTGGGTCAGCCAATATAAGCCTCGCTGATTTTTTTGATAAATAAGCAAGACCTAGATAAGGTCCCTCAAGGTTGCGAAGAAGGATTTATCAGCAGGCAAGATCCTGTAATCTGTGATATCATTGGGGAATGTCCATGCTAGTTCCTGATTTTCCATAGGTTTCATGAAGCCTTCCCATTTGCGGCATACGTAAAGTAGAACCACCACATAATATTTTTCATAATTCTTTTCTGTAAATGATAATGGAGCCAGACAAGAAGCTGAAACGTCAATATTAATCTCTTCCTTCAGCTCACGAATAATAGCTTCTTCTGGTGTTTCGTTTTCTTCCACTTTTCCACCAGGAAACTCCCAATATCCAGCATAATCTTTTCCTTTTGGCCTCTCATTAATTAGAACCTTTCCCTGCTCATTTATAAGAGCACATGCGACAACAAGTTTAATTTCCATAAGTCCTCAAGATCTGTAATCTGTATTTATATCAATGTATTTGTGTGAAAAATCACAAGTCCAAACTGTATGATCACAGCTTCCCATACCAAGATCAATAATGATTTGAATTTCATCTTTTTTCATGTATTGCTTCACGATTTCTTCATCATAATTATCAAGTGCCATTCCTGCAGAAATTATCTTATGTTCACCAAAAAATAATCCAAGTGACTCATGATTTATCACCTCGTAGGATTTGCCAATTGCTGCAATTACTCTTCCCCAATTTGGATCTTCCCCATAAATTGCGGTCTTGACAAGGGGCGAATTTGCAACTGATTTTGCTATGTTTGTTGCAATATCCTTATTTTTTGCTCCAGATACAATTATTTCAACAAATTTCGTTGCGCCCTCTCCATCTTGTACAATCTGTTTTGCTAAGTCTGTAGCAACATCATTCAAAGCATTCCTGAACAAATTAATTCTCGAATCATCTTCTTTGCTGATCATGTCATTACTGGCTCCATTAGTTGATATTAGCATTACAGTATCACTAGTTGAAGTGTCGCCATCAACCGTGATTGAATTGAAGCTGTTCTTCGTTGCATCAATAAGTAAACTTTTCAAAAGAGTGCCATCCACGTTCGCGTCAGTAAATATGTACGATAGCATGGTTCCCATGTTTGGCTCGATCATCCCGGACCCCTTTGCGATACCCAGAATATTTATTTCACTTTTATCAATAAAAAAATTTTTTAATGATAATTTCGGAAATGTATCTGTGGTCATAATAGCCTCTGCGGCTTCCAACCATGATGATCCTTTATTTGACTCTATGCAGCTCAATGCATCGATAATTGATTTTGTATTTAAAAATTCTCCAATCACCCCTGTCGATGAAACGGCGATCTCCTCTTTCTCACAATTTAGCATCTCGGCAACATAATTTAAAATATGATCGAGATCATCCTCCCCTCGACGCCCCGTAAACGCATTTGCATTACCAGAATTTACAAGTAAGCCCCTGATTTTATCTTTTAAATTATTCTTTGCCCAGCCAACAGGTACTGATGGGCATGATGATTTTGTATATAATGATGCCTGTGAAACAGGCTTATCGAACTTAATTAATAACAAATCCTTCCTGTTTTTGTAGTGGGCATTTGAAGTGAATGTGTATACACTTAGACCCGCCAAACCTGGTTCTTTAAAATTTTTTATTTCTTTAATTTTTTTTTTAATATTCATGCTAGGTATCCAAATATGAGAGAGTCAAAATATAGCCCAATGATTTTGCAATTTTTTAATTTATAATTACCTTAAACTTAATATATATTATACATTCAATTATTGTAAGTAGTTATGTCTATTCATTAATCATTGATTTTATTTGTTAATCAGTTGTTTAGTATATATAGATAAATACTATTGCTGAGGGATTTTTTGATGATTGATTTAAAAAAAATTACAAACAGCTTGTTTAACAAGCCCATCAAAAAAAAGTATAAATTCTATGAAGACCAAGTTTCATTTATTAATCAACTTGAAAAAGAGTATTCCTCACTCAAAGATGAAGATCTAAGAAAAAAAACCACAGAATTTAAAGATAGAATATCAAATGGATCTCAACTATCTGATTTATTAGTTGAAGCATTTACAGTTGTTCGTGAGGCATCGAAAAGAACATTAGGTCAGAGACATTATGACGTACAGTTAATTGGGGGAATGGTGCTCAATGACGGTGGAATTAGTGAAATGAAAACTGGTGAAGGCAAAACTCTTGTTTCAACACTTCCCGTATATTTGAATTCGCTAACCGGAAAGGGTGTTCACGTAATTACTGTTAATGATTATTTGGCGCAGAGAGATTCAGAATGGATGGGTCAAATTTTTAACTTTCTTGGATTAGATGTTGGATGCCTCCAAAATGATATGACTGATACAGATAGAAAAATTGCCTACAATGCAGACATAACTTATGGCACAAATAACGAGTTTGGCTTCGATTATCTGCGAGATAACATGAAGCATAATTTCGAAAGCATGGTCCAGAGAGGGCATAATTTTGCAATCGTTGATGAGGTTGATTCAATTTTGATCGATGAAGCCAGAACGCCTCTTATAATATCAGGTCCTTCTGAAGTAAAATCTGAGATGTACAACTCAATAAATAAACTGATGCCACTTTTGGTGGATGAAGATTATGATATTGATGAAAAGACAAAGTCTGTTAATCTCTCTGACAAAGGGATTGAGCATGCAGAGGAATTGTTGAAAACGAACGGGCTTTTGACCGGTCAATCACTTTTTGATATAGAAAACATTTCCATTATTCACCACATAAATCAAGCAGCTCGAGCTCACAAGCTTTTTGTTAAAAATAAAGATTACATAGTCAAAGAAGGCAAAGTAATAATCATCGATGAATTCACTGGAAGAATGATGGAGGGCCGGAGATATTCAGATGGCCTACATCAGGCAATTGAAGCAAAGGAAAATTGTCAAATTCAATCGGAAAATCAAACACTCGCATCAGTCACATTCCAAAATTATTTTAGATTATATGAAAAATTAGGTGGCATGACTGGAACAGCATCAACTGAAGCTGAAGAGTTTATGGATATTTATGGGCTGCCCGTATTAGAAATACCCACAAATGAAGCTGTTAACCGAATTGATGAGAATGATGAAATATATATGACAGTTGAAGAAAAATATGATGCCATCATAAAAGAAATAACAGAATGTAATGCAAATCAACAGCCTATATTGGTTGGTACGACCTCGATAGAAAAATCAGAAGAAATTGCCACCATTTTAGAAAAATTGGGCTACAAACGCACTAATTATGTTGAGAATAAGAACACTACTATCCAAAAAAATACTTTTTCAGTACTTAATGCCAAATATCATGAGCAGGAAGCGAAGATTATTGAACAGGCTGGCAGGCTGGGCGCCATCACGATTGCAACAAACATGGCTGGAAGAGGAACAGATATCCAGCTTGGAGGCAATCTTGAAGCGGAATTAAAATTATTAGATAAATCAAGTGTAGACGATGACAATAAAGTTTCCGCTATAAGAAATAGAATAGCTGACGAAAAACAACAAGTAATTAAGTCAGGGGGGCTTTACGTGATAGGGACCGAAAGACATGAGAGTAGGCGAATAGATAATCAATTAAGAGGCAGGTCGGGAAGACAAGGTGACCCGGGAAAATCCAAATTTTATCTGAGCTTGCAGGACGACTTGATGAGAATCTTTGGGTCTGAAGATATGGAGTCATTACTAAAAAAATTTGGGCTCAAGGATGGAGAACCAATTGTTCATCCATGGATAAATAAGGCTCTTGAAAAGGCCCAAACAAAGATAGAGTCAAGGAATTTTGATATAAGAAAAAATATCCTGCAATTTGATGACGTTATGAACGATCAAAGAAAAGTAGTTTTTGAACAGCGTAAAGATCTCATGGATGATAGAGAGGCCTCAGAAACTATTATAGATATGCGCTATGAATATATCGAGGATCTTGTAAAAGATTATATTCCCGAAAACTCATATCCTGAGCAATGGGATATACAAGCTCTTCGAAATAAAATTAAAACAAACCTTTTAATTGACGCCCCTGTTGACCAATGGGCTGCAGAAGAAGGCATTGCTGAAGATGAAATAATCACACGTCTGAAAAAAATAATTGATCAGATAATGGGAATAAAAGAAAAAAAATATGGTCAAGAAGTTATTCGTAAGATTGAAAAAACAGTGCTATTACAAGTCCTCGATATTTTATGGCGCGAGCATCTATCAAGACTTGAACACTTGAGAACATCTGTATCATTGAGAGGTTATGGGCAGAGGGATCCCTTAAACGAGTACAAAACGGAGAGCTTCGAGCTGTTCCAAAGCTTATTAATCAGACTTAGAGAACAAGTCACTGCCCACCTAGTAAGAGTAGAAATAGTAAAAAAAGAGAATTTTGAAAAAAAACCGGAGGAAGAGGATGCATCCGAGAATACAAAACAGAAGGCAGAGAAAAAACAAGAGCAAGCTAATTTAGCTCCATATGCACTAAAACAGAGTAATTTAGATCCTAAAACATATGGAAAAGTCGGCAGGAACGCACCCTGCCCTTGCGGAAGCGGAAAGAAATTTAAGCACTGCCATGGAAGTACAAAATGATTAGACTAAACGACCAATAGACAAGAACTTATCACGCCTATCTTCAATAATTATTTTTCGATCTAACTTATTTATCTCGGATAAATGTTTGGAGAGAGTTGCCGCAACATCCCTTAGAATCTTTTCATGATCGCGATGCGCCCCACCAATTGGTTCTGTTATTACGTCATCAATAATCTTCATTTCAATCAGATCTTGCGCAGTTATTTTCATACTATTTGCAGCCTCGCTTGCTTTTCCAGAGTCTCTCCACAGAATAGAAGCTGATGCCTCCGGTGAAGCAACTGTATAAATTGAGTGCTCCAGCATAATTACCCTATTTGCAGTTGCGATTGCTACTGCCCCACCTGATCCTCCTTCACCGATTATTATTGAAATAAGTGGCACGCCAACATTGAGGCATGTCTGGGTTGACCGAGCTATTGCTTCGGACTGGCCTCGTTCTTCAGCTCCAATACCTGGATAGGCGCCTGCGGTATCGACAAATGTAACTATCGGGATATTAAATCGATCAGCTAAGCTCATCAAACGCTGGGACTTTCTGTAACCTTCTGGGCCTGCCATACCAAAATTATGTTTTATCCTTTCGGTTGTATTTGAACCTTTTTCATGACCAATTACCATTACTTTGGTGTCACCAAATTTGGCTAAACCACCGATAATTGCATTATCATTTGCATATTTCCTATCACCTGCCAACTCAACAAAGTCATCAAATAATGCTTCCAAGTAGTCTCTAAAATGGGGTCTGTCAGGATGACGAGCCACTTTAGTTTTCTGCCATGGGCTCAACGTTGCATACAACTTCTCAAGAGCCATATTTGCTTTTTGTTCAAGTTGTTTAATATTTTCGTCAATTGATATATCTTCATCGTTTGGTGCTAGCTGCCTAAGCTCGCTCACCTTACTTTCCAACTCAGCTACATTTTTTTCGAAATCAAGATATTGCATAGGGTATTGTTCTCTGTTTTTTTCACATAATGAATATAATATATTAACGAAACTGTAACATATTTATATCACATTTTTTTTGATAGAGGATGGTTTTCTTTTACGGCCAATTTTAATTTGTCATCTAAGATGTGTGTGTATATCTGTGTTGTTGAGATGTCTGTGTGACCAAGCATTTGCTGCACAGAGCGTAAATCAGCACCATTTTGTAATAAATGACTTGCGAAAGCGTGCCTGAGTATGTGGGGTGAAATATTTCTCTCGTCAAGCCCGGCTTCTCTAGCATAGACTTTTAGTTGACTTGCAAAATATTGGCGAGAAAGACACTTGTTTTTTCTTGAACCTGGGTATAAATATATCTCCTTTTCTAGATCGCGATCATAACCTAAAAGGTCAAGATAATTTCTTGTCTCGCTTACGGCTTCCTCAGTCAATGGTACTATCCTCTCCTTACTTCCTTTTCCCATTACATTTAGAAAATAATTATGCTGATTTAAGTCTGATATTTTTATAGATAAAAGTTCACTAACCCTCATACCGGTTGAGTATAGTATTTCTATTTGCGACAAAAACCTCTGATTTTGCAATCTCTTTTTAGGAGTTAATTTACATTCAGTTTGTAAATCTTTGACGTGTTCTATTATTCTAAAAATTGAGCTTTCACTGAGCAATTTTGGAAGTGTTCTCCCGAGTTTGGGGCCTTCAATTCCATTCATTGGATTATCGTTTATTACGTTTTCATGAAATAAGAATTTATAAAACTGTCGAATTGCACTCATGTGCCGAGCTAATGTACTACTCGTAGCACCACTTTTTGAAATTTCTCTAAAATACTCACGTAAACTTGTATTCTCAACTTTTTCGAGTGAGAGTTTTTTTCGCTTAAAATAATGCGATAAATCAGTTAAATCATGCTTATATGAAGTTAGAGTATTTTGAGATGCCGCTCTCTCAACAGACATCATTTCAATAAAATTTTCAATGAGTTGACTCATATAATTTTCAATATTTTCAAGAAAATAAATACATTATTTATTAATGTTAATCTGTAATATTTAATATATGGTTATTTTGATTTTTAATTGGAGTGGATAAAATGCATATTGCGCTAGTGGGAATGATGGCATCTGGCAAGTCAAGTATCGGTAAGGTCCTATCCAAATCCATGAATATCCCCTTTCTGGATATCGATAAAGAGATTGAGTTTCATGAAAAAAGAAGTATCAAATCAATTTTCGAAACAAATGGAGAGAGTTATTTTAGGAAAATAGAAAGCAAAATTATAACTGATTGCCTCGAAAAAAAGATATCAACGGTAATTGCTCTAGGTGGAGGCGCTTTTTTGAATGCAGCAGTCCGGAAAAATGTAAATGAAAAATCGATATCGGTTTGGCTTGACGTGAATATAGAAACGATAATAACGCGCGTAAAAAAAAATAAAAATCGACCGCTCGTTGAAAATAAATCTGACAAAGAAATTATGAAACTATATGAAAAAAGATTGAAATATTACGAAATGGCAAAAATTCATATAGACTGCAATAAAAAAAATAAGACTATATGCGCGGAAGAACTGATTTCCAAGCTTAAAAAAATAGGTATCAATGAGAATAATTGAAGTAAATCTTGATAAGGATCCGTATAAAGTTCTATATACTGATATTCAGCAAGGAATTCAAACTATCCAGCCTGAGAGTATTGACGGGAGTAAAATTGCGATTATTTCTGACGAGGATGCAGCAAATAATAACCTAGACTCTCTAAGAAAGGCATTAAACAGCTATAAAATACAGACAATTGAAATAATTTTGTCCCCCGGTGAAAAAAATAAAGAATTAATGGTTGTAGAAAGTATCATTGATAAGCTTTTATCAAAAAAGTTTGAACGTGGTGATCTTATCATTGGACTTGGAGGAGGAGTAATTGGGGATCTCTCAGGTTTCGTTGCAGGCGTTGTGCACAGAGGAGTTAAATTTATTAATATACCAACGACTTTATTGGCACAGGTAGACTCCTCAATAGGAGGAAAAACAGGTGTAAATACTAAATATGGAAAAAATCTTATTGGTTGCTTCAAGCAACCGGAATTAGTTGTTTGTGATATTAATTCACTCTCTACACTTCCAAAAAGGGATTTACTAGCAGGTTATTCTGAGTTGGTAAAACATGCACTCATTGGAGATGCTGAATTATTCAACTTTCTCCAAAATAATGTCAAAAATATATTTAATGACTACACCATTTTGCAGGAAGCGATACATAGAAGTGCGCTTGTAAAAGCAGATATTATTATGGAAGATATACATGAAAAAAATATTAGGGCACAATTAAATTTAGGTCATACATACGGTCATGCAATTGAATCATTTTACAAATATGACGGGCGTTTACTTCATGGAGAAGCAATATCAATTGGAATTATTATGGCTTTCAAAACGTCTCTTAGACTTGGTTTATGTATGTCAGATCATCTGCATATTGTTGAAGATCATTTCAATAAAGTCGGTTTGTTAACTAGTTTGAAGAATTTAAATGGGGAAAAAATATCACCTGAAAAAATCATTGATTTGATGCGAAGTGATAAAAAAGTCACGAACGGTTCGATAAATTTAGTGCTGCCAAGAGAAATAGGTAGTGTTGAAATTCGAAATGATGTTGATGAAAATATCATACTTGATGTGCTTCACGAAACACTTAGTCATTGAAGAACTAATCAACTAACCGGTAGATCATTTTTGTTCGAAGTTTTTGTTGATATTGATAATGAGTGAATCATTTTAATTTCATCAATTAGTAATTCGTTTATTATCTTATGACGTTCTAATTTTGATTTATTGATGAAGTGATCTGAAACGATGGTAATATGAAAATGAGTTTGCCCACCCTCCTTCCAACCCGAATGGCCTTTATGCTTCTCAGAAACATCGGCAATATCAAGTTCAATGGGATCCAAAACCATCAATTTATCCCTTATTTTATTGGTAATATTAATTTGCAAAGTTCCTAAAAAATATTTATATGAATTTTAGTTAATCAGAGTAAAAAATAAATGGCAAATGTTAATTCAAAATTTTTTGATGGTATAAAAATCTCAAAAAAACAAGAACCTATCAAAGAAGAAAATAATTGCCAGTGGGAAGATTGTGAGATGCCTGCAGTTCACAAAGCTCCGAAGGGGAGGGGCTTGGAAGGTCAGTATTATAATTTTTGTCTCAAACATGTCCGTGAATACAATAAGAACTATAATTACTTTGAAGGCATGAACCAAACAGATCTATCAAAATTTCAAAAAGAAGCAATGCTTGGGGATAGGCCAACTTGGAAGCTTGGTGTTGATAATAAAGATCAGCTGGGTAGTTTTTCAGCTGAGGAAATACTTAAAAAATTGAAAGCTAACCGCACGGGTGTTAATCAAGGTAGTGAGAAATTGAATTATAATAGCCAGAAAAGACAAAAGATTGGAAATGCTGCAAAAAAAGCGCTATATGTACTAGGATTGGATAATACATCGTCAAGTGATGAAATTAAAAATAGGTATAAACTTTTAGTTAAAAAACATCATCCCGACCTAAAAGGCGGTAAAGAGACATCAGATGAGAAGTTAATTGAGATTATTAAATCGTATAGATATTTAAAATCTATTGGACTGGTAAACTGAACTGTAACTAAGGAAGAAAAATGAATATAGAAAATGAAGATACTAAGCTAGCACCAGATATTGAGATATCTGTCGAAAAAACTTTTGGATTTAAATCAAAATTGACAGTTCCGGCCTACTCGGTTAGAAATGAATATGTTCCTGAAATTGATGACTCATACATATTTGATCCTCAAACCACGTTAGCAATCCTAGCAGGTTTCTCTCACAACAGACGCGTAATGGTACAAGGGTATCACGGAACAGGAAAATCAACTCATATAGAACAGGTTGCCGCTCGTCTGAATTGGCCGTGTTTACGGATAAATCTTGATAGCCACGTTAGCAGGATAGATTTAGTAGGAAAAGATGCCATAGTGCTGGAGGACGGTAAACAAGTAACTGAATTCAAAGAGGGTATTCTCCCTTGGGCCCTGCAATCAAATATTGCATTAGTATTTGATGAGTACGACGCCGGCAGACCTGACGTCATGTTTGTCATTCAAAGAGTGCTTGAAGTATCTGGAAAGCTTACACTGCTTGATCAAAGTAAAGTAATAAAGCCGCACCCATATTTTAGGATGTTTGCAACCACAAACACTGTTGGACTTGGGGATACTACTGGTTTATACCACGGTACTCAACAGATAAATCAGGGGCAAATGGATAGATGGTCCATTGTTTCAACATTAAATTACCTGCCACATGATGTTGAAAAATCTATCGTTATATCAAAAGCAAAATCATATGAAAATAAGGATGGTGAGCAGACTATTGATAAAATGGTAAAGGTCGCCGAACTATCAAGAAATGCGTTCATAAATGGTGATCTATCAACTGTAATGAGCCCTAGAACGGTTCTTACATGGGCAGAAAATAGTCTTATATTTAATGATATTGGCTTCGCTTTCAGGCTCACCTTTCTGAATAAGTGTGATGAACTTGAACGACCAGTAGTGGCAGAATTTTTCCAAAGATGTTTTGACCAAGAGCTTGAGGGTGTAGAACTAATTAAATCAACAGAAGAATAATTGCCAAGATATGACAGAAATCAAGGAAAATAATTTTTCTGAGATCATTAAAAAGACGATAACAGAAGCCACAAGATCTATAGCCGAAGAGCCTGAGCTTGAAGTTATATTCAGCGATGAGCCCCCAAATATAAGCGGAAAGAAAATAAAGTTAAGAGACCCAGGTGCATCTCTGAATAAGTCAGAGCTTGCAGTCCTGCGTGGTAACGCTGATTTGATGGCATTGAAAATTAAAAATCATGACCAAGAAATACATAAGAAATACCAACCAACATCACCTCAGGCACAAAAGTTATATGACTTGATTGAAGAGGCGCGAATAGAGGCCGTAGGCGCAGAAGATATGCCAGGTTGTGCCACAAATCTAAATGCAAGGAATATTGAAAACTATAGGAATTCAACTTTAAATAATATAACGCACAAAGATGAGGCTCCAATTGGAGAAGCTATCAGCTTAATTATCAGAGAAGCATTAACTGGTTTTGCTCCACCAAGTAATACACGAAAATTTGTTGATCTATGGAGACCACAGATAAATGAAAAAGCGCTTGAAGAGTTAAAAAAATTGAAGGATAAAATACATAATCAAGAATTATTTGCAAGCCATATACCGCAGCTGCTTGATGCTCTTGATATTGCAAGTAGCTTAGGAGACTCCGACCCATCATCATCAAAAAATGAAGATGGGGAGAGTGATCTTGAGGGATCAGAAGAGGAAAATACTGAAATCAGTGACGAATTTGATCCTGATGAGTCGGAAGTAATTGATGATGAGAGTACAGAAGAGCTCATTGACCTTGATGATTTAGAGGGGGCAGATGAAGAGGGTGAGGAGAGCTCGGCACCAGATAATAGTGGTGAAATTGATGACTCACAAAATTTGAGAAAGCAAGAATACAAGATTTATACAAATCAATATGATGAGATTGTTAACGCAGAAGATATGGCTGATCTAGATGAATTGGATAGGCTCAGGAATTATCTAGATAAACAGATATCAAATCTTCAGGCAATCGTCGCTAGATTAGCAAACAAGTTACAAAGAAAATTGATGGCGCAGCAAAATCGTTCATGGGACTTTGATCTAGAGGAAGGTACACTCGATACTGCCAGATTGGTTCGCGTTGTAACAGATCCCATGCATCCACTGTCGTTCAAAATGGAGAGAGACACAGATTTTAGAGATACTGTTGTTACATTGCTAATTGATAACTCTGGGTCGATGAGAGGTCGCCCAATTATGGTTGCAGCAACTTGCGCAGATATATTAACAAGAACCCTAGAGCGATGTGGGGTAAAAGCAGAGGTTCTTGGTTTTACAACAAAGGCCTGGAAAGGTGGGCAATCTCGAGAATTATGGACTGAGTCTGGAAAACCCATGCGTCCCGGGAGATTAAATGACCTGAGACACATTATATATAAATCAGCTGATGCACCATGGAGAAGATCAAAACGAAACTTAGGTCTTATGATGAAAGAGGGTATCCTAAAAGAAAATATTGACGGGGAAGCGCTTGAATGGGCATTCGAAAGGCTTCAAAAAAGACAGGAACAAAGAAAAATTATGATGGTCATATCAGATGGTGCCCCAGTTGACGACTCATCTTTGTCCGTAAACTCTGGTAATTACCTAGAACTTCACCTAAAAAAAATCATAAATAAGATTGAAAATAATCAAGAAGTTGAGCTTATTGCAATTGGAATAGGTCATGATGTAACACGGTATTATAAAAGAGCCGTTACAATCATAGATGTCGAGGAGCTGGGTGGTGCAATGACAGAGAAACTTGCTGAACTATTTGATGAGAATGAAAATAAATAATCAAGCTTTTAATTTGTTATGATATCTTAAATAGATTACCCTGAATGGTATTAACAACATCATAGCCACAAATAACTTAACGGCAAAATCACCAAATGCCCACATCAACCATCGTGGGGATTCTAATAATCCAGACAGAATTATAATATTCTCAGTAGCAAAGCTGTCCTCATAACCCATCATTGAAAAAGTTAGTGAAAATGCAATTGTAAAAAATAGAATTGTATCGATTATGGAACCAAGCGTGGAAGATGCCAATGGAGCTTTCCACCATTGGAACTTGCTTAACTTTGTAAAAATTTGTATGTCAATTAATTGAGATAGTAAAAAAGCACTACCTGATGCAATAGCAATCCTTGGGGTTGCAAAGTAAAAAGATAAAATGACGGCAGTAAGAAATCCCCAATAGACTATTCTTCTTGCTGCAACTACTCCATAAATTCTATTGGTTATGTCTGTGATAAAAAATGCAATTGGATAGGTAAACGCTGCCCATGTGAGTAAATCTTCTAAACCCCAGAACATAACAGGGTATTGGACTAATATGTTTGATGTGAGTATTACAGTTACCATGCATAGAATAAGTAGTAACCTTTTTTTATTTAGCATTAGCTTTGAGTACCGTTTGCTGCTTTTTGAATGCGCTTTTTGATTGACTGGGCTTTTGACGATAGATTCTCTTTCGACTCTTTCATAAGAAATTCATCAAGTCCGCCTCTGTGCTCAACACTTCTGAGAGCCTTTGAAGATACTCTCAAATAAACCTTTTCGTCTAACAAATTACTTCGAAGTGTCACTTGATGCAGATTGGGTAAGAATTTGCGACGGTTTTTATTATTAGCATGACTAACGTTATTACCTGACATTACAGCTTTTCCTGTTAGTTCACATTTTCTAGACATTGTTTGGTCTCCGATTAAAGCACTAATAGACAGTATATAAACCCTCACCAACAATCCGTCAACTTCAATATTTATTATATTTGAATAAAAAAAATCTTGCTAACATACAGATAAAGTCATACTTATTTTACTAATTCGAGTTAGTATTTGTTCTTTATGAAGCATGTAAATCTTAAATTAACTGTTCAGCCAATTTTGGTTTTTTTTGTGATAACTATCATTTTGTTATTTAACATGTATTCAGTCGTGGATGGCAAAGAGTTTAACGATAGATTTGAATATGATATTGAAAAAAGATACTACATTAAAGATCAAATAAATCTTGAATACGACATCAAATCACTGGGATTAAAAATTGCAAAACTTAACTTTGAAGTAAACTTTGGAGAAGCACAATACTTTTCAAACGCTACCGTTCAAACACAAGGCATTGGAGATCTTTTTTCAAATTCAATTTGGACATTTTCAGCAAGAGGCATATTGAGTAAAAATGATATACAGCCAAAATTTTATAATAACCATATTGAAACAAAGAAAGGTGTTGGTCATGTTAGTATAGTTTATCGAAATGGAAAACATAACATATTGGCAAGACCTGAAATAAAAGAAAATAAACTTATAAGGCTTTATGAACGGCTGAATGTGCAAACCATTGACCCGATATCAAGTATGATTGAAATGTCTATGTATCACAGTAAAGATATATGCACAGGAGAATGGGAAGTCACTGACGGTAGAAGAATATTTTCGATACAATTTGAACAAGCACTCGAAGAAAATATCTGTACTGCAAAATTTGTACCACTTGTTGGATTTTCTGATAAAGAAATGAAGAAATACGAAGATAATCCTGTACCACTTTTCATGCTGCAGCTCATGAAAATTACCATAAAAGATGAATTTATATTCTTAATACCAATCAGCATAAATGCAAGTGAGGGTATCTCTGGATCAATTGACTTAGTTGACTTATCAATAAATGGTAAATCTATTGTTTTTTGAATATTTTTATATGTACTAACCAAAATTAATGTACTAAATGTAGTATAGAACAAAAAATGAATTAGCATGCGTAACTGATTCGGACATGATTTGTTCCTCCATTGTTCCATTTTCGTAAATCTTTTGTTAATTGCAATGATGCGTAGAAAAATAAATCCAAAAATAAAAGCAATATTAGGTCCAACTAATACTGGGAAAACTCATCAGGCAATCAATATGATGCTTGGCTATGATACTGGCATGATCGGGGTTCCATTGAGACTCCTTGCACGCGAGCTATATGATAAGATATCGACTAAAATTGGCGCACAGTCGGTTGCGCTAATTACTGGCGAAGAAAAATATATACCAAAATTTCCTAAATATTATATCTGCACTGTTGAAGCAATGCCAACAGATATACCGGTTGAGTTTATTGCAATTGACGAGATACAACTCGCAAATGATATCGAACGCGGGCATATATTTACAAAGAGAATGTTTGAAGCGAGGGGGTCAATTGAGACTGTATTTCTGGGTTCTGAAACAATAGAGATGATATTAAAGAAAATTATCCCAAATATCGAGGTGATAAAAAAAACTAGATTTTCAAAATTAACTTATGAAAATTCAAAAAAAATCTCAAGATTAAGGAAGAGAACAGCAATAATTGCATTTTCAATTAATCGTGTGTATGAAATTGCTGATTTTGTAAGACAGCAAAATGGAGGTGCGGCAGTGGTTCTTGGAGCTTTATCTCCTAGAACACGCAACGCCCAAGTTGAACTATATCAGTCAGGGGAAGCGGATTATCTAGTTGCTACTGATGCGATTGGGATGGGATTAAATATGGATATTGATCATATCGCGTTCGACTCAATCAAAAAATTTGACGGTAATAAATACAGATATCTCTATCCCCATGAGGTTGGACAAATTGCAGGTCGTGCAGGTAGATATATGAATAATGGAACTTTCTGTATGACATATCCGAACCCTGAATTAGATCCCAACATTGTAAGTTCAGTAGAGAACCATAAGTTCGCAACAATTAATAATATCAAATGGCGTAATAGCAACATAAAGTTCAATTCCTTAACAAGTATGCTCGATAGCTTGAACGCGAAACCAGATTTAACTTACCTTAAATCGGTAAAACCTGGTGAGGATCAGCAAACATTGGAATATATTAATGAGAACAAGTTATTGAGTGATAGAAAATTAAAAATTGACGAATTAAGGCTGCTCTGGGAACTTTGCCAGATACCAGACTATAGGCAAACCGGCATAGATAACCATGCAAAAATTGTATTAAAGATTTTCTTTGATATAACTAATTCTGGTGGGTATGTGGATGAAGATTGGTTTGATAAGGAAGTAAAATATTGTGCAAAATATAATGGTGATATCGATGGCTTATCAAATAAAATCTCTTTCATAAGAACATGTAACTTCATAGCGAATAAAAGTGGCTGGGTTCAGGACTCAAAGCATTGGCAGAAAAAGACAAGGGCCATTGAAAATAAGTTATCAGATAAATTGCATGATAGACTTATGCAAAGATTTATCGACAAAAGGACGAGTATCCTGGTTAACTATACCGATCTAAAAAATATTAAAGTAGATGAAAAGAGTAAAATTAATGTTGGAAATATTATCCTGGGAACAGTTGAAGGATTGAAATTTAAACATCAATCAACAGCTAAATTAAATAAATCAGCAAAAAATAAGCTAAATAATATCATTCACACAAAAATAAACGAGCAAGCAAGAAATATACTTGTGTCAGATAATGTAGATTTTCAACTCTCGAACCTAAATGAGTTGTTATGGAAAAATATGCCAATCGCATCGATATCAAGAAGCTCAAATATGTTACTGCCAAAAATCCAGCTTTTGGCTGATGATTATCTTGATGTCATTAACAGAAGTAAATTACAAAATAAACTAGAGAATTGGCTCTCTTTTCATATAAAAAAGGTGCTACCGGGGCTTGTGAAATTTAATAATGCGAAATTTAAAAGCCCGCTTTCAGCAATACAGTTTTCATTAATAGAGAATCTAGGAGTAATTCAGAAAAATAAACTTGGGATCGAATTTGAACGGCTTACTAAAGAAGAAAAGAGAGAGCTTCGATCATATGGTATATTTATTGGTGAAAATTTTTTATACTTTAAAAAAATATTCGAAGATGATGAGTTCTCACTCAGACTTAAATTATATAATATCAATGTCGGGAACCATTATGCTCTAGGAACAATAAAAAATGATAGGATTATTGAAAATAAGCCGGATACAATTTCCTATCAAAATCTGGGCTATTTTTATTCTGGTAGGCAGTTTATTAGACCTGACCTCATCGAAAATGTGCTCTGTTTTATCAGAGAAAAAATGCAAAAAGAAAAATCTTCCAGATTCATACTTGATACTGAATTGATAAATAAAATGGAACTGAAAAAAAACATAACAGAGAAACTGCTAAGAGATCTTAATTTTACTAAAGTAAAAAATACCAAGAAAAATAAAGATCAATTTTGGATAAAGAAAAAAATAAACGAGATCCCGTATAATGACTATGAATATAGTGAGATTAATCCATTTTCAGTATTAAAAAAATTCAACAATGCTTCAAATCGTTAGATTTTTCTGTTATAAGTATTCATCTCATGGTTCATGAAAAGTTAATATCCTTAGAAAGACATAAATGACCTACGTTGTAAATCAAGCCTGTATTAAGTGTAAATATATGGATTGTGTTGAGGTTTGTCCTGTCGATTGCTTTTATGAAGGGGAAAATATGCTAGTTATTCACCCTGACGAATGCATTGATTGCGGTGTTTGTGAACCAGAATGTCCTGCTGAAGCAATTCTTCCTGACACAGAACCAGGCATGGAAGAATGCCTTGAACTAAACAAGAAATATTCTGAAATTTGGCCAAATATAACGATGAAAAAAGACTCACCAGTTGATGCTGATGAATTTAAAGACAAGAAAAATAAATTACAGGAATATTTTTCAGAAAAAC
>CACBED010000015.1 GCA_902538185.1 uncultured OCS116 cluster bacterium
GAATTTCTAAAAAAACACAAAATTCTCTAATGGCAGGCTTTGTTATATTTCTTAAGTCTCCAATAATTATATGGCCACGGTGTTAAAAAACCAACAGTAAGCATAATAGGAATAACCCACCAAGTTAGTTTTGCCCCACCAGTTAGGAACCAATCGACTGAATTCATTGCAACCTCCATTGAGATCATTGAGATAAAACTCATTCCCATCGCTGTTTTTAAGGCAGATAAGAAATTGATGCTTTGACGCATGAGGATACAAGTTTCAAGTATTATGCTGGTCAGCAAACCGTTGAAGATTGCAAGCAGCATGATGTTTAAAGTGGGCCATGGAATTGCTGCATATTGAAAATATGCAATGGTTCCAAAATCCCCAATAGAGCACCCAATAAGGCACCATTTGGTGTTATTCGCACTTCTTCTCCAAGTGTGTTTACAGTGCCAATCAATTTTGTTGTTTACAACTTCAGTCGTCATCTAAAGGCGATTTTTTAACCCAAATCTGTACTGGTTAATTCAAATAGATCAACATGATCAATACATTCATCCCATGTAGCCTTTGTGACAGGATTACGACCGGCACAAAAATCAATCATACCTTGTTCGTCATGAACATGCACTTTGAACATAACATAGTTCTTCATTGGTGATACTGATGGAAGTGTTTTCTCGACATGCGCGATTTGTCTTCGTGCACCCATTCCCTCTTCCGATTGCATGAAACCCATAAATTTCTCAAATAAGCCTTCACCTTCCTTGAAGAACGCGATTGCAAGCATTTCTTTTTCCATTGTCATTTCCTCTTAGTTTATAAAAAAGTTACACTTTAAATATATGATAAATTTGCATGAAATACTAGTCACCCATGTAAGATATTTAGCGTAAATGCGACTAGTCAACCTGCCAATTAACTGGCTCAATTTTATTCTTTTTTAGATATTCATTCGTTTTTGAAAATGGTCTTGAGCCAAAAAATCCTGTATTTGCGGAATATGGTGATGGATGAGAGCTTCTGATTATCAAATTATCTACACTATCTATAAATGTACACTTTTCCTGCGCTTTTTGCCCCCAAAGGATGTAAACAAGTTTTTTCTTTTTTTGATTTAGTATCTGGAGTACAGCGCTGGTAAAAAGCTCCCATCCATGATTTGCATGAGAGCCAGGCTTACCACTCTCCACTGTAAGTATTGCGTTCAACAGTAGTACCCCCTGAGCTGCCCATTTAGAGAGATTTCCGTGACTGGGAATCGGCATGCCAATGTCATTATTTAGTTCCTTGTAAATATTTTGCAGAGATGGTGGTACCATAGTCCCGTGCTCAACTGAAAAGCTTAACCCATGGGCTTGACCACTCCCATGATAGGGATCTTGGCCGATAATAACAATCTTAACATCATCAAACTTCGTCAGACTGAAGGCATTAAAGATTAGGTGAGATGGTGGGTAGATATCTTTCCCTAATTTTTTTTCATTTTTCAGATAATTACTCAAAGATTTCATGTAGTCCTTATCGAACTCATTAACGAGCTGCTTTTTCCAAGAGTCTTCAATCTTCACGTTTGCCATCAGAGACCTAGAATTAACCAATTACCTCATCGTTATTTGCCGCTTCCCCATAAACCTCAGGATTTAGTATATCAAAAGGCCTTTTACCATCCAAAAATCTCTCAATATTGTGCACTGCTCTAAGAGCCATCTCATCCCTGGTCTCCCTCGCTGCAGATCCGATATGAGGGGTCATCACAACGTTTTCTAAATCAAACAATCCAGGCCTTGGACCAGGGTTTGGTTCAGGTACTTCCGTTTCATAGACATCTAAGCCTGCACCCAGTATTTTCTTCTCTCTCAGTGCATTCTCTAATGCCTCCTCGTCTAATATTGGACCTCTTGATGTGTTTATGAGTATCGATGTTGGTTTCATGAGCGATAATAGGTCTTTGCCAACAAGCCCTTTTGTGTCATTTGTTAAGGACGTACATAACATGACAAAATCTGACTCCATAAACAAATCCTCAATAGCTCTAAATTCAGCATTACCGAGAACATATTCTTCTGCAGCTGATAACCTACTTCTTTTATGATAGATCACCTTCATATCACAAGCCGCTGCTCTTTTCGCAACCCCCGTTCCGACAGCACCCATGCCAATTATTCCGATTGTCTTCCCATATAGGCGAGAGCCAAGGAAAGATGTTGATTGGTTTTGGGTCCAGTTCTTATCTTTGAGATATTCATGGGCTTCAGGCAGTCTCCATGCCGTCGCCATAAGGAGCGCAAAAGTGAATTCAGCGGTCGTTTTACTCACAAAATTAGGTATTCCGCAAAGAGGTACCTTTCTCTCTGTGCATGTTTTTTTATCAACAAACGTTGCTTTCATGTGCATTGCTGATACTAATTTGAGAGGTTTCGCAGCTAATATTACTTCCCTGTCAAACTCAACTTCTCCAAGTGCGTAAAGTATGTCTTTATCCTGTACCTCTTTGAGAATTTCATCATGCGGCATGGGCCCATCCGTACCTTCATACATTGTTACGTCACCGAGAGTCTGCAACTTTTTATATGCGACCTGCGATATCAATTGTGGAACAAAAATTTTCACCATGCGCGTCTCCTTTTTTATGAAATCTTATAAAATTAACCAAAAGGCCTCATATTTGCAAAATTTTGGTCTTTTGATGTATTGAATTGAAGCAATACTGAAGTACCCTCTTGATTTTTCTCTTTAGCTCGCAAAAGAGAGCTTGCAATATCTTCGGGATCCTCAATTACCTCTGACCAGCCCCCGAGCGATCTCGCTATGTCAGCATAATCACCATCCAAATCACGTGCTTTGAATTTTTCATGACTAATCTTCATGTGATTAGTCTCAATTGCCATAGTAGAATTTTTTAGAACTATTGTCGTAATGGGAAGTTTTGTTCTTACTGCCGTTTCAAAATCAAGTCCAGTCATTCCAAACGCAGCATCTCCCATAAAATTAACACAAAATTTATCTGGTGCAGCAAGTTTTGCACCAATTGCGAAACCCAGACCAGTACCTAACTGATGTGACTTTCCCCAACCGAGATATGATCTAGGTGTGTCAGATTGATAAAATGGCATAATTTGATATCTTGGGCTGCCTGCATCATGAGTTACAATGGCGTCTTTTGGATCAATGCTCTTCATAAATTCTGATATGACTCTGTAGGGACTTATTGGTTTATCTTTTGAGTCTAAGTGTTTGGACCAATTTTCAAGATATTGTTTCCTTACTTCGAATATTTCTTCAGGGACGTCGTTACGAATAATTTTACCGGAAAGATAATCACGACAGGACTCAATTAACTGCTCTAAAACTAATTTCGTGTCTCCAAGCACCGGGTAATCAATATCATAACTTTTATATAAATCCTTTGGATCATTGGTATTATGTATTATAATTTTTCCAGGCGGTATTGTTGTCACCATGGGATGTTTTGTTAGACTTGTTCCCAGTGCGATTACAACATCTGACTTCTTCAGGAAATGAACCACAGGATCACTCATCACGCCAGATCCACTACCCAGGGCAAGCGGATGATTCCGCTCTGAAATTGAACTCTTACCTTCCATTGTTGTCATAACTGGAATTTGTAGTAATTCCGCAAACTCGGCGAGCTCTCTCGTGGCTTCTGCATAAAGTACCCCTGCACCCGCAATGATAATTGGATTCTTGGCACTTAATATTATTTTTGAAATATTTGTGATCTCATCACTGCTTGCCATAGATCTCGCAAATTTAATCTTTTTGTAATTCTCTACCCTGCTATCTTCTATATCTTGATTAAGTATATCCTCGGGTATTTCAACCATTGCAGGTCCTGGCCGACCATTTCTCATTGACGCGATGGCCCTACGTAAGACATCGATAGATTTTGATGGTGTTGTGATTTGCTCAATAGATTTGGTAATGCTTTCATATGACTTTAAACTTGAAAACATTGGAAACACCCCGTCTCTATCTAAAGGATGACCCAATGGTAGTACAAGTAATGGTGTTGAGTCACTAAAGGCAGTTGCAACGCCAGGATATGCGTTCTCGGCGCCTGGGCCATATTGCATAGCAAATGCTGACAATTTCTTTCCGTTTGTTACTCGACTATATGCATCCGCAATTCCAAGACCAACTCGCTCTTGCCTGCAAACTATTGGCTTTATGTCCTGTGCCGCGGCTGCTTCAATGATTGGCGTTGTTGGAAAGCAGTTAAGACACTCGAGACCTTCCTTTTTAAGAACAGTTATGATTGCATCTAAAACTTTCATTCCTTCAACCCGATAAGTTACGAACCCCTATTTATTTCAAGTCTGCGATCCACTTGTTCTATAATTGAATCAATCAAGTGCGTATCTTCTCCCATTTGAGTTGCTATTAATTTTATTAGCCTATCAACTCTCTCTATATTTTTAGCCCCAGAAAAAAGTGCTCTTGCGGCAGACGACGGACGGATAAGGCTTTCTGCGGCACTTGCATATTTAATAAAAGGTACTTGATCGGACTCAATTGCACCCAATTTTGTTGCAATGGCACCCACCCAATTATAAATTTCTTCAGAGCGCACTAAATCCGAGTGGACTGCCTCTTTAATGGCAACAGCATTTTCCTCTTTGACACAACGATAATTACCTGAAAGGAGCATACTCCACTTAGCAAGTGGAACAAAAATTGAGTCATGTACTTTTAACTTTACTGGTAAGTCAATCATGTCACCATCGAGATCATATTTAATATTTTCTATATCACTTTGCAGATCTCTCAATATTTGAGTGTACTGATCTGACTCAAATCTCGCGGCTTTAAAATTTGTTGGGAGCCCAACCTGTAAAACATTAATATTCTCATCAGGCGGTCTAAATGCCTGTGGATCTGGACTGCACAAGGTCATATAATTTGAGTCAAAATATTTCCAGACATCAGGTTTTGTGTATGCCCCATCTAGTTTTGATGTATCAAGTCCTTCAATTCTTGCAATGTAGGGCAATGGGGGCATATTCATAATGGACATGCAAGGTTTTTTACTCATGCCAATCTCTTTGAGCAGCTCGGCAATCTCATCGGCTCCATATTGTGGCTCCTGCATCGCCAATGCGATCAGATCATAGGTTGAAATATCAACATCACTTGGCCCGAGCGCGCGAAGACTTCCTGGGCAATCTGTTGATCTTAATTCGATTACTTTGTCTTTATCGCGAATTGGAAGGCGGACAATGGCACCTTCTTTATTAATTAGTTCCACTTCTTTTGGAAGGCAAACAAGATCAACATCATGTCCCGCTAGAGCTAACTTAATGCCTAATAATGAGCCATATGAGGCCCCTAGTATAAGTATTCGATATTTTTTCATTTTATTCCTTCCTCATCTTTTAAATGTTTTATGAAAATATTTTTTTGGTATCATGAGATGAACACCTTTGTTGCCGTTTACCACTTGGGTTATTCTTAAATCGCCAACATAGCTCAATAAAGTATAAGCATCGGCTCGCGTTAAGCCGCAAAATTCTGATAAGAAATTGATCATCTCTCTTGTTGTGATTTTTACGCATTCATCGAGATCAGGATCGAATGCCATGGTAATGAAATAATCGTTATTTTCAGCAATTGGCCATGTAATTTCCATGTCCGTTCTATTTGTTATTTTAAATTTACCGCGCATATCCATTTCTACAGCAGCGGTACAAATCTCGCCATCACCTTGCGTTCCATGCCCATCACCAATGGACACCATTGCTCCTTTTTCGAAAACAGGCAAATATAGTGTAGTTCCAACTTTCAACTCTTTGTTATCCATGTTACCACCATTCTGTCTCGGTGGCACTGTTGATAGCTTGCCCCATTCCATTGGTGGTGCCGTTGCAATAAGACCAAAAAATGGATCCAGATCTACTACCATATTCCATGGTGTTTTTGCAATCTTTCTTGCTCTATCTATTTCAAGATATGACATCTGACGAGCGTTAAAATCGTCTGGTAAGGCACCCTTTAATGGAGCAACGCCAGTGTAGGCCCAATCTGAGTCAAGCTCTATTGAGAGAATTTCAATTTCTATAACATCGCCTGTTTTGGACCCATCAACCTCGATTGGACCTGTGCATATGTGGCCACCTTGAAGTGTGCCACGCACACTTTTTTCATGAATTTCTAATAAAGACTCTTTTACTTCATATGGGCTATTTTTTGTTACCTCAGGCGGCCCTGATACTGATGTAATTTCAACTTCATCACCGCTATTGATGTTCAAAACTGGGTTAATTTCCGCAGACAGAAATCCCCAATGAACAGTCTTATGATTTGCTTCAAGATAATGCTTCATTTATCCTCGATTTTGGGATTATTTTCTTTTTACACCAGCCAAATTGTCTGTCACAGCACAAACTGATGCCGTGTCTTCAAGTGCTCTACCTTGAGCGATAGCTGCTCTGTGTATGTCTCCAGCTAGTGAAAATAGTGGTGTGGGGCATCCCATCTCATCAGCAAAATCCAATATAACAGAAATATCTTTTTTTGTTATTAAATGGTTTGCTGAGACATTTTCATCATATTTATTGTCAACCATCATCTGACCACGCACTTCAAACATCCGTGAGCTTCCAGCACTTGACTTTATGACATCGTAAACCAATTGTGGATCAATCCCGGCTTTGACACCATAGGTAATTGCTTCAGCAGATGATACGTTGTGTATTACAACCAGTAAATTTGCGATATATTTCATCTTTGATCCTGTTCCAAATTCACCAAGGTAGTGTACCTCTCGCCCCATTTTCTCAAATGCTGGTTTTACCTTGTCGAATGAAGCTGGATCACCGCTTCCAAAAATTACAAGATCCCCTGCCCAGGCTTGGTGGCCTGTTCCACTAACGGGGCAATCAAGAAGGGTTATGCCTTTATCAGCAAGAATATCACGCGCTTTGATTTTATCAGATATCTTAAGTGTGCATGTATCTGCAATTATGACCTCTTTTCCCGACTTTGATATTTCATCTGCGACAGCTATTAAAGCATCAGGATGCGGTAATGATGTTATAACCCGATCGACCTGATTTACAACATCTGTTGGGGATGATGCCCTTCTTATTCTTGCATTACCTTGTGCCTCAAATCTCTCTTCATTGACGTCAAAACCTATTATTTCGTAACCCGCCGCACTAAGATTCTTGGTGTAAGCTGAGCCCATAATACCAAGGCCAATTATTCCTATTTTTTCTGACATTTGTATCCCCTTAAAATGATTTTTTTATTTACATTAACATGTTAAATCTGCTTTAATATATCAACATATTTACAATGTTTGTAAATAAATTAATTTTTGATATGCCATATACTGGCATTTAGTAGTGAAAATAAATTGTAACGGGGTAAAAATGAGTACAGCAAAAATTGACGCAAGAGATAAGGATTTTCCATATAAAGAACTTCCGGTCATGGATCTAGGTCCAATTTTGAAAGGCGACAGGGACGCGATAAAATCACTAGCAAAAGAGTGGAGAGATGTAGCCGAAACACTTGGTTTCATGTGCCTTACAAATCATGGCATATCCCTTGATAAAATTGAACGAATGGAGCAGCAGATTATTAGGTTTCACGATCAAGACATAGACTTCAAGATGAAGTTTAAGGTCAATGAACACCAAAGAGGCTATATTCCATCAAAAACAACTATTTTAAAACACTCAGAATATGAAGAACATACAAAAACAGATACTGTTGAATGCTTGGTTTTGGCTACTGATTATCCTGACGATCACCCGAATGTGCAGGCTGGTAAACAATTTTATTCACAAAATCCTTGGCCAGAACTTGATGGTTTCAAAGAAGAAATCATGGATTATTGGGATGGTATTATTAATATGTGCAAAAAACTACTCCCAGTTTGGGCAGAAGCTCTTGGAGTTGAGGATGGCTTCTTTGAGCCTCACTTTGAAGAACTTTATAGCTACTTCAGATTAGCTAAATACCCAAAAGTTGATTTTGTTGAAGAAAAAGAATTTGGTTTAGGCGCACATGCTGATACTGGATTTATGACTATTTTACCAATGGCAAAAGAACCAGGGCTACAAGTTATGGATACCAATGGTGAGTGGTTCTGGCCGGTAATCCCTGAAGGTGCTTTAATTTTAAATCTGGGGCAATTCTTAGAAAGATGGACAAATGAGAGGTTTAGAGCGACACCACATCGAGTGTTACCGCCTAGAAATAATGATAGGTACTCACTTGCATGCTTTGTCAATACAGGCCTTGACACAGTTGCCAAGCAAATACCATCATGTGTAAGCGATGACAATCCTATGAAATACCCTGAGGAAAGTTATTGGGATTTTTACAAGTGGTATTTACAGCAAACATATACCCATTATGGAAAAGTTGCCGAAGACAGCAATGCTTAGCTGAACATTTTCAGACTATACCTGACTTCTTTAGTTTTGCGATTTTTTCTTCTGAGTAGCCGAGATACTCGCTCAGAATTTCATTAGTGTGCTCACCGTGTTGTGGCGGTGGATGTCTATATGTAATGCTACCCTCACTCATTTTTATTGGGTTAGCTATTAGCTTGTACGGGCTCTGATTTTTATCTGTCCCTTTCATATCAATTATCATATCTCTGGCCAACACTTGGGGATCCGAAAAAACCTCATCCAGTGAGTTAATTGCACAACAACCGATATTCTTTTCTTCCAATTTCTCTAACCACCATTTTGTTTCATGCGTTTTAGTAATTTCATTGAGCTTATTGGTGACCTCCTCACGATTTTTCACCCTTTCGACAGCCTCTGCAAACTTTTTATCCGCGAGCAAATACTCACAGGATGCAACCTCGCAGAACCTCTCAAATGTTGCGTCATTGCCAACGGATAAAACAAAATAACCATCCTTTGATGGCATTACCTGATAGGGTAAAATATTTGGGTGTTGATTACCTAATCTATCTGGATTGCTTCCGGTTGCTAAATAATTCATTCCTTGATTTGCGAGCCAAGCCACGTGGGCATCTAGCATCGAGATGTCAAGATGTTGTCCTTGATTCGTTTTATCACGGTGCCTCAAAGCTGCGAGAATTGATACTGTTGCATACATTCCTGCCATCAGATCCGCAATGGATACACCCACTTTCATAGGCTCACCATCGGGTTCTCCGGTCAGGCTCATAACCCCACCCATTGCTTGCACAAGTGCATCATATGCAGGTCGACTCGCATAAGGCCCCGTTTGCCCAAATCCTGTAATCGAGCAATATATGAGATCTGGAAATTGATCCTTGAGTGACTCATAGTCTAAGTTATATTTTTTAAGTGTTCCAACTTTAAAATTTTCGACCAGTATATCTGACTTCGATATCAATTCTCTAGCAATTGACTGACCTTCTTCCGAGCTTAAATCCAATGTTAGAGAGCGCTTATTTCTGTTCGTACCAGAAAAATATGCACTTTGATTTGTATCCTTTCCATCAGTATCCTTCATATAAGGTGGAGCAAATTTTCTTGTGTCATCGCCCGTTTCAACCCTCTCAATCTTTATAATATCAGCGCCCAAATCCCCTAAAATTTGGGTACAATGTGGTCCAGCTAATACTCGGGTTAGATCAAATATCTTTATGTCTTTTAATGGTCCCATATGGCTATTGTAAAAAATTTTTTAAAAAGTCTATAAATTGCAATATAATATCTAAAAAAAATAGTATATAAAATACAAAGAAGATAGAAAAAAGTAGGGAAATTATGAGTTTACTAACAGATCGCTTGAAGTACGAAGCAATAATAGATAGACCCAAATTAAAAGGCCCAAACGGGTCAAAAATAATAGTCTGGACAACGGTCAATGTAGAATTGTGGAACATAATTCGACCAATGCCACGAAATGCGTTACCGCCTCCAATGGGCAATCAACTACTTCCAAATGTCCCGAATTGGTCTTGGCATGAATATGGAAACCGTGTTGGATTTTGGAGACATTTAAATGCCCTTCAATCACGAAAAATAACAGCTACACTTGCTATAAATGGACATGTCTGCTCAACCTACCCGCGTATTGCAGAAGCGGCGCTCGAGGCAGGTTGGGAGTTTATGGGGCATGGATATGAGCAGCAACCTCAGCACTCTCTCGATGATGAAGATGCAGAAATTGCGGCCGCTGTAGAAGAAATTAAGTCCTTCACAGGCAAGCAGCCGATCGGTTGGGAAAGTCCTGGACTAACTGAAACTGAAAACACACTTGATCTTTTGAAGAAGAATGGGATCGAATATGTGTGCAACTGGCCAATGGACGATTTGCCAACAACAATAGAGACAAAAAATGGACCAATGCTCACACTTCCATATCCTCTTGAAACCAATGACATAGTCATACACATAATCCAGCACCAGCCAGCACAGGTGTTTTACCAACAATGCAAGGAAACATTTGATAGGCTCTATTTGGAAAGTGAAGAAAATATCAAAATTATGGCAATAAGCATGCATCCCTATCTGACGGGCACACCTCACCGTATAGGTCATGTTGAAAAATTATACGATTATATAAACCAACATGATGGTGTTATTCACATGACGGGTGAAGAAATATATCATTGGTATAAGTCCGAAACCAATACTGATTAGAGCCTAATACGATGGATAGTGTTAGCCCATTTGAGAATAAAGTCGTCCTGATAACAGGTGCTGCACGAGGTATCGGTAGAGCTACAGCTATCGAATTCGCAAAGAATAATGCTAAAGTTATCGCGGTTAGTAGAACAAGAGATGATCTAATTAAATTACAAAAGCAATTTCCGGAAAATATAGAGATCTGGGATTTCGATATAACCGGTGATGAGTTTATAAAAAAGATGGAGTCATTAGAACGTCTGGATGTTTGCATAAATAATGCAGGGGTAAACCGGCCTAAACTTATAGAAGATGTTGATGACGCGACCCTAGATTTGATGCTTGATCTCAACGTAAGAGCGACATTTCGCACATCTAAAGTAGCGGTAAAATTAATGAAAAAAAATAAACAGGGGGTGATAATAAACGTTACGTCCCAAATGGGACATGTTGGTTCGCCAACCCGAACCGTTTATTGTCTCACAAAGCATGCGGTTGAAGGACTTACTAAAGCCCTAGCGGTCGAAGTCGCGTCGTCAAACATAAGAGTCTGCTCTATCGCTCCAACATTTGCAGATACACCTATGACCAAGCCAATGTTTGAAGATGAGAAATTTAAAAATTTTGTCTATGGAATGATACCAATGAAAAATTTAGTTGATGTTCAGGATATTGTAGATGGCATATTGTATTTATGCTCTCCGCAGGCTAAGATGATAACTGGAACAAGTTTACTTATTGACGGTGGCTGGACTGCGCATTAACACAGGAGAATGTATATGGATATAAAAGTAAATCTTGATGCAATAAAAAAAGCATCGGAAGAGCTCTCAAACTGGGGCAGATGGGGTACAGATGATCAAATTGGTACTCTTAATCTTGTAACCCCGAAAGATATTATTGAAGCTTCGAAGTTAATAAAAAAAGGGAAGGTTTTCTCATTAGGTATCCCTCTTGACAGAGAGGGTCCTCAAAATGGTTTATTTGGTGGACGCTTCAATCCTATACACCAAATGCTTGCAACAGGAACGGATGCGGTTTGTGGCAGACAAGATTGGAATAAAATTCGCTACGCTGATGATACGCTAAACTTGTGTGTTCAGGGAGCTACACATTGGGATGCACTTGGGCACATATTCTACGAAGACAGGGCTTATAACGGCCATGACCCAAAACAAATTGATGTAACAGGCTTAAATGTTCTTGGAATCGAGAATTCAAAGGATAAGATGAATGGTCGCGGAGTTTTGCTTGATATCGCACGATACCGTGGGGTTGATTGGCTACAAGACGGTGAGGGTATTTCAAATGATGAACTCGATGCATGCGCGAAGCAACAGGGTGTTGATATTAAAAAAGCAGACTTTGTCATAATAAGAACGGGTCAAATGGAACGATGTTTGAGTGAAAATGAATGGGGTGGATATGCCGGCGGTGACGCTCCAGGAGTAAAATTTGAAAATTGTTACTGGTGCCATGAAAAAGAGGTCGCGGCTATATGTTCTGATACCTGGGGGGTGGAAGTGAGACCAAATGAAACATCCGAGGCAAACCAACCTTGGCACTGGGTGGTGATACCTGCAATGGGACTTTGTATGGGTGAGATATTTTATTTAAAGGAGTTAGCAGAAGACTGCGCTGCAGATGGAGTTTATGAATTCTTCTTTTGTGGACCTCCCCTCATAATTACAGGTGGAACCGGATCCCCTATAAATCCACAAGTGTTTAAATAAACAAGGGAATTGAAATTTGATTAGATATATTAAGAAACGTTCGGAATCCAATAATGTAAGTGAAGATAAATCATCAATTGAAGAAACAGTCAGATCAATCTTAAGCGACATCAGAGAAAGAGGCGATGCCGCACTGGAGCATTATTCAGGACATTTTGATAACTGGAGTCCAGCAAACTTTCGACTATCAGAAGATGAAATTGATACGGCGATATCAAAATTAAATAAATCTGAGATTGAAGATATTAAATTTGCACAAAAACAAATCAGGCATTTCGCACAAAAGCAACTAGAGACAATGAATGAGCTGGAGGTTGAAACACTTCCGGGAGTATTTCTTGGCCACAAGCATATACCAATCGAAAATGTCGGGTGCTATGTGCCTGGGGGGCGATATCCAATGGTCGCTTCAGCACATATGAGTGTTCTTACAGCGAAGGTGGCTGGTGCAAAAAGAGTGATTGCGTGCGCCCCACCTTATAATGGAGGAGCACATCCAGCAACAATAGCAGCAATGCATTTTGCAGGTGCAGATGAAATTTACCTTATTGGTGGGGTTCAAGCAATTGGTGCAATGGGTATCGGTACTGAAAAAATTGAGCCTGTGAATATGATTGTTGGCCCCGGTAACTCTTATGTTGCAGAGGCAAAAAAACAAATGTTTGGGGAGATTGGAATTGACCTAATTGCTGGACCAACGGAAACATTAGTTATTGCCGATGACACATCAGATGGAGAAATCTGTGCTACAGATTTACTGGGTCAAGCGGAGCATGGACCAACATCACCCGCCATCTTAATTACCGACTCAGAAAAATTAGCCGAAGATACACTAAGTGAAATTGATAGACTTCTCGATATACTACCAACAGCTAATATAACAAAAGGTTCTTGGGAAAACTTTGGTGAGATTATACTTTGTGAAGACCAAGAAGATATGCTCATTGAAGCGAATAAATTAGCTTTCGAGCATGTTCAAGTGATGACAAAGGATCCATCATACTTTTTGAAAAATCTTAAAAATTTTGGTTCACTATTTTTAGGTCAAGAAACTAATGTTGCCTATGGCGATAAAGTTATCGGAACAAATCATACACTTCCTACCAAAGAGGCAAGCAAGTATACAGGTGGGCTGTGGGTTGGTAAATTCTTAAAAACCTGCACCTATCAAAGAGTTGAGAATAAAGATACATCTGCGCAAATTGGTGAGGTATGCTCCAGATTGTGTATGCTAGAAGGATTTGCTGGACATGCTGAGCAAGCTAATATTCGCGTCAGAAGATATACAGGTAAGAACGTACCCTATCCTGAAAAATAAAACTATCCAGCTAATTTGTGATACGGCGCTTGAAGTCCTTCAATGACTTTTGGCATTGTTTTATCAATGTCCAAGATTGGCAGACCGTGAGTGGGTGCAATATATTTTATATCTAGTTCATCCACTAGCTCTTTTAACTTCTTTGTGTAGATCTCCATATCAACAAAGTTAGTCCAAAATAGTGCTAGTTCTGCAAATACCGCTGAAACGTCAAACAAATCAAGTGTGTCGGCTTCTTCAGCAATCATTCCACAGTGACCATCCCAATGATAGTGACTGTAAGCAAAGCCATCACCAGGAAACAGCAAGTTGTAAGGTGTAATATATCCCCACAATGAAGTCCTCATATCCCTAACAACAGGTTCAGCTGCAATAAAATTCATTCCACCGCCCAAATCGATAGAGTCACCAACTTCCATAGCTTTAAAATTAGCGCTATAATTGGGAAATGCCATATGGTAATCATTCACATCACCATGAATTTCAATATCTGGGTAAATGTTTAGGAACCTACCTACACCTCCAGCATGAGGTGTCTCTTGGTGTGTAATAAATATATATTTCAGTGGGACCTTTTTCTTTTCTAAAATTCCAACAATTTGATCATGTAATTCATTGAAATCCTTTGGGTGCCCTGTTTCAACAAGTAAAGCTGCCTCTTCCCCGATAACTAAATATGACGAGTTATAGGAATGATATATCTTTCCTTGGTATCTCTGCTCAAGGCAATCCCCAAGCCAATATACATTTTTTAGTATTTCACGTGGTAGCTTACTTTTGGACATATTTACCTCATTTGGTTTCTTGCCACATAATGTGCTTTTGTTTTTGATATGTCAAGCTCATCAAGAATATTATCAAGTAATTCAAACTGCTTTTGAACTAATTTTTTTCCTTTAAATATTTTACCGTATCCTGGTGCCAGTGTTTCGATATCGTAGGAGTCGTATACTTTCTTTATGTTATCTCGCAAAAGCCTTGTCTTTGCGCCCTCAAGCCACCAGTAACGAGTATTCAGTAGAAAAGACTTTATGTAGCTAATAGAGAACTCCTCTTCGGGATTTGTTATTATCCAGTCCTCAGTATTTTTTTCTGCAATTCCATAATTGAACATATCAGATGAAAATAAAATTTTTGTTTTTTCATCATATATCCAAGAGGTATTTATAAGCCTCAGGGGCGCACTTATTACCTGTATGTTCCTACCTGTATTTTCACCAACCACACAGTCAACCGTGCCTCTGAGTATATTTGTAGGTATCTCTTTTAGGCTCCAGTCTCTCTCTTTATCTGTAAAATCAAACCAGTCGGGACCTTCCGGATGTGGCGAGTAAAATGCCACAACATTAAAATTGTATGTAATCTCTTTCACATTTCCAACTGACATAAATTCATTAATTCTCAGTGGTATTATTGATAATGGTATATCCGGATCGAGAATAGATTTTAATTGATGCAATATTTTTTCTTGATGAAAGAGGTAACCTGTATCAAATAAAAAAGCCCCACTATCTTCTTTTATGAGATAACAATTGAGCGGAACAAAACCTTTTTCATTTTGAGGATAGGCACTCAATCGACCGTCAAGTTTAACAATATTTTGTATTGAAAAAGCTTTATTAGGTGATAGTTCTATTATATTATCTTCCAAGTTAGCCCCCTATTAAAGATACGTATTAGTAACACCATTTAAATAAAATTTTAAGTTAAAAATTGCTTCTGCTTGAAGGCTCATGAATAAACTGGAAAATCAAAGCTACGCTGAAAAAAATAAAGGCCCGATATTCGCTGTCTTGTCTTCCTTGTGCTATGGATTGAATAATCCTCTAGCAGCACTTGCAGCTCAAAATGGTATCTCAACAACTTTTTCGGTGCTATCACGCGCAACATTCATGTTTATAATATCTCTGACTCTTGCAGTGATGGGTAAATTAGATTTTAGAATCCCAAAAGAAGTGAGGGTACACATTGTAATAATGGCAATCGCGACAGCACTGATTAATTTATGTTATGTTGGCTCAATAAACTTCATTTCAGTGTCTCTTGCAGCAATAATATTCTTCACGTTCCCAATACAAATATTACTGGTAAGTATAATTAGAGGTAGCCAAAACATCAGAACAAGCGACATCATTATTTTTGTGGTTGTATTCATAGGTTTAATCTTCGTTATTGTACCTGATTTTAATAACATCGATCCACTCGGCGTCTTATTAGCAGGATTATCGAGTATAAGTGCAACTTTCTTGTACTTCTCAGCAGGTGTTGCCTCAAGAAAATTAAGTCCAATCATTTTAGGTTTTTGGGTACATCTATTTGTGCTACCGGTTCTAGCCTTATCTTTTTTGATACTTTCACCTAATATAGTACCAAATGAATTATCATCTTATTTACCTGTCTTGATAATGTCACTTTGCTATGTTTGCGCTTACTATTTTCAAATGTTATCGTTAAAATTCACATCTGTTCTGATTTCAGGACTTTTTTTCAATACTGAGCCGTTGCTTACAGCGGTCGCGGCAGCGTTAATACTAGATGAAAGATTACTATTTTCTCAATATGTAGGAGGTATATTAATCTTTGTGTCTTTATTAATTGTTAGCATACGTAAATAACATTACAAAACCTGAATCTCACAAAATATGGACTCCTCAGTGTCTTTTATATAGATTAGTTTACAATTTGACTCACGGCAAAACGTTGGTAGATCTATTTTAATCATTGGATCCGTGGCGATAATTTTGAGTCTTTCACCTTTTTTTAGGGTCTTAATTACCTTTTTTATTTTCAGTACCGGTATTGGACAATTATACCCAGAGACGTCTATATTATGTGTATTGTTCATTATACCAAACATTCGTTCGAATATATATTTATGTATTATTAGGGCTAAATATTAACATAAATTTTTTTCAAATCAACACGAATAAAGGTATACTGGTATCATATTAATCAAAATAAATATTTGTATATTTAAGAAATTCAGATATTTATTCTATAGGGTGCAGCTAAATTCAGTTTGAAGGATTGAGAATATAAATCACAAAGAGTTTTACTAAATGCAAGAATTAGAAATCAGCGATATTGGAATGTTCATCCTTCGAGTCGCAATCGCATACATTTATCTTCATGGTTTTTACATGATCGGATCAACAAAGATGCGAAGGACTGTTGGGCGCCAGAGAACTAGTATACTATTTCGTGGACTTGAGAATACAAATTATTTCAATTTTATAACCTATTTTGCGCACTACTCTGCTTTATTTATGATGGGAACGGGCAGTGTATTGATTTTGACAGGCTTTTCGGTGAAATTGGGTGCTCTATTGCTTATACTTTTTACAATCCCTGCGATCATAGTGCATAAAAGGGAGTCTGTAAAATCACATATACTAGCCGATAAAATTAAGGAATACAGTAACACTCAAACGCATGATGACATTACATTATTGGCGAATTTTAGTCATGCTGGACATCGCTCTTCAGGAAATAAGAATTATATGCTTTTGGCTGTAAACATCTATCTCTTTTTAATGGATAATTCAGTGACGCTCTTCTAAAAACATAGAAGTTTCTTATCCGATATTTTTACCAATTTCTAGTGCAGGACCGAGAACATTTGGTTCAATAATGAGTTCAATTAGAGTTGCGCTTTGACTAACTTTGGCTTTTTCAAATACACCTCCAAATTCAGCAGTTTCCGTTACCCTGTATGCATCAATCCCATAGGCATTTGCTAGGGCAATAAAATCAGGATTTAATATGTCTGTCCCTATGATCCTTTTTGGAAAATTTCGCTCTTGATGCATTCTAATTGTACCCAATTTTTTATTGTTTATAATAATAAATATTGGATTCAATTTATTCTCAACCGCATTAATGATTTCCTGTCCTAACATCATAAAACATCCATCACCATTAAAACTCACAACAGTCTTTTTTGGATAAACTAACTTGGCAGCTATAGCTGCAGGAACGGCGTAACCCATTGATCCACCTGTTGTAACAATTTGTGAACCAAGATCGCGATATTGATAATATCTGTGAACCCATTGTGAATTGTTTCCTGAGCCAACAATAACAATATCATCATCGCCTAAAGTTTCGTTTAGATGCGCCATCACTTCGGATAGATTGAGACTTCCACTCATTGGCGTTGGTTTAATAAATTCCAAATATTCTTTCCTTGCTGATCTGCACCATTCTCTCCATGGTGGATTTTCAATCTTTGGATAAGATGACAAAGCAGAAGCGAATTCTTGCATACCGCTTGGAATACCGATATCAGGGTAATAAACAGAACCAATCTCATTTATACCGGGATGCACATGGACCAGATATTGATCAGGATCTGGCACTTTTATTGTTGAATATCCTTGTGTCGTTACTTCACCGAGACGCGCTCCTAGAGCTAAGATGAAGTCGCTTTCTTCAATTCGTTTTTTTGTCTCTGCGGGAATAGCATAACTAGAATGCCCGATATAATTCTCATTCCTGTTGTCAAATCTATCTTGGGCTCTGTATGACGTGAGTACTGGTATTGAGTTATCATCAACAAATTGTGTAAGTTTTTTCACAGCATCTTTTGTCCAAGTATTTCCACCAACAATTATAATAGGTCTTTTTGCCTTTTTGAGCTTTTCATAAAAACTGTCCATTGCAGTCTTTGATGGACTTGACTGAAATATATTAGGTGCAGGTGTTGTTCGTGATATGGTTTCATCTATTAACATATCTTCTGGAAGTGAGAGTACAACTGGCCCAGGTCTTCCTGATTGTGATATGTAGAATGCTTTATTTATAAATTCAGGAATCCTATCGGCGTCATTAATCTCAGCAACGTACTTTGCCATTGGTTTAAACATTTCTTTATAATCAATTTCTTGCTGAGCTTCTCGTTCTCGCTCATTTCTCGATACCTGACCGATAAGCAATATAACCGGCGTTGAGTCTTGATAAGCGGTGTGTATTCCGTTTGATGCGTTTGTTGCTCCGGGACCTCTTGATACAAGACAAATTCCTGGCTTGTTCGTCAACTTAGCATATGCATCAGCCATATTTGCTGCGCCGGACTCGTGTCGGGTTGTTATTAATTTTATTTTATCTTTGTGATTATATAGGCCATCCATTAATCCGAGATAGCTCTCTCCTGGGACACAAAATATTGTGTCAACTCCGTTAGCAAATAATTGGTCTGACAGTAAATGACCGCCAATTTTTTTATTATTTTTTGTCATCGAGCTTGTATTATACGCTTCTAATTAAACCGCCGTCTACTCTTATGTTACTGCCGTTAATATAACTTGCTTTCTCACTAGCTAAAAAACATAAAACACTGGCAAATTCTTCGGGCGTACCGTATCTTCTGATAGGTATTTCGTTTGATGAAATTGAAATTGCCTCATCATATGAAATTCCAAGTGACTTTGCTCTTCGTGTATTTACCTCTAATGTCCGATCTGTAGTGATACGCCCTGGCATTACGGTATTTACTGTTATGCCATGCTCTGCAACTTGGTTTGAGAGAGTTTTCATGAAACCTGTTACAGCAGGTCTTAATGTATTGGAAACTGATAAGTTATCAATTGGCTGGACCACGCCCGATGACGTTATTGTAATAACCCTTCCCCAATTTTTTTTTATCATGCTTGGTATAAGGCTATTTGTTATTCTTATGGTATTTAAAAGTATAGATTTAACGAAGAGATCTAATACATTATTATCTGTATCAATTGGGCTTGATGGAGGTGGGCCCCCAGTATTAT
>CACBED010000016.1 GCA_902538185.1 uncultured OCS116 cluster bacterium
ACTGTAAAAAAGCTATCTTCTCACTTAGTTGAATTTCATGGCCAAAATGAGGATTTAAGTTTTATCAATCAATCAAACCATATCGATATCATCGATAGCTTTGGAGATTATTCTAATGATATTGATATAATATCGGAGACAAGTGCTGAAATTAAAAAAATACAAAATGAAATCATGGAAAGGAATAAAATCTTAGATCAAACAGCAAGTCAAAAAACCTATCTAGAAGAAATTTGCCAGGAGATTGAGGGTCTTAACCTTATACATGGGGAAGAAGATAAGCTTCTGCAGCGAAGGAAACTATTATTAGAGGGTTCTCGTGTAATTGAAACACTATCGAAAATTACAGCACTTATAAACGCAGATAATGGAATTGGGGAGCTTAGCGGTATTGCCCAGAGAGAGATATCAAGACTCGAAGCAATACAAAATAGTGATATAATTAAAATAGATAGCGAGCTTGTAAATATTAATGACTCACTATCAAAAATAAGTACTCAAATTGATAAAGTTCAAGACCAAATGGGCGCAGATAATAGTGATCTTGAAACTGTTGAGAAAAGGCTTTTTGCAATAAAATCAATATCAAGAAAGTATAATATACCCACGGATGAAATTTTATTCTTTTTTGAAAGAACATCAGAGCAACTTAATAACTTAAACGATGGAAAAGAGGAAATAATTAAGATGGAAGAAGACTTACGGAAGCTATGCAGCAAATATGATGATATTGCGATAGAGTTATCTAAAAAAAGGGAACTTATTATAAAAGAGTTCGATAAACGGCTTCTTGATGAATTAAACGAATTAAAATTTCCATCAATAAAGGTAAAAACAGTAATTCATAGAAATTCAGTGGAAAGTCGAGGCCCAAGAGGTATTGATGAAGTCAGTATCATGGTATCAACAAGTAAGGAGCGAGAGCCTGAATTAATTACAAAAGTTGCATCAGGCGGAGAGTTATCAAGGATAATTTTAGCAATAAAATCTATGAAGTCGGCAACTCATAATGTAGACACACTAATTTTTGATGAGATTGACTCAGGAGTTAGCGGATCTACCGCGTCTGCAATAGGAAAAAAGCTAGCGTCACTCTCTAAAACATTGCAAATATTTTCTGTAACGCACTCACCGCAAGTTGCTTCAAAGGCAAACCACCATTATTTAATCAAAAAAATTGATAATAGTGAGGATGATTTTTCAATAGAGGTAACTGAGATTGAGGAGGGGGAACGGATTGAAGAAATTGCCAGAATGCTATCGGGAGAAAAAATTACAAACCAAGCTCGTGAGGCCTCTAAAAGTTTGATGTATGAAGATGAATAAATACAAGAAAACTGGCAGTTTCTTAAAAAATCAATTTGATGATCTATCAAGTAAAGAAAAAATTGATTTCCTGAAAGAGCTTGAGAGCTTCCTGAAAGATCAAGACAGTGCCTACTACGGGAGCAATATATCTAACATATCTGACGCTGAATACGACGAGTTAAAATTACTGTATCATAAACTCGCTAAAAATAATCCTGAGATAATAGATAGTAATTACTCAAATAGTGTTGGCTTTAAACCATCCGATAAGTTTGAAAAGGTAAATCATAAGGTCCCAATGCTCTCGCTTTCGAATATTTTCGACAATGATGGAGTTACTGATTTCATTGAGAGAGTGAGAAGGTATCTCAGCCTAGGTCCGAATGATAATTTGGAAATTGTTTCTGAACCAAAAATAGACGGTCTCTCGGCGACACTTATATATATCAATGGTAATTTGCACATTGGCGCAACAAGAGGGGATGGTAGTCAGGGTGAAAATGTAACGCAAAACATAAAAACTATATCAAATATACCACATGAGATTAAAGACTCTGATGTTCCAGATATTCTAGAAATCCGTGGTGAAATTTATATGAAAAAATCTGATTTTTTCGAGTTAAACGAACGGATGCAACAAGAAGGAAAGCAAACATATGTTAACCCAAGAAATACCGCATCTGGATCACTCCGACATCTTGACGTTAATGTCACAAAATCAAGAAAATTAAACTTTTTTGCCTATACCTGGGGTGAAATATCAAGCAACAGCGCAGCCTCTCACTACGATATGTTGGGATTATTCAAAAAATGGGGATTTGATGTAAATCCATACACTAAAGTAAATTATAACTATGATGATATAATCAGATCATATGAAGATTTAAATGAGATCAGGTCCTCACTTGACTATGACTTAGATGGGGTTGTCTACAAGGTAAACTCATTAGCTTACCAAGATCGATTAGGCTTTATATCAAGGTCACCTAGATGGGCAATGGCCCATAAATTTCCTTCAGAGAAGGCCACGACAAAAATTCTTGATATTGAGATCCAGGTTGGGCGGACAGGATCTCTGACACCAGTTGCAAAACTCGAACCCGTAAATATAGGGGGTGTAGTTGTAAGGAATGCTACACTCCATAACGAAGACTTCATAAAAGGGCTGAATAGTGAGGGCGAGAGCATAAGAGATGGGGCTGATATCAGAATTGGAGATCATGTTCAAATAATTAGATCAGGCGATGTAATACCAAAAGTTGTCGATGTAAATATAAAAGATAGAAACAAAGACTCTGAGAAATTCATTTTTCCTGAGAATTGCCCTATTTGTGGAAGTTCAGCGGAAAGAGAATTAAATGAGTCAACTGGAAAAATATCGTCAGTTAGACGATGTACCGCTGGGCTTTATTGCAACAGTCAAATTCTTGGTAGTTTGGAATTTTTTGTATCTAGAGACGCAATGAATATTGAAGGTTTTGGAGGTAAAAGTATGGAGCTTTTCTATGACATGGGCTTTATAAATGAGCCGGGTGATATCTTTACACTTCAGGACAGGCAAGCGCAAGGTGAAGTTGATATCATTTCACTAGAAGGCTGGGGTGAATTATCGGTGAATAATCTTTTTAAAAGTATCAATGAGAGAAGATCAGTAAGTTTGGATAAATTTATTTATTCCTTGGGCATACGTCATATTGGTATTAATAACGCGAAGTTGATATCTCAACAACTAACTTCCATTGAAAATTTACTATCTACAGTTGAGAAAATTCGACATGACCCGGATGATGCCCTTCAGGTCTTTATCCAGAATGATGGATTGGGGAAAGTCGTTATTAGCTCATTCTTGAGTTTTTTACAGAATGATAAAAATGTTAGTATTTTGCAAAACCTTTTAAAATCTATCCGTGTAACTGATGTAACAAATGTGATTTCAGAAGATACAGCAATAAGTGGGCTAAGTCTTGTCTTCACAGGAAAATTTAATTCGATGTCACGTTCTGAAGCAAAAGATCAGGCAGAAAGAATGGGAGCAAAAGTATTGAGCTCCGTATCTGCGCGCACCGATATATTAGTTATAGGGGAAGACCCAGGATCTAAAATAAAAAAGGCAGAAGAGCTTGGCATAAAAATCATTGACGAGAAGGAATGGCTGTTGCTGCTTGATTTTTAGACTGGTAGGGTTGCATTTTTTAACCAAATTCTTTGATCTAATTTAAGTTTTGAGCTCAACTTCTCATAAACTTTTGTGTGATATTTATTAATCCAATTAACTTCATTTTCGTTTAAGATGTTTAAGTCGAACAACTCACGCTCAAATGGAATATGGGATAAAATCTCAAAGCAAAGATTATTTTCTACTTTTTTATCTTTATTTAGGACCATTAAATTCTCTATTCTAATTCCAAACAGGCCCTCTAGATAGATACCGGGCTCATTAGAAAAAACCATATTTTCTTGAAAGTCCGTTTTTTTTTCTTTTGGTGATATTGAGAGTATTCCGTCGTGCACGGATAGAGCAGACCCAACGCCATGCCCTGTTCCATGGTTATAGTCATAGCCATATTTTTTTATAACGCTTCGAGCGACATTATCTAATTCAGCACCTGTGGTTTTTTTGTCAAATGACTTACTTGCCAATGCAATATGTGCCTTTAAAACAATAGAATACAGTCTTCTCATTTCTTCATTTGCTTTACCGACAAGGAGCGTTCTGGTTACATCTGTTGTTCCATATTTATACTGACCGCCACTATCTATGAGTAGTAAGCCATCCCCTGATAATTTCTTATTTGTTTTTTTCGTCGCATTATAATGAATGATAGCGCCATTTTCATTGAATCCTACAATAGTGGGAAAGCTTGGTCCGAGGTAATGTGGTTGTTGTTCTTTTCTAAAATATTCTATGCTTTTAACTATTCTTAATTCGTCAAGATTATTCAAATTTTTTTGTTTTTTGATCCAGTAAAAAAAATTGCATATAGCTATGGCATCTAATTCGTGAGCTTTTTTGAAAGATTCTAACTCTATTGAATTCTTCACTGCTTTACTGTGATTGATATCGTTCTGATCTAAAACTTTAATATTTAGTTTTTTAAAAATCTCTTGAACAAATATTGTGGTGTCTTTTTTATCAAGTTTTACTATTTTCACATCTTTTAATATATTGGTTATATCTCTTTTAAAATCTTTCAAATCATGAATTCTTATGTCTTTAGCTATTTTCGTCACGTCATTTTTATTTATTCGGCAATTCTCAACGAATAAGTGACAATTATTGGCTGTAATTACACAAAATGCCGGGATAGCTGGCGTATATTCATTCCTGTACGCCCGCAGATTAGTAAACGATGAAATAAAATTATTATCTCCAAAGAATAATGCTTCATCCTGACTTTTAATAAACTTATCTTTTAATTTATATAGTTTCTCAGCTCTGTTGATCCCAGAATATTCAATTTTATGGTCTGAAATAATTACTTGTTTCTGATTTGGGATCTTTAACCAAATTTTATCGACAAGGTTATCGGAAATGGATTTTAATTTTATATGATGGTTTTCAAATCTTTTGATATAAGTCTCTATTTCAGTGATTGAAAATAGCTTGGGATCATAGCCAACTGTACAATTTTCTGGTAAATTCTTTTCTATCCATTTTATGTAACTCTGCATTCCCATTTCATTTATCTCGAATATTTTACTATTTACTTCCAACTTGACTTGAAGTTCATATCTTCCATCCACGAATATACTGGCTTTCTGTAACGTAATAAATATTTGTCCCGCTGAACCACTGAACTTAGATATATACTTGATCCTGTTCTCATGTGGTTTAAGATCATTATTTAATAAATTATTTCTCATTGGTATGATGTAGAGATCAATCCCTTCTTTGAGCATTTCAGCTCTCAGATTATTTATTTTTTCTATTTCAGTCATATATTTTCTGAATTGCTATTATTTTATGGAAATAAATCTCATGCATGCAATTTATGCATATCTACTAACTATTTTTTGAACTACTAAACAACATTTTTAATATTATATATCAATTAAACGTAACTTAATTCTAAAAAAATACAAACCAGAAAGGAAAAAAATGGAAATTTCAAGTTATTCAATTAGCCTAGCCAGTGGATTTTATGGACTAAGTTTCAGTTCAGAAAAAAGACAGAAGGCTCAAATTAAAGCAGCAAAAGATTTTGCAAGAACTGAAGGTATTGCAATCGGTGATGTACTCTCATCACTAAACAAGCCCACAGACAGCAATCAAAACTAATCATGTTACTACTGGTGGTTTATCTAATTAAAGCGGTGATAAAATAAATGAAATATATAATCGATAACTCTCATGACTTCTTTCATGCCTTAATCACAACAATAAGGCAAGATATCATCAACAATAGTTTTGAAAAACGCTCCTTCAGGGAGGTTTATGCTGAGTACAATAAGGCAGAGAAAAGGCGTATCAACTAACCAGCATGATTGCAGAATTTATGTAAACTATATACCTGCAGCACTAGAGGTTTGGGGCTCTCATAACTAAAGTTACCCAGTTGTTGAGTGTATATTCTCTCAAAACAGTAAATCCTAGATTTTGGTAATTCACTCTGATCTTATTTTTCTGTTCTTTTGTAAAACCTGATACAATCAAAGTACCATTACCCGATATAAGTTTCGTAATGCTGTTTTTTGCCTGCACAACAACATTTGCGAGTATGTTGATCATGATTAAATCGAACTTTACCGAAAACGCAAGTTTGTATGACTCATGTGTGATATCCAACAATCTTACCTTTACCTTATTTCTACAATTATTTTTAATGATATTATTTTGAGCTACCTCTATTGATTTTTTATCATGATCAATTCCGATGCCTCTGCATTTCCATATTTTGTTGGCAGCAATAGAGAGGAGCCCGCTTCCAGTTCCAATATCTAGAAAATATTTAACATTAATAGTTTTTTGTATTTCAAGTAATGCATTCACACATCCGGCTGTTGTTCCGTGATGACCAGTTCCAAAAGCCAGGCCTTCATTCACGCAGATATTGATTTTTTTGTTCTTATTTTTTTTGTGGCCATCATTATGGATGTATAAACCATTAAAGCTGAGTGGTTCAAGTGTTTTTTGGCTTTCCAAAACCCAATTCTTATTTTTTACCTTATTGATTTGGAAATACTGAGATGAACCAAATAGCTTAGATATTATCTTTTTAATACAAGATCTGTCTTTTTGATCAAATAGGAGATTGAAATATAATTCTCCATTGTGCCTATATTGTGATACCGAAAGCACATTCTGTGAAAATAAAAAATCATCATCGAGTTCGGTGATTGATTTATCAGATTTAATCAAAATCTCAACTATATCAGTCATTATTTACTAACTCTAAATATGAAGCTAGTACAATTTTTTTACCTGTTTTAAATTCAACCTCAATTCTGTCGCTATCACAATCAATTACTGTGCCATAACCGAATTTTGTATGAAATACCCTCTGATTGGGACTAATGTTGATATCCTGATTGAACGTTAAATCATTATATTCAAGATTATCTAAGTGTCCTGTGGCCTGCAACCTCTCTAATGCCGTACGACCATTACTGTAATTTTTTTGGTTATTATTTTTACCAGAAAAAGATGAGTATTGCTGAGTATAGCCATCATAGATCAATTCTTCTTCAATAAATTCGGGTCCAATTTCAGATAAAAATCTGGAGGCAATTGATTGTGTATAGTTACCATAAACCCTCCTATTTTGTGCATAGGATAAGTATAAATATTTTTTAGCGCGCGTAATACCAACGTGCGCTAAACGACGTTCTTCCTCTAATCCGGTATTACCTTTTTCATCCAAAGATCTTTGATTTGGAAAAACACCTTCCTCCATGCCTGGCATAAAAACATAATCGAACTCCAATCCCTTAGCTGAATGCAAGGTCATTAGGTTAACCTTACTTGTGTTATCGTCATTCTCAACATCCATAACAAGCGAAACATGCTCAAGAAATTCTGCTAGTGATTGGAATTCGGATAATTGACCAATCAGTTCCTTTATATTTTCAATTCTGCTTTCGGAATTCGGTGTTTTTTCATTCTCCCACATCGCGATATAGCCTGAATCTTCAAGTATTAACTCAGTCAATGTAATATGATCTACTTTATTTATTTTTTCACGCCAGCTATCAACCATTGATATAAAAGATTTAAGTTGAGTACGAGGATTTGCTCCTAATTCATCAGTATAGATTATCTTTTTTGATATATCATATAGTGAGATGTCATCTCTGCGTGCTGCATCATTTATTTTACGAAGAGTTGTGTCTCCAAGTCCTCGTCGAGGTGTATTTATGACACGCTCAAATTTTAAATCATGATTTGGATTTACAACGAGCTGAAGATACGCAATCACATCACGTATTTCTTGCCTTTCATAGAATCTCGGACCCCCAATTACTCTGTAAGGGATGCTGTTTATGATAAATCTATCCTCAAATTCTCTCATCTGGAAGCTGGCCCTAACAAGTACAGCTGTGTTATTTAAATTTTCATTTTTTGATATAATTGTGTCAATTTCATCAGATACGAACCTTGCCTCATCTTCGGCGCTCCACAGACTTTTAATTTTTACTTTATCACCATCATACTCTTTATAGGAGGAAAGCTCTTTTCCAAGTCTATCTTTGTTGTTTGATATTAAACTCCTTGCAGCGCCAAGAATATTTTTTGTAGAGCGATAATTCTTTTCAAGTCGAATGATTTTTGCTCCACTAAAATCTTTTTCGAAATTTAAGATATTATTTACATCAGCTCCCCTCCAGCCATAGATAGATTGATCATCATCGCCTACACAAGCAATGTTCAAGTTTCTTTGGGAAAGTAATTTAAGCAGTAAGTATTGAACGCTGTTTGTATCTTGATACTCGTCAACAAGTGTGTAGGAAAAGATTGATTGATACTTATGGAGCAAGCTATCATTCTCCTTAAGCAGCTTTAAAGGTAAAAGCAGTAAGTCTCCAAAATCGGCTGAGTTTAATCTTGATAGTCTTTTTTGATAGCTGCTATAGACCTCAACACTTTTTTCGTGACCAATGATATCGGACTCACTCTTTGCAACCTTTTCAGGCGGAAGCCCCTTATTTTTCCAATTTTCAATTTGCGATAAAAAATATCTTGGCGGAAAACGCTTTTCGTCAATATTTAGGATTTTTATTACCTCTTTAATAACCTTTAATTGATCATCGGTATCTAATATTGTAAAATCACTTTTAAGGCTTGCTTCTTCGGCGTGAATTCTTAACAACTTCGCACCTATGGAATGAAATGTACCTAACCAGTTCATTCCTTCGATTGCGCTGCCAATAATGTTTCCAATTCGCACCTGCATTTCTCTTGCTGCTTTATTCGTGAATGTTACCGCAAGTATATTTGAAGGGAAGGCTTTCTTTTGATCAATAATATGCGCAAGTCTCGAAGTGAGAACTCTTGTTTTTCCTGTACCGGCACCAGCTAATATTAGAAGCGGTCCTTCCGTATGCACAACAGCAGCCTTCTGTTGCTCATTTAGATCTGAAAAATAATTGGGGCTCATATTTTTATCATATTAGTAAGCTAGTGGGTTGCAATATTTATATGCCTCAAATATCAACTATTAACGTTTTTTTATTTTATCAGTTAAGTTATTCAGACAGAAAACTCGGATTGCTGACGTTAAGTTTTGCTTGTCACTTTTTTTTTCAATAATCTCAAGCAATTTTGGGATAGATATATTTTTCTCTAATGAAATATTCTCTAAGATCTCCCAGAATTCTTTTTCTATGGAGATGCTTGTACGATGCCTCGCAATCGTGACAGAACGCTTTTGCATTTATCATATCATTTTTTTTGGATCGACAAGAGAGTCAAATTCCACTTCATTCACATATCCAGATTTTAGCGCTTCTTCTTTCAATGTTGTATTGTTCTTGTGAGCTAATTTGGCAAGTTCTGCTGCTTTATCGTAGCCAATTTTCGGCGCGAGTGCGGTTACAAGCATAAGTGACCTTTCAAGGTTTAACTTGATATTTTCTTGCCTCGCCTCAAGACCATCCAAGCAATTTTTTTCGAATGAAATTGCGGCATCTGTCATGAGCTTTACCGACTGTAAAAAATTGAATGCCATCATTGGGTTAAAAACGTTCAACTGGAAATGGCCCTGACTACCAGCTATTGAAATGGCACTATTGTTCCCAAAAATATGTAAGCAAACTTGTGTTAAGGACTCGCATTGTGTTGGATTTACTTTGCCAGGCATTATTGATGAGCCAGGTTCATTTTCGGGAAGGGCTAACTCTCCAAGTCCAGCACGCGGGCCGCTACCAAGAAATCTTATATCATTGGCTATTTTAAAGAGTGATGCAGCGACCGTATTTATTGCGCCGTGAGCCATAAGCATAGCGTCATGTGCCGATAAAGCCTCAAACTTATTGGGGGCACTTGTAAATTTTTTGCCTGTTAACTTTGAGATACTCTGAGCTATTTTAGCTCCAAAGTCTTTTGGCGCATTCAGACCAGTCCCAACGGCAGTTCCACCTTGTGCTAGTTCCATTAGTTTTGGCAGCGTATCTTTTATTCTATCAATACCGTTATTAATCTGCTGAGCATAGCCAGAGAACTCTTGCCCGAGTGTTAGGGGTGTGGCATCTTGCGTATGGGTTCTTCCAATTTTTATAACATGCGCCCACTCATCAGACTTTTTCTTAAACTTGTTAGCGAGGGATGTCAGTGCGGGTAGCAACGTATCCAATATCTCTGATGCGCAGGCAATATGCATGGCTGTAGGATAAGTATCATTTGATGATTGGGACATATTGCAATGATCATTTGGATGAACTGGTTTTTTTGAGCCCATTTCACCGCCCATCATTTCTATCGCTCTATTCGATATGACTTCATTTGCATTCATGTTGGATTGGGTCCCAGAACCAGTTTGCCATACTGAGAGCGGAAAATGATCATTGAGTTTCCCGTCAATTACCTCATTAGCGGCTTTGATGATATTCTTCCCAATGTCTTTGTCAAGAATACCATAACCCACATTAACTTCAGCCGCAGCAGCCTTGATAATACCCAAGGCTCTAATTATAGATTTTGGTTGAATTTCCCATCCAATATCAAAATTCTTGATTGATCTTTGTGACTGTGCACCCCAATATTTACTGCTATCTACTTCGATTCTACCAAATGTATCTGTTTCAGTTCTTTTACTCATGATGACCTCATTTATTCGTCTCTTTCATAAATTCTTTTAGTGATACAATCTCAGCAGTTTTTTCATATTCTCCTTTTTGTTCTTCGTTTACACGCGCGAGATTTTCATTTGCCAGTTGTTGACTTAACTCAACCCTGTGACTGTCTTTTTGAGATTCCAGCGTAAAATCAATACCAAAATTTACCGCAGGGTCAACAAATTTGGTCATGGCAGTGTAGGGTACAACAATTTTTTCCGGTTTATTATCGAAATGCAAAATTACCGAGAAATAATTAGATTTAATCTCAAGTTCACTAAATTGATGTTGTAGCATAATCGTCATTTCTTCTCTAAATTTATTCTTTAAGCTTTTTGATATTAAGACGCCACTCACATTTGTTAAGAAGGTTACATAAATTTGATGTTCACCTTGTAATCCATTTTTTTTTATTTTTTTAAGCACATCAACAACGATGTTAATCATGGATTTATTTATGATGTCATTATAACCTATGAGATCTTCTGTCATTTATGGACTCTCACCACTATCTAATTACAAATTTTAGTTTTCACCAAACCATTCCCAAATAACACTCGCTATTATATCACAGTCTGTTTGTCCTGCTTTAATAACAGCTGCTGCACCGGTCGCACCTCTTTCCCAAGCTAATTCCTGCCTTTCATTAAGGTGATCTAACTCACTTGAGTAACGTTCAAATCTTGGGCTTATCATTAATCTATCAATAACTGTGTCATAATATTGGTTATCAAAACAATATTCTTCATACGCAAAAATCTGTGTCCATACCCCACCCAAAACTGCAATCTCTTCATTTGCAACTTCTACATCATGAAATGCGAAGCTGGAATTTACGATAAAGAGTGATGCAACTATGCTTTTTATAATCGTTTTCATGACACGTACTCTACCTAATATATTTTGATATTAGTACAATATCACTAAACAAAAATATAAAAATTAAAATAATATACTTATATCCAATTAAAAAATGGCTGATTGGCCTGTTTTTAGTCGGCATTCTATGTAGATAAAAAAACTTTGGTTAAATATTTTGAATTAAAGGGGCGTTCTGTTGCCAGGTGCCCCAAACCCCGCCTTACCTTGCTAGAGATAAGGGCTTAAGTTTCGGTGCTCAAGCTGACTATGCAGCTACCGCAACCGGAGCATAGTTGTCATTTGCAACTATAAAATTAGCCCGATAACGGTGGTACAATACCGAGTAAAAGGTAGCCTTTTACGCTCTCGTCGATCCTGTTTCGCCCCCATAATTTTTATTGGTGGAGGCGCCGGGTACCGCCCCCGGGTCCGATAAGTTTATTTTGACGCCAATTTATTACCATAGCTCAAAGAGCAGAACTATAATAATACCAAATACGTATCAAATAAAGTTTATTATAAATTTATTTCGTACTTCGCAAGTGTTTGTGAATCAGTCATAGTTAAAATATGAAACAATACCTAGACTTATTAGAGCATATAGTTAAAAATGGTGAAGAAAAAGATGATCGTACAGGTACGGGCACAATATCGGTGTTTGGTTACCAGATGAGATTTAATCTTCAGGATGGCTTTCCTTTAGTTACCACAAAAAAGCTTCACCTAAAATCAATAATTTATGAGCTTATTTGGTTTCTATCAGGAGACACGAATATTAGCTTCTTACAGGATAATGGGGTCTCAATATGGAATGAATGGGCTGGCCCTGATGGTGACTTAGGACCAGTTTACGGGAAACAATGGCGCTCATGGGAGTGCAGGGATGGCAGATCTATTGATCAAATATCTAATTTAATTTCTAGCCTAAAAAAATCACCACACTCCAGACGACACATTATCACAGCTTGGAACGTTAGTGATGTTGAAAATATGGCGCTACCACCATGTCATTGCCTATTTCAATTTTATGTCTCTAATAACAAATTAAGTTGTCATTTATACCAAAGATCAGCTGATGTTTTTCTGGGTGTGCCTTTCAATATTGCCTCCTATGCACTTCTTACACATATGATAGCGCACGTGTGCAAATTCGAAGTTGGAGATTTTGTTCATACTTTTGGTGATGCGCATATATATTCCAACCATCTCGAACAAGTCAGAGTCCAGCTTGAAAGATCTCCATTGAGATTACCAAAACTGGCATTAAATGAAACTGTTACAGATATCTTCAATTTCAAATATGAAGATATTATTATTTCTGATTATGAAGCCCATCCTCACATAAAAGCTAAAGTTGCTGTATGATCTCGATATCAATTATAGTTGCGCATGCATCAAATCATGTGATTGGCAAAGATGGGAAACTGCCATGGCACATACCCGCTGACCTAAAATATTTTAAAAAACTTACTTATGGAAGTCCCATTATTATGGGACGGAAAACTTTTGAGTCGATAGGCAGACCACTTCCCGGCAGGCATAATATAATCATAACCAGAAATCGCGAATATCACAATGATGATTGCGCTGTGGTATTTGATTTCAATGCGGCCCTTAAAGAAGCAGGTGATTTTGCAGAACAAAGTGGAAAAAGTGATATTTTTATAATTGGTGGCGCTGAAGTTTACAGACAGGCAATAGATTACGCCGACAAAGCTTACATTACTGAAGTTCATGCTGATTTTGATGGCGATGCAGTATTTGACATATTGGATCTATCAAATTGGAAAGAAATTTCGCGTGATTATCATGCGAATGAAACTACAGACCTGCCATATTCTTTTGTCGTTTTGACCAGAATTGGCTAGTACATATTAATTATATTCAATTTGTATAAAAACCTTTAAAACAATTTACACAATAACTATGTTATATTAGTGTGTTTTTAAAAATCTCAAGAAGGTAGTAAACAATGTCATGGGACAATAATAATGATAACGGTCCTTGGGGACGAGGTCCAAGCGGTGGTGGCAACTTCGATAATAACGATCTAGATAAGCTGCTCAAGAACTTAAAATCTCGGTTTGGTAGTTTTTCACCAAAGTCACCGGATGGAAAGGTGAGTAAAAAAAATTGGCTATTAATAGCACTAATTGGTCTTGCAATATGGGGGGCAACAGGAATTTACCGAGTTCAGCCAGATGAGCAAGGCATAGTATTGCGATTTGGTGAGTATATCCGTTCAACTCCAGATGGTCTGCATTATCATCTACCTTTTCCAATTGAGACAGTCCTAAAGCCCAAAGTGACACGTGAAAACCAAGTGGAAGTCGGCATTAGAACCTCAAATCAAGCGTCTATCGGGAGAGGCACCGTTGGCCGTGACGTACCCGAAGAAAGCTTGATGCTTACCGGCGATGAGAACATTGTTGATGTTGATTTTTCAGTTCAGTGGGTCATTAGCGATGCCGCTGATTATTTATTTAATATTGAAAATCAAGAGTCTACAGTCAAAGCTGTCGCCGAAAGTGCAATGAGAGAGATTATTGGAAACTCAAATCTTGAACAGATACTAACACAAGGAAGAGAGAGCAATGAGCAGGCAGTTAGAGATCTAATGCAGAGTACTCTGGATGAATATGGCGCAGGTATACTTATCAGACGTGTACAATTACAAAAGGTTGATCCTCCGGCTGCCGTTATTGATGCTTTCAGAGACGTTCAGGCTGCAAGAGCTGACCAAGAAAGATTAAGAAATGAAGCTGAGGCATACTCAAACAGGATAATCCCAGCTGCACGCGGTGAAGCCGCACAATTAATGGAAGCTGCTGAAGCATATAAAAATTCTGTTATTGCTGATGCCGAAGGTCAAGCATCAAGATTTAACTCAATTTATGAAGAATATATAAAAGCACCAGAAGTTACCCGAGGGAGGATGTATCTTGAAACAATCGAACGCGTGTATGGCGGAATGGATAAGATCATAATCGATCAGAGCGGTGATAGTTCGAGTGTTGTGCCGTATTTACCCCTAGATCAATTACAAAAACGGCAAAATGATGGAGAAGTGCAATGATTAAAAAACTTGGAATAACAGGCTTGATTGTTTTACTATTTGCTTCTGCGGTGATCCTTTTTAGTGCAGCGTTCACTGTTCATCAAACCCAACAAGCATTGATTTTACGTTTTGGTGAAGCGATAAGAATCGTCACAAATCCGGGATTACATTTTAAAATGCCAATTGCTGATGATGCAGTATACATTGATAAAAGAATTTTGGACTTAGACTCTGAATCACAAGAAGTCATTGCATCTGACCAGAAGAGGCTAGTTGTCGATGCATATTCAAGATACCGAATAACTGACGCATTAAAGTATTACCAATCAGTACAAACATCAGCTAGAGCTAATGCCCGTCTTTCTCAAATTCTCAACTCAGCTGTAAGAAGGGTGCTCGGTGCAGCAACCTTTGAAGAAATTGTGAGAGATAAGCGCCCTGAATTGATGAAAAAGATCACGGAGCAGGTGAACAACGAGGCGGTGGCACTTGGAATGTCAATTATAGATGTAAAAATCAGAAGAGCCGATTTACCTGAGGCTAACAGCCAAGCCGTATATATGAGAATGCAAACAGCAAGAACCAAGGAAGCAAATGACATCAGAGCAAGAGGTCAAGAGCAAGCTAAAATCATAACATCAGTAGCAGATAGGGAAGCAAAGATCATCATTGCTGAAGCTAACAAGATCTCAGAAATCACAAGAGGTGAAGGTGACGCTGAGCGAAACAGCATATACGCAGATTCATACGGAAGAGACCCTGAGTTTTTCAAGTTCTATCGTTCAATGGTGGCGTACGAAGAAAGTTTGAAGTCTGGCGACACACGCTTGGTGATTTCACCTGATACTGATTTTTTCAATTACTTTAAAGATCCCCTTGGCTCTGACTAGTTATGGATGTCTTCATTCTGGCGATTGCGGTATTCTTATTATTTGAGGGTACTGTATACGCATTGTTTCCAGAGCAAACAAAACGTATGCTTGCATCAATAATGTCAATGAATACAAATAATCTTCGGATTTTTGGGCTTGTCATGGTAGCATTGGGTGCAATGATAATCTGGTTGGTTTAAGAACATAATTTTGACAAAATCTAGTTTTAAATAGAACATGAGGATATTTTTCAGAAGGTTAATATGCAAAAAGTATATAAAATCAAATCAATTCTAGGTATATTTCTTATCTTTGGAATAATCGTCATTGCAAACCCTTTACATGCAAATGCACATGCTGATTTTTCTGAGATTGCTGCAAAATACGCGGACTCAGTTGTTAACATATCTTCAAAGCAGAGTGTGAAACGAAGCGACCCTTTCGATGGTTTAAATCCAGAAGACATACCTGATGTTTTTCGAGATTGGTACGAAAAGAATAAAAATTCTCAACAACCTGAGTCTGCAAGTTCACTCGGTTCTGGTTTTGTGATTGATAAGGAGGGTATAATAATAACAAATGCTCATGTGATACTTGATGCTAATGAAATTGATGTGATATTTTCCAATGGAGTTATTCTGCCCGCCGAACTACTGGGGAAGGATACTAAAACCGATATTGCGGTCTTACGTGTTGAGCCATCTGAAGGACAGAATTTGGTTGCCTTAGAGTTTGGTGACTCAGATGAATTGCAAGTTGGGCAATGGGTAATGGCAATAGGTAACCCGTTTGGATTGGGTGGAACTGTGACTGCTGGTATTGTGTCAGCAAAAAATAGAGATATAAGGTCTGGTCCATATGATAATTTTATACAAACCGATGCTGCAATTAACCGAGGGAATAGTGGTGGACCGTTGTTTAATACAAACGGAAAGGTGGTTGGAATAAACTCAGCGATTATATCAACTACTGGTGGATCAGTTGGAATTGGATTTGCAATACCATCAAAAACAGCAACGCCCGTAATAGAGCAGTTGATTGAATATGGTGAAACCAGGCGCGGGTGGTTAGGTGTAAGAATCCAAGAAGTAACCGAAGATATTGCATCCAGTCTTGGTATGAATGATGCAAGTGGTGCACTCGTTGTGAGCGTTGATGATAATGGACCCGCAAAGCAGGCTGGAATTAAATCAGGTGATATCATACTAAAGTTTAATGGCGTTGCAATTGATACTATGAGAGAACTGCCAAGAGTTGTAGCAGAGACAAAGATTGGCACACGGGCTGAAGTGGAAATTTGGCGTAAAAATAAATCGATAAATAAATCTGTGGTGATTGAAAGATTGAATGAGGGCAGCCTCGTTCCTATAGAGTCATCAGACGATAAGGATAACACAGATTTAGATAATACTTCTATTTTAAACCTTGGTTTCTCCTTAAGCAATGTAAGTAAAGAACTATCGGCCAAATATGATTTCGCCCTAGAACAGAAGGGTCTTGTTGTAACACAGATAGACAATCAATCTGATGCATTCAAGAGAGGTTTGCAGGAGGGTGATGTTATCAACGTGATTAATGAGCAGGAACTATACAGCGTTAATCAATTTATTCGTATCATCGATAAATACAAAAAAGCTGATAAAAACTTACTTCTAATAAAAGTAGTTCGTGGTAAGAATATGATCAGAGTATTTCCAATTGATATTTCTATAGATTAATCAATTATTTTATCATCTGGTATGCCTATAAAGTATAATAAGCTATCTAGACCAGTGTGCTCTATCTGCCCATTAGCATTTGCTTTTAATATTGGTTTGCCTTTGTAAGATATTCCAAGGCCAGCTTCTTTTATCATTTCCAAGTCGTTCGCTCCATCACCTATGGCCACCACTTCAGCATTTGTGACCTTATGAGAGTCAATAGTTTTGTTGAGGATTTTCTTTTTTGATATGGAGTCAATTATTGGCGGAATAACCTTACCAGTAAGAGTGCCATCAATCACTTCCAGGTTATTAGCATAATTTTCTTGGAAATTAAGTCTTTCTGATATTTTTTTAGTAAAAAAAGTAAATCCCCCTGAAACCAATATTGTTTTTATTTTTTGCTTATTGAGATTTATTAGCAATTTTTCTGCGCCATCATTAAATTCAATCTTGTGTAAAATTTCATTGAGAAGTTCTAATTTGATACCTTTTAGCAAGCCAACTCTTTTTTCTAAGGCTTCAGCAAACGCTATTTCTCCTTCCATTGCCCTTCTTGTGATATCTTCCACTTCTTCTTTTACATTTGCGAGATCTGCAATCTCATCAATGCATTCTTGTTTTATGATTGTTGAGTCCATATCTGAGATAAAAATACGCCTATTATTTTGTTGAGCATTTTGGTAAGCCCAATCATACAAACAAGTATTAAAATACTCAACTAATTGATCAACCATTACAGTCTTATCTGAACTAAAATAAATCTCACAGGCTTTCTCACGAGCGAGCCATTTACTATTGATATCGACTTTAAGAAAATCCTGAATCGCTGTAAAGGTTTCAGTTGTTATGTTGTTATCTTTACTAGATACTATTGTAAGTAATTTTTTCATTCTTTATATGTAGACTAAGGCAGATGTCAAATTATAGCTCAATTCTTATTTCAGGTCCAACAGCTTCTGGGAAGTCTAAGCTGGCAGTTCGGTTGGCAAAAATCTATGATGGTGTGGTAATTAACGCTGACGCCATGCAAATATATGATGTGCTATCAATTATAACTGCCCGACCAAACACCAAATCTCAAGACACCGTTCCACACTTTTTGTACGGTTATGTTAATCCTCAAATAAGGTATTCAGTCGGTGAGTGGCAAAAAGATATTGCAAGATTATTGGTTTTCTTGGAGAAAATAAACGTTTTACCAATAATTGTCGGTGGTACAGGATTATATTTTTCTGGGTTATTGGGTGAAATAGCTGAAATACCAAATATTTCCAAAGAAATAAGAAGCAAATGGTTGAAAGTTAAAGATGAAAATGACACGCATTATCTTCATGAATACTTAAAAAAAATAGATCCAAAATCATACAAAAAAATTAATCCAAATGATCCATCAAGAATTTTACGTGCCATTGAAGTTTATGAGCAGACTGGTGTTTCAATTCAGGACTGGCAAGAAAACCAGGGTGTTCAACTCATAGAAAAGTCAAAGTCAAAATTTATTTATCTCTGCCCTAACAAGGAAGATCTGCATCTTAATATTGAAAATAGAACAGCCCAAATGCTATCGAGCGAAGAGCTGTATAGAGAGGTCAGTGATCTTCGTAAACTCAAAGTCCCAACAGCCTATCCATCAATGAAAGCAATTGGTGTAAGAGAAGTCATCAATTTAATAGATGGTAAAACTAATAAAGGACAAGTTGAAATTAATATAAATAATCAAACAAAAAGATATGTCAAAAGACAAATAACATGGGCACGGAAAAAAATGATTGATTGGGACTGGATTGATGACGAAAAACAAATTTCTGAACTCTCATAAAAAAAATTGATTAATTTTTCTTTATGAAATATATTGTGATATATATTTAATATTAATGGATTAAATGATGTACTTAAATAGAAATCTGCTGGTCGTCGTCTGTGTCACCTGAGTCCCCCGGGGGTTCTTGATGGTGATACTTTGATAGGGGCAAACGCCCCTTTTTTTAATTTTGGGTATATCTTTTATGAAAATTTTTTTTAAAAAAGGTAATAAGAATGGGTAAAAAAATTACAGGAGCCGAAATGGTAATTCAAACACTTCATGATCAGGGTGTTGAGTCTGTTTTTGGTTATCCCGGTGGTGCAGTACTTCCAATTTATGACGCTATATTTCAACAGGAAAATGTAAAGCATATTCTTGTACGTCATGAGCAGGGCGCATCACATGCAGCAGAAGGTTATGCCCGTTCAACTGGTAAAGTTGGCGTTCTCATCGTGACTTCGGGGCCAGGGGCT
>CACBED010000017.1 GCA_902538185.1 uncultured OCS116 cluster bacterium
ATACGAGGTTGTAATATATGATAAAAGAAAGCATCCAGCAATGGCGACCAGTTATGGTAATGGTGGACAACTGAGTGCTAGCAATGCAGAAACTTGGAATAGTTGGCGAAGTGTTAAGAAAGGAGTCAAATGGTTGTTCAAGGCCGATGCTCCATTGAAAATTAACCCATCTATTAGTATTGAAAAATATACGTGGATATACAGATTTATCAGAGCTATTCCTAATGCTGAAAAAAATACATACGATACATGTATGTGGGCTTTGGCAGCTCACAAACTCTACAAAGAGATTGCTGCTCGTGAAAACTTATCTTTTGATATGGTGGAAAGAGGTATACTACACATTTATACTGACCAATCAGAATTAGATAACGCACGCAAAGTGAACAAAATTTATAATAAGGCAGGACTAGAAAGATGGGAAGTATCACCAAAAGAATGTTTAGATATTGAGCCTGCGCTTGTTCCTCCGCCAAAACTACTGGGCGGCTTTTACAACGAGACAGATTTTACAGGAGATATACATAAGTTTTGCACAAATTTATTATCTGTATTAGAGACGAAATATAATGTAAAGCATGTCAATAAAGAAGTAAAATTTCTAAATCCAGATATTCCTTTAGTAGTTTGTGCCGGCGTTAACAGTCGTGAACTGGCAAAAACAATAGGAGATAATTTGCCGATATATCCGGTGAAAGGATACAGTATCACAATACATAATCCTGAAGTTGCGCCATGGACTAGTATGTTAGATGATGGGGCTAAGATAGTTACCAGTAGGCTCGGTGAAGACAGGCTTAGAGTGGCCGGGACTGCAGAACTTAATGGCTATAATACTGATATTATTCAACGTAGAATTAGACCACTTATAAGATGGAGCGAAAAGATGTTTCCGGGAATAAATACTGAGTACATAACTCCGTGGGCAGGACTTCGACCGATGACTCCGTACATGATGCCAATTGTAAAGAGGAGTAAACGTAATGATAATATTTACTACAATACAGGACACGGACATCTTGGCTGGACGCTGTCTGCATTTACAGCACGAAAGATAGCTGAACAAATAACTGAGTCAAGTGATGCTCAGAAATAATATCAAAAGGGAGTACCCAGATAGGCCAATCAGCGCTGTGGCCGGTGTAGTTATTCATAATAACAGCGTTTTATTAGTAAAAAAAAGTAATCTGGAAGATATATGGAGCTTTCCCGGTGGTGCAATTGAAATTGGTGAAACACTTCATGAAGCCCTCATGAGAGAAATACTCGAAGAGACGTCAATTATCATTAAAGTTGGGGACCAAATTGAAAACGTTAATGTCATAAGAAAAGATGCAAATGATAAAATAAAGATACATTATGTTTTATCATTTTATGAATGTACATACATAAGCGGTCGACCTCAATTTGGTGATGATGTTGTTGCTGCTGAATGGCATCAAATCAATAAAATTAATGAAATAAAATTGATAGATGGTGCCTCAAGGATCCTTAAGATCTGCGGGTATTAATTGGAATTATTTGTAATAATTCTTCTTCGATTTTTACCATTAACAATTAGTTTGGATCTTTCATAAACATCCTTAATATCTATTATCTCAGATAGATTGTTGACATCTTTTACATCTAATAAATCAAAGATCATATCCCAAGCCCTACTTCTTCTCTCATGACTACAAAAAGCAGAGTCGATACCAATAAGCCGAACACCACGCAGAATAAATGGTGCAAGATTCGTAGCAAGGTTAAGGCCCAAGACTTGACCACATACAAAAATTACCCCTGATCTCTTTGTCTCAGTAATAATATTTTCAAGTACCTTACCCCCCACCACATCTATCGCTGCCGCCCATCTTTCTTTTGATAGCATTCTTGGATTTCCTAAGAAATCATTTGTATCAAGCACCTCAATATTACCAAAAGATTTTAAATAATCTCTGTTATATTCAGGGCGTGATGTCAAGGCTACTACCTCATAACCAAGCTTTAGAAGTAACTTGGTTGCAATACCACCTACAGAACCTGAGCTGCCAGTTACCAAGACTTTACCTGCGTCTGGTTTTATGCTGTTTTCATGTAATGCCAAAACGGCTAACATTGCAGTAAGCCCTGCTGTGCCAAGACCCATAATATAAGAGTGTGTGTATTTATTTGGTAGTTTTATTAGTATATCGGTATCTGTTGATGCATGAGATGATAGTCCACCATGTTGAAGCTCACCAAGGCCCCATCCAGTTGTGAATACTCGATCTCCTTCACTAAACTTCTTGTTTTTTGACTGAATTACCACACCGCTTAAATCAATACCAGGAATTAATGGAAATTTTCTTATAATAGGGGCCATTCCGGTAATAGCGAGTGCATCTTTATAATTCAAAGCTGAATTTTTTACCTCAATGATAATCTCATTTGATAAAAACTCACTACTATCTAATTCGAGATAATCAGTTTGAGTTCCTTTATCTATTTGTGTGATTAACCATGAATTGATTTTTTTTTGCATTTGCATGAGTCTGGTCTAATATAAATATAAATAGTATTATAATAGATAAATTGATTAATAAAAATTTTAAATGCAATATTTAAATGACAGGAAAATTTTGGAAGTATCGGGCATAGATACAATAATTTTTTTACAAAATCTGATTACAAATGATCTTAGTAAGATAAAGAAAAAGAAAATCATACATACTTTTCTTCTAAACAACAAAGGTAAGATTTTATTTGAATTTTATATTCATGATGTCAATGAACGAGTTTTGATAGATGTCAATGAACAAGCAGCAGATGATCTATTGAGCCATCTCATATCATATAAATTACGCAGCAAAATTAATATAAGCATAAAAAATGAATATGCAGTGTTTTGGTCAGATACTAATACGAAATATACAACTGATCCTCGTAATGCAAGGATTGGACTGAGAGGAATTGAACCAAGAAAACAAATATCATCAGAGGATTGCTCGAATAATTTTGATAATATTCGAATATTTGAGTCGATCGCTGAATTGAATAAAGACTTCAAATCCGAAGATGTTTTTCCCCATGAATTAGACTCATACATGAATTCAATCTCAAATGAAAAGGGATGCTATCCAGGACAAGAAATTGTTTCTCGCGTTTATCATAATAGAGTAATATCGAAAAAAAAATTCATGAGATTGGCCTATACTGGAAGTCCTAAATCACAAGGTGCCAAATTATTTCAAGATAAAAAAGAAGTCGGTTTTTTAGGTTCAAATGCAAACGGTTTTTGCTTAGCTTACACAAATAGAGAATTTGCATCAAATCACTACGAAGTAAAGCATGATGAGCTAGTTAATATTAGTGTGTGAAATGAGAATATTTAATGCACCACAAGACAAAGCCCAGTCGATAGTATCTCAACACAACATTCAGAATATAATCTCAGTTTATTCACCCAATAAAACATTCCCTCTGTTTCCTGGCGTAAAAAGCGATCAAATATTACGGCTCTGTTTTAACGATATAAACAGGCCACAAAATAATCTAAAAATAATCACAATGAATGACATTAAAAAAATTATTAATTTTGTGACAAAAAAAAATAAAGGTGATTTTTTGGTGCATTGTTATGCCGGGGTATCTAGATCCATTGCAATAACTATAACTATATTATTTATTTTAGAAAAAAATATAAATATAAATGATTTAGTGCTTGAGCTGGAGCACAAAGCGCCTTTTGCAAGCCCAAATAAGTTAGTTTTACAACAGGCAGGGCGAGCACTTGGGGAAGAAAAACTCTTTAGGACAATTATTAAAAATTTTCACATCCGGAGAAATTATATTCGGGCTAAAGAATTTTGTATTGAGTTCTAATTTTTAAATTAACAAAAATTTTATTTTATATTATTATACTGCAATTGTATTTGTTGAGTTTAGAATATATATAAGAATTAACTAAGTTTAATTTTATCAACTATTGAACATCAAAAGATGAAACGCATAGATAATAGTCAAAAAGTAAATCTTCCTGATCTAAAATTTACTCCTCAGCTTGATATGGAAATGAAACCTTATTATCAAAAGGTAAAAAGAGTAATCCCAGAGATTGAATGGCCAATCCATGCGCCCTATGTGAAAGCTATTAATGAATTAAAAAAAGAGAGGAATGCCGTACTCTTAGTTCACAATTACCAAACACCAGAAATATATCATTGTGTAGCTGACTTTGTTGGCGATAGCCTTGCTCTATCAAAAGAAGCAGCGCGGACAGACGCTGATATTATAATACAATGTGGTGTACACTTTATGGCGGAAACATCAAAAATTTTAAATCCCAATAAAATAGTTTTATCCCCTGACCTCGACGCCGGGTGTTCACTTGCAGAGTCAATCACGGCAGAAGATGTTGTGGGATTAAAAGAGAAATATCCAGGAGTACCGGTGGTAACCTATGTTAACACTTCAGCCGAGGTGAAAGCTGAGTCAGACATTTGCTGTACATCAGGGAATGCACAACGGGTTATCGAGTCACTTGGCGTAAAAAAAGTTATATTTATTCCAGATAAATATCTCGCCCAAAATATCGCAAAAGAGACTGATATTGAAATTATTACATGGGATAATGGCAGCTGTGAGGTACACGAACTCTTTACACCCGAAGATTTAATTGAAGCCAGGGAATCTGTCGATAACCTAAAAATAATAGCACATCCAGAATGTCCGCCAAATGTGATCTCAGAAGCTGATTTTTCAGGTTCTACCGCAAAGATGATCGAGTGGGTATCTGAAAATAAACCAGATAAAGTTATGATGGTTACCGAGTGCTCTATGAGTGATAACATATCGGCAGAAAACCCAGATGTTGAATTTATTAGGCCTTGCAATCTGTGCCCACACATGAAAAAAATTACACTACCAAAAATCCTCGATAATTTACTCTACTTGAATAATGAGGTGAAAATCGATCCTGTGATCGCTAAAAAAGCTTTCCATGCTGTCGATAGAATGATTAAGCTTGATATATCATAGGGTATATTCGTATTGGCAATCCATAATAACAAAATCGTTATAGTTGGCGCAGGACTAGCTGGACTGTTCACTGCTATAAAACTTGCTCCATTGAAGGTTATCCTCATAACATCAAAAAATCTCGGCTCAGGTACTTCAAGTCAGTGGGCGCAGGCAGGGATTGCTGCTGCCGTTGGTAAATTTGACTCTGTCTCTTCTCACTTAAATGATACCGTTCAAGTAGGCGGTGGTATCGTTGATCAAAAAATCGCTGAATTAGTTATAAAAAACGGTCCAGATCGCGTGAATGACCTGATATCGCTCGGGGTCCCATTTGATGTTGACGAAAACCAAGAACTGATATTACGAAAAGAAGCCGCTCATGAACACAACAGAATAGTCTCCGTGAGGGGAGACATGACTGGCAAAAAGATCATGGAGGTGTTGACGGGGCTTGTAGAGAAATCACCTCACATTGAGATAATTGAAGGTCAAAATGCAGTGGAACTCCATCAAGAAAACAATGCTGTATATGGTGTGACGATCCAAAATTCGGTAAAACAGACTTATATAGAGTCAGGGTGTATTATTCTCGCAACTGGTGGAATTGGTCAGCTATATAAGGTTACAACAAACTCAAAAGAAGCCTTAGGCGATGGCGTGGGCATGGCAGCCAGATGTGGCGCGGTTTTATCAGACATGGAATTTGTTCAGTTTCATCCAACCGCATTTGATATTGGAATAGACCCAGCTCCATTAGCGACTGAAGCTCTTCGTGGAGAGGGTGCCAAAATAATAAATTCAAAGTATCAAAATTTTATGAAAGATGCCCATCCGGAGGGGGAGCTTGCGCCTCGAGATATTGTGGCTCGAGCAATCTTCACAGAGCAAAAAAAGGGTGAACAGGTTTACTTAGATTGTAGAGGAGATTTGGGCTCAAGGATGATTGATGACTTTCCTACAGTTTATGAATTATGCAAAAAAAATAAAATAAATCCAAAAAATGATCCAATCCCAATATCGCCTGCGGCTCACTATCACATGGGCGGTATCAAATCTGATAAATGTGGCCGAACAAATATATCAGGTCTATATGCTTGTGGTGAAAATGCGTGTACTGGTATTCATGGAGCAAATAGGCTTGCATCAAACTCATTGCTTGAGGCAATTGCTTTTGCTGAGATAATTTCAGGTGACATAAAAGACCAAATTAGCAAATATGTAAGAAGAGAGATACATCATCCAAAAACTGTAAAAGTGAAACCGCTTGACCAAAAGGATTTGCTGGCACTGAGAGAAACAATGACAAAATATGTTGGCGTTGAACGCGACCAAGTTGGTTTAGAGAGAGCATTTGATGCCATTCGTGATATTTATCTTAAATACCAGGGACAGGGCTATGATAATAATAGCTTGATAACTTCGTTGCTTATTATAAAATCAGCAATGAATAGAACCGAGCAACGAGGAAGCCATTATCGTACAGATCATCCATATCAGGATAATAAATTAAATTCTCGGAGTTCTATAACCAAAGAAGATCTAAATTTATGATAGATAATATCGATATACCAAAACACATAATTAATAAAATTATTGAGAATGCGTTAGCTGAGGATCTCGGTTCCTTTGGGGATATAACCAGTAAATCTCTGTCTAATAAAAAAATAAAGGTAGAGGCATCAGTGAATTCAAACCAAGATGGGATCATATCTGGACTAGACATCGTTGAGTTAGTTTTTAAAAACATAGACGCGAATACAAGCATTACATACAACCTTAGTGATGGCGATGAAGTAAAAAAATGGGGCTGAGATTGCTCGGGTTATCGGATACTCACATTCCATACTCGCGGCTGAAAGAGTTGCTTTAAACCTTCTGGGTCATATGTCAGGAATAGCGAGTGAGACAAATAAATACGTCAAATCAATTGCAAACACAAAAGCAAGAATATTATCCACTCGTAAAACGACTCCTGGTTTGAGAGCCATTGAGAAGTACGCCGTCCGATGCGGAGGTGGTTATAATCATAGATACGGTCTCGACTATGGCATCTTAATTAAAGATAATCATATTAAAGCGGCTGGTGGAATTCAGAAAGCACTCAAAATTATTAAAAATAATAAACCCTACATGACAGATATTGAAGTTGAAGTTGATACAATTGAACAATTCCTCGAATGTCAGCGTCTGGATGTTCGTTACATTCTGCTTGATAACATGAGTCCTCAATATATATCAGAATGTATCAAAAACAATAAAAATGGTGCAGTTTTAGAGGCCTCAGGTGGTATTAATTTGAGCACTGTCAGTGATATTGCACAGACAGGGGTGGATTTTATCTCTGTGGGTAGACTGACTCATTCATCGCCATCACTTGATTTAAGCTTGCATATTTTATAATCAGGATTTTTTTACTTCAGCTTGTGCCGCAGAAAGTCTGGCGATTGGAACTCGGTATGGTGAGCACGAGACGTAGTCTAGTTTATTCAGTGCACAAAATGCGATAGAATTTGGATCACCACCATGCTCTCCGCAAATGCCCAATTTTATGTCTGATTTTGTAGATCTTCCCCTTTTTGATGAAAGTTCAATCAATTCACCAACACCATCGGAGTCAATTGATACAAAAGGATCTTTTTCCAAAATAGATTTTTCAACATATTCTTGTAAGAATTTTGACGAGTCATCTCTACTGATCCCAAATGTTGTTTGCGTTAAGTCATTTGTTCCATAAGAGAAAAAATCCGCTGCTTCAGCAATCTCAGCAGATCTTAGTGCTGCACGAGGTAATTCAATCATTGTTCCTACAGTGTAGTTTAAATTTATACCAGACTCAGCCATAACTTCTTTTGCTGCTCTGTCTATAACATCTTTTACTAAATCAAGCTCGCGCTTGGTCGATACAAGTGGGACCATTATCTCAGGGCATATTATTTGTTTTTTTGTGCTATAAATTTCAACACTTGCTTCAAATATCGCTTTCGCTTGCATTTCTGGTATTTCTGGATAGGTTATTGCTAATCTGCACCCTCTATGGCCCAGCATTGGGTTCGTTTCAATAAGGTCTGCCACTCTTTGCTTTAAGTCATCAATAGAAATATTTAATGACTCAGCAACTTCGTGAAAATCGTTAACTTCATGAGGTAAAAATTCATGCAGTGGAGGATCTAATAAACGTATCGTTACAGGTAAATCACCCATAACTTCAAATAATTCAACAAAATCATTTTTTTGCATCGGTAGCAATTTTCCTAGAGCAGCTCTTCGTGACAGTTCATCCTTCGCAAGTATCATTTCTCTTACTGAATTTATTCTACCTTCATCAAAAAACATATGCTCGGTCCTGCATAAACCAATTCCTTCTGCACCAAAATTTTTTGCAACAGTTGCGTCTGCCTTTGTTTCAGCATTAGCTCTAATTTTTAGTTTTCGGATTTGATCAGCCCATTTCATAATTTTATCGAAATCACCAGAGAGATCTGGATCTTTCATTTGTACTTCACCATCAATTATACTTCCTGTTGTCCCATCGATTGTAATAATGTCTCCAGCTCTGAAAACCTTATCGTCAACATAAAATGACTCACTATCATAATCGATTCTGATAGATCCTGCGCCTGAAATACAGGGCCTTCCCATTCCCCTTGCAACAACTGCCGCATGACTTGTCATGCCCCCACGTGTTGTTAGAATACCCTGCGCTGCGTGCATACCATGGATATCTTCAGGACTTGTCTCAATACGAGTTAGAATTACTTTTTCACCATCATTTGAGGCCTTTTCTGCTTCATCAGCATTAAAAACAATTTTACCACACGCCGCTCCCGGTGATGCTGGTAAACCTTTTGCAACCACATCAAACTGTGCTGTATCGTCAATTGTTGGGTGAAGTAACTGATCAAGACTATTTGGATCAACCCTCGTTATGGCAATCTCCTTTGAAATAATTCCCTCTTCATGCATGTCAACTGCAATTTTAATCGCGGCGTAAGATGTTCTTTTCCCTGATCTTGTCTGTAATATCCATAACTTTCCTTGTTGGATCGTGAACTCGATATCTTGCATATCAAGATAATGACTTTCTAGTTTATTTGAGAGGCTAATTAGGTCATCATATATATTTGGCATTAACTTCTCAAGCGACACATCATCTGAATTTGCATTCAGCCTCGCTTCTTCTGTAATGTTTTGCGGTGTCCTGATGCCTGCAACCACATCCTCTCCCTGTGCATTAATTAAAAACTCACCATAAAACTTTTTTTCTCCATTTGATGGATTCCTGGTAAAGGCAACTCCAGTTGCACTATTATCATCTAGATTTCCAAATACCATTGCTTGTACATTCACAGCTGTACCCCAATGGTCTGGTATATCATTTAATTTTCGGTACGTTACCGCACGATTGTTCTGCCAAGATAAAAAAACAGCGGATATTGATCCCCATAATTGTTCATTGACATCTTGCGGGAAATCTATACCTGTCAAATCTTTAACTTGATCTTTGAAATTTTGAACAATTTTTTTCCAATCTGCGCCATTTAGATCGGTATCCAATATATAATTATTGTCGGCTTTGTAATCCTCGAGTACATCCTCGAAATAATGATGTTCAATATTTAGCACAACATCTGAATACATCTGGATGAATCTTCTATATGAGTCATAGGCAAACCTTTCGTCACCACTTTTTCTTGCCAATCCTTCAACAGTCTTATCATTAAGTCCGAGATTTAATACTGTATCAAGCATACCCGGCATTGATGATCTCGCTCCAGATCTTACAGAGACAAGAAGAGGGTTTTCATCAGAACCAAAATTATTTTTTACAAGTCTTTCAATCTGAACTATTGCATCAGATACTTGGCTTTCAAGATCTTCTGGGTATTTTTTTTCATTTGCATAGAATTGGTTGCATACTTCTGTAGTGATTGTAAAACCTGGAGGCACGGGTAAACCAAGCTTTGACATCTCAGCTAGGTTTGCACCCTTTCCACCAAGTAAATTAGACATATTCGAGTCTCCGTCAGTCTTTTCTTTACTAAATATATAAACCCATTTATTCATAGCTATTCCAAAATATTACTAAGAACTATAACTCAATTTTACTTATATCAAAAATGTTACTTGTTAGATCAATAACAGAATTCAAAAGAAAAAATCTGTTTGTTCGTATATTTTTATCCTCATCATTTACAATAATATTTTCAAAAAAATCATTTATGGGGTCTGCCAAGATAGATACATCAACCAAGTATTTTTTGATCTCTGTTATATCATTAGACTTCGACTTTTTCTTCCCTAGTTTTTCAATAACTGTGTATAAATTATTTTCGGCGTCACTTGTAAAAATCTTCTGATCAATTTGACCAAAAGTATTGTTTGGTAAACTTGGATCTAAAATGTTGTTGATTCTTTTCAGTGCTTTAAGCAAAGATAAGCCATTGTCTGTTTTGATAAACTGACTTAATAATTGGATACGTGATAGAGTCATATAATAATTTACAAAATCATCATCACGAAAAATAGCATCGCTAATTCTAACATCATATTTATTGTCAAGAATATAACTTCGGAATCTTTCGTTCATAAAATTAATAAGCCCTTCCCTAACTGAGCTATGTTGTTGTTTTTTTAACAAGTCTGATTTTTGTAGTATTTTTTCAATAAAATGTGCAAAATCAAAATCAAGCTCATTTTCAATAATATTCCGAATTAAGCCATTACCTGCTCTTCTGAGAGCATATGGATCTTTTGAACCTGTCGGCGTCTCGCCAATCGACCAAAAACCAACTAAAGTATCAATTTTATCGGCAACTGAGAGGCAAAAAGAGAGGGCTTTCTTTGGAGTTTCGTCTCGTGGTGTTACTGGCATATAGTGATTTTTTATAGCATCACATACGTCTTCATCATAGCCTTGACGTTCGGCATAATAACTTCCCATAATACCTTGTAAATCTGGAAATTCACCAACCATTTCAGATAAAAGATCATTTTTGATTAATTTTGCAGCTGTTGGAATATTTTCAAGATTTAAGCCAAGAGTTTGATCAAGCTCTAACGCAATATGCTCAATCCTCTCAACCTTTGAACCCAAGCTTCCCAATTTCTGATGATAAGTTACACTATTTAATAATCGCAAATTATCGATAAGCGGCTGATCTATATCCCTATCCCAAAAATATTTTGCGTCGTACAATCTTGCAGATAAAACACGCTGATTTCCTAATATAACAGAGTTTCCTTCGTCTGATGTTTGAATATTAGAGATAAGTATAAATTTATTTGTAAGATTTTTTGTCTTTTTTTCTGCAACAGAGAAATATTTCTGATGACTTCTCATTGATGTCTGAAGCACTTCATCTGGAAGGTTGAGAAATTTCTCGTCAAATTCAGCGCAAAGTGCGATAGGCCACTCCACGAGACCTGAAACTTCTTCTAATAGTTTTTCGTCCTTTATTACACTGATATCAAATTTTTTTTCAATTTTTGATATTTGTTCTAAGATCAATTCTCTTCTCTGCCCTTGATCGGCTATTACAAGATGATTTGTTAGAGCTTCGAAATAATCGCTGACTCTTTTGATGTAGATTTTTTGATTTTTTAGAAAACGGTGCCCGAATGTATAGTCATTTGCTAATAAACCTTCAACATTAATTTTTAATTTACTTACAGAATTATTCTCATAAATGATAGCCATTATATTTCTAAGAGGCCTCACCCACCTAGAATTACCATTGCCCCAACGCATCGATTTTGGCCAGGAAAACTTACGTATGATTTCTTCAATTATTGGCGGCAGTATTGTTATTGCCGTTTTTGCAGGAACTGTCTCAATATACCTATACCGCTTACCCTTTTTATCATCCAATATATCACAATCATCTATTGATTTTATGTTATTGGATCTCAAAAAACCATTTATTGCATCATCTGGTGAATCAATTCTAGGGCCAAGCTTTTCAACTGCCATCTCTGAAGTCTGTGATTTCATATTGGTGACTATAAGGGTCAACCTCCGCGTAGAATAAAAAGATTGTATTTGACCAACTTCTAATCCGGCACCTTCGGTTTGTTGTCTAAATTCCCTAAGCAGGTATTCACTCGCTTGCTTTTGCATACGAGATGGGATTTCTTCAGATAAAAGCTCTAAGATAAAATCAGACATTATAATTTTTACAACCCTCAATCACTTTATTCGTGTCGCCATCCATGCATCGGCGGATAACTTTGCTAAAGCTCTCACTCTTAATATGTACCCCTGTCTTTCTGTAACCGATATGGCCCCACGAGCATCAAGTATATTAAATAAATGTGATGCCTTTATGCATTGATCATACGCTGGAAGCGCGAGATTATTCTCTGCAAGCTTTTTACATTCAATTTCAATTTCACTAAAATGTTTCATTATCATTTCAACATTCGCGTAATTAAAATTATATTCTGAATATTCTCTTTCTGCTTCCTTAAAAACGTCTCCATAGGATATATTATTGTCACCTGATAAGCCGTTGTAGTTTAATTCGTAGACATTATCTACACCTTGAACATACATCGCTAATCTTTCTAGTCCATAGGTGAGCTCACCCGTGACAGGTCTACAGTCATAACCACAGACTTGCTGAAAATATGTAAATTGAGATACCTCCATTCCATCACACCATACTTCCCAACCGAGACCCCACGCACCGAGAGTTGGACTCTCCCAATCATCCTCAACAAATCGTATATCGTGCTTACTTTTATCAATGCCAATATATTCTAAGCTGTTAAGATATAAATCCTGTATATTTTCAGGTGACGGCTTCAAAACAACCTGAAATTGGTAATAATGCTGCAGTCTATTGGGATTCTCACCAAATCGGCCATCTGTTGGCCTACGTGATGGTTGAACATATGCAGCGTTCCAAGGGTCTTCACCAAGCGCTCTTAGTATTGTGCCAGGATGGAACGTCCCGGCCCCGACCTCCATATCATAAGGCTGTAAGATCACACAGCCATTGCCTGACCAAAAATCTTGAAGCATTAAGATAAGATCTTGAAATGAATTCTTTGGGTCTCTTGTGCTTTGAGTATTTTTAGGCATTTTTCAGTCAATAATTCGTAATAAGTTCGTCTATGTCTATATAAAAAGTTTTGTAATTACCATACAATTTTTTTTTGTATTTTACTAGATTTGATAAAAATAATCAGATTGGGTTAGATCAATACGTGCCCTGCCTCTTAAAGTGTCTTCAACCCTATCGTAGAACGCCCCACTTTCTTGATGTAAAACAACTTGGCGGAGGACTCTTGTTTTCGCATTAGATCCTTTCCTAAAACTTAGAATAAAACGTTGTATTTCACCATTCATATTTGAAATTAAAGGTAATATAGTAATACTACCAAGACCAGACAGGAGGCAAATAATACGGTTTAAATTTTCAATTTTATTAATCATGGTAATAGTACCTTTAAATTTTAATAATTGAAGAGAGTTATTTATCCACTTATCAAGATTAGATCCACCATGATATTTGGTTATGCTTTGATAATGAGATTTTGACTCATTCACAGTTTCTTTATCAAAGTAAGGAGGGTTCATAAATATCGAATCAAATTTTAGATTTTTTTCATTACCAATATTAAATGACAAATTTTTATTTAGTATATCGACTTGTTTTATATGGATATTACCTTCTAACTCATTTAATGCAACATTCCGAGTTGCGAGCTCAATGTTTATTGGATCATTATCAATTCCTATGATTGTTATATCCTTAAAGTTAGATCCTAAAGCAATTGATGACGTTCCATTACCAACGCCTACATCAAGAACTTTATAGCCGGGACCTACTGGAACAGCTGCTGATAGAAGTATTGTATCTGTATTGGATCGACCACCATCCAAAAGCTGTTCTATTATAATTTTTCCATCGAGAAATTTATCCACACTTGTGGGAAGACTAATCTTTTTTATCTTCGACATACATACACAATCTAAATTTATTTATTTATATCAAAAAATAATTTATACCTTATGTAAACAAAAAAACAGATTTATGGCACTGCAAAAAAAATATGGAATTGAAGAACTAATATCTCTTACAAAAAAAGATATGGGGCTTGTCAATGATCTAATTATTCAAAGAACAATATCTAATACAGATATGATTCCAAAAGTATCACAGTATCTTATTTCATCGGGGGGTAAACGCTTAAGGCCGATGCTAACCATTGCTTCAAGTAAATTATGCGAGTGTAAAAATAATTATTATATTCCCTTGGCTGCGGGTGTTGAGTTTATGCATACTGCAACATTACTTCATGATGATGTTGTTGATGATAGTGAAATGAGGAGGGGTAAGATCGCAGCAAGAATGCTTTGGGGAAACGAGGCGAGCGTGCTTGTTGGTGATTATTTACTGGGCGAGGCATTTAAGATGATGGTTGAGGCACAATCAATAAAAGCACTAGAAGTTCTCTCGAATGCCGCTACAGTGATTGCTGAAGGCGAGGTAATGCAATTAGTTTACTCCAATCACTTAACGATAACACCTGAAATGTACTTTCAGATTATAAATTATAAAACTGCAAAATTATTTAGTGCCGCGTCAGAAATAGGCGCAATAATTTCAGACTCCAGTAAAGAAACTGCTGAGATCTTAAGGGATTTTGGATCATATCTTGGTATTGCATTTCAATTATCAGACGATGCCCTAGATTATACCTCTACAATTGATAATATTGGAAAAGATATCGGGGATGATTTTTTTGAAGGAAAAGTCACCTATCCCATTATTGTTTCGTATAAAAAATCAAACAAAGAGGAGAAAAAACTTTGGGAGAGGCTGATAAGTAAAAAAAATAAAAACGCAAATGACTTTAAATCTGCGCTTGAGTTGATTGAAAAGAAGAAAGGGTTTGAGAAAACACTAGCTGAGGCAAAGAAATACGGTGAAAAAGCACTGAATTGTCTAAAAAATTTCGAAAAGTCAGAGATGAAAAGCGCTTTAGAAGAGGCCGTGTACTTCTCCTACACAAGAGACAGCTAGTTTAATAACTTCGTCTCCATAATCCAGAATTTGGGATACATTTCTTCAAATTTTTTTTTACATTTTGACATATCCTCTTGCTTTGAAAAGAAACCAAAGCATGTAGGTCCACTCCCAGTCATTCTTGCCAAAACACAACCCTCAGCTTTAGTTAGGTTGTTTATTATCTCTCCTATTATAGGGTAATCTTGAATAATTATCTGCTGGAAGTCATTCTTACCACTAATAATATGAGCCATTGAAGGATTAGGTAAGAAATTTTTGGTGTACACGTCCTCTGATCCTTTGATGTTAATCTTTTCATATAACTGTGATGTTGAAATAGGTATTTGTGGATTCACAAGAAGACAATAGTATGTATCAGTTAATTTCACGCTTTGAATAATTTCACCTATACCAGAAATGAAAGATGGCCCATTTAGTAAGCAGCATGGTACATCGGCACCCACATTCCTTGCTAATGATTCGATGCTAATTTGATCCATATTTATTTCACGATCACTAATAAGATATCTCATTAGGGCTGCAGCGTCGCATGAGCCTCCACCTAGACCAGCAGAAATTGGGATATTTTTTTTCACATGGACTTTATATTGACTCAAATTTGGAAAATAATTGCAGAGGTAGCTATATAATTTAAGAATAGTATTGGATTTTGTGGAAACATTCTCATGAAAAGGGTTATCAAAGCTGACCAATAATTTCTCAGAGTGATTTATTATTAACTCATCATGTAAGTCAAGAAAAGCCACATAACCTTGTATATCATGATAATTATCAGAACGTTTTCCAAGTATATCGAGGGTTAAGTTAATTTTAGCATTAGCCTGCAAAACTACTTTTGGTGACATGTTTTATTAGTGGTAAAATTACATATTGGAGTAATTTGGTCCACCACCTCCCTCGGGCGCCAGCCAATTTATATTTTGATTTGGGTCTTTGATATCACAAGTTTTACAGTGTACACAATTTTGAGCGTTGATCTGAAATTTAGGAGTCTCACCTTCGAGTATCCATTCATATACACCAGCAGGACAGTAATTTGCTGATGGTCCGCCGTAATCTTGATATTCACTAGAGGTTTGCAAACCAAAATCACCTACATTCAAATGAACAGGTTGATCCTCTTCATGATTCGTTGATGATAAATAAACCGAAGACAACCTATCGAAAGAATAAACTCCATCCGGCTTTGGATATTCTATTTTCTTTGATGCAGATTTTTTTTGTAATGTAAGATAATCTGGCTTTTTGTGGGACATTGTAAATGGTATATTAATACCGAGATCTCT
>CACBED010000018.1 GCA_902538185.1 uncultured OCS116 cluster bacterium
AAATGCCGTGATTGGAAAAGTGCACCGTTTAGGATTGGAGCCACGCGCAAAACCGCAACGAAAAAATATTGCGGTGGGTCAATTAGACGGGAGTATATTATCTGTAAGCTACTCCGGTAATCTAGCTTTCAAGGAAACGCCTATAGATGATATCGAATACACCAAAAATCATGACATGCTTCAGTCAAACATTCATAGCTTGGATCTGAGCTCTGATCAATTTGCGGTTACAATATTAAACTTAACTGAGAATCACTGTAAATGGCCACAAGGCGATCCGGGAACGGAGGATTTTCATTTTTGTGGACACCAGCCACTCTCTGGAATGCCATACTGTGAAGATCATGCAAAAAAAGCGTATAAGAAATTTAAAGTCAAAAGTTAAATTTATCTCTTTAAATATTAGAAACTGAGTTGGTAAGAAACGGGTACCCAATTATAGCCTGCGCTATTATTTTTTTCAACGAAACCTATTGCTGGAAATGGCATATGGTATCCAATCATTGGTATCTTGCTACTTGCAAGCATACTGAGGATTCTTTTGCGGCTCTCAACTGCCATCTCTTTATTGTCATCGAACATGACGTACCAATCTGGGACTTGCATTGAAACAACAAAATGATTTGTAATATCGGCAGCAAAAAAAAGACTTTTGTTATCACTCTCAATGCTGTAGCACATGTGACCAGGGGAGTGGCCAAAACCATTTACAGCGGTGATACCTGTTACCACATCTTGATCGGGTCTAATAAACTCCATCCTATCAGATAATGGCATGCAAATCTTTTCAAATAGCGCCCTATTTGCCTTCCGTTGTTCGGGAATATTTTTCCCTGTTTTCCATGACTCATATTCAACCTCACCAATAATTATGGAGGCATTTTTAAAATAACCATCCTCTATATACATCAGCCCACCAATGTGATCAGGATGGCAGTGAGTAATCACAATTTTGCTTATATCGTCATGCCTGTATCCAGAATATTCAATAAGATCAATGAGTTTTCCATTTTCTTCATTAAGTTTTCCATTGCCGGTATCAAAAAGAATAATTTCCTTGCCTGTGTTTATAATCAGCGGTGTGAAGCCATGTTCAAATTTCTTTTCGGGCAGAAAGTTTTGCTTACATAATTTATGAACCTCTTTCTCGTCTTTATTTTGACCAAAAATTGGATATGGTCCGTCTCTTTGAACCAGACCATCCAATATGGTTGTTATTTCAAAGTTACCAAGATTAAACCTAAATATATTTGGATATATATTACCTGTTTTTTTTACTGTCATTAAAACTCCTTGATTGAATGGTCATCTATTTATAAGTGTACCAATTCCCTCTTCAGTGAACAATTCAAGTATTATAGCATTTTCTACTCGTCCATCCAAAATAACTGCTTTGTCCACTCCATTTTTTAGAGCGTCAATGCAAGTTTTGATTTTAGGTATCATTCCTCCCTCTATTACGCCATCTGAAATAAGTTTTTCTGCTTTTTCGACTTTGAGCTCTAATATTAGTTCTTTGTTCTCATCAATAACACCTGCAATATCTGTCAGCATCAATAGTCTACTTGCTTTTAAGGCGCCTGCAATAGCGCCTGCCGCTGTATCGGCGTTTATATTATAAGTTGTATTATTATCCTTACCAAGGGGTGTAATTACGGGTATAGAACCTTTTTTGCAGTGATTAATAATTGTTGCTGGGTCAATTTCTTTTGGCTCGCCTACAAAACCAAGGTCCATTATTTTTTCAATATTTGAGTCGGTTTTGTAAATATTTGTCAATTTTTTTGCGAAAATTATTGAGTCTTTATTTCCTGACAGGCTTATCGATTTGCCTCCATGTTTTTTAATCTTCTTCACAATGTCAGTATTAATTATTTCATACAATACTCGTTCAACAACTTTTATTGTATCTCGATCTGTAATTCTTAAGCCATTATGGAACTTACTTTCCACGCCTTGCGCCTTTAAAGTTTCTCCAATTTGAGGACCTCCACCATGGACAACGACAGGCTTCATTCCAGCTTGCTGTAACATAACGATGTTTTGAGCGAAAATATCAGCTAAATTATCATTTACCATTGCATGACCGCCATATTTTACAACCACATATTTGCTGTCATACATTTGCATGTAAGGTAGTGCTTCGGCTAAAATTTTTGCCCTTATCGACGAGTGAATCTTTTCCATCAATCTCACCTATCAGTGTTTAATTATTCTATATATTAGACATCTCAGTAGATCAATACCAAACTTATCTTTACTTGAGGTTACAAGAATCCCTGGCCTGGCAGCCGGCCTCCTGCTAATTTTTTCATTTGTCTTGAGTAATAGATTATCAACTTCATTTTTTTTAATTTTATCAAATTTAGTCAGAATAACTTGATAAGAAACCGCTGACTTATCAAGTATCTCCATAATATTCTCATCAATTTCCTTAATACCATGTCTCGAGTCGATAAGAAAAAAAACTGTTTCCAGTTCCTTTCTTCCTAGCAAGTAGTCTCTTGTTAGCTGACTCCACTGTTTTATTGACTCTTTACTCGCTTTTGCATAGCCAAACCCTGGAAGGTCTACGATAAAGAATGCGTCCCCTTGAGAAAAAAAATTAATCATCTGGGTTCTGCCTGGCGTGTTGGAAACTCGTGCGAGTCCAGATACATTTGTAACTGAATTTATTAGACTTGATTTTCCGACATTTGATCTTCCCGCAAAGGCCACCTCTTTTTTGCTATGAATAGGAAACCCGTCATTTGCAACCACAGACAAACAGAATTTACTGCCTGTCGCAAAAGCCAATCGTGCGTCTGCGAACTCATCCTCGGCGAAATCAGTGTAATCAATAAAACCTAGATCTTTTTTGGTTTCTTCTTGAAGGTATTTTTTATATTTGACCATAGTTCAACCTCTACGCCCATTCGTTTCATTATAATATATTGTTGTAATGAAGATAACGTATTATTCCACGCCCAATAAATAACCAGACCAGCTGAAAACTGTGCAAATAAAAAAGTTAGGGCTACGGGCATCCAAGCAAATATTTTTTGCTGAATAGGATCTGGAGGGGCGGGGTTTAACCTCATTTGAATGAACATGGTAAGACCCATAATAATAGGCCATATACCAATTACTAGAAATGATGGTGGATACCATGGAATAATACCGAATAAATTAAATAAGGTGGTTGGATCTTTTGCTGATAGATCAGCGATCCAACCATAAAATGGCTGATGTCTCATTTCCATGGTGCACAAAAGTACCTTGTAAAGCGCAAAGAATACTGGGACTTGTATTAAAATTGGTATACAGCCAGACAGCGGATTAACCTTATCTTTTTTATATAATGCAATAATAGCCTGTTGCTGTTTTGCGCGATCATCCTTATAATTTTCTCTAATCTTTAACATCTCAGGTTGTAGTTTTTTCATTGCACTCATTGAGACATAAGCCTTATTTGCGAGTGGGAAAAATACAATTTTGATGAGTACTGTCACCCCTAAAATTGAGAGCCCATAGTTGCCAAGTATTCCATAGAGCCATTGAAGCACATAGAATAGTGGTTTTGTTAGGAAATAGAACCATCCCCAATCGACTAACAAGTCGAATTTTTCAAGTGAATATTCATCTTCATATTGATCCAAGATTTTTACTTCTTTTGCGCCCGAGAAGACATATGAGGTTATTGTTGTGAAGGCACCTGCATTTACCTTTTGAGCTGAGCCTAAATAGTCAACTTGATAGGTAGAGCCGTTTCCCTTTGAAGTGTATCTACCCTGATAATTTATATCCTGTGGGGGAACAATTACTGTTGCCCAGTTTTTGTCAGTAAAACCTAGCCAGCCAGTTGTAATATTATCAAATGACTCAGTCTTTTCAGCAATATCTGCGTAATCAGCTTTTTTCTCTCCTTCGCTCCCAAGCACACCAATGTAACCCTCGTGAAGCACGAAGAAATTCGTATAATCCGCAGGGAGACCTTTTCTTGATATAAGAGAATATGGGTATAAGATTTCAGAGGAATTTGAATTATTTTTTACTGTTTGTGTGATGGTGAAAAGGTAGTTATCATCTATACTAAACTCTTTTGAAAAAATAAGACCTTCATTATTATTCCACTCGAGCCTAACTGGTGAGTTAATACTTAATTCACCACCGGAGACTAACTTCCAAATTGTGTTATCATTTGGTAATTTTGTTTGTGATTTAGCGTCGCCGACCCAGCCTTGGTGCGCGTAATATGGATTCTCAGATGTATAAGGTTTTAACAACTGAACTAATTTGCTATCCACGTCAATTGTATCTCTGTATTTTTTTAGACGAATATCATCCAATTTAGCCCCTAAGAGTGAGATTGATCCCTCAAGTTTTTCTGTATTTACCCTTATACGCTCTACAGACGTTCCAGCATCGGAAACTGAAGTTGATAAGGCAGTCCCAAGATCAATTTTATCTTCACTTTCAACATCGCTTTCAGGGAGTGGTATATTTGATAGATCTTGGCTTTCCTGAAGGCTCATTTCATTACTTATTTGGCCTGATGTTCTCTCATCGATTTGGCTATTTCCAATAAAATATTGCCATATTAATAATACTAATATTGATAAACCGATTGCTAATATAAAATTTCTTTGTTCATTCATTGCATTATCAGATTTTTTTACATAAACTTTCCAAGTCACTTTTAAGTGACTCATAGGGGTAATCCAGAATTGCTTTTCGTGCTATCATCACATAATTCGTATCTTGCTTTGCATAATTGATGAAAACGTCAGAGATGACAGATCGCATCCTTCTTTTCGCCTTGTTTCTATGAACAGATGTTCCGATTTTTTTAGAGGCAGTATATCCAATCTTTGGGCTTGAGTGCATTTTGTCTTCAAGATTGTGCTCTAAAAAGATAAATGATGGCGTTACAAACTTCTTGCCACCTGAAGCAAGTTTAAACTCATTCCTTTTTTTTAAAACTTCCATTAGAGACAATTGTTATTACAGAATTATGCGGAAAGACGTTTTCTCCCCTTTGAACGTCTGCGGTTCAGCACTTTCAATCCTCCGTTTGTTGATTTTCTTGCCCTAAAACCATGCCTTCTTTTTCTAACGAGGACGCTTGGTTGATAAGTACGTTTCACTTCATTTACTCCAAACTATAAATTTAGATATCTATACAATAATAAATATAAAACATAAACAAAAAATATATTTATTTTATAATAATCAAGATTAAATTATTATAATCTAGATTTCCAGATATCAATATGCAAAAAAAAATTAACATAACTGCTGGTAAAAAAAATCTTATTTCAGATGTTGAGGGAATAAAAGTTGGTAATGCAGAGAATATTAAACTTAATACAGGACTCACATTTCTAAGACTTAATCACAAATATCGCGCGTCAGCTTATACTTTTGGCAGCGCACCTGTATCTCGTGAGGTTGAATTATTACAGCCAAATAACACCGTTGAGTTTATTGATGGTATCTCATTAAGCGGTGGATCCGTTTTTGGCTTAGCGTCCGGTGCGGAGTATGTTGATATTCTCAAGCAAGAAAATAGAGGCTTCAAAATAAAAGATACAGACATTTCAATACCAATAGTGCCATGCGCTGGTATTTATGACCTAACTACAAAAAATTATTCTGCAATAAGCTCCTCAGTATATAAAAACCTATCTCATGAGGCATATTTAAACTCAAGCAAAGACTTCTCACTTGGTAATTTTGGCGCTGGTATTGGTGCTGTGGCTGGTACTCACAAAGGTGGCCTTGGCAGCGCCTCCACAAAAATTAGTGATGACATAGTTATAGGAGCCATCACCATTGTAAATTCAGTTGGTTCTGCGGTAATCCCTGGAACTAGACTTCTATATTCCAGTATTTATGAGTTAGGCGGTGAAATGGGAAATAATTTGAGAAAAAATTTTCGAGATTTAGAACATTATCAATGTCAACTGGATATATCTGAGACGACAAAGCTGGATAAGCGACCGAAAGACAGGCAAAATACAACTATTTCCGTTATTGCAACAAATTTAGATTTGAATAAGTTAGAATTATATAACCTTGCAAAAATGAGTACTTCCGGATTGAGCAGGGCCATTAGGCCAGCCGGAACAAGTTTAGATGGTGATATAATATTTGCAATCTCAAGTTGTCAGAGAAATTATTATAAAAAAGAGTATAATTTTTCATTTATTTGTTCTGCCGCCTCAGATACTCTAACTAGAGCAATAGGAAGAGCTGTTTATAGTGCAAAAGATATAAAAGGGTTAAAAACCGTCAAAGATTTAGTAACAAAAAAGGAGTAATATTATGAATAGTCAAAAATGGGAAAAAGGAAAAAAGATTCGTGATGAAGCTTTTGGTAAGGAAGGTTTAGAACGCTGGGATGAGCTATATAAAATATGTCCTACACATGCTGATGCCATTCATGAGTATTGTTTTGGTACGGTTTGGGACAGGCCAAATCTTGATCTAAAAACAAGGGAAATGATAGTTATGGCTGCAGCCGCCGCTCTTGATTTACCTCACGAGGTTGGGCTACATGTTAGGGGAGCCTTAAATAGGGGCGCAAATAAAGACGAGCTTATCGAGGTCATTCTGCAGTGTTCGCCATATATCGGATTCCCAAAAACTAATCATGCTTTAAAAGCAGCGCAAGAAATTTTCGATAGTTGGGAAGCAAAAAAAGATGATTGGAAGCCACTTTAGTTTACAAAATAATGATGTGTAAATTTAACAGGATAGTAACAGTTTAAAAGCTTATAAATATCACATAAATAAGTATACTCAGAGAAATTTTATGATAAGTACAAATTTAAGCACCAGGTTAAGAGAGTTACTAATTGATGGTAATTGCTACAATCCTGCAACAATATTTAATCCATTATCAGCAAGGCTTGCCGGTGATGTGGGATTTAAATTGGGTATAATACCAGGTAAGATTGTAGCACTTGATTATTTATCCGAGCCGGATCTTATGCTGTTAACATTGTCGGAGCTCACTGATACCGTGAGAAGAATTGCCAAAAATACAGAGATACCATTAATCGTTGATGCCGACAATGGCTATGGGAACGCATTGAATGTAAAACGAACAGTTGAGAGCCTTGAAGATGCAGGGGCTTCCGGTATAAGCATAGAAGATACGGATCTTCCAATTAAATTTGGTGCCTTAAAAAAATCAGATTTTTTAGATATAAAACAAGCTTCAAAAAAAATAAAAATGGCTGTAGATTCGAGAGAAAACACGAGTACTTGTATAATAGCGAGAACAGGCAGTTACTCATACAATGGTTTTCAAGATATGATTGAAAGAGGTAAGGCTTACGAGTCAGAAGGCGCGGATGCAATTTTTTATGTTAATATCGATACACGAAATCATATTTATGAAGTATCAAATCATCACAAAGTACCAATAATTCTTGGTAATAATTCAACTGAAATGTCCCTAGATGAGCTTGCCGACTTAGGTATTTCTATTAGTCTGCCAGGTCACAAATCATATTTCATTGCGATGCAAGCTTATAAAGATGCGATGCAAAGATTGTTCGAAACTGGTAATTTTGGTGATTATAATATAGATATGGATAAATTAAGTGAATTATCCAATGAGGATATATATTTAAATTTGATCGATAAATATATGAAAGGTTGAGAATAACGAAAAATGAGTAATAATTACGAACAGATAATTAATGATGTTTTCGATAATAATTCATCTACTAATATTGAAGAAGTCAGTATTATTGTCGATGACGTTCTTGAACAATTGGACTCAGGGGCACTCAGAGTCTGCGAAAAGATCAACGGAAATTGGGTTGTTAATCAATGGATTAAGAAAGCCATATTACTCAGTTTCAGGACAAAAAGTAATTCAACTCTAAGTGGCCCATACGCAACTTGGTTCGATAAAGTCGCTGGCAAGACTGCAGATTGGGATGAAGATAAGTATAACTTAGCAGGATTCCGTAATGTTCCAAATGCTGTGATCAGAAAATCTGCTTTTGTTGCAAAAGATTGTATTATTATGCCCTCATTTATCAATGTGGGTGCTTATGTGGATCAAGGTACAATGATTGATACTTGGTCTACAATTGGATCGTGTGCACAAATAGGAAAAAATTGTCATATAAGTGGAGGTGTAGGCATTGGTGGCGTGCTTGAGCCACTTCAAGCTAATCCAGTAATAATAGAAGATAATTGCTTTATTGGAGCTAGATCAGAAATTGCTGAAGGCGTGTTGGTCGAAGAAGGATCGGTAATTTCTATGGGGGTCTTTATTGGAGCCTCAACGAAGATAGTCGATAGAGATACTGGGGATATTTATTATGGTAAAGTTCCATCTTATTCTGTAGTAGTTCCTGGAACGTTACCTAGTGAAAAGATGAAGGACGACGGTTTGGGACTTTATTGTGCGGTAATTGTTAAAAGAGTCGATGAGAAGACTAGATTAAAAACATCGATCAATGAGTTATTAAGGCCATAAATATTTTTTAAAAAAGTATATTCATGATAAATCAAGTCGAAGCGCAAAACATATTACAAGATTTTCTAAGGATTGAGAGTGTTACTCCCGATGCTAAAAAGTCATTTGATTTTTTAGAAAAACTTTTCAAAAAATATAATTTTGAAATACATAGAGTGAAATTTGGCTCTGCTGATACAATGGAAGTAGAAAATATGTTTGCAATTATTGGCTCTGGGGGTCCGCATCTCAATTTTGCAGGACATGTAGATGTTGTTCCCCCGGGCGAACTGAATAGTTGGAAGCACCCCCCTTTTTCAGGGCATATTGAAGACGGACACATATATGCTCGTGGTGCAGAAGATATGAAAGGAGCGGTGATTGCATCCATAGTCGCGGGAATTAATTATTATGAGAGAATGGACTCTAAAGGTACGCTGAGTTATATGTTAACTGGTGACGAGGAGGGGGTGGCAATAAATGGTACCGAACCCCTCATCAAGTGGGTTAATGATCAAGGAATAAAAATTAATGACTGCATTGTTACTGAACCAACAAATAAAGAGTTGATTGGAGACAATATTAAAATTGGGCGAAGGGGTAGTTTATCGTGTGATTTAAGAATTATTGGAAAGCAAGGCCATGTTGCATACCCAGAACACGCAAATAATCCCATAACACATGCCATAAAAGCGCTATCAGAGATTACTGGACAGTTAGATGAAGGATCTAAGTATTTTCTACCAACTAATATTGAGATTACATCTATCGATGTAAATAACCCAACTCATAACATCATTCCTAAATTAGTTTACGTATCTCTTAACGTTCGGTTTAATGATTTATGGAATGAAATATCTTTGATGGAGCACATAAAGGATAGGCTTTCATCGGTTCTTGATGAAGCAGAAATTACCTTTGATCTGAGAAAAATTTCGATAGCAGATGTTTATTACACTGGGAGTGGGAAATTAGCTGATTTACTTCAAAAGGCTATATTTAATAAAACTAACATAGATGCCCAACTAAGCACTTTCGGTGGGACATCAGACGGTCGTTTTATTGCAAAATATTGCCCAGTAGTAGAGTTTGGGCTTATTGGCAAGACAATGCATCAGGTAGACGAAAAAATAAGAATAGATGATTTTTATCTCCTTACAGAGATTTATATAGAATTTATTGATAATTATTTTAATTTGTAAATCTTTAAATAGAACCGTAATCAATTTTTTTAAGATACAATCCGCAAGATGGAGCGAGAGTTGCACATTTTGTCCGATCTTTTGCAGCAATAATATCAGGTATCATTGACAGATCCCACGATCCTGTGCCAACTTTGAGTATGCAGCCCATAATCGATCTTACTTGAGTATGTAAAAAAGATTTAGCTGTAAAATCAACATAGATCTTATCTCTCTGCTTTGTAATTAAAATTTTTTCAATTGATTTAATTGGAGATTTTGATTGGCATCCAGCCGATCTAAAAGTGGTAAAATCGTGTTTGCCAATGAAATAATCTGCAGCCTGCTGCATTAATGTAATATCCAAGTTTTGCTTTACATGCGCGTGTGTATTGCTGTGGTAGGTAAGTGGGCTCTGGCGGTTCATTATTTTATATCTGTAGTGTCTCATTATCGCTGAGAATCTGGCATCAAAGTCATCAGGAACTCGCTCAGCATCTAAAACACTGATTTTTTCATTCTTAAGATAAAAATTAATACCTTTTCGTATTTGATCAGCGTCGCGATCCTGATCAAAATCTAGATGAGCAACTTGTCCAGATGCATGGACACCCGCATCCGTTCTGCCTGCACCAGATACACCTGATTTTTCACCACAAAATTTTTCAATGGCGATTTCAATATGCTCTTGAATTGACGAAGAATTATCTTGCTTTTGCCAGCCTGAATAATCTGTACCATCATATTCGATTGTAAGTTTATATCTCATTTCTTTAATTTATATCACCGACTTATTGAGTATGACCCCCTTTGGTATTTTTGTTCCTAGAAGGAAGTCCTTAATGTGCATTGGCTTTTTCCCCTCTTTTTGTATTAATATTGGTTTGATGGCATTAACACCACAAGCTATAGACAGTTCATCATCGATTACTTCGCCAGGTTTACCATGCCCTTCCAAAATTTCTGCCTGGATTATTCGTACCCTAAAATTATTAGACTCATCAATATATTTAAACCATGCTCCAGGATGCGGGCTCAAGCCTCTTATTTTGTTATGTATCTCCTTGGCTGCACAGTTGAAATCTAATTCTGTTTCTTTTTTATCAATTTTTTTTGCATAGGTTATATTTCTATTATCTTGTCTTGTGAAACTTAAGTTTCCATCTTGGAGCTCAATGACGGCTTGCATCAAAACTTCAGCGCCTAATTTTGATAATTTAAGTGATAGTGACTCATTATTATCCGTCGTTTTAATTTCAATTTCAATTTTCTTGCAAATATCCCCTGTGTCCAATCCATCGTCAAGTTTCATTATATTTACACCTGTTTTCTCATCCCCGTTCATTATTGCTCTTTGTATCGGTGCAGCACCCCTCCACCTTGGTAGAAGAGATGGGTGGATATTTAAAAAACCAAATCTAGGGATCTCTAATATCTCGGTTGGTATTATCAATCCGTAGGATACTACAATACCAAGATCAGGATTTGATTTTTTTAAAAAATCTATTTCAGTCTGTTTATCTAAGTTTGTTGGCATTCTAACACACAGCTTATTTTGCAAGGCAAATTGATGAATTACAGACTTATTCATCTTCAGACCTCTGCCAGATTTTTTTGGTGGCTGTGTGTAAACTGCTGAAATTTTATTTTGCGACTCAACAAGCTTTTTCAAAGCAGGTAGCCCAAATTCTGAAGAGCTCATAAAAATAATGTTCATATAATCGTTCTTAAGCCTTTTGCTTATATTGTTTGATAAATTTTTTTTCGATAGATGTTCTTTTTAGACGAGAAAGGTAGTCAATAAATAATTTCCCGTCTAAATGATCTATCTCATGCTGGACGCATGTCGCAAGAAGCCCATCACAATCCAAGAATTGTACCTTATTTTTTTTATCGAGATACTTGACCCGACATTCGGATGGTCTCTCAATTTCTTCATAAAACTCAGGTATTGAAAGACAGCCCTCCTTGTAAACAGACAATTCGCGTGATGTCCACACAATTTCAGGGTTTGCCATATAGAGAGGGCTCTTTTTTTTCTCCTCACTATGCTCGCAATCTATAACAACCAATCTTTTAGTGATACCAACTTGTATAGCAGCTAGCCCAATTCCAGGCGCTGCATACATGGTTTCTGCCATATTTTCTAATATTGACAAGATTTCGCCATCTACTTTATCAACTGCATCGGATTTTTTTCGTAGCACTTTGTCCGGGATAGTTATAATTGGATAAATCATATTTTACTCTGCATATAAAATTAGTATTTTAATGCAAAACATATTAAAATGTAAAAATAATATCAATATAATTTAGAAGATGACTGAAATCATAATAATCGCACTACTTCTGGTTACCATTTTTTTGATAGTACTCTATGTGATGCTCTTTCAAAACAAAAGGAGTCATAATAGCCCTGAAAATGAGATTAGTGAATTAATCAAACAAAATAATGAATTAGATCTGAAGATTAGAACTCTAACTGATTTGTTCAATGGAAATCATGACAGACTTAATAATTCAATCAATGAGGTGAAAGATAAAATTAACGAGAAAGTTCAAGAGGAGCTCAAGCAAAGTCGAGAGAAGACGCATGAGGATTTAACAAAATTATCTGAACGTCTCGCAGTAATTGATAATGCACAAAAAAATATCACAGATTTGTCGAATAATGTTATAGACCTTCAAGGCATACTCTCAAATAAGCAACAAAGAGGCGCTTTCGGGCAGGCAAGGATGGAATCGATAATTGCAGACTCACTCCCAAGTGCTCTTTACTCTTTTCAGTATACCCTATCAAATTCAAAAAGACCCGACTGTATAATTCGCATGCCAAATTCTGACGAATTGGTTGTCATTGACTCAAAATTTCCTCTGGAGAGTTTTGATGAATTGAGATCATCAAAAACAACTGAAGATAAGAAAAAAGCATCCGCAAAGATTAAAGTTGATGTATCAAAACATGTAAATGATATAGCTGAGAAATATAAAATACCCGGTGAGGTTCGGGAACCGTTGATCATGTTTATTCCATCTGAGTCGGTATATGCAGATCTCTATGAGAGTTTCGGTGATTTAATTCAAAAATCTTATAGATCAGGAATTACGATAGTTTCACCAAATACTCTAATGCTTACTGTTCAAACACTTCAGACATTAATACGTGACGCTCAAATGCAAAAACAACTTGGTATAATAAAGACAGAAGTTGGCAATGTTTTGATAGATATTGAAAGACTGAATAGCAGAGTTCAGGATTTACAAAAACATTTCAATTTGGCAAGTCAGGATATAGAGAAAATTACGGTATCATCAAAGAAGATTGTTACAAGTGGAAGAAAGCTGAACGTCCTAGAACAAACACCAGATCCCAAAAGGATTTTTAACGAGTCAAACGACTAGTCCGCTGCGGTGCGTGACAATATTGCTTGGGTAAGCGTACCATCATCTAAATAATCTAACTCTCCGCCAATTGGAATTCCATGAGCGAGCTTTGTGACTTTAACATTAAAATCTTCTAAATAATCTATCAAAAAATGAAGTGTTGTTTGTCCATCTATTGTGGCGCTTAATGCCAAAATTATCTCTTGAACTTTGTTTTGCTTTATTCTTTGGCCTAATTTTTCGATATTTAATTGGTCAGGACCAACCCCATCTAGTGCGTTTAGTACTCCGCCGAGAATATGATAATATCCTTTAAAAACAGCAGCTCTTTCAATCGCCCACAGATCAGAAATTTCTTCTACTACGCAAATAATATTCGTATCTTTATTTTGATTACTGCATATTGCACATGGCGATTTGAGATCAATATTATTGCAAATTTCGCAAACAACAATCTTCTCGCTAATATCGTTAAAGGCATCTTTTAGAGGAATTAGCAGTTTCTCTTTTTCTTTAATAATTGCGAGAGCTGCCCTTCTCCCTGATCTTGGTCCGAGCCCGGGTAATTTTGATAAGAGCTTTATGAAATTATTTATCTCATTTTTGTCGTCGAAATTCATCAATTAAAAACCAATATTAAATCCTGGAGGAATCGGAAGGCCACCCGTTATATCTTTCATTTTTTTTGCA
>CACBED010000019.1 GCA_902538185.1 uncultured OCS116 cluster bacterium
ATTCACACCATAAATATTTTTTTATGAACCCCCTATTTTTAATAAATAGGGGGTTTTTGTTTTATTAGGAAAAAAAATAAGTCATAAAATACAATGTGTTATGAGGGAAATTCACAGAAAAAATGGCCTCACGGTTATAATTACTAAAAAAGTATGTTAAGGTATCCCCTCTTTAAAAAAGAAAAAAATAGGAAGATTTATGAATAAATATATATTACCAATCGTCGTAGTAGTATTAATTGCAGGCGGGATTATCCTCAATAATGCACTCAAAGAGGATACAAAACTCGCAGACTGTGGATCTGTTACTATAGCGAATATGAATTGGTCATCAGCGCAAGCGATTGCCGAAATTGATAAAATAATTCTAACACATGGATATGAATGTAATGTAGAACTAGTTCCAGGCGATACTGTACCAACATTCACATCAATGAATGAAAAAGGTGAGCCAGATGTTGCTCCAGAGCTATGGTCAAACTCACTAAGAGCTCCACTTGATGCCGCGAAAGAAGAGGGAAGATTAATTTCAACTGGAAATGTATTCTCACAAGGCGGTGAAGAGGGCTGGTTCATTCCAGAAGCAACACTAGCCGCAAATCCAGAATTAAAAACTTGGGAAGACGTTATCGCAAGACCTGATTTATTCCCAAATCCTGAGAACCCTGAAAGAGGTGCATTAATTGGCTGTCCTGCAGGTTGGGCGTGCCAATATATAAACCAGAACCTATACAGAGCTTATGATATGGAAGCAAAAGGCTGGGATCTGATTGATCCGGGCTCATCTGCTGGACTAGATGCGCTTATTAGCAAAGCCATAAACGACGGGACAAACATAGTAACGTATTATTGGGCACCAACAGCAATACTTGGAAAGCTACCAATGTACATGCTTGAGCCCAATGCAACACATGATAGTGAAGAATGGGCTAGCTGTACATCTGTTGCAGATTGCGCGGATCCGAAACCAAATGCGTGGGGATTTTCATATGTTGAAACTGTTGTGACAGAAAACTTTTCTAATCAAGCTTCCGTTGCAATGGACTACATTTCAACAAGAGACTTTGATAGCGCAACAATGAACAGTCTGTTGGCCTGGATGGCAGATAACCAAGCAACAGGTGAAGAAGGAGCAATCTATTATCTTCAGAATAATCAAGATGATTGGTCTGATTGGGTTTCCGAAGCTGTTAAGGATAGGGTACTCGAAGCCCTATAATTTCATTACCTACCCTAGGAGAGTAAAATCTCTCCTAGGGTGTAGATTGCAAACGCATGTCAATACTTACTGAATTTCCATCAATAGACACAGAGACCCTTCGATCACTCAAAAAATCTATTGATGCCGGGTTTAAAAATTTTTCACGAAATTATGGAGATAATATTGAGTCATTCTTTGAGCCAGTAAGATTTCTTTTAATTGAGTCAGAACAGTTTCTCATAAATACCCCTTGGCCGATAATTATGGCAATAATTGCAATTATCGCATGGGCGGGTTCCAAAAATATTAAGATTGTCATTTCTGTTGTTATGATACTTCTTCTTATTGGTTACTTTGATATGTGGGAAAATACCATGAAAACAATATCCATAACTTTTGTTGCTGCACTACTGGCTATTGTTTTTGGAATTCCAATTGGAATACTAATGGCAAAATCTAATTTCTTCCAAAGAGTAATGAATCCAGTGTTGGATGTGATGCAAACTATGCCAAGTTTTGTTTATTTAATACCAGTTGTAATGTTATTAGGTATAGGAAAAATCCCAGGGCTCATTGCCGTTGTTATCTACTCAATTCCACCAATGATCAGGCTTACAAATCTTGGTATCCGGCTAGTAAATCAGGCTGTCATTGAAGCCGCTGACTCCTACGGTGCTTCAAATACCCAAAAACTCATCTATATCCAAATACCTCTGGCACTGCCTACCATAATGGCAGGAATAAATCAAACAATCATGCTTGCATTATCGATGGTCGTAATCGCTTCAATGATAGGGGTTACAGGTCTTGGTCAACCAGTTCTAACAGCGATCCAGAATCAATACTTCACACTTGGTATATTTAATGGATTTGCAATTGTTGGCATTGCGATTGTTTTTGATAGAGTCAGTCAAGCATATGGTAAAAGGATACAAGAAAGCCATGGCACTATAAATGATAAGTAAGCCATATATTAAACTTAAGAATGTCTCTAAGGTATTTGGACAAAACCCGGATACAGTTATAGATTTAGTTCAGAATAATATTGATAAGACTGAACTTCAAAATGATTATAATCATATTATTGGCTTGCAGAATATAAATATAGATATCCCTAAAAATAAAATCCAAGTCTTTATGGGTCTCTCTGGTTCTGGAAAATCCACTTTGATTAGGCACCTCAACCAACTAATAAGACCGACATCGGGAGAGATAGTGGTAAATAATGTTAATGTTACCGAATTGAATAAAAAAGATTTAATCAATTTCAGGCGTGAGAATTTTGCGATGGTCTTTCAGAAGTTTGCACTTTTACCTCATCGAACTGTTCTATCGAATACATATTTTGGTCTTCAAATTAGAGGTGTAAAGAGCCCTGAATTGGAAAATACTGCAAAATATTGGATTGATAAAGTTGGGCTTGATGGGTTTGAAAATTATCACCCAAATCAACTCTCAGGGGGTATGCAGCAACGAGTTGGTATTGCACGTGCATTGGCAAACGATGCACCCATATTATTGATGGATGAACCATTTTCAGCGCTAGACCCTCTTATCAGAATTGAAATGCAAGATATGCTTATTACGCTTCAAAAAGAACTCAAGAAAACCATCATCTTTATAACACATGATTTAGACGAAGCGCTAAAGTTAGGAGATAATATTGCAATATTAAGAGATGGAAAGATAATACAATCAGGTACCGGTCAGGACATTATTTTAAATCCTTATGACTCTTATATATCAAATTTTACAGCCCAAGTTAATAGAGGTAAAGTAATCGAATGCGAAAAAGTTATGAAAAAGCTCTCGAAGGATGCGTTTTCAAAAGTGACCATTGCAAAAGAAACAAAGCTTGAAGAAGCTGTACGTGTCATGATTTCAAACAATATTAATGAAGTTGATGTCTTAAATTCAAAGAAGAAGTATATTGGTACAGTATATTTGAATGACGTAATGGCCTCAATAATAAATCCTATTGCTGAGCCATAGAATATAAGATAGCTTGATCATGTTAGATAACTAATCATCAATGCTTCATGAAACAATCTGTTCTAATAATTACAATATTCATACTTGGATATCTACTTGCTATAATATTTCGGTCAATTAATGGGATACTTGCTCCAAATTTAATTGCTGATATTAATCTCACAGCTTCCTCATTAGGTTTTCTGACATCAACATTGTTAATAGCGCATGCACTCGCACAGATACCCCTTGGCGTTTATTTAGATAGTCACGGACCAAAAAAAGTCCAAATAACCCTACTCCTGCTTGCCGCGGTTGGTTGTGTTATTTTTGCATTAAGCTCACATATTTATGTAATGACATTAGCCAGATTAATGATAGGAGTTGGATTTTCTGGGGCTTTAATGAGTGGTTTCCGTGCCGTAAGCATGTATTTAAAACCAGAGAATGCAGCACTTGGAAATGGAATAATCATGAGCGCAGGACAAGTAGGGTTGCTCGTAACGAGCTGGCCTACTGAATATTTACTTAATTTCTTTACGTGGAGAGGCACCTATGGAGTGTTCATTATTCTAATTTTTATTGTTGTTTTTTTGACATACATCCTAATTCCAAAGCAGGAATATACAGATAACTCAAAACCCGTAATTGATAGATTGAGGGATCTAAAAATAGTTTTGCGCGATCCATCAATATGGCGATTAGGCCCGCTTGTTTGGATTACAGGTGGTTCACATATTGCCTTGTTAACATTATGGGCGGGTCCATGGTTTAGTAATGTGGCATCATATAGTCGGGATGATGTTGCAACTGGATTAACCATAAATGCAATAGCTGCGATATCTGGTATTTTCTTGAGCGGTTTAACTGCCAAAATCCTCAATAGATTTAATATTGGAATTCTAAAAATTCTAACTATAATTTTAATTATTCATATATTTTCCCTGATACCTATTATCTTTTTTTCTCCAAATATAGGCGCCTATTTTTGGATTATTTTTGCTATGACTGGTCAAGGGGGTATTTTATCTTATCCATGGGTAACAGCGAAATTTGGAATGTCTTTGTCATCCCGTGCAAATACCATTGTCAACCTTGGTACTTTTGTAATCGCTTTTTTTATTCAATGGCTTGTCGGCGTTGTAATAGATTTATTCCCACTTATTGATGGAATAACATATAACCCAATGGCATATAACGTAAGTTTTATGATAATATTAGCTATACAAATTATGGTATTATTTTGGTATTTCAGTGGTCTCAGGCACCTAAAATTAGATAATGGAAGGACGTAAAATTATGAAAGTAGAAATCATATGTACTGGTGATGAGGTACTTAGTGGTAAAATCATTAATTCTAATTTTGCACATATGAGTGGAAAGTTAGAAGAGGCGGGACTCAATGTTATATGGGGAACTACTGTTGGAGATAACAAGGAAGACCTTCTAAAGTCCTTTCACTTAGCATCAGAAAGAGCCGATGCTGTTATAGTTAATGGTGGTCTCGGACCGACCGTTGATGACCTATCGCAAGAAGTTGCAGCTATCGCATCCGGAAATGAGCTTGAGCTTAGACAGGAATGGCTGGAAATTATGGAAAAGTTTTTCATAAAAAGAGGTCGAGTAATGACTGAGAATAACAAAAAACAAGCAATGCTACCAAAAACTTCTGAATTAATTAATAACCCAATTGGTACTGCATGTGGCTTTGCGGTAAATATAAAAAAGGCCCGTTTTTTCTTCACCCCAGGCGTTCCAAGAGAGCTTTTTCTGATGCTACAAGATGAGATTATTCCAAGGTTATTGGAGTTATCGGGTGAAAATATTGTAACGAAGCTCAAAACATTCCATTCATACGGAATTGGAGAGTCGAGAGCAGATACGCTTTTGAAAAATGTCGTTGATTTATCACCTGACAAGATTGTAAAACTAGGTTTTCAAGCGCATTTCCCGCAGCTTGAAACAAAGCTATCAATCAGGGCAAACTCGTTAAGTGAAATAGAGAAAAACCTCAAACCTGTTGAAGATAAAGTAAGAGAGACTCTTGGTAATTACATATTTGCAGAGGACAAAAATACTCTTGAGGGATCAATCTTTGAATTACTAAAAAAAAATAATAAAACAATGTCCATCTGTGAATATCTTACATGGGGTAATATAAGTAAGAGAATTTCAACAATTGATAAGATGGGTGATCATCTAAAATTTTCTGTTAGCTCAAATAATTTGGACGCTCTCGCAGATAAATTGAAGCTATCAAAAAATAAGCTATCAATTGAACTAAATGAGGAGATTACAACAAAAGTTAGAGAGCTATATATGACCGACCTCTCCCTCTCTGTTATGATAAATTACCAAGAGGAGAACGAAGCTGATACATATATTACAATGTCTTCAGTGAATGATACGAAATCTAGAGTAGGTAAATTTATCGGCGACGAGCACAGAATTACGCTCGGCAGTGTAGAAATGGCTTTGGACTGTGTGAGAAGATATTTTGCTAATTTACCATTTGATGAGAAATCAGATTTTGAGAGATAGCTAATCTTTAATAAGTTCTTCTAATTTTTTGAATAAGATATTTATGTTTGATGGATCCAAATCTATCTTACCACTGTGTGTCATTTTCGCTATTTCCACAACAGCATCATTATATGGTGTTGAAATCCCGAGTTTACGCCCCTCTTTTGAAACTCTACCGTTGATAAACTCAATCTCACTTCGCCGTCCCTTGACATGATCTTGAGCTGCGTGTGTTCTTGCATTAGGGCCAACATCCCTAACCATTTTTTTCATAACTAGTTCAGCTGCATCTTCACCAGCATTCCCAATATCCTCGTTTGTCAGACCAAAAAGTGGTTCAATCATATAACCCAGAGCTTTTCCAACTTTGAAGGACTCTCTTCCAACCCCAACAGAAAAATCAAACATACCAGGCAACTTTACCGCTTCCCAATTTTTCAAATTCAAGGATGAAAATGGGCATGTCATTGAATTCGCAATTAACTTTGTCCATTTAGCCCCATAAATATTGTCAGTTAAATCACATTTCCCAACATTTAACATGATCTTCTGAACCTCTTTTAGCCTTGAAGTAATCTCACCACTCAATTCTCCAACAGCAAACCAAGTCCCAGATGGAACTGTATTTCTCTGCACAAATCCAGGGTTGAATATTTCACAGCTTAACTCAACGACAGCACCAATCACATTTTCTCTACCGACCATATCCGCATTTAAATCGTCATTATATGCATTTTGTAAGCCAACAAAAAGACCTTTATCTTTTAAATATACTGAAGCAAATTTTGATACCCATTGAGTGTCATAGGCCTTAACAGCCATTAATATAAAATCAAATTGGGGCTGTAACTTTGCTAAATCACTCATATGATATGCAGAGACCTTTGTATTTTTTTCCCCCTCTTTTGTAGTTACAGTGAGGCCGTCTCGTCTGATTTTGTTAATATGATCTGCCCATTGATCAACTAAAATAACATCTAATCCAGCATCAGTAAGCGACGCCGAAACACAAGAGCCAATAGCCCCTCCACCTAATACACATATTTTTTTCATATTTTTTATCCTACTATCTAGAACAGGCCTTCAATATTACCGCCCCTATCTAAATAAATATTCTCTGCAGCTGGCTTTCGTGGCAATCCGGGCATTGTCATGATGTCACCAGATATCGCAACGATAAACCCTGCTCCAGCTGATAGCCTGAGCTCTTTTATTTCAATATCATGATCTACAGGCGCATTTTTCAAAGTTGGATCTGTTGAAAATGAATATTGCGTCTTCGCCATGCAGATTGGAAGGTTACTAAAACCATTCTTTTCCAAATCACTAATTTGAGTTTTAACTTTTTTACTTAAAATAACGTCCTTAGCACGATAGATTTCCGTTGCAATTTTAGTTATTTTATGCTCAATTCCCTCCTCGAGCTCATACAAATGTTTAAAATCTCGATCAGAACTTTCACACAAATCTATTACTTCTTTCGCAAGGTCAGTAATTCCACTTCCGCCCTCAGCCCAATGATTCGATAAAATCACTTTACTCTTAATGCCACTCTTATCTATTGCTTCAATTAGAGTGCTTATCTCACTGTCAGTGTCATTACTAAATCTATTTATACATACGACCGTCGGTACGCCAAATTTTGATACATTTTCCAAATGTCTTATCAAATTCGCAGAACCGGCATAGACTGCGTCATTATTCTCTTCTTTCAATTGATCGATCTTAACACCCCCATGCATTTTAAGGGCTCTCACTGTCGCGACTATAACTGCAACGGACGGTTTTTCATCAAGATAGCGACACTTAATATCAAAAAACTTTTCAGCACCTAAGTCAGCACCAAAACCGGCTTCCGTAATCACAAAATCAGATAATTTTAAAGCTAAGTTTGTCGATATGATTGAATTACACCCATGCGCTATATTTGCAAAAGGCCCTCCATGTACAAATGCCGGATTGTTTTCCAGAGTCTGCACAAGGTTAGGCTTTAGAGCATCTTTCAATAATACAGCCATTGCTTGATTTGCGCCAATTTGCTCTGCTGTTATCGGTTCCTTGTCTCTTGTGTATGCAACAACAATCTTACCGAGCCTTTCTGTGAGCTCTTCTAAGCTACTTGAAAGACAAAATATTGCCATTACCTCGGACGCAACTGTAATATCAAATCCATCAGATCTTGGGTAGCCATTAGAGATACCACCAAGCGAGGTAACTATTTCTCTGAGTGACCTCTCATTCATATCAAGTGCTCTACGGATTGCTATTCTTCGAGTATCGATGTTGAGTGCGTTACCCCAATAGATATGATTATCAACCATTGCGCAAAGCAGATTATGCGCAATTCCGATAGCGTGAAAGTCTCCTGTAAAGTGAAGGTTTATATCTTCCATAGGGATAACTTGTGAATAGCCACCTCCTGCTGCGCCGCCTTTCATTCCAAAGCAAGGTCCAAGTGATGGTTCACGAATACAAATTGTTGCTTTTTTTCCAAGCTTATTGAGACCATCACCCAGCCCAACTGTCGTTGTTGTTTTTCCTTCTCCAGCAGGTGTTGGCGTGATAGCAGTTACCAGTATCAGTTTCCCGTTTTTCTTACTTTTTAAATTATTAATGAAGTCAAATGAGACTTTTGCCTTTAGCCCACCATATTTTTCAATATCATTTTCACCTAATCCAAGCTTTTCTGCTATTTTATTAATATCTTGCGGTTTGGCGGCCCTAGCAATTTCTATATCCGTTGTCATTATTGTATTCTCTTTTTTTATTTATAGTTATTTTTAATTTCCCAGAATATCACCAGACTTCATATTACTAATTTCTGCGTATTCCATTGCATTCATTTTTTTTCCATTATGTCGAAATTTTTGAATGGATATTGTACCATGCCCTGTACTTATTTGTATGCCAACTTCTTTATCAATATTACAGATATAACCGGGTATGTTTTGATGGTCATTAATTATTTTTACATCATATAACATAATTTCATTACCTTTGTGTAGAGTCCATGCACCCGGCTGAGGGTCACTCGCCCGAATGAGTGCGTGAATTTCATTTGCGTGCTTTGACCAGTCAATTTTTGATTGCTCTCTACCAAACCAACTTTCATATGAGCCTTCATCAAGATTTTGATCAATCTTTGGTGCGTTGCCACTTTTAATTAATTGAATTGACTCCTCAATTGAATCAACACCCATGGGGAATAATTTATTAAAATACAGAGCGCCAAGAGTTTCATTTTCATCAATGGTGCATTCTTTTTGTAATAATACAGGTCCAGTATCGAGGCCATCATCAGGCCAAAATATAGTTATCCCTGTTTTTTTTGATCCTATTGATATAGGCCAATTAATTGACGAGGGACCTCGGTGCATGGGTAACAATGATGGGTGATATTGAATAGACCCCTTTCGAGGTAAGTTTAGAATTGCACTGGGTACAATCAGTGTCACGTATGCCATGACGCATAAATCTGCATCAAAAGATTCCATTAACTCATATGCTTCATCTGTTTTCCAGCTAGTTGGTTGATGAACTGGAATATTATTTGCATTTGCAGCTTCAACTAACGGATCAATATTTCCATTTTTTTTATTGGGAGCGGCACAAACCGATACAATATCCTCATTATTTGATAAAAGTCTCTCTAATACTGCACTTCCGAATGCCTGCTGCCCGTGTAATACAATTCGCATTATTAAACCCTACTTCATCGCATCTGTTTTATTGATTTCAACCAGCTCCTCGTCGCTGTAATTAAGAAAATCTTTTAAAATTTCCTCGTTATGCTCCCCTAATAAAGGCGACCGTTGGACATCCGCTTCCGAGTTTGATAATTTAATTGGACACCCGACAGTTATGTATTTACCTCTTTCAGGATGGTCAACTTCAACAACGGTTCCGGTCCGCCTCAAGGACTCATCATGAGCTATCTCTTTCATTGATAATATTGGCCCACAAGGAATACCAAGTGGGTCACATATTGATACGACTTCAAATTTTGTCTTAGTCATTGTCCATTTTTCTATTGTCTCAAATATATGTGATAATTTATCTAATCTTGCTTTCGGAGTTGAGTATTCGGGATCACTGATCCAATCATCTCTCCCAATAACATTGCAAATTTTATCCCATACAGGCGCTTGTGTAATAAAGTAGATATAAGAGTCAGGATCATCCTCCCAACCTTTGCATTTAAGAATCCAACCAGGCTGCCCTCCACCAGAGTCATTTCCTGCGCGAGGTGTCGTATCTGTGAATGGTATCCCTTGACCAAATTGGCTATATTCAGATAGAGGTCCGCTGGATAACCTCTGATAATCTCTTAATTTTACTCGACATAAATTCACAACCCCATCTTGCATAGCGACGTCAACCTTCTGTCCAAGACCTGATTTCTCTCGATGGAACAAAGCTGTTACAATTCCCAATGCGAGGTGCAGACCAGTACCGGAGTCCCCTATTTGCGCTCCTGTAACAAGAGGTGGACCATCAAGGAAACCTGTGGTCGAGGCAGCACCCCCAGCGCATTGGGCAATGTTTTCATAGACCTTACAATCTTCATATGGCCCAGGCCCAAAACCTTTTACTGAGGCTAGAATAATTCTTGGATTTAATTTATGTATATATTCCCAGCCGTAACCCATCCTATCCAGCGTTCCTGGAGCAAAATTCTCAACAAATACGTCACATTTCAATATCAAATCGTCTAATATTTTTTTACCTCTGTCATCTTTAACATTTAAAGTAATAGATTTCTTGTTATGGTTTAGCATTGTAAAATATAATGAGTCCACACCATCTTTATCACGTAGTTGCGAGCGGGTGATATCGCCACCGCCTGGTCGTTCAATTTTAATAACGTTCGCACCAAACCAAGCCAGGAGTTGGGTGCATGTTGGACCTGATTGAACATGCGTAAAATCAAGTATTGTTATACCTTTTAATGCTTTCATTTGACATTTCCTACTTGTACATTGTCTGGGCTTTAGTGCCAGGTGCATACTCGTTGGGATCAACCCATATATTGACGACGACTGATTTCTTTGTTTTATTTATAAGCTTTCTTGCTTCATTCAGAGCAGAACTAATCTCATTTGGCTCATGAACTTCAATTCCATTCGCACCCCACATTTTTGGAAAATCTGAGAACTTCATATCACCAAGTTTATTGGCAATATCACCTTTTTGCTGACCATACTTCGCAAGTTGTCCATATCTAATTTGATTCATTGCTGAATTATTTCCAATCACCGCAATAAATGGCATCCCAAACCTATCAGCTGTTTCAATATCAAAGGCCGTCATTCCAAAAGATCCATCACCATAGTAACATAGAACCTCCTTATCAGGATTAGCAAGTTTTGCTGCAAACGCGAAACCTGTTCCAACTCCAAGACTGCCGAGTGCGCCTGGGTCCATCCATTGACCAGGTTTTTTTGGTCTCACCGCTTGCGCTGATATTGTAACGACATCACCACCATCACCAATAAAAATTGTATTATCACCAAGAAACTCATTTATTTCATAAGCGACTCTATATGGGTGGATTGGCATACTATCTGATTTGAATGTTGGTAGGAGTTTCTCATACTTTTCATCTTCTTTACTGGATAATAATTCTATCCATTTATCCCTACTTTTTTCAATCTTTGTGTCGTAAGATTTTGGCATTAAATCTATAATTTGTGAGAGAACAGAGCCAGGATGACCAACAAGTCCAATGTCAATATCTCTATTTTTTCCCACATTTGAATAATCCTGATCTATTTGAATTATCTTAATGTCTGATGATATTCTTGATCCGTACCCCATTCTAAAGTCAAAAGGAGTACCAACAATGATTATGGTATCTGCCTGCTTGAAGGCGTCTCCCCTAGTTCTATCAAATGAGTACTTACAACCTTTACCGATCATTCCACGGCTTGCACCATTTGTGTAAGCTGGTATTTTTAATTTCTCAATAAATTGATTTGCTTCAATATGACTTCTTGATTGCCACACCTGTTGTCCAAAAAGGATAGCCGGTCTCTCTGATTTTTTTAAAATCTCAACCACCCCTTTTACTGCTGAAGGGTCTGCTTGTGATTTTATTGAGGCTCGGTATCTATCTTTTATCGGAAGCTTTACTGTTTCCAAGGGTACCTCTCTATCAAGAACATCCCTCGGTATTTCAAGGTAAGAGGGTCCACATGCTCCATTGAAGCATTCTCTTGCTGCCATTGCTACCATATCCGCAACTCGTTCGGTTGACATAACTGTAGATGCAAACTTCGTGATTGGTTTTAGTATTTCCATATGTGGTAGTTCTTGAAGTCCTCCCATTTTCCATTGTGATAAAGCACTCTGCCCCCCAATATGGAGCAGAGGACTTTCGGATCTAAAGGCTGTTGCGATTCCTGTAATTGCATTGGTAAATCCGGGTCCAGCAGTTGTCACAAGACAGCCCAGCTTCCCTGTTTGTCTGGCATATCCATCAGCAGCGTGAGCGGCTGTTTGCTCGTGCCGAAAATCAAATATTCTAATACCCTCTTCAATACAGCCATCATATATATCAATAATGTGCCCCCCACACAGAGTAAAAATTGCGTCGACGCCTTCATTTTTTAACGCTTTGGCGACAAGGTGCCCACCCGAAATCATACCTTCATTTTCAGTTCGCTTCTTTAGAATATCTTCTGTAGATGTAACCATAGCCGTTCCCTTAAATCCCAATCACAACACTTTTACTTAATCGGTGAAAAATTTGACCCAACCATTATCTTATCTTCTTGGGCAACAATCATCCCAGCTATTTTTTGCCTGTAGCGTGTCCACTCTGGGTCAGCATCGCGTTGTTCTCTTAGGGTCTCAAACTCCATCATGTCGTTGTAACTCCAGATGTGAACAACCTGATTTAATGTTCCAACTTTACTCACAAAGTATGCTACAAGGTTTAGTCCATGTTTCATTGCAACTGGATAGGCAAATTCTTCAAATATTTTAACATATTCATTAGTTTTACCGGGTTGTATCGTATACGTTCTGTGATCAAATATCATCTTGCACCCTCCTGAAACGATTTTTTTAATCTTTTAATAAATTATAAATGCAACTAATATGACTTATAACAAAAAAAATTTATTATGGCACTAATTTAATGCATATGGACACTCTAAAAAAATCGGTAATTGCTGGCTTTTTTTCCATTTTCATAATTGGTACTCTAACTTATTTAACCTATGAAACGGA
>CACBED010000020.1 GCA_902538185.1 uncultured OCS116 cluster bacterium
CCAAAGATGCGTCCAGAAGATGTAGCTGAAGGGTTTATAAAAATTGCAGTAGAGAAAATGTGCAGAGTGATTAGAAAAATCGCTTCAAGGAAAGGCATTCACTTAGAGGAACATGCGCTTGTCAGTTATGGTGGGGCCGGTGGTCAACACGCTTGCCAGATTGCTGAGAACCTGGAGATCAAGACAGTTATCATAAATCCACTATCAAGTTTTTTATCGGCATATGGGATGGCTAAGTCTGGAGAGAAGTACATAGTACAAGAAAGTACTTTTATTGAATTTAATCAAAAAAATACAAATAAAATTGATGCACTTGCCAGAAAACTGCAAAAAGAAAACTTAGTTAACACCAAATCCAAAACCGTATCTCATTTAAATTTATTATATTTGAAGTATAAGGGTACCGATCAGAGTATTTGCATAAAAGAAAATAATTCAAAAATTAAGTGTGAAAATTTAATTAAAAAATTTAGGAAAATTCATAAAAAAATTTATGGCTATAATCTTAATAGTGAGATTGTACTTGATATGATTCAAGTTGAAACAACACCACGATATAAAAAAATTGAACTGCCCACTAAAAAAATAAATACAAAAAATAATTTTGATAAAGAAAACTTCTACAGTAAAGGAAAATGGGTTGAGGCTTGTGTGTGTCAAATAGAAAAATTCTATGATTTTGAACTCATAGGGCCAGCAATTCTGATTGATGATCACTCAACAATAATCATCGAGGAGGGATGGCAAGCAACTAGGGATCAATCAGGTAACATTCTAATAAAAAAAATAAAACCATCAAAGAGTCATAGAAAACTCGATAAATCACCAGTAATGTTGGAGATTTTTAATAACCTTTTTATGTCAGTCGCAGAAACTATGGGAGAAACACTGCAAAGGACTGCAGCCTCCATAAATATAAAAGAGCGGCTTGACTACTCTTGTGCTTTATTTGATAACATTGGTAATCTCGTTGCGAATGCACCTCATATACCAGTTCATCTTGGCTCGATGGATGATTGCGTAAAAGGGCTTATCAAGAAAAATAAATCCGTAAAAAGAGGTGATATATTTATAAATAACTCGCCTAATTCTGGGGGAACACATTTGCCTGATATTACCATTATTTCCCCCATCTTTTCTGACAAGACCGAAGATATAATATTTTACCTAGCCACGCGGGGTCATCACCCGGATATTGGTGGAATTCATCCTGGATCTATGACTCCCGAAGCAAAAAAATTAGATGATGAAGGTGTAATATTTGATAATTTTAAAATTCGAATGAATGATCTCACGAACCACGAACGATTGCAAAAAAAATTAAATAGTGGAAAATATCCTGCAAGAAATCCAGAGCTCAACATACAAGACATTACAGCTCAAGTAGCATCGAACAAAATTGGTGAAATCCAATTACGTAAAATCGTTGACTACTATGGATTGGACATTGTGCTAGGACAAATGTATGCAATACAAGAGAATGCAAAAGAAGCATGCCTTGGTTTACTAAAAAATATTAAACCATCAAGTTTTAGTATGACACTCGATAATTTTTATCTCAAATTAGAGATAAAAAAGCACTCTGAGAGTAAAAAAATTAACTTTGACTTCACTGGATCGAGTAGAGAAAGTTCGCATAACTTTAATGCTCCTTTTCCAATCACAAAAGCTGTCATAATTTATGTCTTAAGGTGTTTAATTAATGAGGATATTCCACTAAATTCAGGAATCCTTGAACCTGTAGAAATATCTACTGACAGTAACTCTGTAATAAATCCCTCAAAAAATGCGGCCGTCTCAGCTGGAAATGTTGAACTGAGCCAAGCGCTTGCAAATTGTATTTTTGGCGCCCTCTCAATCAAGGCATCGTGTCAATCTACAATGAATAATGTCATTCTTGGTAATGACAAATTTCAATATTATGAAACTATATGTGGAGGTCAAGGAGCTGGAAAGAATTATAATGGCTGTGATGCAATACAAACAAATATGACAAATTCAAGATCTACTGATCCTGAGATTTTTGAGGAGGAATACCCAATTATTCTCTCAGAAATATCCTTAGTTAGTGAAAGGCAAAATAATAGTAAATTTACTGGCGGCCGTGGTTTGAAAAAAATATTCGTCATTTGTGATAATATGAGTTGTTCTTTGTTATCAAATAACAGAAAAAAGCAGCCATTTGGATTATATGGAGGTGAGCCGGGGAAGCTGGGGTCAAATACAATCATCAGAAATAATGTTGCGACAGAGTTAGATGGAAATTGCCAAATCAAATTAGCGATCGGAGATCAATTGATTATCACAACTCCATCAGGTGGAGGATATGGGGAGAAATAATTTATAATTCTAGCTTCATCGTCTTGTAACCGTTAAGGTGTAACTGATCTGAAACTCTATTGATATGCTTTGGACCAATCTCACAACAGCCACCAATTATTCTTGCACCTTTACCTATCCAATCCATTACAAATTTTGAATATTCATCAGGACCGAGATCATTTCTCGCCTCTAAAGTATTTACACTTTTTCCAAATTTCAAACCTTTCACAGAAGAGAAACCATTTGCGTAAGCACCAAAAGGTATATCAGTATTTTTAAATTTAGGTAACGCTGATGATATTGTTTCAGGGCAGGAGCAATTTAATAAAATTGCATCCGCAGATTTCATTTCCAATAATTTGATTGCATCAAACAAATTTTCACCAGATCTGAGCAAATTAGGATGATCATCATCTAACGTGAGACTTACATACTTGCCTAGTCCAAAATGATCAAGAGCATCGGTCACAGAAATTATCTCTTTGATGCTAGACATTGTCTCGACCAGAAATAAATCGACATTATCAATTTGCTGTTCAATTAAAAGTATATACTCTTCAAAAAGTTCCTTATTTTCTCTGCTATCCTCCGCTGTATAGCTGGCGATAAGTGGCGGTAAGGAACCGGCGATGGACAAATCTGATCTCGCATACTTTGACTCAGAAATTGCAGTATTTAGTAACCGGATCGACAAAGAGTGTATTTCATCAAAACTATCGCGCATACCAATTCTCTCTAATCTTGATGGGGTTGCCGCATAATTATTTAAGCTCAAAACTTTTGATCCTGCATTTATAAAATCCATATGAACACCAACGACAATCTCTGGATTATCTCGCATGATCTGTAAAGACCAGAGTGTCTGTGATTCGGGTGATCCCGCTCTTTTATATATCTCCTGGCCAATTCCGCCATCAAGCAAAACTATTTGATTTGGTTTCATTTAGTGATAATATCAAGATTACAAAAAAAACTCGATAAAAAAGCTGTTGATATATTGCATAATTCAGAAATTTAAATTTATTTTGCCTAAATTTTGAACAATATTTATAATCAAATCGTAAGCATTTAAGACCATTTTAATAATTGATGCTTAGACTAGCAACAAAACATGTCAAATTTATTTATTTTTAAACATATTTGATATATATTATTATAAGCCTTTATTAAGTTATTAGAAACAAATGGGATGTAGTGGTGGCCAAAATATTTTTACATAGACTATTCTTTGTGATTGCCTTTTCGTTAATGCTTTTTTTGCATACAACTGTATCCAAAGCAGATATATCTCAATTCATTGAAGAAAATTACAATTCTTCGTATGTAGAGGCATCTGTGTCCGATACTGGTCACAGTACCTTTGATCCTTACGAGGCAGTAAACAGAAAGATGTTTGCTTTTAACCAAGCGGTTGACAATGCAATATTAAAACCAGTGGCGAAAGTTTACAGAGACATTGTGCCAGAAGGCGGGCGTGAATCGATAAGGAATTTCTTACGCAACTTAGAATCTCCAACAATTTTGCTTAATGATATTCTTCAAGGGGAGGAAGAGCGCGCAACCAACACAGTAAATAGGTTTGTTATAAATTCTTCAGTTGGTTTTTTTGGATTTGGGGATCCGGCGACTGATATGGGCTATCAGAGGCACACAGAAGATTTTGCGCAAACACTCGCAATTTACGGGGTTGATAGCGGTCCTTACATAGTCTCACCTTTTTTTGGACCGTCTACGCCACGTCATATTGCTGGACGTATAGTAGACTTTGCAGTGCACCCACTTACATGGTATTTGCAAAATCAAAATGAAGGATACCGTTACACCTACGGAATTTCAGAGGCTGTAGTTGCACGAGAAGAATTACTGGACGTACTTGACGACATAGAGACAAATTCTACAGACTATTATGTGAGTATAAGAAACATGTACATGCAAAGAAGAACCAATGAAATCTCAAACGGTGTTCCAACTGACGAACTGTCTGAATTTTCAATTGACACAGCACGAGATCTCAACTTAGTATTCTAACTAGGTTGATCATGTTGCGGAATATAAATAAATACCTCATTCATTCACTACTACTATTAGTTATTTTTGTGTCGACTGCCAATGGTCGCGAGTACTGCGATGAAGCTATTGTTTTCATAAATGATGTTGCCGATGAAACATTGGATATCATTAACTCATCTGAGTTAACAAAAAATCAAAAAAAATCTTATCTTTCAGAACTACTCATCAAGAATGCTGATTTTGAAATAATGGGCAAAATCATGCTTGGTAAATATGCGCGGAAATTACCTGATGATCTGAAAGAGGTCTATACTGACCTTATCAAAAAGATGCTTACAAAAACGATATACGACAGATTGGATAATGATGAAGAGGAGCCAGACGTTACATATGCGATTGTGAATGACAGTTGCAGAACAAAAGGGTCAAAAGATAGAGAGTTTTTGGTGGATGGTGATGTTCTTAAGGATGACTCAAGACTTGCATCAATAAGATGGTGGATAATCATAAATAAAGATCAGCAATATAAGGTAATTGATCTAACTCTTGCTGGTGTATCACTAACGCTCCAAAAAAAAGACGAGTTCACATCCTATCTTTCTAATAAATCCATACCCCAACTCATTAGTAAGCTCTCAAAAAAATTTGATTAATTTCATTTCCAAATCTGATATCATTTCAGTATGAAGCTAAAAATTGCAATTATGAACGGTGATGATATTGGTATAGAAATTGTCCCAATGGCCAAGTTGGTATTAACTGAAACACTTAAGTCTCTTGGATATAGTATTGAACTAATTGACTTACCCATTGGAAAATTAGCTCATAGTAAGTATGGTGATACCTTTCCTGAATACACAGTTTCTCAATTAAATGAAGTCCATGGAATAATTTGTGGCCCTATTGGGCACAATAATTATCCACGAAATGACTCCACTTGGAAAATGCCCCCTATAAGAAAAAAATTTGAATTATATGCTGCGATAAGACCTGCAAAGTCATATGATAATTCTAAGAATATAGATATCATCTTTGTAAGAGAATTAACTGAAGGTCTGCAGAGCTCCGACACAATTGTTGGAGGATACCCTGAATTTCGTCCAAACGATCAAATCACTATCGCATCAAGGGTTATTACAAGAAAAGGTTCTAATAGAGTAGCTAGAGCTGCCTTTGATATGGCTGTAAGCAAAAATAGATCCAAAGTTACAGCAGCACATAAAGAACCCCTATACAGATTAAGTTGTGGAATGTTCCTTGAGGAATGTGTAAAAGTTTCAAAGGAATATCCCTCAATCTCTTATGAAGACACACTGATTGACACAACCGCAATGCACCTAGTCTCAAATCCTGAGTCATTTGATGTTGTTGTAACAACAAATCAATTTGGTGACATATTAAGTGATATTGGGGCAGGTTTAATTGGTTCAATGGGCATGGCGCCAGGTCTCTGTCTTGGAGATAATATTGCAATGGCTCAAGCAACGCATGGTTCTGCGCCGGATATTTCAGGAAAAAATGTTGCGAACCCATATGCCATGATTATGTCAACGTCAATGCTGTTATCATGGATGGGCTCTAAATATAATGAGGAAAAATTAATTATAGCTTCAAATATTATTGAGGAGTCAACACTAGAGGTAATCAAAGAGAGAAAATACTTAACAGCAGATATTGGAGGAAGATCTTCTACTATTGATATGACATATGCAATAATAGAAAAAGTAAAAACTAGATAGTAATACCATCACTGACAAGTTTGCTGAACGCATTTTTATCTACACCAACTTCATTTAAAATTTCAAAGCTGTGCTGACCTAATTCTGGGGCAAGGTTATCTATTTTTATTGGTTTGTTATTAATTAAGACTGGATTACGTATTGTCTTAATTTTAGAACCTTGACCATCACCTATTTCCGTTACCAGCTGCCTTTCGGTGCTATGAGGATTATTGAGAGCTTCTTTATAATTTCTTACACAGCCACATGGTATACCAGCTTCTGTCAATTTAATTTCTAAATTTGACGAGTCCCAATCCATTATTTTATCTGCAACAACCGGGACAAGATCGTTTTCATTTTTTTTTCTGCTGGAATATGAAATAAATTTTGGATTTTCACATAAATCATTTAGATCTAGTATGTTCATCAATCTCTTAAAATGTGCGTCACTTGGCGCACCTATCGCAATATACCTTTTATCATTTGTTTCAAATAATTGATATGGTGCACTTGCGCGGTGTGAATGCCCTAATTGTTCCGGGACGACACCACTTGATAAGTATTCTGTCGTTTCCCATACAGCGGAGGCGATAGATGCTTCGATTAAAGCCACATCTGCATGCAAACCTTGATTGTGCTGAATTTGTCCAATTAATCCAGCTAAGGTTGAATAGGTAGCAAACATTGCGCCAAGAATATCTGCGGTTTGCAAGCCAGGTCTTGGGGGAATTTCCCCTTTCTCACCCATTACGGATAAAGTTCCTGATAATGCTTCAATAATGAGATTTATACCCGCTCTATTTTTTAATTCACCTGTTTGTCCAAAACCGGATACAGATGTGTAAACAATTTTATTATTTATTTTTTTTACATCCTCTAAACCTAAACCCAGTCTTTGCATTACGCCTGGTCTATTGTTCTCAATTATTACATTTGCTGATTTTAATATCTCAAGCGTAAGAGACCTACCATGGTTAGACTTTAAATCTAATGCTAAACTTTTTTTATTTCTATTTAAGGTAATGAATGCAGCACTTTTTCCATCAATTATTGGTGGTATAGCTCGGGCCAGGTCACCTGACAGAGGCTCAATTTTTATTACTTCTGCTCCCATATCCGCTAGCAACATTCCGCAAAAAGGTCCAGCAATAAAGTTGCCAAACTCAATTACTCTAATGCCTTCTAACGGTGTTTTCATATAATTTAACCTGTATATTCGAGAATATGTAGACCTAAACCCCATCGATCAGACATATATATAAGTCCAGTTTCACGATCGACATAAACATCGTTACTTTGTGGACAGCATCGTTCTCTATTTCCTGCTGGGATATAAGATCCAACTTCTTTAGGGCTAAATGGATTACTCCAGTCAATGATCCTTAACCCAGCATTAAACCAAGCAATGTAGATTAGATCATTTTTTTCCATATCCAACCATATATTATGAGCACCATGCCTTGATCCTGTCTGCCCCCATTTAGAGTCTAATGGTCTCATCTCATATGGATCTATATCAAATGGCATATATGTACTCACTGGGAGAGGGACATCTTTATTTCTTAAATCGTAAAATGTAATGAATGCTGGCGGATGTTCACAATTGACAGTTATAGTTTCTTGAGTGACAATTCCAAATTCAGAGCCTTTTGGTACAAGAAAACTGTGATAGTTTCCAGGCCAGCCATGGCTTTCATGAGGATTATGTCTCCACTTAAATTCTGGTTTTGATGGATCCGTACAATCAAATAAAACAATACCGCCATCCCACCATCCTGCAGTTACGTAGTTGCCCCATGGATTTCCTTCGTGACACCAAGCTTCATTTTTAACTATAGAGTTATCCCATGAATACTCTTCACCTTCTTTTTGACCCTCAACCCAACCGTGACCTATAAAAATAGGATTTGATGGATCTTTCATATCATGAATAAGAAGTATTTTTCCATTATAACCGTCTTTAAAACCAGAACTATACATCAATTTTCTATCCCTATCAAAGATCGGTCTGTGTATACCAAAACCATCTACTTCAACGTGTCTAATAAATTTTGGGTTGATAGGATCTGATATGTCAAAAACTCTTAATCCACCTTTTAGTTCTGGGTATTGACTGATTAGATTAGGCCTCAACTCTGAGTTTGTAATTAATATATCATCACTAATTCGCAGAACCTTATGGGTTCGTGCACCTGGTGAGTCTGATATTTGATTTAATATTTTGGGCTTTGATGGATCTTTAACATCAAGAATTGTCATACCATTATGGCCATTAATTCCTGACGCAGCAACATAACATATTCCATTTGATACCTGTATCTGGAAGGCATCACCCCAGCCATTTAAATCTGAATGCCCAACTAATTTTACATTATGGGCTTTTTCTTCCCATGGCTCATTAAGTTTATGTTCGGCACCAACATATTGCTCTGCCCCCCCGACAGGATCTGGCTTGTAGTATGGTCTATTCATCTTAAACCCCATTTTGAAGCAACAGACTATCCTTCAATTTCATATGCGGCTTCATCTAATTCTTCTGGTGAAATCAATACCTTCATATTATCAGTTACAAATGTGACATCAATCCTCATGCCAGCATCTAGGGCTCGGACAAGGTCCGTTCCTTCTTCAAATTCACGGTCTGATGGCGGTAGCTCAATTAGTTTATCTAATGGACCCCTCCTCCACGCATGTATAGGAACAAGCTTGTATACATCGTCAGTGTCAAAGTCATCAACATTTCTTCTAATATCCTTTAACGTACCGACCTTTGATCCTTCTAAAGGATAGACGATTCTGTCAGAGTTCCAATCAACCCTTGCCTTGACCACTTCATTATCATATCGCTCTTCATCAGTTAACGGCGAAACCATTGTCGCAATACCAACATCACTATCCGAAAGTGCATACATGAGCGCTTGCATATAATATGGCTTTAGCTCGGGCATATCATCAGGCACAGCCACAACAATATCATGGGTGTAATATCGATCAAATTTATTAACTGTTGCAGCTATGCGTTCAGCCCCTGATTTTGAACGATAATTGTGGTCTTTCCCAAATTCAGACATATCAGTTTTAACAGTGTAAGCACCATTTCCCTCGAGCTCGGTCACTTGTTCGTCTGATACACCATCGACTATTACACTACCAATACCTGAGTCATTGACTTTTCGAAAAGCAGTAACCATGGCCTTGACTTGATCTTTGGGCTTTGGAGGCTCTGATGACAAATCTCTTATACCGAGTTCAGACGCAACAATTATTAATGGATTAAAAATCATTGAGCGATTTTTTTCAAACTTATAATACACAAAAGTTTGCCTTTATATGGTGTGAACCTCGAGGCAATAAAGCCCCGAGGTTTATATTATATTTATTTTTGAGGGTATCCAAAAATCTCTGCATGATGGAATTCGCCTGGTCTATATCCCGCGACGGCCTCTTCCATATGCTCCATTTTGGTAAATACAGATGGCCCATCTTTTGTGACCAGTACATTTTCCTCTAACCTACAAGTTTGAGGAAGGCCTGGATGTCCTGCAAAAGTCTCAATAGCAAAATACATATTTTCCTTTATTTCCGCAGGGTATTTTAGTGAGTAAGCCCTACTCATCCACATACCTTCATAAAGTGTGATACCTATTGAGTGAGCAAACTGTTGAAGTGTGACAGTACCATACTTATCATCATCATACTCTGGGAATTTTGATACAACATCCGCTGAAGTTTTTCCTGGTCTAAGGTTTTCTAGCCCTGCATACATTGAGTCATATGTTTCACGATATAGGTCAATTTCTTGCTGAGTCATTTTCGAACCACATTTGAATGTTCGTACGTAGTCAATAAAGTAACCTCCAGGACCAACTGCGTTAATATCAACAATTAGTAGGTCGCCTTGTTGAATCAGTTTATCAGTTGCCCATCTTCTGTATGGGCTTGTATTACCTCCAGACGCAACAATGATGTCATAGATAATTTCACATCCACGTGATAGCATAAAGTCGTGTACTTTTGCTTCAATTTGACGTTCTGTTATGCCTGGTTTTAACCACTCATGCTTAACATGCCACATTGCCGCATCACCAATTGATGACGACATCTTTAAATGCTCAATTTCATCTATTGTTTTCACAACTCTTGCACGGGACATAGCTGGCCAGCCATTTACTATTTTGATGCCAGCTTTTTCCATTGCATGAAGTGCAGGCATATCTAACTGGTCAACACCAATCTTTTCTTTATCAACACCGTTATCAACTAAAACTTGCTTTACGGTTGCAACCATTTTGTCTGCCATTTCACCAACAGCACCTTCAGCCCACTGCCATGTCATAGCGGGTCTAATATTTTCTTCACCTAGCCAAGGTAAGTCTAAGTGAGCATTTCTCATATCCGAACCAGCTGTTTCAAACAGGACTGGATCGCCGCCACGAGGTAGCACAGCATATCTAATATTAATGTTATATTTCCAGTTTCCTTGGTAGGAGCCTGTTATATATCGCACATTTGCGCCTTGAAATACAACAAGCGCTCCCAAATCATCCGCCTCCATTTCGGCTCTAATTCTTTCTAATCTCTGCCTTCTTAGTCTTTCATGATCAACACGATATTGCCAATCTGCACCAGTTTGACTGTATAGTCTTCTCGGATTTGTATGGTGCTGCTCTTGAATAAAGCTAGTATCTAGCTCATAACCCTTTGTAGGATCCACTGGTTTCATTATTCATACCCCTTTTTAACTTCTTACACATCATTACAATACTAATGTAAGGTTTTAATAATCATTCTATTTAACACAGAAATAGAGACTAATGCAATCTCATTTGTGAAAAAAAATAGGAAATACTATAAATATATTTTATCTGATAAACCCACAATGAGGACAACTGATACAATCGTAAAAATAGCGGATACGATCACATCAAGTAACTTATTTTTTGCTCCAATATCAGTATCAATTTTCTTAAAATAAAAGCAGCTTTCATAACTAAGTTGAAGGATTGATGTTGTTGCTAAAGTAACATACCAAATCCAAGAGCCTGTAGGTCCACCGTCTCTAAATATGATGTAAACGCCTACTATGAATAACGGCGCAACAAACGTTCCCAATATTCTTGTAATATAGATTCCTGATTTATCCACACCAAACTCTTCAGCGATACCACTTGGTGCAAATATGATACGAATAAGATAAAAACTTATCATTATCAGAACAAGAATATGTGTCCCCAGGAAAAATATACCATTAAAATTTTCAATCATTATTTAACTCCTTTTATTTCTGTTCGTTTATTCGTGACTCACAATGGGCAGCACAGTTGTAACGCATATATTGGTGTAAATCAGTATCACTCTTCTAAACCGTTGAATACCTCGTAAAAATATTCAATTGGTGGGCGATCCAGGACTCGAACCTGGGACCACTCCGTTATGAGCGGAGGGCTCTAACCAACTGAGCTAATCGCCCTAATTTTTTTTATAGTACTACATTATTGATATGTAAAGCCACAAATATATGTATGTAAGTAAAGCCAAGTGATTGAATATTTAAGAGGCTGATTTTAGCTGTCAAGGAAGCTTCGAAGCTTTCTGCTTCTTGATGGATGTTTCAGCTTTCTAAGTGCTTTTGCTTCTATTTGACGGATCCTCTCTCTCGTTACAGAAAATTGTTGACCAACTTCTTCAAGGGTGTGGTCTGTATTCATACCAATACCAAACCTCATTCGGAGAACCCTCTCTTCTCTTGGGGTCAAAGTTGCAAGAACTCTTGTTGTAGTATCCCTTAAATTTGAGTGGATGGCAGCATCAATTGGCAGAATTACATTTTTGTCCTCAATAAAATCACCAAGGTGACTATCATCCTCATCACCTACCGGAGTTTCAAGAGAAATTGGCTCTTTTGCTATCTTCATTACTTTTCTTACTTTATCGAGCGGCATACCCAGTTTTTCGGATATTTCTTCTGGAGTTGGCTCTCTACCAATTTCATTTAATATTTGTCGTGAGGTCCTTACAATTTTATTTATGGTCTCAATCATGTGTACGGGTATTCTAATAGTTCTTGCCTGATCTGCTATTGACCTAGTTATCGCTTGTCTAATCCACCATGTGGCATATGTTGAGAATTTGTAACCTCGTCGATACTCAAATTTTTCTACTGCTTTCATCAAGCCAATATTGCCTTCCTGTATTAGATCCAGGAATTGCAGACCTCGGTTTGTATATTTCTTTGCAATCGAGATAACAAGCCTTAAGTTAGCCTCTACCATTTCTCTTTTTGCTGAATGAGATTCTCGTTCTCCTTTTTGAACCATATGGACTATATTACGAAACTCATTAACTTCAAGCCCCGCCTCAGATGCCAAAGATGAAATTTCTTCTCTTATATTTTTTATCTCTGCTTTTTCTGATGAGGTAAAGTCTTTCCAACCTTTTGCGCTCAGTCTGGATACCCGGCGAACCCAGTTTGGATCAAGTTCATTATCGTGGTACTGCTTAATAAATTCATTTCTATCGACCCCATAACTCTCAGCCAACCTCATTAGCTTTCCTTCGAGGGACATCAGCCTCTTATTGATATTGTATAG
>CACBED010000021.1 GCA_902538185.1 uncultured OCS116 cluster bacterium
GCTTCATTCGCAATGAGTGCCAATGTCTGTTATGTTTATGTTAGAGGCGAGTATGTAAATGAGAGATACTCCTTACAAAAGGCAATTGACGAGGCCTATGAAGCCGGCTGTATCGGAAAAAATGCATGTCAATCGGGATGGGATTTTGATATTTACGTGCACCATGGAGCAGGGGCATACATATGCGGTGAGGAAACCGCATTATTAGAGAGCCTTGAAGGTAAAAAAGGAATGCCAAGACTTAAACCTCCATTTCCTGCTAATTGCGGGCTTTATGGATGTCCTACAACAGTAAACAATGTAGAGTCAATAGCGGTAACACCTGAAATATTGAGAAGGGGAGCCGAATGGTTTTCCTCGTTGGGAAAGCCAAACAATACAGGTACCAAATTATTCTGCATATCAGGTCATGTTAATACGCCATGTAATGTTGAAGAAGAAATGGGAATAACTCTTCGTGAGCTTCTCGAAAAACATGCTGGTGGTGTTAGGGGTGGATGGGATAACTTACTTGCCGTAATACCTGGCGGCTCTTCTGTGCCATGTTTACCCGCTGATCTATGTCAGAACCTATCAATGGATTTTGATACCCTCAAAGAGTTAAATTCTGGACTTGGTACCGCAGCAGTTATTGTTATGGATAAATCGACAGATATTGTTGGGGCAATAGCTAGGCTGAGCTATTTCTACAAGCATGAGAGTTGTGGTCAATGCACACCATGCCGTGAAGGAACCGGTTGGATGTGGAGAGTGATGGATCGAATGACGAAAGGTGATGCCAGTATCGATGAAATTGATATGCTACAAGAGGTTACAAAGCAAGTTGAAGGTCACACCATATGCGCTCTTGGAGATGCTGCTGCTTGGCCCATTCAAGGTTTAATAAGACATTTCAGGCATGAAATTGAAAACAGAATAAATAAGAGTTAGAATGTCAAAAAAAATATTAATAAATGGCAAAGAGCATGAATTTGAGGAGAATTTAACTCTAATTCAGGCCCTGGAATTAACAGATATAGAGGTTCCACGATTTTGCTATCATGATAAATTATCAATAGCAGGGAACTGTAGGATGTGTCTAGTTGAGGTCAAGGGTGCCCCAAAACCAGTTGCCTCATGTCATTTCTCCTTGTCTGATTTAAGACCAGGTCCAAATGGAGAGTTACCCGAGGTTCTAACAAATACAGACCAGGTTCATAATGCAAGAAAGGGTGCAATGGAATTTCTCTTGGTTAATCACCCATTGGATTGTCCTATATGTGACCAAGGTGGTGAGTGTGATTTACAGGATCAAGCCTTGCATTATGGAATAAATAAGAGCAGGTACAAAGAGAATAAGAGAGCTGTTGATAACAAGAATATTGGCCCGCTAGTAAAAACGACAATGACCAGATGTATACACTGTACAAGATGCGTAAGATTTACATCAGAGGTCGCAGGCACTGAAGAGTTGGGGGCAATCCATAGGGGAGAAAATATGGAGATAACCACCTACCTAGAAAAGGGAATGTCTTCAGAGTTACAAGGAAATATTATTGATCTTTGCCCAGTTGGTGCTTTAACATCAAAGCCTTATGAATATCATGCAAGACCTTGGGAGCTCCGAAAAACTGAATCCATAGATGTTATGGATGGTATAGGATCTAACATAAGGATCGACTCAAAAGGTTCCGAAGTGATGCGAATTATGCCAAGGTACAATGAGGAAATAAATGAGGAGTGGATTTCCGATAAAACAAGATTTGTTTGGGATGGCTTAAAAACTCAGAGGATTGATACCCCATACATTCGTGAAAACGGTAAATTGATCCCGGTATCATGGGATAGAGCACTAACATTGCTAACAAAGCTCATTAAAAAAACTGACCCAGATAGGATAGGAGCCATAGCAGGTGATATGGTGTCGGCTGAGGAAATGTTTCTTATGAAGAAATTAATGGAAAAGATCGGCTCAAATAAGTACGACTGTAGACAAGATGGGTCAATATTGGGCAATCAATATGGGAGATCATCATACATCTTTAATCCAACAATAGCTGGTATTGAGAATGCCGACGCAATAGTTATTATCGGTTCAAATCCAAGAATGGAATCTCCTGTTTTGAATGCTCGTATACGCAAAAGATGGCTAACTGGGAATTTGAGTGTATATCTTGTAGGTCAAGAGCATGATCTGACCTATGATTATACTTTCATTGGCGACTCACCAAAGAGTATAGACCTAAAAAATATTCCATTGAGCGACTCTAAAAATATCATCTGGCTGTTGGGTGATGACGTCTTCTTAAGGGATGACGGAACAATCATTTTATCGCAGGTTATTGACTGCGCAGAAAAAACTGGTTCAATCCGAGAGGATTGGAATGGGGTAGCTGTTTTACATAAATACGCATCGCGAGTTGCCGGTTTAGATCTCGACTTTCTACCTCAAGATGAAAAACATTGCGCTCAAAAGATGGCGTCATCAAGTGAGATAGAATTATTATTCCTTCTCGATGCCGATGAGGTCGATGCCAAAAATAAACATACTGTATATATTGGGAGTCATGGAGATAGAGGCGCAACTAATGCTGATATAGTTCTTCCTGGAGCCTGCTACACAGAAAAAAATGGTTTATATATGAATACAGAGGGCAGATTGCAGGAGACAAACCGAGCGGTCTTCCCACCTGGAGATGCCAGAGATAACTGGAAGATAATTGTTGAGATATCAAAAAGAGTCAAAAAATCACTTAATTATACTAATTTTGAGGATGTTAGAGCCGGTCTCAGAAAAGAATATCCTATTTTCACAAATATCAATCATATTGAAAGTGATACTTTTCAGGGTTTAGATCAACTATCTAATCAAAAACAGAAGTTAAACGGTAACGCATTCTCAAATACCATTACAGACTATTACCTTACAAATTCTATAGCAAGATCAAGCAAGGTTATGGGAGAATGCAGCATGCAAAAGAATAGCATCGAGATTAAAAATGGATAATATATTATCAATGTATCTCTATCCTGCGGCGATTATCGCTGCAAAGAGTGTTTTTTTGATAACCACACTATTAATTACAATAGCATTCTTATTGTTAGCAGATCGTAAGATATGGGCGGCAGTACAAATGAGGCGAGGTCCAAATGTTGTTGGTGCATTCGGTCTTTTGCAATCTTTTGCAGACCTATTAAAATTTGTATTAAAAGAAGTTATTATCCCTTCTAAGGCAGATAAGGTAGTTTTTTTACTTGCACCATTTGTTACAACTGTCTTTGCGATTTCGGCTTGGGCTGTAATTCCATTTGATGCAGGTATTGTTTTGGCTGATATCAATATAGGTGTGTTGTATATCCTTGCAATTTCATCTTTGGGTGTTTATGGGATTATCATGGGGGGATGGGCATCTAACTCCAAATATCCTTTCCTCGGCGCTCTCAGATCTGCAGCGCAGATGGTATCTTACGAGGTGTCCATTGGATTTGTGATTATTACGGTTATTTTATTGAGTGGTTCGCTAAATTTAACTGATATTGTAAACGCCCAATCTGGTGATTACGGAATTTTAAACTGGTACTTTATCCCACTGTTTCCAATGTTTGTAGTATTTTTTATTTCTGCTTTAGCCGAAACGAACCGGCCTCCATTCGATCTGCCTGAAGCTGAGTCAGAACTTGTTGCTGGTTTTATGGTGGAATACTCATCCACGCCTTACCTGATGTTCATGCTTGGTGAATATGTATCGATTGTTTTAATGTGCGCGTTTGCAACCATTTTATTTCTTGGTGGATGGCATGCACCTCTACCAATTCTCGACTTTATTCCGGGTTTCGTTTGGTTTGTTATAAAAGTATGTTTTATGTTCTTTATGTTCGCAATGGTCAAAGCGATGGTTCCCAGATATAGATATGATCAGTTAATGAGATTAGGATGGAAAGTTTTTCTGCCTCTGTCACTTGTGATGGTGGCGATAACGGCAACATTCGTTGTATTTTTTAAATAGGATAAGAGAAAGATATGAAAAGAGTAATCAGGGTTTTTAGAAGTTTTTTATTAATTGAATTCATTCGCGCATTTAGGCTTGCAATGCGTTACTTTTTTAAGCCCAAAGCAACAATTAACTATCCTTTTGAGAAGGGTTCACTCTCTCCGAGGTTTCGAGGAGAGCACGCACTTCGGAGATATCCAAATGGTGAGGAGAGGTGTATTGGTTGTAAGCTATGCGAGGCCATATGTCCAGCACAGGCTATTACAATCGAAGTAGGCCCACGTCAAAATGATGGTACACGAAGAACAACTCGTTATGATATTGATATGGTAAAGTGTATATATTGTGGGTATTGTCAAGAAGCATGCCCAGTTGACGCAATTGTTGAAGGTCCGAATTTTGAGTTTGCAACTGAAACCCGAGAAGAATTATATTACGACAAAGAGAGATTGCTCTCAAATGGAGACAGATGGGAAGAGGCAATCTCAAAAAACATAGAGCTTGACGCAAAATATAGGTAAAAAATGATCGTAGTGAGCTTATTATTCTATTTGTTCTCATTTATTATGATAGCTTCCGCTTTCATGGTGATATTATCGCGTAACCCAGTACATTCCGTCCTTTTCTTAATTTTATGTTTTTTTAATTCCGCTGGGATATTTCTCATACTCGGTGCAGAATTTTTAGCCTTCATACTGGTCATAGTTTACGTTGGAGCTGTTGCAGTCCTCTTCTTATTTGTGGTAATGATGCTGGACGTTGAATTTAAATCAATTTCGTCAACAGTGATAAGTTATCTGCCGATTGGGTTGACTATTGGAGTTATCGTACTGGCCGAGCTCATGCTGGTATTATTCACATGGAAGCGTGATTATTCAGTTGTAGACAATTTAAGTGCAACCATAGATACGCAATACTCAAATACGGAAATAATCGGCTTAGTCCTATACACGGATAATATTTTGTTCTTTCAATTAGCCGGCTTGATACTTTTGGCATCTATGATAGGTGCAATTATACTGACGGTTAATCATCGGCCCTCTGCTAAAAGGCAAGATATTAATAAGCAAGTCGAAAGAGACGCAGAAAGCTCCATTAAAAATATAGATATGAAACCAGGAAGTGGAATATGATTGCTATTAATAACTATCTAGCACTTGCATCAATATTATTTGTAATTGGTATCTTTGGGGTTTTTCTAAATAAAAAAAATATAATTATCATACTGATGTCAATTGAGTTAATGCTGCTAGCGGTAAACATTAACTTGGTAGCATTTTCAACTTATCTAAATGATATTACGGGACAGATATTTTCTCTATTGGTTCTTACAGTCGCAGCTGCGGAGGCAGCAATCGGTCTTGCGATATTAGTTATCTATTTTAGAAATAAGGGCACAATAGCAGTTGAGGATATTACCGAGATGAAGGGTTAATAGTCATGCTATACTCATCAATTGTTTTTTTGCCGCTCATTGGCGCAATATTAACGGGACTCTTTGGTAAAACAATCGGTGCTAGAAAATCTGAATTAATAACTTCAACATTGGTTGCTATCTCTGCGTTGTTATCGTGGTACGTTTTGCTGAATGTTGGTTGGGTTGATGGCAAGAATGATCAAGTTATTGTCATTTTAAAGTGGCTTACTTCCGGAGCATTGGATTTAAGTTGGTCGATTCGTGTAGATACACTAACCGCAGTTATGTTGGTGGTGGTAAATACTGTATCTGCTGTTGTTCATTTCTATTCAATCGGATATATGCACGATGACCCATCTAGGCAACGATTTTTTTCTTATCTATCATTATTCACATTTGCAATGTTAATGCTTGTGACATCAAATAATTTTCTTCAGTTATTTTTTGGGTGGGAAGGGGTTGGATTAGCTTCCTACCTGCTCATTGGTTTTTGGCATCATAAGGAAAGCGCAAACAATGCCGCAATAAAGGCGTTTATTGTAAATAGAGTGGGCGACTTTGGCTTTGCGCTCGGTATCTTTTGTATTTTTTATTTCTTTGGCTCACTTGATTTTAATACTGTATTTTCAAATGCATCTGATCTGGTAGACAAAAAGATTAATATATTCGGTTACTCTATTGGTGCCATTTCCTTTATATGTTTTCTGCTTTTTATAGGCGCAATGGGAAAATCAGCACAATTTCTTCTGCATACTTGGTTACCAGATGCCATGGAAGGTCCAACGCCTGTTTCTGCATTAATACACGCCGCTACAATGGTAACCGCCGGTGTATTTCTAGTTGCGAGATGCTCGCCCCTGTATGAGCTTGCGCCATCTGTAATGTCGTTCATAGTTTTTATTGGCGCAACAACTGCTATTTTTGCAGCTTCTGTTGCCTTGGTTCAAAATGATATTAAGAAAGTTATAGCCTATTCTACTTGTTCACAACTTGGCTATATGTTTGTGGCGCTCGGGGTTGGCGCTTATCAGGTTGGAATTTTTCATCTGTTTACTCATGCTTTTTTTAAAGCTTTATTATTCTTGGGTGCGGGTTCTGTAATTCATGCAATGTCTAAGGAGCAAGACATGAGATATATGGGTGGTCTCAGGAAGTTTATTCCAAAAACATATATACTCATGCTGGTAGGAACATTGGCATTGACTGGATTTGGTGTTCCTGGTCTGTTTGGAATGGCAGGATTTTATTCAAAAGATGCAATTGTTGAAGCGGCTTATGTATCAAGTCTCGGCATAGGCTCTTACGCATTCACCATGCTTCTAGTCGCAGCATTAATGACATCGTTTTATTCTTGGAGGCTTATATTTATGACTTTTCATGGAACACCACGTGCATCAAAAGAGGTAATGTCGCATTTGCATGAGAGTCCAAATATTATGTTAATTCCGTTAATTATATTAGTTATTGGATCAATTTTTTCAGGATATGTGTTCTATGACTCATTCATTTATGCAGGATTTAAAGAGTTTTGGGCGGGTTCGATATTTATCTTAAAAGACAACTACATATTAAAAGAGCTTCATGACGTATCATATCTCATTAAATGGTCACCAACAATCATGATGATTATCGGTGTTGCCATTGCTTATTACCTATACATCAGAAATCCAAATATTCCTCAAAAAATTTCAAAAGACCAAGAGGTTCTATATAGCTTTCTTTTAAACAAATGGTACTTTGACGAAATTTATAATTATATTTTTGTGCGTCCCGCCGTTTTAGTCGGTATGATTTTTTGGAAAAGGGGGGATGAAAATATTATAAATAGGTTTGGTCCTGATGGGATTTCCAAGCAAGTTGTTAGAATTACCAAAAAAATTGTCCAGCTTCAATCAGGGTTAATATATCATTATGCCTTCTCTATGATAATAGGTCTAACTTTTATAGTAACATTTTATATAATCGTGGGTAGGGGGTAATAATGGATTGGCCAATATTATCGACTATAATCCTGATCCCTTTACTTGGATCTTTAACAATCTTGCTAATAAATAGCGAGGATGAGATTGGTAAAAGAAATATAAAAATTGTTGCTTTATATACGTGTGTTGTTAATTTTCTAGCTTCAATTTTTTTATGGGTCAATTTCGACAAATTATCTTCTGAATTTCAATTCATTGAACGATACGCATGGCTGGCTGAAAATATAACATATCATGTCGGGATTGATGGTATTTCACTGTTTTTAATAATACTTACTACATTTCTGATGCCATTTTGTATTTTGGCAAGCTGGACTAACGTTAGTAATAAAATTAAGGATTATATGGTTGCATTCTTAATACTCGAATCTTTGATGATTGGAGTATTTTGCGCTTTAGATCTTGTAGTATTTTATCTTTTTTTTGAAGCCTGTCTTATTCCTATGTTCCTTATTATTGGTGTTTGGGGTGGCGCTAGGCGTGTCTATGCAACATTCAAATTTTTCTTATATACATTAAGTGGGTCTGTCTTAATGTTAATTGCAATTATTTATATATATATAGTCACTGGTACAACGGATGTCACAATTCTTAGTGGATATGATTTTAATTATTCAATCCAAAACTGGCTCTGGTTAGCATTTTTTATTTCATTTGCTGTTAAAATGCCAATGTTTCCCGTCCATACTTGGCTTCCTGATGCACATGTTGAAGCCCCAACTGCAGGGTCTGTAATCTTAGCAGGTGTTTTACTAAAAATGGGGGGTTATGGTATATTACGATTTTCTATCCCACTATTTCCAATTGGATCATTTGTTTTTACTGACCTTGTTTTTGTTCTGTCTGTGATCGCAATTATATATACTTCCTTTATCGCAATTGCGCAGGAAGATATAAAAAAACTTATTGCATATTCTTCTGTTGCGCATATGGGTTTTGTAACAATGGGAATATTCACATTCACTGACCAAGGAATTCAAGGTGGTGTATTTCAAATGATTAGCCATGGACTTATCTCATCAGCTTTATTTTTATCAGTTGGTGTTATTTATGACAGATTACACACAAGAGAGATTGCAGTGTATGGTGGTGTTGTAAAGAAGATGCCAATCTATGCAGCTTTTTTCCTCATATTTACAATGGCAAATATTGGTTTACCTGGAACGAGCGGATTTGTCGGTGAATTTTTAACATTACTTGGAGCATTTAAAGTGAATTTGTATGTTGCATTTTTTGCAACCACCGGTGTCATATTGTCTGCAGCTTATGCTCTGTGGTTATACAAAAGAGTTATTTTTGGTCTGATTACAAATGATGAAGTTGAAAAGTTATTAGATCTAAATCTAAGAGAGTATATAATCTTATTACCATTCGTATTACTGATAATCTTATTTGGTGTTTACCCAAATATGGTAATTGATTTGACTGCTGCAAGCACAACGAACTTAATAGACAATTATAGTTATGCAATTGAACAGTACCAATCCCATTTGGTTAGCGTTAATCTGGAAATAGGCACTTAAAATGAACATTTTAATATTTACACCAGTTTTACCAGAAATAGCCATAACAATTGTATCTATGTTTCTATTAATAATTGGTGTATTCAAAAAAAATGAAAAAACTTATACTACAATTTCTAATTTGGCAATTCTTAGCCTATTAGTGGTTTTATTTTTAATATTTTCAGGTAGCGTCCCGAAAGGAGTTAGTTTTGGGGGGTCATTAATTACAGACTCTTTTTCTTTATATTTGAAAACATTAATACTTATATCTTCAATAATAATATTAGTTGTATCAAATATTTATCTGAGAAATATTAATCTACTTAAGTTTGAATATATTATTTTAATCTTACTTTCAGTTGTTGGAATGATGATTATGGTTTCATCCAATGATCTAATTTCGCTTTACTTATCTATAGAACTACAAAGCCTGCCTCTCTATGTTTTGGCATCAATCCGCAATAAATCATCAAAATCAACTGAGTCTGGATTAAAATATTTTGTTCTTGGCGCTCTCTCTTCATGCATACTTCTCTATGGTTTATCTCTTATATATGGGTATACGGGATCAATATATTATAATGAGATTGCATCAAATTTATCAGAATATGATGTCGGTATTTTAATTGGCGTTGCTTTCACTCTTGCTGGTTTTGCATTTAAAATTTCGGCAGTCCCTTTTCATATGTGGACGCCCGATGTTTATGAAGGCTCACCAACAACAGTTACCGCTTTCTTCGCTGTTGCTCCAAAGATTGCAGCTCTCGGTCTAATTGTCAGAGTATTAATTACAGCTATGCCAACCTTAATGGAGGACTGGCAGTCAATACTTATTTTGCTATCTATATTTTCTATGTTACTGGGTGCATTTTCTGCAATTGGACAGCGTAACCTAAAACGACTATTGGCTTACTCATCAATAAGCCATATGGGTTTTGCGTTGATGGGTGTGATTAATGGCTCTTTTGATGGTGTGAGAAGCCTATCTCTCTACATGCTAATTTATCTTGTGATGTCGCTTGCTCTGTTTATATCAATCATTGCGCTCAAAACTAATGATGAACATATTGAGAATATCGAAGATATTTCAGGCCTTGCAAAAATAAATCCTGTTATGGCTTTAATAATATCCATCCTTCTCTTCTCATTAGCAGGCATACCGCCATTAGCTGGGTTTTTTGCCAAGTTTTATGTCTTGTATGCGGCTATAGATGCAAAACTTTATTATCTTGCAATATTTGGTGTTTTATCAAGTGTCATCAGTGCATTTTATTACCTCAGAATTATCAAGGTAATGTATTTTGAAGAGTCTGCAATTTCATTTGATCCGATATCAAAGAGATTAAAGACTATTATCTATTTGCTGACAGCAATCACCCTCTTATTCTTTCTAAGACCTTCAATCTTTATAAATTTTGCAGGCACTGCATCTGCCTCTTTATTTATATGATGACCTTATGGCCTCCAAATAAATTATTAATTAAGCGATTGAGTTCAGTTAATTCAACCAATGAAACTGCTATCAACCTTCTCAAGAATAAAGAATATTTCAATTGGGTTATTGCCGATCAACAAATAGATGGGCGTGGCAGACGAGGAAATATTTGGTCTTCTCCAATGGGTGGACTGTATGCGACCACAGTTATTAGTGATGCTAAATTAGATTATTCACACGTCAGTCAGTTAAGTATATTAAGCACAGTAGTAGCCGCCAAAACCATAGAAGATATAATTGGGAAAAATAAAATACAGTTGAAGTGGCCAAACGATGTATTCTTAGATGAAAAAAAGCTCTGTGGAATATTATTGGAGTCCGTTTTCATTGAGGATAAATTCTATTTGATCGTCGGCTTTGGTATAAATGTTAGATATACCCATGATAAGAATGAAGCATTTTTTTCTTACTTACAGGAGGTTCAAAAGAATGTTACTGTTGAAGAGTGCTTTAATAAATTAATTATAAATTTTAATAAAATGATAAATATATGGAATTATGGTAAATCATTCACGTATTTCAAGGATTATTGGTTAATGCTAACACGTGATCATGGGAGAGTTATTAAAGCAAAGAAAAAAAATATTATGATCGAAGGTGTATTCGAAAACATTGATGATAAAGGAAACTTGATACTTAGGGTTGGAAGCAAGAGAGAAATTATTGATACCGGAGAAATATTT
>CACBED010000022.1 GCA_902538185.1 uncultured OCS116 cluster bacterium
CTGTTTTGACTGAACGCAGCTCTTGCATTAAAACTAGGACATCAACAAATTCAACATCTGGAAGATTTTTCTTGAGAGCAATATATGTGTCTGTTGGTGTGTTACAGAGCTCAATTCCTATTCTCTTTTTTGAATACCCGAGTTCAATCACTTTCTTTGCCGCTTCATGTCCCGCTTGACTGGTATTCCATTGTATATTCTTTATATCTTTAATCCATAATGGTTCAACTTCTTGTTGTTGACCCTCTAACATGTGTCCAATGTAGAATGCCATTTCAGGTCTACCTTTTGGATATCCAATAGTTGGCAAATAACGACTGATACCAATTGAGTCTTTTGCGCAAAGAAAAAAAATTTATACCCACCTAATAAATATTGGGCTGTATTCTTATCATTTATAATTAAGAAATCAATACCATGATCATCCAGTAATTTATCTAATTTAGATTGATCAAATGGTAATTGCATGTGCTGCCATTCTATAAGGTTAGGCTTTGGAAATCATTTTTTAGAAGATTTCTACCCCACTGTGAAAACTGCATATCTTGGTTGAAATGGATATGAGATGAGCAAGCCTGAACATCCATTAGTGCACTTGTTATCGGAGATCCATTGTATATACCATTCGCTCCACACACTTGCTGCATAATAGATACAGACTCCAGAGTTATTTTGACCGCATAAGCTGCATTTCTCTTATATTTTAGTTTATTATTTGTTGTAATTTGTCCATTCTCGTGCATTTGTCTTTCAACTTCAATACAGTCATTTCTTAATATAAGTCTCGCAGCGTCTATTCTGGACGCAATTTCTCCCAACCTGTTATGTATAGTTGGGATATCTGACATTTTCATATTTGAGGTACTTGTTGATCTTTTTTCGATCCACTCTAGAAGTAAATCAAGGCATAACTGAGCACCGCCGATTGCACACCCGGCAAGTCCGTGCCCACCAATTGACGCTGTAGGAATTTGATACATTAAATTCTTATTTAGATCTACACCTTTGAATGTATGGCCATCTCGGTTTACAGAGAATGATTGTAACTTATACTCGGGTACAAATAATTCATTAATTTTAACTGAACAGCTACCAGTTTGCTTCATACCATAGGTATCCCAATCATTTAAGATTTCATATTCACTTTTATGAAGAATACACTGGTGCCAATCTTTTGTTCCATTGTCATCCAGCATGAAAGCAAAAAAAGACCAATCTGAAATCTCAATCCCAGAGCAGAAATTCCACAATCCAGTAAGGATTACACCATCTTCTACTTTTTTTGCACTTCCTTGTTGATAGATATTTCCTGCAGCGATCAGAGCATTTGGATTATCATCCCATATTTCTCTTTGAATTCTTTCATCAAATACTGCAAGAGTCCTGTGATGTGAGGCCATATTAGCTACGATCCAGCCAGTCGAGCAATCTGCTCGAGAAATTATTTCAGGGATATCGAACCATGCTTCAAAATCTAGCTCCCATCCACCCCATTGCCTTGGCTGAAAGTATCTAAATAAGCCCTCTTGGTGAAGTAAGTCTAATATATCTGAGGAAACATTGGTATCAGATGATTTGATATTACTCTTGATTTCTCTAATCTTAGGGATAAGAGATAAAGCGCGCTCGTTTGCATCTTTATTAGATACCACTGATATTTCGTTTAGATTATCTTTAAGCATTTAATTTAAAGAGAGAATTTTCTGTATCTTTACTTAAAATCTGATTCTGACAGATTAAGTAGCTTTAAGGCATTCAATCCACAAATTTTCTCTCGTTCCTCTTCTGTTATACTTTCAACCTGGTATACGTGTTCAACTGGGTCATGCTCTGCCATATCAGCCGGATAGTCTGTCCCGATAGCGACATGGTCAGCGCCATATTTTTTTATTAAAAATTCTAATTGATCGACTGAAAAAACTAGAGTGTCAAAGTAGAACTTTTCCAGGTAAGTAGATGGTTTTTTATAAATTTTTTGTCGACCGTCAATTCTTGCGCCATATACATGATCCATGCGGGCTGCATAGCTAGCTGGAAATGCCCCACCATGTGATAGATAAAATTTGATATTTGGGTATCTTTCCATAACGCCATCAAATATCAAGTAGTGGATAGCAACTGTTGTATCAAGAGGATTCCCAATCACATTTAGCATGTAATGCTCACCAAAGCGATCACTGTAGAATGATGATGGATGAATAAATATTAGAATATCATGCTCCTCGCACCTCTTCCAAAAAGGCTCCAGTCTCTCCGTTGAAAGCTCTTCTTTTCCTACCCGTGCGCCAATTTGTATACCTCTGAAATCAAGTTCATTGACACATCTATCAAGTTCTTTAATTGCAAGTTCAGTATCTTGTAACGGAACAGTTCCAAGACCAACGAGCCTCTTAGGATTTGTTTTTGCAGTCGCTGCGATATTATTATTTATTATTTCAGCAGACTCAGCACAAAGATTTTTATCAACCATATAAAAAAATTGTTGTGGTGAACAAGATAATGCCGAAACATCCAGCAATGATTTATCCATTTGCTCAAGTCTTACATTGATATCAGTAAATGGTATTTCACGATCTTCAGATTGTTTTTTATTTACTTGTTTTGTTAAATCGCTTGCAACACCAACTGAAGGATGAAAGTCCTGGGGTAGATGAGGTTTTACCAAAGCATCTGACTCCGGAGTTCGCATATGATTATGAAGGTCAACAGTTAGGGTTTTTGGTCTTTTTGCCGGTCCTGCTGGGTGTTCTCGTCCTGCAGTTGGTCCATATGGTCTTAATTCAATATCATGTTGAGTCATATTACATTATCTCCTAATTGACATATTTACATTATTAAACAGATCTTTTTTACAGTATCATGCAGAATATCTACTCCCACCAGTGAAGAGCATCTTTGTTTTCACCTTGCTTGCTATTAGGGCCGCTCCCATTAGTACGGAGGAACATTTTCTTATCATGACCCGCTTTAATCTTACCGTTAAATACATCAACTAACCAATCCATGCACATCATATGGCAGTCATGTCTATCTTGTCCGGTACCCTTGAACATAACCGCTTGATGGTATGTATCCTCGTAGACCCACAACTCTTTGGGTGATTTTACCTTCTCGTAGAAATTATAAACAAGCTCGACAGGACTTCTAGAGTCATATTCACCAACAGTTAGTAGAATTGGACATTTAATATCTTTTTCTCTTCCTTCCACTGTCATTTGTGCAACAATTTTATCGAGCTCATCTTCACTTTTTGCTCCAGTTAGGTATCCAAATAATTGTTTATATCTCGGTGAAAATGTATCTAATATATAATATTTATCAAGGTAAGAAGCCCAGGGTCCAACAACGCCTTTTATTCTTGGATCTCCAGATGCTGCAACTTCGAGACCCCAATGCGATCCCATTGAGACTGCGAAGATGCCTATTTTATCTTTATCGACCTCAGGTCTTGTTTCGAGCCAATCAACAATTTTGAGAACTGCTCTCTCATAATTACCATGTGTTAATTTTTGATTTCGGATATTACTCATACCTTGTCCCGGTCCATCAATAACAAGTAAATGCATACCACGTGCGTGTGCTTCAACTACTTTTGGATCTGGCCACATCTCTTTGGTCATGTCACATCCTGGAATAAAAATCATTGTTGGTGCGACATCTACTCCAGGACATAAGAAAAAATTACATTGTAGCTGCATATCCTCGAATGGTACTTCCACTCTTTCAATTGTATAAGGGGCGAGTTCGATAACTTTCTCAAAGTTTGCTATGCATCGACCGTGTAAATATTTCTTTTCATCGTTCGTCTCTAATACTGGATGTTGAGCAGCTGCAAACTTAGCTGATGCTCTGTAGTATAAGTCAAATGCAGTCGATGTATGACCTGCTTGCTCTTCTTCTTGCGCGACTTTTTCAAGTCTTTGAGCCTGCCTACCAAGATGTTTCGATATTTGTCCATGACTCTTTACTGTTCCTGGAAGCTCACGACCCTCTTCATCCCAATGAAATACACGTCCTGTTTCTTTTACAATCCAGTCATAAATCCATTGATGCCCGTCTCTGTTTAATCTCGGTGTACGCATTATGTTTCCCCCTTTAACACAAAATATTTTGAACATAATTATTAATTTACTAAGTATAATTTATAGGATAAAAACAAATTATTTGAAACATATAATTTAAATTTTATTGAATAATTCAATAATCGCACAAAAAGTCTAAATAAGAATACAGGATGTATTTATCACTCAATTTTCCATCATTAAAAAGTGGCGAGTTTAAAAAATATACCGCTGGCAATTTTTTTGCAATGAACGGAATATGGATTAACCGAGTTATTATTGGTTGGCTAGCGTGGGAATTAACAAATCTAGCAACTTGGGTTGGTTTTTTATCATTTTTATTATTTGCCCCAACTATAATTGCGGGTCCATTTTTTGGTGTTGTTATTGATAGGGTGAATATAAAGAAATTTGCCATATACACTCAGTCAATAATTGCGATCACTGTATTTATTTTATGGTTCCTCTACAATTTTAAGCTATTAAGTATATATAATTTAAGTCTTATTGCGCTTGTCATTGGTATTTTTACATCAGCAGATCGGACAACGCGTATGACACTTGTGCCACGAATAATTGATAGAAATAACTTAGCGAATGCGATTGCTGTTCATGGTATCAATTTTAATTCGGCAAGGCTGATTGGACCGGCGCTTGCTGGATTATTGATACAGGTTCTAAGTTTTGAAATAACAATATTTATTAATTTTTTATTTCTTATTGCTATGCCATTAACCTTAGTATCTATCAGTGTATCCAAAAAAGATGGAGAAGCGGGTAAAAAAAAGAATATGTTACTAGAATTTCTAGATGGTGCAAGATTCGCAATTAATCATAATATAATTTTTGAAGCATGCGCAATTACTGCTGTCTTTTCCTTATTTGCGAGGGGAACTGTTGAAATTCTTCCGGCCCTAGCAGGAGGTGTTTATAATGTGGGACCTGAGGGCCTAGGTCATCTTATGGCTACTGCAGGCGCAGGAGCTCTTGTCGCAGCTATATTTATCGCGATGAGGAGATCAAAGGATCAAGAAAAAGGTATCCCTTTTAGGGTTTATTTCACATCATTTCTTGGTTTGCTTGCAATTATTACTCTTGGGATGTCGAGTAGTTGGTCACTCGCGCTGATTTCGATTTTTATCGTTGGCTTCTCAATGACAATAAATGGTATTGATCTTCAAGCGGTAGTCCAATTAGAGCTAAATGACACATATCGTGGCAGGGTCATGAGTTTATGGGTAGTCCTTGTCATTGGTCTTGCCGCAGTAAGTGCAATTTTTATGGGTGCAATTGGGGATTTTTTTGGTATTGAAAATACACTAATAATTTTTTCAATACTTGGTATTATATCTTTGATTACGCTATTATTACTGCTAAAGAAGAAATTTTGATTACAAAAAAACTTATACGTGAGGTTTAATATGAGAGCTGCTGTTGTTGGACTTGGTTGGTGGGGTAAGGTGATTGTAAAGAATCTTACTAAAAGTGATAAAATAAATGTCGTATGCGGTGTCGATCAGGACCTATCGCAGCTCAAAGAATTTGGTGCTGAGTATAATATCGAGCTTCGCGACAGTTATGCGTCGGTTTTGTCTGACGCAAGCATCGACAGTGTAATTTTAGCAACGCCAAATCGTCTTCATCATACCCATATAATTGAGGCTGCTGAAGCAGGTAAATTTATTTTTTGTGAAAAACCATTATGCTTAAATACTAAAAATGCAAAGGAAGCCATCAGATCATGTAAGGAGAATGGAGTTGTCTTGGGGCTCGGTCACGAAAGAAGATTTGAGCCGGCAATGAAGAGCCTTTTTGATCATGTCGCTCGTGGTGATATTGGTAGAGTGCTGCATGTTGAAACTAATTTTAGTCATGATTTATTTGATAATCTGAGTAAAGATAATTGGAGATTTAATCCAAAAGATGCCCCGGGAGGTGGCTTTACTGCTAGAGGAATTCATTTGACAGATTTTATGGTTCATATGTTTGGTGGAGCCAAGAGAATTTATTCAACAATGTCTAGCATTGCCTATGAAAAGCCTCGCATCGATACTATGTCGGCAAATATTGAATTTAGTAATGGTATTACTGGTATAGTTTCAGTCTCAATTGCTACTCCATTTTATGGAAGATATACTGTATTTGGGGATAAGGGTTGGATTGAGGCGAGGGAGATTAATAACTTTGAACATGACGATCCAGGTGAGTTAGTCTTCTGTAAGCAAGGAGGAGAGAGGATTATTACAACTCATCCACATACAAATACAGTTCTAGAAAATTTTGAATTATGGCACGACGCCTGCATTAATAATCAAGATTACCCAATTACACCGGAGGAGATGATTGCAAATATCGAGATTTTTGAAGCAATTGTTAAGTCTGGTGAAACGGGAGAAATAGTTGATATATGATAAGCTTATTTTAGATCAAGTTCAGCTCTTTTATTTGCTTCCCTAAAAATCTTATGGGAATGCTCAACTTTGTATTCCGCCTCTTCAAGTGTTTCTGTATCCCACTCACTTTTCGGTGTTTCAAAAAAATCTCCGCCGTAGACATGCAGTGCACATGTGAATTTGTTTGTGGGATTAATCACAGAGTGGATGATATCACTACCTAGCGGAACTGTATCATGCTTTTCTAGGGATTTTGCCCCTGCAGCCTCAATCTTTCCATGTTCTCTGTTATCTAATTTACGCCAGAATATATTATCCTCTCTGCCAGAATAAACACCAATCGCCGCCCACATGTTGTGGTTATGAGGCATAATTGTCATATTTGGAGTCCAAATAACATTAAGTATAGAAAACTTATCTGACTGATATATTTTTTGAATCCCACCCTGCGTTGGTTCACCAAAATATCTAAAAAGATCTGTTGGGTTCTCAACTGCCTTTGAGAGGATATCGATCACTGCCTTGTGATTGTTCTTCTTTTCAATTCTGCTGTCACATTCTTGAATAAATTTATCAATATCAAACATTTGAATATTTTTTCTATTTTTTAATAAAGAATTATTATATCATAAACAGCGACGTTGTTAACCCCTATATATATCAAAATAACTCACTGTTTTATGACCAGAAAAAAACCACGTATATTAAATAAAATTTATGCTCTTGAAGATCTCGAAGTTCACGCAAAAAAACATCTCCCAAAACCTGTATTTGGATATGTATCCGGTGGAGCTGAAAGAAACCATACACTGCGCAATAACGCTGAAGATTTTGCAAATTATAAGTTTGTGCCAAATATTCTTCGAAACGTGTCTGAGCGATCTACGAAGACTGAGATATTTGGTAGGCAATGGGATGCTCCTTTTGGTATTTCACCTATGGGTGTGAGTGCGCTTGCCGCATACAGAGGAGATATTGTTTTAGCTGATGCAGCACAAAAAATGAATATCCCAATGCTTATCAGTGGCTCATCTTTAATTCCAATGGAGGAAATAATTAAGTTGGCGCCCGGGACATGGTTTCAGGCATATCTCCCTGGAGAGCATGATAAGGTTGAAAATCTTGTTTTACGGGTAAAAAAAGCAGGCTTTGAGACGCTCGTTTTAACTGTTGATGTTGCGGTTTTGGCAGGGAGAGAGAATAATCTTCGAAATGGTTTTTCGACGCCACTAAGACCATCATTTAGTTTACTTTATCAAGGCTTAACACACCCAAATTGGTCCATGAATACTTTTCTGAAAACGATATTTAAACATGGCATGCCCCACTTTGAAAATTTTCTAGCGGAAAGAGGTGAGCCTGTATTTTCTGCATCTATAAACAGAGACTTCGGTAAAAGGTCAAATCTAAACTGGGAACACTTGAGGCAAATTAGAAAACTCTGGGATGGTAATTTAATTGTAAAAGGTATTCTGAATAAGGGAGACGCTCTTAAAGCTATCAATTTAGGTGCAGATGCTATCATAATTTCAAACCATGGTGGTCGGCAGCTAGACTCGGCGATATCCTCAATTAAAGCCCTTGAAAATATTAGGCCGCATGTAAAAGGTGACTGCAAATTATTCGTAGATAGCGGCTTTAGAAGAGGTACTGATATAATTAAAGCACTTGCTTTAGGAGCCGATTTCGTCTTTATTGGGAGACCCTTTCTCTATGCGGCTTCAATAGCCGGTATAGCTGGCGTTACACACACCATTAATTTATTGAAAGAAGAAATCGACAGAGATATGGCGCTTCTGGGGGTAAATGAAATCGATGAGTTGGGCCTCGAACTTCTTCAAAAATATTAGGTAATTTCAAATAATCCTGTCTTTATTAAGTCTGATTTTAGTTCTCTCTTTTTCTCCTCCGTCATTGGGACAACTGGTGGTCGAGTATTTCCCCCATGCATGCCAATTAGCTCTTGCCAGTATTTCATTTCAGCAATGGGCATTCTACCGCTATTCCAATAACCCATAATCCATTTAGCATGAAGTTCTCTTAGTGGCTGTATCGATTTTGCAATTCGTGTTGCTTCATTCAGATCACCATTCAAGGCAGCATCGGTGTAATCCTTTAGAGGTAACCAACCCTTTGACTGATACAAATGTGGATTGTAATTTACAAGCCATTGCAAACCAAGTTGCGTCATACTGGTAAGCCACGGAGCCTCATCTGCAACAGATATCACAATATCATTCCCAACTGAATCAATGATTGAGTGCGTTGATGCTGGTGAACCGTCAGCCTGCTTATACCCACAAATATTATCTAATTTTGATAATCTTTTTGCCAGATTGGCATTTATTGGATGACAGTTTTGAGGAACATTAAAAAGTATGACGCCGATATCTATTTTTGAGCATATATATTCGTAAAACTGAAAAACAGTCTCATCATCTCTGGCTGCAACATATGGAGTGAGTATTATAATAAAATCGTACCCAATATTTTGAGCGTGCATTGCAAGAGCGACAACTTGTTTGACTGATTGGTGATGGCACCCTGCAATCATAGGTATTCGTCCTCCTGCCTGATCATGCATGACTTCATGCGCGAACATCCTCTCCTCATCAGGCATTGACCAAAATTCAGCAATATTACCTGAGCAGTAATGTCCATCAACCTTGATATTATTTATAATGTGATCCATATTTGATCGATTGGCAAGTTCATCAAAATTATCTTCACTATCCCAGCAATATGGCATTGCTGTCCAAATACCCTTTAGTTTTTCTTTTGCCGCTTCTTTTGCTTCTTTTTTGTTGTACTTCATCTCAGTTATGAAAAATTATTTACCAAATGGAACATCATCAATACCTTCGCGTTCATCAAGCCCTGCCATACCTCTCATTATTTCATAAAATGACACAGTATCTTTTTCTGCATAGCCTTTTTCATATGCTGCTTGATATATCTGTGATAGGACGGAAGTCAATAATGTTGGTGAGCCAAGAATTTGCCCTTGCTCAATCATAAGTCTATTATCTTTAAGAGAAGTCTTTATTTGCCCTTGCTTTGAATAGTCAGCATTAATCATCTTTGGACCCTTATCAATCATTGTCTTTGACGATGCAGCGCTGTCTTTTAAAACCTCGAGCAAATTATTTTGTTCGAGCCCCGCTTTATGCCCCAAGACCAAACCCTCTGCGAGAGCCAATCTATTGCCAGCTAAAATAAGATTTATAACAAGCTTCGTTCTCGCTCCTGAACCAACCGGTCCCATATAATAAGCGCCTCGACTAAAACCCTCAAAATAACCAGTGCAGGCGTCAAAATCCTCTTTTTTTCCACCAGCAATTACGATTAAATCGCCATCTTTAGCCATTACACTTGTACCACTTACTGCCGAGTCTAAGAATTTTATACCCTTTTTTTCTAGTTCAGCGGACAGTGACACCGAATCTTCCGGTCTTGAGGTTGTGGTATCGCATATATATAAATTTTCAGTATTTGCACCTTGAGATATCCCGTTCGTACCAATTGCAGCTTCTCTAGCAATGTTACTATTGGGAAGTGACATAATGACACAGTTAACATCTTTGGCGGCGTCTGCTGGTGTGTTTACTGGGGTACCTCCTTGATCTTTCAGCTCATCCATTCTTTTTGGGTCCACATCAAATCCTTGGATCATAAATTGTGATTTCCTCATATTTGATATGAAAGCTTGCCCCATTAATCCCATACCAACAATTCCTACTTTTTTAACCATATTAAATTCTCCTTTTTAAGACTTTTTATAGTTTCACAACTATCTTTCCAATTTGATTATTAGACATCATGTACTTTCGAGCCTTATCTATATCATCAAAATTATAGATTTTGTCAATAATTGGCTTTTCTTTATTTTTTCCTAAATATGGTAGGATATTTCTCTTAAAACCCTCAACTGTTTTAATTATATCTTTTCGAGTAACGTATGCATTGGATATTCCATGAATACTATATCTTTGCGAATGAATTTTTTTTAAATCTACTTCTACACTTGTAATATTATCCATATAGCCAACATTCACAAAAATACCTTTAAATTTTAGTGCCATCATTGCATCATTGAAAATGCTGCCCCCCAAGCAATTAACAACCAAGTTTATTCCATCATCTGTAAATTCTTTTATTTTATCTGCAAGGTTTGTCTCTGGCGTAATTATACCGAAATCCATTCCATAATTTCGTAATTTTTCTAGCTTTAGATCAGAAGTTGATGTACCAAT
>CACBED010000023.1 GCA_902538185.1 uncultured OCS116 cluster bacterium
TATTATCAAAAATATGCCAAAAAATATAGCACTCAGTCTAGAGGAGATCAAAATTTATGAGGATGATAGCTTGATCGTAATCAATAAACCATATGGTTTATCTACTCAGGGCGGTACAAAGGTTAAGTATCACATTGATGGGTTATTATCCATAGAGAATGAGAATGATAAGAATAATTATAGACTAGTTCATAGATTGGATAAATATACAAGTGGTGCTCTAATTGTAGCAAAAAAAAGAGAAAGCGCATCATTTTACACTCAGAAATTCCTCAGTAAGCAAATAAAAAAAACTTATTTAGCTCTAACAAGGGGTGCACCCGATATCAAAACAGGCGTGATCAGCTTTCCTTTAGAAAAATCAAATCAAAAAAAGATGTTAAAAAATCAGAGTCAATTTCAAGATGCTGCGACCCAATATGAAGTTATCGAAACCACAGAAGATAGAATCTCTCTTATTAAATTAGAACCTATCACTGGCAGAAAGCATCAAATCCGTAAGCATTTAAGTATGTTAAAAGCCCCAATCATTGGGGATACAAAATATGGTAATGATGACGCGCTAGATAGAACTGACAAGCGATTTTATTTACACTCTTATAAGATTGAGTTTCCTCGCTTCAGTGATGGGAAAAATATTTTAATAAAGGCAGAAATTCCTCAATATTTTCAGGAAGCCATTAGCACTCTCGGGATCCAAATTAATGAATAAAAAATCATTAAAAAAAACTATAATTGAAAAATTTGACTTAAGCCGAACAGATAAGGGCTGGTTTTTGACCTTCGGGGATGAAATATATTTAACTAAAAATGGTAACAAGGTATGCGTACCTAATGAAAATTTAATAGAAATACTTAAACTAGAATTTAAGAATTATAACATCTTGCAATATTCAAAATTTTCTCTCACTAAAATACTTATTAATTATGCTGATAAATTACCTCATGAGAAAAGTATTTTTGTTGATGAATTGATAAAGTATTTAGAGACGGATCTCTTATTTTATAGAGTTTCTAGTCCGAGAAACTTATCTGTTTCTCAAGGTAAAAAATGGGATAAAATAATTCATATCTTTGATAGTATCTTTCAAACATCTTGGAATCTATCTACAAACATCATGCCCCTAAAGCAGGACCCAGATAGTATTCAAAAAATAAAAGATTATCTAAGTAGCCTTGATATACTTAATCTCCATATCTTGACATATTTACTCAAGGTTACTGGTTCATGTATTGTTACGGTGTTATGTAATATTAAGAAATTAGATGCTATGGAAGCTTGGGAAACCATTAATCTCGAAGAGCTCTGGTATAATAAAATTTACAATGATAATGAAAAAAAAGAAGAATTAGACAGTCAGATGGCAGAAGTCGATTTCTATATCAAATTACTTAACTCAATATAGATCCAGATTATTAAGTTGCTTTAAATCACCAACTTCTGATTGAAAATTCCTAATGAATTCTCTATCGAATTTATCCATAGTCATTAAATCATTTATTTTTCTTACACTTGTAACATTATAATCCGGAAGTCCGCATGGGATTATTCCATTAAAATAACTGAGATCAGGATCTATGTTAATTGCCACTCCATGTAATGATATCCACTTCTTTATTTTTAGCCCAATTGCTCCAATCTTCTCTTCTTGGCCTCTATTTTTGACCCACAATCCGATACGATCTCTGTGAGGATATACATCTATATCGAAGTTAGTAAAAGTTTTGATCAATACTTCCTCGATGTTTTTTATAAATGATCTTATATCCCTGTCAAATCTTTCAAGGTCCAGCATCAGATATATAATTCTTTGCCCTGGGCCGTGGTATGTATATCGCCCACCTCTTGGTGTTTTATATACAGGAACCTGTCCTGAATCTATCAGTTCATCACTCTTAGCACTAGAACCTGCGGTGTATACGTGAGGATGCTCTAAAAACCAAATTAGCTCAGAGGCGACCCCATTATTTATGAGATCAACCCTTCTATCCATGAAATTAACTGCAATTTCATATTCCACCGGTGATTTACTTATTATGTACTCTATTTCCTTATACATTAAACGCTATTTCATATTAATCTGATTGCTAAATAATATCATTCAAATATATTAAGTTATATAAAAATAAAATATATCGTGCGATCGTGGCGGAATTGGTAGACGCGCAGCGTTGAGGTCGCTGTAGAGGAAACTCTGTGGAAGTTCGAATCTTCTCGATCGCACCATCTACCATTTTATTTTTGTAAAATTGGATGCAATTTAATGAAATCAACATGACTATTTTACTACTGATATTTGTTCCAATCGTTTTAGCCTTGCTAATAAAATTCAAGATACTTGGATATATTATTTACCTCTTACCGTACATATTAAGAGTTTTTTCAAGAGTGAAACAATCAAATCCTAATTATTCAAGGCAAAACATTGACATATCTGGGATTGAAGAGGCATATGAAATACTTGGACTTACAATGGATGCTAACGATGAGGAAATCGATCATGCGTATAAAGAGTTAATTCGAAAAAATCACCCTGATGTGGGTGGCAGCGAGTATATAGCCAAAAAAATTAATGCAGCTAGAGAATATATAATTAAAAATCAACAAACTAGGGGAAGATAGTTAATATTTTATCGACCCGGCTGCTAAGTATTTCGAATCTTGATTGCATCCTCTCTTCAGATTTCACCGCATTATATTTTAAGTTTATTTTTTTCTGTTCGATAAAAGGATTGGATTTTGGAAAAGGTATCTCGTACTTTGCGAGTTTTATTGATTTATTTAGGACTTTTACCATGTTTGAATTCCTTGAGGTCGAAGAACTACCACCCATTACAACGGAGATAATTTCTTTATTTTCTTTCGTCACATAAGAAATTAAATTGAAACCAGACATATTCGTGAAGCCGGTTTTCATGCCTTTTGTTCCCTGATATGAAAATAATAATTTATTATGGCTACGGTAAGTTTTACCTTCAAAATTGAATTCTTTCTGGGAGAATACACTCGACTCATCAGGAAAATCTTTTAAGATTCTCAGACCAAGCATGGCCATATCGAATGCGGTTGTCTTTTGATAATTATTGTGTAGCCCTGATGCATTTCTAAAACTTGTTTGATACATTCCGAGTTCTCGTGCCTTATTAGTCATTCGTTTCGCAAAGTTCTCCTCTGTACCAGATAAATGCTCAGCTATAGCTGTTGCAACATCATTTGCAGACTTTATTGCTAGGGCCTTAATAGCATTACTAAGTGTTATTGTTTCACCAGGTGCAAGACCTAGTTTTGATGCTGGCATACTCGAGGCATTTCGACTGAATACAACTAAATCTGATTTCTGAATTTTACCATCTTCAAGGTCCTCAAAAATCAAATAAAGCGTCATAACTTTTGTAAGAGATGCAGGATATCTTGCTTGAAAACCTCTATTATTATGTAAGATCTCACCTGAGATAGCATCAAGGCTAAATGATGAATATTTTGGAGCTGCAATCGTATCTGTTGAAAAAAAATAAATAATCAAAAAAAGAAACACTGACACAAAATTTCTTTTATAAGTATGCATTGAAAGAAATTACCACATAATTCTTATATTTTACTTAATCAAGTTATATATTTTTTAAAAAAAATGATTTTTAAAATTGATTTTTATTTTTTTTTCCCCAAATATTATATTACATTAGTTTCTAAAAATTGGAATATAGTTTAAATGACCAATAATGTCACTTCAAACAAAACTCAAACGCTTACAAAAGATAAGTTAAAACGCCCTAGCATGTATCAGGTTATTCTGTTAAATGATGACTACACTCCGATGGAATTTGTTGTAGATGTTCTCATGAAATATTTTGGGAAAGATATCAATCAAGCAAATGAAGTGATGATGCATGTTCATAGAAATGGTACAGGATTGTGTGGTATCTATCCTTTTGATATTGCTGAGACTAAAGTAATGCAAGTTATGAATTATTCAATAAAAAATGGTCATCCATTACAATGCAAGATGGAGAAAAATAAATAATGCCAACATTTTCAAAAGGTCTAGAAGACTCACTGCACAAAGCACTCTCTATAGCAAGATCTAAGAACCATGAGTTTTCAACGCTTGAACACTTACTCATGGCTATAATTGATGATGATGACGCATCTCTTGTGTTTAAACACTGTTCTGTCGATTTGGAGACATTAAAATATGAGCTTGAAGGCTACCTCGATAACGAATTGAGACATATTGTACTAAAAGATAGTGTTGATGTTAAGCCAACTACGAGCTTCCAAAGGGTCGTACAAAGAGCTGTTATACATGTCCAAACCTCTGGCAAAGAGGAGGTTACAAGTGCAAATATACTTGTTGCAATATTCTCAGAAAGGGAAAGTCACGCAGTTTATTTTCTAAATAAGGTGAATTTATCAAGATATGATGTTGTAAATTATCTGAGTCATGGCATGTCAACCAATTCATCTGATTTGGACGATCTTGAGTCACAGGAGGCTAGTGATGGAAAGCAAGAAAGCATAACTCCAAACATAGATAAATATTGCATAAATCTTAATAATAAAGCTAATAGCGGCAAGATTGACCCTGTAATTGCTCGAGACACTGAGATATTGAGGATTTGTCAGACACTGTGTAGGCGAAGAAAAAATAATCCAATTTTGGTCGGTGATCCAGGTGTCGGTAAGACGGCGATTGTAGAGGGTGTCGCGCTGAATATAGTGAATGGGAAAGTACCCGATTTTTTAAAAAAGACACAGATTATCCAACTGGATATGGGTGCTTTGATTGCGGGGACAAGGTATAGAGGGGATTTTGAAGAGAGACTAAAGGATGTGCTTAAGGAAATTGAAAAAATCCCTCATGCAATATTATTTATTGATGAGATACATACAATTATAGGTTCGGGAGCAACTTCCGGTGGGGCAATGGATGCCGCTAATTTACTAAAACCCGCACTTCAGTCTGGTCAAATAAAATGTATCGGCTCGACTACTTATCGTGAATTTACAAGATATTTTGAGAAGGACAGGGCGCTTGTTAGAAGGTTCCAAAAAATAGATATAGCTGAACCAAGTATTGAAGATTCAATTAGTATAATCAATGGTTTACGTCCTTATTTTGAAGAATTTTATCAAATTAAATTTGATGATCAAAGTCTTATTGCTGCAGTTGAGTTATCATCACGCTATATGCAGGATAGAAAGCTACCTGATAAAGCCATTGATCTAATTGATGAAACGGGGGCTTCTCAGGCAATATTACCTGTTGAAAAACGTAAAAAGAAAATAACTGAGAAAGAGATTGAAAAAACCCTCTCTATTATTGCGAGAATACCTGAAAAAACCGTTTCAAAATCTGATAACTCAATATTAAAGAAACTAGATAAAAGCCTCAAGAATCAAGTTTTTGGTCAAAATCATGCTGTTGAATTATTATCATCATCAATAAAATCATCACGTGCAGGCTTAAGGGATATTGAAAAACCCATCGGATCATATTTATTCTCAGGTCCAACTGGTGTTGGTAAAACGGAGCTAGCGAGGCAACTAGCTAACACATTATCAATTGAACTCGTTCGTTTTGACATGTCTGAATATATGGAAAGACATTCCATCTCAAAGTTAATTGGCGCACCGCCTGGTTACGTTGGTTATGATCAGGGGGGGCTACTAACTGAGAAAATTGAAAAAACACCTCATTGTGTATTATTATTAGATGAAATTGAGAAGGCACATTTCGATATTTATAACATACTTTTACAAGTCATGGATTATGGGTTCTTAAGTGACCATAACGGAAAAAAAATTGATTTTCGAAATGTTATTATAATTATGACAACAAATGCTGGAGCTCAGGATCTGACCAAAGAATCAATAGGTTTTTCTGAATCAAAAATTGAACAAAATTATAGTCAAGAGATCAATAGATTATTTTCACCCGAATTTAGAAACAGACTTGATGCGATTATACCATTCAATTCTCTATCAAAAACCATAATGAAGCAGATAGTTGATAAGTTTGTTATAAAACTCGAGTCACAACTTGATGAAAAAAGCGTTCTTCTTACATTAACAGAACCAGCGTATGAGTGGCTAACAGAAAATGGTGTTGATGAGAAATATGGTGCACGACCTCTCCAGAGATTTATTGATGAAAAGATAAAAAAACCACTCGCAGATGAGTTGCTATTTGGTAAATTAAAGAACGGGGGAAGCGTCAAGGTTGATAAGTCGGACACTGATAGTGAACTCTCCATTTATGTTAATGGTAAAAAATTATCAAACAGCAAAAAAAAGAAAGAAACCGAAAGCCTCATGCTACACTAGAAGCTTTCTAACTGACTCCGCTTGCTTTTCTTTACTATTTAGACTGTCAGGCATGGTATTATTTTCTGCAAAATATGGAATGATATGAAAGTGTGTGTGAAAAACAACTTGTCCTGCCTCAGACTCGCAATTGTGTATAATTTTGACACCAGCAGCCCCAAAAGCTATTTTTTGCATATCAGCTATTTTTTTAACAAGAACGCACAGCTCCCCCAAATCTCTCTCTGTAATATCATATATATTTCTGGATTTTGCTTTAGGTATTGCTAACATATGACCCGGTTCCTCGGGGTAGGCGTCCATTATCACTAAGTTTTTTGAATCTTCAAATACCCGAATTGCGGGTATTTCATTCGCCAATATTTTTGAAAAAATGTTATCTTTATCATAATTAATCACTTAATCCTCCAGTTTTTTGAATGGGTTAAAACTCGATAGGTAATCTACCTCTCTATTAATGTACTCACCCTCTTTTTCAATGAACTCTGATACTATATTATGAATTTGCTGGTTTTGAAAGAAATGAGCAGAGTAGGTTAATGTCGGTTTATAGCCTCTAGATATCTTATGTGATCCACCTGCGCCAGACTCAATGGTTTTCATCCGGTTCTCAATCGCATACTCAATTGCTTGGTAATAGCACAACTCGTAATGTAAAAATTTATAAAAGCTGTTTGCACCCCAATATCTGCCATAAAGCGTATGATCATTATGGAGGTGCAAGCTGCTAGCTATGGTATTGCCATTTTTCTTAGCTATAATCAGTAATAAATTATCAGGCATCTTATCAACTAGATTCTCAAAGAAAATCTTATTAAGGTAAGCATTACCCCATTTTCTATTGCAAGTATCAAGGTAATGCTTGAAGAAGCTATCGAGCTGTTCACTTGTAATATTTTGGCCTTCAATTCTATCAAAATTAATTCCGTCAGAATGTAGGCTCCTCCTCTCTTTGTTAATCATCTTCCTTTTTCTTGCATTTAAAGAGTGTAAGAATTCATCAAAGTTTTTATAATTCTGATTTTCCCAAATGAACTGCTTACTATTTCTTTTTATAAAATTATTGTCCTGTAAAATGCCTATTTCCGGGTTTTCGATGAAATTGATATGCGCACTTGATATATCATACTTGTTTAGTAATGATTTTATAGCCTGTATTGATTTTTCCTTACCATTAGCAATATTTGGTTTAGTAAGAAATTTGCATGATCTGATCGGGGTAAATGGAATAGCAACAAGTAATTTTGGAAAATACTTAATATTTACCTTATTGTAAAAGTCTACCCAGGCATGATCAAAGATATATTCTCCAAAAGAATTATATTTCAAATATGCTGGTGTAAAACAGGTGATGTGACCTTGCTCATTTTTTTCTACTAGATGATTAGGAACCCAGCCAAATGCATCACTTGCGCAACCTGCGCTTTCCAGCGACCATAAAAAGTCATATTTCATAAATGGGTTGTCATTATCCAAGCCTTGGAAATCATCTACAGATATTTCATTCATCGACTTGCAGATTTCAATCATTTTTGCCCGCTTTCAAAGTTTTTTTTGCATTACTCAATAAGTAACTATTAATATGTAGCATTTATTATATTCTATTATATGTATATAAAAAATATTCATTCAATCTGCGCATGGAAAAGAAAAATAGAAAGGTACTAATTGTCGAAGATAACAAACTGAATATGAAGCTATTCAGAGAAATTCTAATTGCGGAGAATTGCGAAGTTATCGAGTGTGCAGATCCTATGTTTGCAATGGATAAAATTTCAAGTGAGTTACCAAACCTCATTCTTATGGATATACAGTTGCCAAGAATTTCTGGCTATGATTTGATTACTTGGATAAAGTCAGATGCAAATATTTCCCATATTCCAATAATTGCGATCACAGCCTTTGCGATGGAGGATGACAAGGAAAAGATATTAGCACTCGGATGCGAGGAGTATATGTCAAAGCCAATATCTATGGACCCATTTATAAGAAATGTAAATAAATTTCTTGAGTAAAAAATTTGAAAAATTTATTTTCAATAAATTAAATTACTATATAATATTAAATTGAGTTTCCCTGCGGAGTTGCTCAGGTCCGCCGCATCTCCTGGGTCCGTAGGGTTTAGGTCGTATTGTTAGTCACTAAATTTGGCCTCCTCCAAATCTAGAGACTGACATATGACCAGATGAATTATGAAAATATCAAGAAAAATATGATGAACTTAGAATAACCTTATTGGTTACATTAAGGTTGATATTATTTGATTTTATTTTCTTTAAAATCTACATGTTTTCTGGCAACAGGATCGTATTTTTTTACGACCAGCTTATCTGTCATTGTGCGATTATTCTTTTTTGTAACGTAAAAATATCCAGTACCTGCTGTACTCTCTAATCGTATCTTTATATTTCCAGATTTTGCCATAATTTACCTTTTTTTATATAAATATATCAATATTAACGTAAGTCAACGAATGATTTTAATTTTTTTTATCTTTTAAATCTATAATTTTTATTGCCTCTTCGAGATTTAATGTTTCAGCCGAAATATTCTTCCCAAGAGAGTAATTCTTTTTCTTGTACTTTAAGTACGGCCCATATCTACCACTAGATAAAATTATATCATTCTTAGTTTTGGGGTATTGGCCTAATATTTGATTTGGGTTTGAAGGTGACACTTTATTTTTTTCGTCAATCAAAGTCACTGCTCGGTTGAGTCCTATTGAAAAAAGATCCTCAAGCTTAATACTCACATACGTATTTTCATGTTTGATATAAGGTCCATACCTGCCAATAGCGCCAGTAATCTCCTCATTAGTTTCAGGATGGTTACCAATTGATTTCGGCAGAGATATAAGCTGTAATGCTAGTTCATCTGACAAATCTTCTACCTTGATGTTTCTTGGTATTGAGACACGCTTTGGTTTCTCATTCTCTACGCTGGAATCTGCTACTTCTAAATAAGGGCCATAACGGCCGCTTTGAAGTATAATTTCATTGCCAGTCATTGGATCAATTGCAATTACTTGTTTCTGAGTTGCGATAGCATCATTTTTTCCTAAACCATGCTGAAAATTACAATCAGGATAATTTGAACAACATAAAAATGAACCACTTTCAAATGACTTTAGGGTTATTTTTCCACCGCTGCAGTCTGGGCAAAGTCTTGGATTTTCAGAGTCTTGGCCAAATATGTGTGGGGCGAGTGTATCTACGAGGTTTTCCATTACTTCTATTCGTTCAACATCCTTAACATTTTTGGTTTTCATATCTAAATTTGAGTAAAAATCCTCTAATAGAGATATTCTTGTATAGTCGCCATTTGATATTTGATCTAATTTTTCCTCTAAGTCAGCGGTAAAATCATATTTTACGTAGTCTGGGTAGTAATTTTCTAAAAAGACAGTTAAAAGTCTGCCATTACTGGTTGGGGTAAATCTTTTTTGTTCTAGTTTAGTGTAATTTCTCTCTGTTAAAACACTAAGTATACTCGCATAGGTTGATGGTCTTCCAATTCCCAAGTCTTCCAAGAGCTTAATTAGTGAGGCTGGATTGAATCGCGGTGGTGGCTCAGTATCGTGTGCATTATCTATGAGTTTCGTACAGCTGATAGACTCATTTTCTTCGATTCCAAACACATTTTGGTTGCTTAATTTTTCTTCATTTAGATCTTTTTCCACACTATCATTTGGTTTATCATCAAAAAGTACTTGATACCCGGCCTCCAATCGATGCTCACCGGATGCTCGAAATAAATTATTCTGACCTAAATTATCAATCGCTTTAATTGTAATGCTGGTTCTTTCAAATTTTGCATTGGC
>CACBED010000024.1 GCA_902538185.1 uncultured OCS116 cluster bacterium
TAATTCGCCAAATTATGCAGAAATGAAACTTCCAGAAAAAATTGGACTGAATAATGTACCATATTGGACATCTGATATGTACATGTTTGTACCAATGTGGAACAGTAATGCACTGCCAGACCTTGAGATTAACAGCTGGATGGATCTTCTTGACCCACAATTAAAGGGTAAGATGAGTATACTTGATGGCTCACTGCAGCAATCTGTTGCTCTTGTTTATGATTACATGAAGAAGAGTGGTAAACTTCCTGATGATTATTGGGAAAGACTTGCAGATCAGGATGTACTAATATCATCCACCTCATCCTTATCTATCGATATGATGATGTCTGGTGAACGTCCAGTGTCAATACTAGGCGTATCAGCTGATGCTTGTGTGCTTCATAGTCAAGGAGCAACATTCATAAAAACAGCCGCACCTATAGAGGGCGTAATGTTGCAAGAACAAGCTTCTGCTGCGTTTGCAAGCGCCCCTCACCCTAATGCTGCCCAACTATGGTTAGATTTCTTGAGAAGTCATGAAGGCCAAACCATATTTGAGTATCATGAAGGTCGTGTGCCTGGTAGAGCTGGTGTTCCAAGTAGTTGTGCAGTTACACCAAACAATGATGATTTGATGGACTCAGCCTTTGCTCCTGATTATGAAGCAATGGTAAAGGACGCAGATCTTGTTGCTAATGCACAGGCAGAGTTTGGAGCATTATTTGTAAATTAATAATTCATATCAACTCTGAAATAAATTATACATTGCTTCGCATTTTATCATGCGAAGCAGTGTATTTTTTTAATAAAGTATAACTTTAATGGGATTTGCTAAAGTATGAGCGCATTTTTAAAAGTAGAAAATCTATCAAAAAGATATGGCAACCATCAGGCAATAGATAATGTTAGTTTTGAGATCGAAGAAAAAAACCTTTTTGTGCTATTAGGTCCAAGTGGTTGTGGAAAAACAACAACATTGAGATGCATAGGTGGATTAGAAAAACCTGATACTGGTATAATAAGCATAAAAAATGAAACTATATCTAATAATGAAGATCAAATTTTCGTAGCTGCTGAAAAGCGTGGAATGGGCATGGTGGCTCAGTCATATGCAATTTGGCCACATATGAGTGTATTTGAGAATATTGCGTTTCCGCTTCGAATGTCAAAGTTTGATAAGAATTTGTTAGCTAATCGAGTAGAAGAAGCGCTCGATATGGTTCAGTTAAAAGGCCTCGGAACAAGAAATGCAACAGATTTATCAGGGGGCCAGCAACAACGTGTAGCGCTTGCACGTGCAATTGTGGGCCGACCCAAATTATTACTATTCGATGAGCCACTCAGTAACCTCGATGCAAAACTTAGAGAGCAAATGCGATATTTACTGAAAGAAATACAAACAGAAATCGGTATTACGGCTGTGTATGTTACACATGATCAATCGGAAGCAATGGGTCTTGGTGATGAACTCATAGTAATGAACAACGGCAAAATAGAGCAAAGCGATCAAGCTAGGAGCTTGTATAATAACCCTAAAACGAAGTTTGTTGGTGAATTTATAGGAACAGCAAACATGATAGAGGGTCACATAATTCAGAGAGAGTCCAATTCTTGTAAAATAACTTTAAAAAATAAAAAAAGTGAACAAATAATAAAAGCTAGACTATCTCGCCATACTGAGTCAGAACAAGGCGTGCTCCTGTTCAGACCAGAGTGGATATCCATTCAAAAAGGCATAAAAGACAAACAAGAAAATTCCATTGATGGTGTTGTCAGAACATATCAATACTTAGGAGATAGATCTGAGTTAATAATAGAAACAGAATTTGCAGATATAAAGGCCTCTGTAACAGATGATGAGGAATATATTGTTGGAGATAAGGTCGTAATAAAAATAAATGAAAATAAAGCAATAGTCTTTTGAGTGGAAATACATGACATTGTCTAATCAAAGCACCCACATAAATAACATTATTCGGAATATATCAATTGAGAAATCTCTTTTTTGGGTAACCGCAGCACTGATGTTAGTTGCTATCTTGTATCCAGCTTCAATGGCCATAAGGGCTGCATTTTTTGAGAATGATATATTCACACTCGCAGGATTTGAGAGAATTCTTCAACTAGACACAATAGTATCTGACATTTGGAACACACTCATATTTTCAGCAGGTTCAATGTTTGGGGCAACTGTAATTGGCGTTTCCTTGGCATGGGTAAATGCAAGAACAGATGTACCAGGTGTAAAAGCAATTGAGGTTTTCTGTGTTATTCCGTTTTTTTTGTCCGCTTTTGTAGGAGCCATTGCTTGGCGACTGCTTTTTGTACCTAATGCAGGTATGATTTCTATGTTTCTTACCAAATACGGTTTTCCAGAATTTTTACTCCCCGATATTTACTCACTAGGGTCAATGGTTTTTATCCAGTCGGTTTTCTATTCCCCATTTATGTATCTATACGCAGTGGCGTCATTCAGACAGATGGATCCTACACTTGAAGAGATAGCAAGGATACATGGTGCCGGTAACTGGAATACTCTTCGAAAAATTACTCTTTCCGTAAATGGGCCAGCATTATTATCCGGAATGATCCTTGTGTTTGTTATGTCCGTTGGAACACTTGAAGTGCCAATGGCCCTCGGCTCTGCTGGAGGTAACTACGTTTTATCAACAAGAATTTGGGCACTCATGAATAATATGCCCCAAGATGTAACCGCTGCATCAGCGCTTGGTATGATAGCAATTTTTATTGCGGCGATTGGCATTATTATACAAAGAAGATTGCTAGGTAATAGAAAATTTACAACAGTTACAGGAAAGGGTTACAAATCGAAGAAAATATCTCTTGGGCGTTGGAAGTGGGTCGTTTTTACGCTTGCTATAACGTACATCATATTTGCCGTCATTATGCCGATTGTAACATTGATACTCGTAGCACTTCAAAAGTTCTGGACAGGCTCATTTAGTATGCAATTCTTTACTTGGGCTAACTTTACAACCGTTCTCTTTGAATATGATGTTACCGCTAGAGCAATAAAAAATAGTTTATTCGCTTGCTCTGTTGCTGCCACAATTTCTGTAATTTTTGCATTAATTCTATCCCAAATTAGATCACGTAATGCCGAAGCATTTATGGGGATGTTAGTTTTATTGCCAATTGTAATACCAGGTGCTGTTTTTGGGATGATGGTGCTATTTGCATTTGTAAAAACACCTATTTATAATACAATTTTCATTATAATCTTTGCATATGTTATCGCCTATTTTTATCTAGCGTATAGGACGATATATTCTGTCCGTCTATCTATTCATCCTGAGCTTGAGCAATCAGCACGAATACATGGAGCAAGTTGGTTTCAGTCAACTCGGAGGATACTGACTCCACTATTAAAGCCAGGGATTGTATCTGCATGGCTCATGTCGTTTATACTATTTATCAGGGAGTTTTCTTCTGTGATGTTCTTATACCGACATGGGACAGAAGTAATGCCAGTTGTTTTTTTCATGTTAATGGAAAGGCATTCAGCAAGATTAGCAGCATTCATGGTAATCCAAACAGCAATATTGTTGTTAATCATGATTATCTATCAACGCTTTACTAGCAAAAATGCTACCGGAGCAGCTTTTTAAACAATAAGTAAAAGGGGAATTGGTTATGACATCGAAACTCAAATATCTAAAAGAAGATAATAATATTTATCCTGTAGCAGTAAAAGCAGGTGATCTAATTTTTATTAGCGGACAAATGGCTTATGAAAGCGGAGTTGGGGTTCCAGATAATTTAAAATTGCACGAGGGCATGCCCTATCATGGATCGCTTATTGAGAAACAACTTAAATTTATTTATAATAAACTTGATAGTTCCCTAGATGAGGTTGACACTTCCCTAAAACACATTTTAAAAATTAACTCCTTTCATATGCATGGCGAAGACGTTGATATGGCATTGAGAGAAAGGAGAAATTGGTTTAGCAAAGATAATCCCCCTCCTAGCACTCTAGTTTTTACTCCAGAATTACCTGTTCAAGAGGCAAGGGTATCATTGGATATGATAAATATTTCAAAATCAGCTAAAATGCCAATTGAGTCGGTGAAGCTGACTAAATCTCCTGAGATTGCTCAGGTAAAATCGATTGGTTGGGCAGTCTTTTCCCAAGTTTTAAAGGGTGCTGGATTTATTTTTACCCGTGGAACAACAGCACATAACCAAGATGGCCCACTCAAGGAGACACTTCCAAATTATCCATTTCCTTATGATAATAATATTGTCAAATATCAGCTTCGTTATGAGATTGAGAGAATGAAGGATCTACTAGAAGATGCTGGCGCGTCTTTAAAGCATGTTGTCAGAGCAGAGTTACATATGACCAATATGGAAGATATTGCAATAGTTGATGAATTATGGGCTGAATACTTCCCCGTTGACCCCCCAGCACGTGTGATAATCCCGGTGCCTTTAGTAGTGCTTCCAATGCGAATAGAGTCTGAGTTTATTGCTGTTGACCCAAGCGGACCATACAAAAAAGAGATTATAAATTGTAAGGGTGTACCAGAACCAATAAGTCCTGAGTCTACCGCTGTAAAAGCTGGGCCATTCGTATTCCTATCTGGGCAGCTTGCTACAGACTTTAAGCATGGTCTAGCACCGGAAGCTACCGTGAACCCAAGTTTTCCATATCACAGAAATCAAGCACGCCTTGAGGCAGAATATATAATAAGCAAGGTATCTAGAATTTGTGAGATTGCCGGCACATCAATTGAAAATTTAGTTAGAAGACGCGTTCATTTTGTTGATATGGTAGACATCCCGTTAACAGAAGATCTGTGGGTGAATAGATTAGGAGATAAAATGCCTGCAAGCACACTCTTTAAAACCTCCGGGCCACTGCCAATCCCTGCCTGTAAAATCCAATATGATCTTACTGCATTTATTAAATAATTTTTCCTCTTGATATCATCTACTATGATATTGTATTACAATAAAATGAGTGATAAAAGATAATCGAGTTTTTAAATAGAAAATTGGTATTTATTATTTAAACTACTCCGAAGAAACCAGCCTTAAGGCTGGTTTTTTTGTTTACTGAGTGTATTTTTATTGCTCTAATCAGATATATATTTATTAAAATGGTTTAACATGTTAGGCAGTCTACTAGCGCTTCTATCTGCAATGTCATTTGCGTTTAATGACGTAGCTGTGAGACGGGGGATTTTATATAATTCCGTTTATAAGTCAATTGCAGTGACAGTTCCAATTGGGGTGCCACTGTTCATAGCCGCAATGCTCGTATTTGATTGCTACGAAGCATTAAATAGCCTCACAATTCGATCTATTTCTTTCTTTGGTATAGCAGGCATCATTCATTTTATTTTTGGCAGATACTGTAACTACAAGTCTATTGAGTTCCTGGGGACAACTCTTGCAGGTCCCGTAATGCAAATTTCACTATTGATTTCAGTATTTTTTGCATTCTTTATCTTGAATGAAATATTTACCTATCTGCATTTTCTTGGAATTATATTAATCCTCCTTGGTCCTATGATTATACTAGCTGGCAGCAGTAATAATGTAACAAAATCAGGTATTAAAATTGACTATACTCGTGGCTTTATGTGGGGAGTTCTATGTTCATTTTCTTATGGCACAAGCCCTCTTTTAATAAAGCTAGGATCAAATGGTGGTGGAATAAAAGATAATATTGTAGGCGGATTTATCTCTTATTTATCAGCATCGATGTTATTATTTATAATATTTCTAATTGTTAAAATACCCCTTAAAGAAATATATAAATTGGAGCCATCAGGAAGAAAATGGTTTCTCATAACAGGGTTTATGGCTTTCATATCTCAACTACTAAGATACATGGCGCTCGCGCTGCTTGCTATGTCAATTGTGGAGCCAATTCAGAGATCGTCTGCTGCTTTTAGAGTATTATTTGGATATTTAATAAACAAAGAGCATGAGATCATAAATTCAAGAGTTTTAGGCGGCATCTTAATATCATTAATGGGTGTGTACGTTCTCATATCCCAATTGGGTAGTTTTGTCATGCCTTAGTCGACCGGCATTAATTTAGGATTAATATTGAAATCAACTTCATTAATTGAGTTACCCCGTCTAATCTCATCATAATACACGATTTGTGTTGGTAGTTTTGCCCCTTCCCCTATTTCTTTTTGATGACGACTAATAAAACTTCTATAAATACCGTATTTAAAGTAGGTTGACTCTGGCATGAAATTTATGGGTGATTTATTAATTACATGCACCTTTGTTCCATTTAACCATACATCCATTCTCTTATTCTCGTAATCTAAGCAAAAAGAGATATCAGTCCATTTCCCTTTCATATGCTTGAGCTTAATAAGCGGATATTCTCTTTTTTTATCAATTACATTATCAGATGAACCTGACAGCTCATGCCAGCCAAAAATTAATCTGCCCCTTTTTGCTCCTATTTGAATTAAAGGCGGAAATGATTTTAACCCACCTGCAGTCCCTTTAGGGCCACCCTTTTGATGGACTTGACCTAGGTCTGTGTTTGTTGGGTGGAGATCAATAAAATCTTTATCTAATTTAATACTATAGGCAAAGCACTGTGTGCCGCTTGGTTTTTGTGTGGGTCTTGATGAAAATTCGACTCGTTCGCGATCATTTTCGCAATCATTCCAGCCATCATCTCCAAAACAATCTCCATCCTTTAGTTCAAATCTTTGGTAAAATTCTCCCCTGCGAGCCGCTGATCCATCTTTAATGTATTCATAATTATATGAATTTTGACCCATATAGTTGGTATGAGTTTTGAAACCAGAATGTTTTGGCGCACTTAATGCAAGCTTGCCATTATCGGTGGTATATGTTTTTGATATGCCATCAGTTGGCAGAATAACTTGAAAAGTTAAAGTCAGAAATAACAATATTCGTATATAAGTCACATTGTAAAGATTAATTACACATCAATTATTGGTCAAGGTTAATTCAATTTTTTTCTTCTATAATTAGCTTAATTATGCAATGATAAACGGACATTAATTACTGATTGGAAAATTCTTATGTTCCGAAACATGAGAAATATAAAGTCACTTTTTATTATAATTATTTTTACGACCTCTCTATCAGCATGTAAAATTGATTTTGAAGGTGATATTTATACATCCGATCTTATGGATGTCCTTGAAAATAGGAGTCAAATTGATATCCCAATGCTTGTAAGTTTCCAAGTATCATCTTGTGATGAGGACTTATATGATCTGCATAGTACGCTGAGTGATTATTTCTTAGAATATAGTTATATTGGCTGCGAGGTGGGAAACGACTTTATGTCATATGTAACCTCAAGGGTTCGGGTGCCAATCAATTCTTCACAAGATGATTTTGAAAATACAGATAGCTTAATAGGCTATCTAGTTCAAGAATTTGATGATGGTATTTATGTTTACACAATGCTAAATCAGTTATCATTTGATATGTTAAGTAATTATGTTGAGTCACAAACATTTCAGAGCCTTGATCTAAGCGAAAGCACTTTAATCGTTAATGTTCATAATGATCTACGTTATTTAAATTTATCCGTTTTTCCTGGATTTGTTGATGGTGATCCAACTGTTTATGTTGAAGATTACGAAATGGAAAAAAGGGATATTTTAACTATACTGAATTCTGACTCCAGTGCAGCACATCTTCAAATATATGGCTGGTCACCAATATTTTATATACAAAATAATCAAATTTAGCCAATTAGAATAAGATTCCAAACTCCTATAAATTAATTTGTTTTTCCGTGTCTGAACTATTATAAATAAACTATGAATATAATATCTCAAATTGGGAACACGCCCCTCATATACTTAAAAGAGGTGTCAGAACTTACATCTTGCCATATTTACGGAAAGGCTGAATTTTTGAATCCGGGCCTATCAGTAAAAGATAGAGCTGCACTTAGCATCATTGAAAACGCCGAAAAACGAGGTGATCTAAAAAAAGGTGGAACAATAGTCGAGGGAACCGCTGGTAATACCGGAATAGGAATAGCGCTTGTTGCTAATGCTAAAGGGTATAATGTCAAAATTATAATTCCAGAAACACAAAGCCAAGAAAAATTTGACACATTAATTGCACTTGGAGTTGAGCTCATAAAAGTTCCCGCTGTTCCATTTTCAGATCCTAATAACTATCAACATGTTGCAAGGAGAATTGCTGATGAGGAGATGAAAACGAATCCAAATGGTGCAATTTTTGCAGATCAATGGAATAACCTTGATAATATGATGGCACACTACAGTACTACTGGTCCTGAGATCCTAGCGCAAACAAATAAACAAATAGACGGTTTTATTTGTTCAGTTGGGACTGGGGGAACACTCTCAGGTGTTTCAAAATACCTAAGGAAAAACAAACCTGATATTAAAATTGGTATTGCTGATCCAAAAGGAGCAGCAATGTATAATTTTTTTCAGAATAATAAAGTTGAACCATCCGCGGGTAATTCTATTTCAGAGGGTATCGGGCTTGGAAGAGTAACTCCTATAATCGAAGAAATTGAAAAAGTGGATTATTGTTATTCAATTGAGGACATCGATGCCTTACATTATATCTATAATCTTGTGAAGAATGAGGGTGTTATTCTTGGTGGATCAAGTGCAATAAATATCGCTGGGGCAGTTAACCTGGCGAAAGATATTGGCAAGGGAAAAACAATAGTTACCATCCTATGTGACCATGGAAGCCGGTATCAAAGCAAAATATACAATCAAAAATTTCTTCAAGAGAAGAAGTTACCTGTGCCAGATTGGCTAAGAAATTAATTCTCGACAAGCTTTCCGTCAATTATTTTTATTATTCTGTCAGATTTTTCAGATAGCTTAGTATTGTGGGTTGCGAGTAATACGCTTGTATTATTTTTTCGAGCAAGAGATATAAACTGTTCAAAGACAACCTCAGCAGTTTTACTATCAAGATTACCCGTTGGTTCATCTGCGAGTAATATATCTGGATTATTAGCCAAGGCACGGCATATAGACACTCTTTGTTGCTCGCCACCAGAAAGTTGAGACGGTAAATGATTTATTCTATCTTGCAAACCCAGATTATCCAGTAGATCTCTCGCTCTACTCTTGGCGTTCGCTTTCTCTAAACCTGACAATAGCATGGGTATTGCAACATTATCGATTGCAGTAAAGTCGGAGAGTAAATGGTGGAATTGATAAATAAAGCCAATAGACACTCTTCTTGTAATTGTACGATCAAAATCGGTCATTTTGGAGCATTTCACCTTATTTATAAATATTTCACCACTATTTGGTTTTTCAAGTAGTCCTGCGATATGAAG
>CACBED010000025.1 GCA_902538185.1 uncultured OCS116 cluster bacterium
TCTAGAAAGCCAAAAGGTAATACCCTCTATATTTTAGATGAACCAACAACTGGCTTACATTTTCATGATGTCCAAAAGTTAATAAAGATATTAAATGAGTTAGTGGATAAGGGAAACAGCGTCTTGGTCATCGAACATAATTTAGATGTGATCAAAAGCGCAGACTGGATTATCGATATGGGACCCGAAGGCGGGGATCATGGAGGTAAAATTATAGCAGAAGGGACACCGGAGCATATTGCGAAACAAAAAGTGAGCCACACAGGAAAATTTTTAAAAGAAATACTAACTAGTTGAGTGATTCCTCTCGAACTTTATTTGCTCTTCTCCAATCATAAACCCAATCTTGAAGCTCCATAACTACTGGAGGCTCACCATTATCTCTATACCAAGAATCAACAACAAACTGCTTCTTATTTTTTTTATCTCGTATTGTTGCGCTGAAGTGTGGCCAGCGTCCGTCTATTAACGCTCCCCTTGATTGTGGCACAACAACTGAATGCATAAATATTAACTCATTATCTTGAAAATACTTCAGATAACTTGTTGTTGATGCGGACTCATCAACACAATCTTGCTTTTCAATATTACCAATAAATTCGTTCTCTAAAACGCCGCCCTTATCATTTTCCGTTCCGACTATAGGTCCAACAACTGTCTCAATTGTTGCAACAGCAGCAGCTATCATCTGTCTTTCCTCATATGGTGTTCGAAAATCCCTACTTTTAAATATTTTATGAATCATTTCACGGTCACTATCGGTGAATTTTATGTGAGTTTTAAAATTACAGTTATATCCTGAACAAACCACAACGTCCGAGTCATCATCTGCAATAATGCTCATGTCAAACATATAGCTATTAAGGTTGGGGTATTTAGTATTCATGGGCGAATAACTTGTAGTACAAGAAACCATTAATAGTGGAAGCAAGAAGTAAAAAACTAATAAAAAATATTTATTCATACTCATAATGTAATATAAAAGACTTAAATATTATTTAATTAAGATTCGCGATGACACAAGTTAAAATAATAGGTGGAGGGCTAGCTGGTTGTGAAGCTGCATGGCAACTAGCGGAACGTAATATAAAAGTAGATCTCTACGAAATGAGGCCCGAAAAGCGTACTCCTGCTCATCAAACCCAGGGACTCGCTGAATTGGTTTGCTCAAACTCTTTTCGCTCTGATGACAAGCTCTCAAATGCGGTTGGAATATTACACGAAGAGCTCAGAATTTGTGGGTCACTCATAATGAAGGCCGCGGATGAGCATAAAGTACCAGCTGGATCAGCACTCGCTGTCGATAGAAACTTATTTTCCGCGGAAGTTACTAACTGTATACGTAACCATCAAAATATCAATGTTATCCAGAAAGAGGTAATAAAAATTCCTGACGATTGGGAAAATATAATTATTGCAACCGGTCCCCTCACATCAGAGGCTTTATCAGAGTTTATTCTTAAAAAAAGCTCAGATGACTCTTTATATTTTTTTGACGCAATTGCGCCGATTGTTTATACAGACTCCATTGATATGTCAGCAGCTTGGTTTCAATCGCGTTATAACAAGGTAGGGCCATCAGGATCTCTAAATGATTATATTAATTGCCCATTAAATGAGAAGCAATACCTTCAATTTGTTGATGAGTTGATTGAAGCAGATAAGGCAAGCTTTAATGAATGGGAGAAAGACACACCATACTTCGACTCATGCCTTCCAATTGAGGTCATTGCAAGGAGTGGACCGCAAACACTTCGTCATGGGCCAATGAAACCCTTTGGCTTAAATAATCCTCATAATGATGGTAATGAACCATATGCAGTTATCCAATTCAGGCAGGATGACATCTCGGGTCAATTATTTAATATGGTGGGATTTCAAACGAAAATAAAATATGGCCATCAAACAGATATTTTTAGAAAAATCCCGGGGCTATGCGATGCCAAATTTGCAAGATTAGGTGGTATACACAGAAATACTTATATTAATAGCCCAAAACTATTATCAAGTGACTTGAGTCTTATCTCAGATCAGAGGATCAAGTTTGCAGGGCAGATCACAGGAGTTGAGGGATACGTTGAATCTGCTTCCACAGGATTATTGTCGGGACTATTAATGTATAACAAGTTAAAAGTGAGAGAACAAAAACCACCACCGAAAACAACAGCCATGGGTAGTCTAATAAGCTATATTACACGTAAGGATCATGTAAAAGATTTTCAGCCAATGAATATAAATTTTGGACTTTTTGAGAATATGGATATCAGGGATATCAGGAAGAAGCCAAAAAGAATAAGAGATATGGAGAAAAAAATTAGGATTGCGCAACGAGCAGAAAGTGATTTAAATAAATGGCTCAAGTCTTCTTTTGCTTAGACTATTCTTCATTCTTTTTTGACCAATCGCGTTTAATATTCAATCCAATTAGAATTGGTGAAGCAATAAAGATTGAGGAATAAGTACCAATCAGGACTCCCCATATCATTGCAAATGTAAAGCCTTTAATAACCTCCCCACCAAACAGATACAGTGAAAATAGGGCAAGAAGAGTTGTTATAGAAGTCATGAGAGTTCTCGATAAAGTTAAATTTAAAGCTTGGTTAATTAGATCCATTATTGGCATTTTTTTATATTTGCGAAGCTCTTCCCGTATTCTATCATATATTACAACCGTATCATTAAGCGAATAACCAACAATTGTAAGTAAGGCGGCTATAATCGATAAATTAAACTCTAACTGCAATAGTGAAAATACACCAATCGTTATAATAATATCATGGACAAGAGCACATATTGCCCCTATACCGAATTGCCATTCGAATCTAAACCAAATATAAATTAAAACAGAAATAACAGCTGATATGACCGCAATGATACCCTTTTTTATTAGTTCGGAAGATACTTTTGGGCCAACAACTTCAATTCTCCTTATCTCATAATCTACTTCTACAACCTCAGAAATTTTACTAATTATTGCCTGCTGGGCTCCTTCTTCATCACCTGACTGCTCTACCCTTATGAGAAGATCAGTTTTCTTTCCAAACTCCTGTAATTGTATATTTCCAAGATCAAGCTGCCCTAAACGCGCCCGCATTTCAGAAACATCAGCATTTCCTGAGATCTTTTGTACTTCAATTAATGTGCCCCCGTTGAAATCGATACCAAAATTTAAACCTCTTGAGAATAGAAGAAATGTAGATGCAATGATAAAGATTAATGAGAGAGATACAAAAGGTTTTGTCTTGGAAAGAAAATTTATACTCGTATCTAGCTTTATTAACTTAATAGGTTTCATAAATAATTACCCACTCAAATATTAATTTCTTTTGGATTTGACCTTTTAATCCACAATGCAACAAAAAACCTTGTCAGTGTGAAAGCGGTAAAAACTGATGTTATAATGCCTATTGCAAGTGTAATGGAAAACCCTTTTATTGGGCCTGACCCCAATTGAAAAAGTATAATAGCTGCAATAAAGGTAGTAATATTTGCGTCAAGTATTGTTGTACGGGCTCTTTTATATCCATTATCTATTGCATTAATTACTGACTTCTTGTTTGAGATTTCCTCTCTTATTCTTTCAAAGATTAAAACATTTGCATCAACGGCCATCCCGATTGTGAGGATTATTCCCGCTATTCCCGGCAATGTTAATGTTGCTTGTAGAATTGATAGTATAGCTACAATCAAGGATAAGTTTATCAAAAGCGATATGTTTGAGTAAATCCCAAATCTACCGTACGAAGCAAACATATAAATTAAAACGAGTGCGAGACCCAATATTGATGCAATTTGCCCTGATTTTATTGAGTCAGCACCTAAACCTGGGCCAACAGTTCTTTCCTCAAGTATGACCAGAGGCGCAGGTAATGCTCCAGCCCTTAGCAGAATTGCCAAATCATTCGCTTCTTGAACAGTGAAACTACCCGATATCATGCCTGAGCCACCTAATATCGGCTCATTAATGATTGGGGCAGATATCACCTCATTATCTAAAACAATTGCGAATGGCTTGCCAACATTATCAGTAGTTATCTTGCCGAATTTCCTTGAGCCTTGACCATCAAAGCGGAAATTTACTATTGGCTGGTTAGTTTGTGGGTCAAACCCTGGTTGTGCATCAACTAAATTTTCGCCACCAATTATAGATCGTCTTTCCAATACATATTTACTCTCATTATCTGCGTGATTCAATTGCATTGATGAACGAGATACATTACCGCCATCATAAAAAGGATCAATCAAGTGAAATGTCATCTTTGCTGTAGTTCCAAGTAGATCTTTCAATCTTTTGGGATCATCTAACCCTGGAACCTGAATTAGGATTCTGGACTCCCCCTGTCGCTGTATTGTAGGCTCTTTAGTCCCAAGCTCATCTATTCTTTTTCTTATTATTTCGATTGACTGATCAACTGAACGTCTTAATAAGTCACTTAGGGCCTCTTCTGTCATACTCACAAGAATTGAGCCGTCAATTTGCTCTACGATTTCGAGTTCATTATCTAATTGGCCGGTTCCCAATTGACCTCTCACATTTTGTGATAAGGACTCAATAATATTTATTAGATCACCTTTATAACCATCGTCGCTTAGTGTTATTTTTATTTGATTACTACTTTGAGCAATATCTGATAACATAATTTTATTTCGCCTTAGCTCAATTCTGATTTCATCATAAAGATCATCCATTCTTTCGGAAGCACGAACAGATGATTGAACCTCGACTAAGAGATGCGAACCGCCTCTTAGGTCAAGACCAAGATTGATTTGTTTGTGAGGCATGATTTTTGGTAGATCATTTGCAGTGTTTTGACTCAGTAAATTAGGAAAAGCAAAAATGACCCCTATTAAGCAAATTAGAAGTATGCTTATCGATTTGAATTTTGAGAAATATAGCATTTTAATCCCCGTTAGAGAGTCATTTCCTTATATCTGAAATCATCCCTCTTACAACCTTAACTCTTACATCTTTGGCTATCTCAATTTCAACCTCTTGATCGCTTGTAATTTTTGATATTTTTCCAATGAGACCGCCTTGAGTGATAACGGTGTCACCTTTTTTTAGTGCGTCAATCATCTCCTTGTGAGCTTTGACACGCTTTTGCTGAGGTCTTAAAATCAAGAAGTAAATGATTAAGAAAATGAGTAAAAATGGAAGTAACTGAAGAAAAATATCACCACCACCTGGGTGCGATGCAGCGTATGCTTGGGTAATCATGGTAAATTCACTCTCTTTATATAAATAACTAAAACTATAGACAGAAAAATATATTTCTAATAAATTTCTATATAATATATATAGGTTAATAAAAAATTTTTAAATAATAATTTTCTATATCTCAACAAATGACAAAAAATAACGATAAATTAATTGAAGAAATATCAAAAATTAGAAAGATTCTAGAAGATAAACATACTAAAGCTGATATTAAAATTGATTGGAAAGAGGCAGATGCATTTATGTGGCAATCCGAAGGTGGCTGCTTTAGGGCAGTTAAGAATGTCAACTCAATTCCGCTAGAGCTACTTAAGGGAATTGATCAAAATATTGATATTCTGCTAGAAAATACAATAAAATTTTCAAAATCATTGCCTGCAAACAATGCGCTTTTATGGGGCGCACGAGGTATGGGAAAAAGTTCACTTATCAAAGGGATACACGGTAAGTTATGTAAAACATCAAAAAATAAACTTATATTAATAGAGATACATAGAGAGGATATAAGAGATTTGCCAGATATTTTGGGAATAATCAAACAATATAGTAAGATTAACTACATAATATTCTGTGATGATTTATCATTTGATAACGATGATACAACGTATAAATCACTCAAAACAGCCCTTGAGGGTGGCATTGAGGGCAGACCATCAAATGTAATATTTTATGCCACGTCAAATAGACGCCATCTTATGGCGCGTGAGATGATAGAAAATGAGACGTCTACAGCGATAAATCCATCTGAAGCAGTTGAGGAGAAAGTTTCTCTCTCTGATCGATTTGGTTTGTGGATCGGATTTCATAATTGTTCACAAGATCAATATCTCTCAATGATTGACGCATACATAAGACACTATAATATTCCAAATACGGAAAACTTACATGCAGAGGCAATTGAATGGGCTGCTGGAAGAGGATCGAGATCTGGTAGGGTTGCATGGCAATTCATCACCTCCGTAGCGGCAAAAAATAATATAAATTTAGTCTAGTTTAGAAAATCAGTTGGATCCTGTACAATTGTACCTCGTCTCAGCTCAAAGTATAATTGGGGGCTTTCTATTATTCCGGATGCACCAACTGTTCCAATAATATCACCTTTTTCTATCTTGTCGCCAATTAATACATTTGATTTGTCAAGATGCGCATATGATGAGACCCAATTGTTTAGGTGCTTAATTATAATTAGATCTCCGAAATAATCTTCGGTACCAACAAAGGTTACAACACCACGTTCAGAAGCCCTAATCTCTGAGCCTAATGGAGCTGAAATATAAACTCCATTATTAACTCTACCATAAACTTCAGCTCCATAACTATTGATAACTCTCCCTAAAACAGGCCATCTAAATTGAGGTATGCTAGCCGTTGACTTATCTACCTCATCGATAACATTTGCGGCTTTGCTAGCTTCTTTAGCTGAAAACGTGTTGATCATTTTATCTGATTTTGATAATTTATTTTCTGCGAATTTTAGCTCTTGCCCGACATATATTAAACTTGGATTCACTATTTGATTTAATTCGATTAGTTGTTTTGCATCAATTCCAAATTTAATAGCAATCGATGAGATTGTATCTCCTGACTTGACATAGTAGACATCGTCAACGCCAGATACGCCCTCATTCTCAATATTAACTTTACTGCCCGCAGGCGAGTCTGTGTCTTTGTCCATCTTTCTTTTTGCTATGAACAAACGCATTCCATCATCGAGCTTATATGGATGTGATAAAGAATTATAATACGCAATATCTTCTAAAGGTACGCCAGTTGATTTCGCAATAAACTCGAGAGTCTCGCCACTCGATACAATCCAATAATTTGAATAGGTGCCTTTAAATGTTGCATTTTGATCCTCAGAATATTGGTTAAGTTGATTTTTTCTTTCATCATTATTTACAGTTTTAAATCTCTCAATACTTGCACTACATGATGTGAGTAAAACTGTAAATAAAGTTAGTATAATGTATTTAGATCGATATTTTGAAGGCATTTATAATTTAAACATAGCTAATTAAAAATAAACCTTAGTTTATTCACAATTAGTTAATATTATATTTCAAAAGAAGAATTCTATAACTAAATTTTGGTCTCAAGAAATGAATATGCTGTTCGATCTGGGCCAATTGGCGTAATTGAAATAAAACCTTTCTGAATGCAATCCAGATCTGTTCCATCGTGCATACCACCCTCTGCCCTCTTGAAGCCTATCCAATAGTATTTCTGCCCTCTAGGATCAATCCTTTCTTCCATTGTATGAGCTGGTATATCTCTTTTCCCCTGTCTAGTAAAACGATGGCTCAGATTATCTTCAACAATATCTGGAAAATTGATATTTAAAACGATATTATCTGGATAGTCTAAATCTAAAACAAAATCTAATGTCCGATCTAGATTTTTTTTTGTTGCCTGAAATGCATCCAACCCTTTATTGTGTATATTAAATACTTGGCTCAGTGCGATCGACTTAATGTTGTGTATTGCACCCTCCATTGCGGCGCCAATTGTTCCAGAATAATTTATATCATCAGCAAGATTCTGACCTCTATTAACCCCTGATAGAATAAGATCTGGCTTGTTATCTTTCATTAATTGCTTAATTGCAAGCATGACACAATCTGTAGGCGTACCAGCTATAGAAAATATATTTACATCAATCTCCCTCAGTCTTATAATATCTGATAATGACATCGCTTGAGATCTACCGCTCTGCTCTCTTTCTGGGGCGATAATTGTTATATCACTTGATATTCTTTTTGCGGCATTAATTAAGATCTCAATTCCCGGAGCATTAATACCGTCATCATTCGTTATTAATATTTTTTTTTGACTCATCAATAAGTTACTCTATTAAGTTAATTTCAAATTTTTATGGTACTTAAATTATTCATATATTTTTTCAATACATCAGGAACTTGAATGCCATCAGGCGTT
>CACBED010000026.1 GCA_902538185.1 uncultured OCS116 cluster bacterium
TGGATCAATTGTTACTCTAACGTCACTCGATTTTTTGGGTTTTGGCCTACCCCCTGGATCGGCATCACTTGGAGAGCTCCTATCGCAGGGTAAAAATAATATTCATGCACCATGGCTGGGCTTGACTAGTTTCTTCGGCATTGCAATTTTGTTAAGTTTATTGATTTTTATCGGTGAAGGTGTAAGAGATGCCTTTGATCCGAGAAAGGTATTCATTGATTGACATGATTGAGAGTAATAAAAATATACTGCAAATAATAAATTTAGCGCTCAACTTTCCTGCGAGTGGTAATGGAGAGTTTGGGATTAAGAATTTAAATATATCAATCCCCAGAGGTAAAACAATTTCTATTGTCGGTGAGTCAGGTTCAGGTAAAACTCTTACAGCATTATCAATATTAATCTCTGCGAAAACAGATCGGTTAGGCCACCAAAAAAACCTTGTAATGCCCCAACAATTATCCCGATAGACGATGATAAAACCGTTAAAATTAAACCAAATATAACAGAAATACGAAATCCATACGCTAATCTTGCTAAAACATCCCTGCCTTGGTCATCAGTGCCGAGCCAATTCCAATTCCAAATATTGCAATTTTTATCATCGATGCCTCCCGGATAATTCTGACATCGCATTTCCCTCTCTATTAAAAAAGATGGTGGTGAAGGTGCTGGAGATGGAATCTCATAATTGATTGTTTGGTGATTATACCGAACTAAAGGCCACAAAATCCAGCCATTCGCTTCAATCTCATCTGAGATAAATGGGTCCCTGTAGTCAGTTACCGCCAGAAATCCACCAAATTTTTCTTCGGGATAATCGATAATAATGGGCATGAGTATTTCACCCTTATAATAGGCGATTACCGGCTTATCATTAATTAAAAGCTCAGAAAATAATGATATTAGGAAAAGAAGAAGGAAAATCCTCAATGATAGGAAAGCACGTCTATTTTTTTTAAAATTATTCAGCCTTCGTCTTGTTACTGGGGTAATATTTTTGTATGGGTTCCACATTTATATATATCTGAACTGCCTCGCCTATATCTCTCTCGTTTCAAAATCAATCCTTGGGTCAATCCAATGATACAAGAGATCCGAGATTAGATTTATCAATAAACCAATAAATGAAAAAATATATAGCGTCGCAAAAACTACTGCATAGTCCCTGTTTATAATTGACTCAAAACTCAATAAACCTAGTCCATCTAATGAGAAAATTGTCTCGATTAGAAGTGAACCGGTAAAAAATGCTGAAATAAATGCTGCGGGAAAACCAGATATTATGATTAGCATTGCATTACGAAAAACGTGCCTTTTTAGAACTTGATTATCAGTCAAACCTTTTGACTTTGCCGTCAGAACGTATTGCTTTCCAATTTCATCTAGAAATGAGTTTTTTGTCAATAAGGTGGTGGTTGCGAACGCAGCAAGTACCATTGAAAAAAGAGGTAGTGTTATGTGCCACATGTAATCAATTATTTTTCCAAATAGACTTAAATCATGAAAGTTATCTGATGTTAAGCCTCTCAATGGAAACCAGTCAAGATAGCTCCCACCAGCAAAAAATATTATCAAAAATATCGCTATCAAAAAACCTGGTAAAGCATAACTAACGACAATAATCGTCGAAGTCCATAGATCAAATTTTGTGCCATCTCTAATTGCCTTCATCATTCCAAGTGGAATTGAAATTATATAAGATATGAGGGTCATCCAGAGCCCTAAAGATATTGATACGGGCAGTTTTTCCTTGACGAGATCTATGACTTTAATATCGCGATAATAACTCTCGCCAAAATCAAACGTCATGTAATTGATTATCATATGATAGAATCTCTCAATTGGAGGCTTATCAAAACCAAATTGTTTTTCGAGCTCTAGAATAAAGTCTTCATCCAAGCCCTGACTGCCCCGATATTTACTGTTTGTATCTGAATTTTGAATACCTTGGCTGAAATCCCCACTGTAACCTCCAGAAATTCTTGATAAGGCTGAGCTGTCAGTTCCCTCAATTTGGGCAATTATCCTTTCAATTGGTCCGCCAGGAGCAAATTGGATAATTACAAAGCTTATTGCCATTATGCCAAGAATAGTTGGTATTATTAGAAGTATTCGTTTGATTGTGTATGCAAGCATAGTAACTGATCAATATTTTGGTATATGGGGTTTATTTACTCCACCAAGTAAATAAGTTTACATTGTAGTCAGGTAGATTATCAGAATATTCGAATTTATTCCATCTTGCCACTCTCAACCCTTCTGAATAATAGTGAGGGACAACAAAATAGTTCCATTTTAATACTCTATCCAATGCTTTTGTTGTTGATATAAGCTCAGCCCTTGTATCTGCATAGATAATTCCATCAATAAGCAGATCAATCGCTTCATCTTTTATACCAATTATATTTCGACTACCTTCAGAGTCAGCGGCCTCCGAGCCCCAATAGTCTCTTTGCTCATTACCAGGCGACAAACTTTGCGGAAAAGTTGCAACTATAATATCAAAGTCAAACTGATCCGTCCTTAATTGATATTGCGCAGTGTCTACCAATCTTATACTTACTTCAATACCAATAGATCTGAGGTTAGTTTGGAATTGCGTTATAATTCTTTCCATATCCGGTTGTGATATGAGAAACTCAATCACAAAGGGTTTATTTGTATTTTTATCAATCAGTTTGCCATCAATAATTGTATAACCTGCATCCATTAATAGCGTCTGCGCTTCTCTTAGATTTCTTCTCATATTTTGTGGACTACCACCAATAGGATTCTCATAAACCTCATTAAAAACTACATCCGGAATCAAATTACTTATTTCTAACAATATCTCATACTCCTGCCCGTCAGGCAAAGATGTAGACTCCAACTCAGAATTATCAAAAAAACTATCGATTCTCTGGTATTGATTATAGAATAAATTTGAGTTCAGCCATTCGAAATCGAAGGCAAGATTAAGAGCTTTTCTTACAGCTAAATCTTGAAACTTGGGCTTTCTTAGATTCATTGCAAATGCTTGCATGCCTTGAACATTTTTAAGTTTAAAGAGCTCAAGTTTTACATCTCCATTATCCCTTGCAGAAAAATCATAACCGGTAGCCCATCTCTTTGAGGAGTTTTCAAAAATAATATCTATCTCGTTTGCCTTAAATGCCTCCAACTGCACTTGGCGATCCCTAAAGTATTCAAAAATAATAGTATCAAAATTATTGAATCCTCTATTTACTGATAAATCTTCCCCCCAGTAATCTTTAACTCTCTCATATACTACCTTTTTGTTTACTTGAACCTCTGCATATTTATATGGTCCTGAACCTAATGGAAAATCCAGTAACGTCTCACTAAAATCCCTTGTCTGGTCACTCCAAAAATGTTTTGGTAATATTGGAAATTGACCTGTAATTAGTGGCAGCTCTCGATTGCCCGATTGATCAAATTTAAACTCAATTGTTTTTTCGTTAATAATATTTATTTCACTGACATTACTGTAGTAATATTGATAATTTGGATTATATTCCTTCAGGGTTTCAAGTGACCATTTAACATCTTCCGCTGTTATTTTTTTTCCGTCATGCCATCGCGCATTATCTCTTAATTTATAAATTACATACGAAAAGTCAGCGGGGTGGTATATAGCTTCTGCTAACAACCCATAATAAGAGAAAGGCTCGTCGTCTGAATTTTTAAGCAAGCTATCATATATGTAATAGCTGCCCATTGCCGGTACACCTTTTAGATTAAAGGGATTAAGTGTATCAAATGACCCAATTGCTGGCTGCGTTAGGCTTCCTCGCTTTGGGGCTGTTGGATTGACGTAATCAAAATGGGTAAAATTACTTGAATATTTTAATTCATCCCCAAGGGTTAAAGCATATTCCCATGATATATCGTCTAAGTCTCGATACTCTTCCGAAGCTATATAATTAGTTGTTCCAAATAAAAAAAATACAATCAGAAGAAGTATTTTGATTTTTCTAATAGGCATAATAAAAATATAATTTAATAATGGGTGAAAGTCTAATTGAAAGATTATATCTTCCTTCCCAGCATTTACTCTATTGTTGATTCTGAGTCAGGCGAAATATCGTGCAAATAAACAATAAGGTCAGCTCGGTCTTTCGGCTTTCTTATGCCAGCATAACCCATAATGGTTCCTGGGAACCATTTTTTTGGATTTTCAAGGAAGTGAAAGAGGTTTTCAAATGTCCAACTCTCATTATTGGCACCTCTTTCATTTATAGCGTTGGAATATGCAAAACCATCCATTATACCCATTTGCCGATCGACTATATTATAGAGATTGGGCCCAATTTTATTTGCTGATCCAGCTTCGAAATTATGGCAAGAAACGCATTTTTTTGCTACTTTTTGACCATTCTCAAGGCTCGCCATAACCAGTAATTCCATTACATCTACTTCAACAACCTCTAACGTGTCATCTGCAACAGGCATATCCATGTCTGGCACATCAACTACATAGGCCTGCTGTTCAAGTTCAGGTTCGGAATATAGGAAGTCTGTTACGATGGTTAAGACTAGGATGAATAGGGCGGTCGCACAAATTGCACCAAAAATTTTATTAATTTCAAAACTATCCATGTTGTATCAGTCCAAGTCCTTTTTTTATAATATAAATGGATTAGTAAAACCACAAAAAAATTTACTAATATTCAATAATTCTAATATTTAATTATATATATTTTTAATTAAAATATTCCAGATGAATAATAGTGATAAATCAATAATTCTAATACCAGCGAGAATAGGCTCTACAAGGCTGCCCAAGAAGCCACTACTAAAAATAGATGGCAAAGAAATGGTTCTAAAAGTTTGGGAAAACGCCCAGATGTCCAATGCAGATTTAGTCATGATTGCAACAGACTCGATTGAAATCGCCGAGGTCATCAAAAAAAATAATGCGAAATATTTTATAACCCAAAATATACACATGAGTGGAACTGATAGAATTTATGAAGCGCTAGAAGCCATAGATCCTGAGAAAAATTATAAATACGTTGTCAATTTACAGGGTGATATCCCTAATATCAAATCGAGCATTATTAATATAGGGTTAGAAAAAATAAAAAGTACGGATGCTGATATCCTGACTTATGCAAGAAAAATAGAAAATCAGAAGGATATTCTAAATCCAAATATTGTTAAAATTGCAACTAATGTGAAAGATAAAAATAACATCGAAGCGATTTATTTTTCAAGATCTCCAATTCCGCATGGCGCCAAAGTTTATCTTGAGCATATTGGAGTGTATATTTACAAAAGAGAAGCACTTGATAAATTTACCTCCCTGGAGCAATCTACCCTTGAAAAAGAAGAGCAGCTAGAACAACTTCGTGCGATACAAAATTCACTAAAGATAAATTTAATTCTAATTGATGACAAAATTATTAGCATTGACACGTTAGATGATGTAGAAAGATTAATGAAAGCACAAAAAGATCAGGATCAGATATGAAAAATAAGATAGTTTTCCAAGGAGAAATGGGAGCATATTCACATATAGCATGTGTAAAAAAATATCCCAGTATGATACCTGTCCCAGCTGCAACTTTTGAAGATGCTTTTACCCAGGTGAAGAACAAAAAAGTAGATTATGCGATGATACCCATCGAGAATTCTTTGGCTGGAAGGGTGGCAGATATACATCATCTCCTACCCACATCGGACCTGTATATTATTGATGAATTTTTTCTTCCAATTGAACACCAATTAATTGGTGTTCATGAATCAGATGAGAAGACAATTAAAAATGTTATGAGCCACAGACATGCGCTTGGTCAGTGCAGAAATATCATTAATGAATTAAAGTTAAATCAAATAGTTGGGGCTGATACAGCAGGTTCTGCAAAAATTATTTCTGAAACTAATGATAAGACAACTGCAGTCTTGGCAAGCGAATTGGCAGCAGAATATTATGACTTAAAAGTAATTAGAAAAAATGTTGAGGACGAAAATCATAACACCACAAGATTTATAATTCTATCCCATGAACCAGATGATGCTGAGCCTGACGGGAAACCAACCATCACAAGTATTGTTTTCCGCGTGAGGAATGTTCCAGCAGCGTTATATAAAGCAATGGGTGGTTTTGCAACAAATAGCGTAAATTTAACAAAGTTAGAGTCCTACATTATTGGTGGTAGCTTTTCTGCTGCCCAATTCTATGTTGATATTGAAGGTCATCCTCATGATGATAACGTCAGACTAGCACTAGAAGAGTTAGATTTCTTTTCTAGTGAACTCAAAATACTTGGGGTATATCATGCGAGTAAAATGAGATCAAAAACTGAGAGTCATGATCATTATCTCAAATAATACTCTACCTACAAATATCTACTAAATAACAATAAGTATTTATACCAATATTGAATATGATTTGTTATAATCTCATGTGAGAAGTTAGTGTTGGACGTAATTATCGCCAATCGGGTCAGGTCCGGAAGGAAGCAGCCACAACGATTCTTTTGCGGGTCATTAGCTAACTTCTCACAAGTTGCTGCATTAGTGAAAGTAATAATTTGTCTGAAAATACCAATTATAGAATACTTGCGAGAAAATATAGACCGACTTCATTTGATGAGCTTGTTGGGCAAAGCAACATAGTTGATACTATAAGTAACTCTATTCGATCAAGTAGGCTGTCTCAAGCTTACCTATTCACTGGCATAAGAGGCGTAGGTAAAACAACAACTGCAAGAATTCTTGCACGAACAATAAATTATACATTAGATAATGCTGAGTATACCCCTTTGATCAAAATTGAAAAAAAAGGATTAAACTGCGATGCAATCATGGAGTCACGTCATCCTGACGTATTCGAAATGGATGCTGCATCTAATACCGGAATTGATCATATTCGGGAAATTATTAGTTTCGCTCAAACAAAACCTACAATGGCAAAATTTAAAATCTTTATCATTGATGAAGTGCATATGTTATCAAAACAGGCCTTTAATGGGTTACTCAAGATACTGGAAGAGCCACCAGAGCATGTAGTTTTTATATTTGCAACAACTGAAATAGAGAAAATTCCTGTAACCGTATTATCACGATGTCAAAAATTTAATTTAAAAAGAATAGATAATGATGTCATGTCTGAATATTTAAAAAAGGTAACCAAAGAAGAAGATGTCGTTATTAGCGATGCGAGTATTCAGCTAATTTGCAATGCATCAGAGGGCTCAATGCGAGATGCCTTATCAATTCTAGACCAAGCCATATCGCTCTGTGAGGGAAATATATCTGAAGAAAAATTATCTGAAATGTTAAATCTCAATAATATAAATTTCATCATAGATCTTTTTGAAAAACTGATACTAAGTCAGGTAGAACAGATTCCGGAAAAAATTAATGAAATTTATCAAAATGGATTTGAGTCGATGTCTGTAATTCGAGATCTATCAAAAATTACTCATATAGCCTCACTAATGAAATTAAATATTCCGATACAAAATGATATATTGTCTGGTAAACAGAAGGAAATTTTGGAGAAGTACATTGTGAATACTGATATATCCTCATTGGTGCATATGTGGCAAATGCTTCTAAAGGGATATAATGATGTGAAAAATTCATTTAACCAAAATATAGCTCTAGAGATGTTGTTTATAAAACTGTGTTACTCAAATCAATTACCCCCAATTGACAGTCTGATTAACGATTTAAAAGCGACAGTTCAAAAAGATTCAAAAAAAATACAAAGTGTAACATCTGAGCAAATAGAAGACCTGACTGAGTCCGTCAATATACCTGAAACATTTGATGAGATAAAATCAATGCTTATTGATAATGATATCAGACTATCAGATGAAATAGATAAGCTGGATTTAATTGAATATAAAATTGGGCATATAGAACTCACATCAAATGAGGATTTTGATAATCAGCTAATTAATAATATACAATCAGCATTGAGAAACATGACAAAAATGGATTGGACAATAAATATTTCAGGAAATAATACA
>CACBED010000027.1 GCA_902538185.1 uncultured OCS116 cluster bacterium
CATTGGCTATAACAGTCGATACAATGGTGGGCGGTAATAGGGAGCGTGACTTGAGAACAGGCTTTACATCGCCACCAAAACTAACCATTGCAAGTCTCATGAGTTTTATGCTATCGCCAATGTGGAGTTTTAACTACCTATTTAGAGAGAGATTCTCATTACCTCAGTTAGACTCCCATTTAAGTGAGGGGACAAAAATTGCAATCTCGGTCGGAGATTATTTTACAAATATGTTAGATCAGGAATTAAGTTGGAAAAAAATTGAAGAAATAAGAAAAATATGGCCAAAACCACTCTGTTTGAAAGGAATAATGTCTGCTGATGATGCAAAAAAGGCTATCGATGTTGGCGCTACTGCAATAATGCTCTCAAACCATGGAGGCAGACAACTGGATGGATCGCGGTCACCATTTGATCAATTAGAAGAAATTGTAAGTAGTGTCGGTGGACAAATTGAGATAATTTGTGATGGAGGAATTAGAAGAGGCACCCATGTGTTAAAAGCTCTATCTTTGGGAGCAAACGCATGTTCTGGTGGAAGATTCTATCTTTATTCACTCGCTGGTGCTGGCTCAAATGGGGTGAAGAAGGCAATAACTCTTATGAGAGACGAAATTATTAGAGATATGAAGTTGATGGGATGTAATAAAATTTCTGATTTGAACAAAGCTAACATAAGATTTAGATAGGGGGTGCTCTATGATATCAAATAATAATATTGTTGCATCATTTTATAAGTTCAGTCCATGGGCCGATTACAAGTCATTTAGGGACATTATTCAAACAATTTGCGAAAAAAATAAAGTTCTCGGAACCATCTTGCTGGCCTCTGAAGGCATCAACGGATCTATATCAGGTGATGAAATGAGCGTGAAAAATGTAATGATATATGTAAAGTCATTAGATAATTTTTCGGATTTGCAAATCAAATATTCAAAAGCATTTGGAAATACCTTTCGTAAAATGAGAGTCAGATTAAAAAAAGAGATTGTATCTATGGGAAAGCATAGTGTTAATCCGCATGTACTGACAGGAAAGCTTCTTCAACCTGAGGATTGGGACAAGTTACTTGACGAAAGGGATGTAATTGTTGTTGATACCAGAAATACATACGAACACTCCATTGGATCCTTCATCGGGGCAAGTTTTGCAAATACAAAGTCTTTTAGGGATTTCCCTGATTGGGCGGATAAAAACCTGAGCAAGTCAAAAAATAAAAAAATCGCAATGTATTGTACAGGAGGAATAAGGTGCGAGAAAGCATCCTCCTATCTATTAGCCAAAGGTTACAAAAATGTCTATCAGCTGAATGGAGGTATTTTAAAATATCTTGAGAATAAATCCCAAGATCACTCAAAATGGAGAGGTGAATGTTTTGTATTCGACTACAGAGTTTCACTCGAGCATGGTCTTGAAAAGGGTCAGCATGAGATGTGTCACGCATGCAGGATGCCTTTATCTGAAGGAGATAGGTCAAGCGAGTATTATGTACCGGAAATATCGTGTCCTCACTGCCACGATAACCAAACACAGAAAAGTATGAAAAGATTTAAGGAACGAAAATTACAACTCAAGCTGAAGCATGAAAGAGAAGTACTCGAGCCAAGAAAAAATAAATAGAGAGTTAGTATTATACTCATTTAGAAGATGTCCGTTTGCCATAAGGGCAAGATTGTCAATATATTACTCGACAATCAAGTGCCAAATTCGTGAAATCTCTCTAAAAAATAAGCCACCAGAATTTATATTGGCGTCGCCTAAGGCAACAGTGCCAATATTACTAAAAGAGGATCTCTCGGTTATTGAAGAAAGCCTTGATATTGTAAAATGGATTCTAGGTCAGAGCGATCCAGGTGGGCTATTAACTCCATTGCAGGATAAAAACGAAGACGTTGATTATTTCATAAACTTATTTGATGACAAATTTAAATTTCACCTTGATAGGTATAAATATTCAAGTAGGTATGATATTACACAAAGACAGAAACACAGGGACTCAGCATCCGAGATCTTGAAGATAATAGATGATAAAATTACCGAAAGTGGATTTATTTATGGAGATAAACTATCAGTGTATGAATTATGTATACTGCCTTTAGTTCGGCAATTTATGATTGCTGATCCTCGTTGGTTCGAAGAGCATTTTAAACTTGAAAAAGTGAAGAAATCTCTTCAAGGTTTTATTGACTCCCACGCTTTTAAAATCACAATGAAAAAATACGATGAGTGGATTAATGATAAAAGCAAGATTCAATATTTTCCAGAATTAGAATGATTTTGATTGGAAACAGCCCAAAAAATAGTTATAAATAATTCGTAATCTATTGTTGGTGATAAAATGTCAAATCTATTTAATGAAATTGATGATGATCTAAGGCAGGATAGGCTTAAAACTTTTTGGGCTACATATAAAAATTCAATATACGCAGGGATTATCGTGATCTCTCTAGTGTTGATTGGGTCTGAGGCATATCAATATTACTCTAAGAGTAAAACTGAAAAGTCGGGCATACTATTATCGCAAATTATTGAGAGTATCATTGACGATGAGTCTCAGCTAATAAATGATTACACTGATGAATTACTTGAAAGCGGAACAAGCAATTATAAAACATATGCCTTGCTATTAAAATCTGATAACTTCATTTCTCAAGATAAAATTGAAGATGCAAGAGAAACATATATAGATCTAATAAAAAAAGCTGAGAATAGTCTTATAAGTGATCTTGCAAGACTAAAACTCTCTTATTTGAATGTCGACAATTACCCATTTGATCAAATTCAAGAGGAGCTATCTTCATTATTAGAAAATGATAACCCACTCTCATTATTTGCTTATGAAGTATTGGCGATGAGCGCATACAAGCATGGCTTATATGAAAATGGTATTGAATATCTAAACATCATTATAACAAATGAGAAAACTACAAATGGCATGTTTGATAGAGCTAAGATGATGCTCAGAGTTATGAATTCAAAATAAATATATATTGTGCAATTAAATATAGCAAAAATATACATATCCAGATTATTATTATTTCTAATAATTCTGAGTCTGGCTGCTTGCGAGAGCATTATCAGGGGAAAAGAATATATTCTTCCCGGTGAAAGAGAAAATATATTAATAGGTTCATCCAATATAAAATTATCTGAAAGCTCTGATATAATACAATTATCGGATCCAGTTGTAACAAAGCGATGGATTTCTTCTGAGAGGGTGATAACAAACAATAAGGATAATATTGCGTTTACAGAGGAATTTATTAAAAGATGGTCAACAAATATTGGCCAAGGCTCAAGCAAACTCAACCTTTCTTCGGTGTCACCAATCTATATTGGTGATGCAATATTTGTCGTCGATACCGAGAATACCGTTTCGTCAATAAATCCAGATAATGGCACTATTAACTGGAGTAAATCATTATTTCCGGATGGAGAGGATCCTAAAATTGGTTTTGGTGGCGGTTTATTTGCAAACTCTGGAATAATATTTTTTACAAATGGCTTCGGTGAATTATATGCTCTTGACCCATACAATGGAGAGATTCTCTGGAAAAATATGGTTAGCTCTCCCGTAAGATCTGCCCCAATTGCGGATAACTCGATGGTTTTTGTATTAAGTGTAGATAATAAAATAAATGCATTTGATATTCGATCAGGGGACAAGAAATGGGAGTACTCGTGGTTCTCTGACACAGCAGGGTTAGTGCAGTCAAGTAATATGGCTTTATTCGAAGATAAAATAATTGTTCCTTATAAATCTGGCGAGGTTTTCATATTTCAAAAAAATAATGGAAAAAGATTGTGGGCAGACTCAGTGAATAGGAAAAATATTAAAAACTCTCTCTCTCAAATTAAGGATATAACAGCGAGCCCAATCATTTATCAGAATTTATTGTTAACGGTAGGTTTTCAAGGGAGGCTTATTTCTAATAACTTAAGTAATGGAATGCGTATTTGGGAATTACCGATCTCTTCTTCAATTACACCAGTCGCGTCAAATAATTATTTATTTATTGTATCTAATGGTAATATACTTTTTGCTATTGATATTGAGAGTGGAGAGGTATTGTGGCTTGAGGATATAAACTCAAATTATGAATTTAAAAATGAAAGCAAAATTGTATCAATGCAGATACTTCAAAATAGACTCTATTTATTTTTATCATCAGGCGATATCATTGTACATGACCCAAAAACTGGTAAATTGACTGATATTTTACAAAATAAAATAGAAGGATCGACAATACCTCCCATTGTTGTAAATAAAAATTTATATGTTATATCTAATGGCGGTGAATTAATATCATATAGATGAAGTATTATTATGACCCCAAGAATAGTATTAGCAGGCAGACCAAATGTTGGTAAATCTACTTTATTTAATAGATTGTATGGTAGGAAAAAAGCTTTAGTGTCCGATATTTCGGGGTTAACACGTGATTTCCGTGAAGAAATAATCATACTAAAGGATCAAAAATTTTCTCTCATTGATACAGCAGGCGTTTATGAATCTGATTCTGATAGCTTATCCCAGTCCGTCGAAAGTCACGCATTAAAAGTAATAAATGACTCTGACCTGTGCCTATTTGTTGTTGATGCGAGATCTGGATTAACAACAAAAGATATTGAATTTGCAAATTATTTAAGAAAATCTGGTATCAAGACGCGTACCATAGTTAATAAATGCGAACGTGGCACCTTAAGGTTAAACACCTATGAATTTTTTGAGCTTGGCTTTGGTGAGCCTCTTGCCATATCTGCCGAACACAATATTGGTATAGGCAGCTTAATTGATGAAATATTGCGAGCTATACCGTCAAATCAGGTTGATGAAAATAATGATGAAGACACAATAAATCTAGCCATAATAGGAAAACCGAATGTTGGTAAATCTACATTATTAAATTCTCTAATTGGGCACGATAGAATGTTAACAGGTGATATTGCTGGAATAACAAGGGACTCGATTTCTACTGATTGGGAATGGAGTGGTCAAAAAATAAGACTTATCGATACCGCAGGTCTTCGAAGAAAATCCCGAGTGTATCAAGATACCGAGAAGCTTGCTTATTTTGACTCAATAAAAACAATTAAGTATTCTGATATTGTAATCTTACTGATTGATGCTATTGATTTCATTGACAAACAGGATTTGAGGCTGGCTGATCAAGTTTTGACAGAAGGAAGAGCCCTCTTGGTTGTCTTTAATAAGATAGATTTAGTGAAGGATAGGGAACAGTTTGACCATGAGATCGGTAAGATCTTTTCTACAAATTTAATTCAGCTTGATAAAAAAAATATTCTAAAAGTATCATCCCTTAAAGGAAAGGGCACAAAAGAAATGATGGAAAGAGTCATCCTTCTATACGATGAATGGACAAAGAGAACTACAACTGCGAAACTGAACATGTGGCTAAATGAAGCTGTTCAAAAGCATCAACCGCCGGCGAGAGCTGGACGAAGGGTAAAGCTGAGATATATAACTCAAGCATCAGTAAAGCCTCCAACATTTATTATATTTTCATCTGCACCAGACTCCATTCCAAGTTCTTATCGTAAGTATTTAATTAATGAACTCAGAAATGCCTTTGGGTACAATTTATCGCCACTTAGAATTCATTTTAGAAAGGGCGATAATCCCTATGTCATTTAAAAATGCTTTGATGACTCCAGCCAATCAGCATATCTAATTAATTCACCGTTATTAAACTTATCATTGAATAATATATCCTCAAAAAAATCTGATAGGTCTGATGGCTGAGTAATTTTTTGCTTATCTTCACCAGGATAGGCTTTTAATCTTAGTTTGGTATTCACGATACCTGGATCAATCAGATTAACTTTTATATTTGTGTTTTGGGTTTCTGCAGCATAACTGAATGCTATTTGCTCTAACGCTGCCTTTGATGCTGAATATAAGCCCCAAAAAGGTTTTTTCTGATTGATGATTTCCGTAGTGGATATTAGGACTTGTGATTGATTTGTCTTTTTTAAGTAAGGCTCAAATAACTTCAAAAATATTACATTAGATGTCAAATTTACTGCAAAAGTCTCATTCCATTCCGCCTCGGTTATGTGCGTAATTGGTGTTAGACTTCCAAATGCTGCTGCGTTTAAAAACAATACATCCAGATGATCGATTCTTTGAGATAAGTTTTGTTCCATATCCTTAATAAGATCAAATTGCATTAAATTAAATGGAACAAGACTAACATTACAATTGTATTTTGCAAGATCATCATCAAGCGTCTCCAGAGCGCTCTGCGAACGTCCTAGTGCTATAATGTTAGCTTGATGTTTTCCATATGTAAGTGCGGCCTGTCTCCCAATACCACTGGATGCCCCAGTAATCAGTATATTCATTCCTTTCAAATCCAAAGACACCTTAATTTATTCCTCTAAAAGTGATAATTGGCTTGTATGATCTGGGATTTGTTCAATATCACTCAATTTGGTTGGGTAGTCACCAGTAAAGCAATGATCTGTAAATTGGGGCATTTCGTTGTTTCTCTCGCTGTATCCTAATGCCCTATATAAACCCTCAATTGATAAAAATTTTAGAGATGTGCAACCAATATAGTCTCTCATCTCATCGATATTATGCTTTGCTGCGAGCAAGCTATCTTTTTCTGGAGTATCAATTCCATAGTAGTCGCTGTATTTTATGGGTGGTGATGCAATCCTTAAATGTACCTCTTTCGCGCCTGACTCAAAGAGCATTGTCACTATTTTTACAGAGGTTGTTCCTCTAACTAAGCTATCATCTAGGAGTACTACGCTCTTATTTTTAACCATTTGTACGTTAGCCGAATGTTTTAGCCTTACACCAAATTGTCTTATATTTTGAGTTGGTTCTATAAACGTCCTTCCAACATAATGATTACGAATTAATCCATAATCAAAATTAATTTTTGATCCTTCGGAATATCCAAGTGCCGCGGGAACGCCAGAGTCTGGAACTGGAACAATAATTTCAGCTTTTACATTATCTTCTTTTGAAAGTTCATATCCAAGTTGTTTACGTATTTCGTATACACTCTTACCACCAATTACGCTATGAGGCATCGCGAAATATATATATTCAAATATGCAAGGTCTAGGACTTTGCTTTGGGAAAGGGTAGTGGCTCTCTATTCCATCATCAGTAATAACTATAACTTCACCATTTTCTACTTCTCTTATAAACTCAGCACCAATAATATCCAGAGCACATGTTTCAGATGCTAAAATGTATGACTTATCAAGTTTTCCAAGGACTAAGGGTCTAATTCCAAGTGGATCCCTTGCGCCAATCAACTTTTTATTGGTCAGCGCCACGAGAGAATAGGCTCCCTCTAAATAACCAAGGGCGTCAATAAATTTGTCAATAAATTTTATTTTTTTACTTTTTGCTACTAAATGCAGTATGACTTCCGTGTCTGAGGTGGATTGAAAAATCGCCCCGCTTGAAACAAGTTTCTCACGTAGCAGTAGAGTGTTGGTAAGATTGCCATTGTGGCCAACACTGAAGCCGCCCGTGTCAAGGTCTGCGTACAGTGGTTGAACATTCCTCAAGATTGTTTCTCCTCGTGTTGAGTATCGAACGTGGCCAATTGCCGAAATACCAGATAATTTTTCAATAATAGGTTGCTTTGTAAAGTTATCTCCAACAAGCCCAAGTCTTTTTTCAGATTGAAATTTAGTTCCATCAAAAGTCACAATTCCAACAGCCTCTTGCCCTCGATGCTGCAAAGCGTGCAACCCCAGGACGGTCAATTGAGCTGAGTCAGGATGCCCAAGCACTCCAAAAACTCCACACTCTTCTCTTAAACGATCATCTACTGAGTTATTATTCATATCTAATTGGTTGGCACTTCTATGTTGTTAAGATTAAGTTTTTCT
>CACBED010000028.1 GCA_902538185.1 uncultured OCS116 cluster bacterium
GGGAAACGTGAGGTTAAGCGTATCAGTCTGAATAATAATTTAAGAAAATATATTAAAAATGTTATTGCTAAATCATCCCTGATGGTAGATGACCCCGGTGAGAGGATTAATGCCGCCGAAATAATATTTAAGAGCAATTCGCCGGAATTATACATTGTAATCCAACAGGCGATTGCTAACGAAGAAAATAAAAGGGTGCTTGAAAAATTAAAACTAACCGAAGCACGTCTTGGTCTATTATCCGATGACCGCGAGGTACAGTCAATGAGTTTGGATTATTTCGAAAAGAATAATAAAACAGATCCTAAAATTCAATCTGTAATAAATGAATATATTCAGATTTCGGATCCAAATGATGGCGGTGAACAAATTAGGTTAAATTTAATCAAAGCAGAAAAAATTGTGTCAAAAATTGAAAATAATTTACGTTTTTTTAAATTAACTGAAAATTTATTCTTTGGTTTAAGTTTAGGTTCAATATTATTCTTAGCGGCTGTCGGCCTCGCTATAACATTTGGCGTGATGGGTGTGATCAACATGGCGCATGGAGAAATGATAATGCTAGGCGCATATGCAACTTATGTTGTACAATTATTTTTACCCAATCTAATTAATTACTCATTATTTATTGCAATACCTTTTGCATTTCTTGTTGCAGGTGCGGTAGGGATTATATTGGAGAGAGGTATAATTCGTTATCTTTATGGAAGGCCCCTTGAAACATTACTTGCAACTTTTGGGATCTCATTATTTTTACAACAATTAGTAAGATCAATATTCTCGCCAATAAATATGCCTGTTTCTAATCCAACATGGATGGGTGGTATGCTTGAGGTTCACCCTGCATTAAGTTTATCTTATGGCCGAATTTATATCCTAGTCTTTGGTCTGATGGTCTTTCTTGCGTTGTGGCTTATTTTGAAAAAAACACATTTTGGAACCGAGGTTAGAGCGGTTATGCAAAATAGGTCCATGGCAAGAGCCATGGGTATAAAAACAGGTTGGATTGACTCTCTTACATTTGGCCTTGGATCAGGTATTGCGGGAATAGCAGGCGTCGCGTTGTCACAAATAACAAATGTTGGGCCAAACTTAGGTCAAGGTTATATAATCGACTCATTTATGGTAGTAGTTTTTGGTGGTGTTGGTAACCTATGGGGCACTCTAACCGGTGCGTTTATGCTTGGTATTGGAAATAAATTTCTTGAACCATACGCTGGCGCTGTTCTTGCTAAAATATTTGTCTTGGTTTTTGTAATTTTATTTATTCAAAGACGACCACGAGGTATGTTTGCACTAAAAGGCCGTGCAGCTGAGGTAAATCAATGAGCTTAACTGCCACATTAATTCGTAATCGAATGTTTAACGGTGATTTTGAATTAAGAATTTTTCTCTATATATTAGTTTTTATCGGCGCTCTTGTACCGATTTTAAATATTTTTACCTCCCCTGATAGTTTTTTGCATCTATCTGATTATCATATTTCTCTCTTTGGGAAGTATCTCACATACGGTCTACTAGCTCTTTCTCTTGATCTTGTTTGGGGATACTGTGGCATTCTAAGTTTAGGTCATGGAGCTTTTTTCGCTTTGGGCGGTTATTGTATGGGTATGCATCTAATGCGAGAAATTGGACCGAGGGGTGTGTATGGTGACCCGATATTACCTGACTTTATGGTTTTCTTAAATTGGACAGAATTACCTCTCGCTTGGTATGGTTTTGATAATATCATTTATGCAATACTTATGATTATGCTAGTGCCAGGTTTCTTAGCGTTTATATTTGGTTGGTTTGCCTTTAGATCTAGAGTGACTGGTGTCTACTTCTCGATTATAACTCAAGCTATGGTGTTTGCATTTATGCTCGCCTTTTTTCAGAATGACCTTGGTTTCGGTGGAAATAATGGTTTAACTGATTTTAAAGATATTCTTGGCTTCTCACTGCAAGATACGAGAACGAAGCTTGCCTTCTTTTTACTCTCAGTTATCGCGCTTGGCTTAGGTTATTATCTCTCTAAAAAGTTAATATCATCACACGCAGGTCAAGTTACAACGGCGATACGTGACCAAGAAGATAGAATTCGTTTCTTAGGTTATAGGGTCGAACATTTTAAGTTGGTTCTCTTTATTATTTCTGGTGTTCTAGCCGGAATAGCAGGTGCTCTTTATGTTCCTCAGGTTGGCATAATAAATCCAGGTGAATTCTCTCCAGTTAAATCTATTGAAATCGTAGTCTGGGTCGCTCTTGGTGGAAGGGGCACTCTTTATGGGGCTGTTGTGGGTGGAGTTCTTGTAAATCTCGCTAAATCTTTTTTTACAGTCTACTTTCCAGAATACTGGCTTTTCTTTCTTGGTACTTTATTTGTATTAGTCACAATATTCCTTCCCAGGGGCGTCGTAGGCTTGGCTCATGATCTCATACAGCATAAAAAAATTGGGATTGGTTGATGTCAGAAAAAACTAAAAGAGAACTCCTTTACATAGATGGCATCACCGTTGACTTTGATGGCTTCAAAGCCCTGAATTCTCTGTCATTTATAATCTATTATAGGACCATGCAAGCGATTGTTGGTCCAAATGGTGCGGGTAAGACAACCTTTATGGATATTATTACAGGGAGAACACGGCCAAGTACCGGCAGATTAATTTATAAAGAGTCAATAAACCTTCTAAAATATGATGAAGCAGCTATCGTTGGATTGGGTATTGCACGTAAATTTCAGAGACCATCTGTTTTTCCTGATCAAAGCGTACTTGAAAATTTGAAATTAGCTGCTTTTAAAAGAAAGAACATTATCAATTCTTTTTTTTATAATCAAAAAAATTTGGATAATGAATTCTTGATGTATGTTATTGAACAGATTGGCCTGGATGACTTTGTTTACCAAAAAGCCGGTCTCCTATCGCATGGACAAAAGCAGTGGTTAGAAATAGGCATGCTATTAGCTCAGGAAGCCGAGCTATTAATGCTCGATGAGCCAGTTGCTGGAATGACTGACGAAGAAAGGGCTAGAACATCCGAGCTTTTAAAAGTAATTTCAAAAGAAAAGACAATTATAGTCATTGAGCATGACATGGACTTCGTTGAGTCGCTAAACTGTCCAGTGACTGTCTTAAATGAGGGAATGGTATTAGCGGAGGGAACTATGGATGTTCTAAAAAAGAATAAAGAAGTAATTGATGTGTATTTAGGTAGATAAATGTTAAAAATTGAGAATATTGACTTTTCATATGGAGCAAGTAAAATTCTTTTTCAACTATCAATGCTAGCAAATGAGGGTTCTGTAACCTGTATATTAGGTAGAAACGGAGTTGGAAAATCTACACTCCTAAAGACAATCATGGGAATCGAAAAATCTAACTCCGGTGATATTCTTTTGAATGATCTTAAAATTCAAAAATATACACCAGCGCAACGTGCACGCAACGGTATAGCGTACGTCCCACAAGGAAGGGAAATATTTCCACTTCTTACTGTAGAGGAAAATCTTCAGACCGGATATTCCGTTTTAAAAAGAAACGATAGGGTGATAAGTGATGAATTATATGAGCTTTTTCCAATTTTAAAGGATATGAAGAATAGACGCGGGGGTGATTTATCTGGTGGTCAACAGCAACAATTAGCAATTGCCAGAGCTCTTGTGACCAAACCAAAATTATTATTACTAGATGAGCCAACCGAAGGAATACAGCCATCAATAATCAAACACATTGGAAAAGTCATTAAGCATCTGGTTACAGATGAACGTCTTGGTGTAATATTAGTTGAGCATAATTTCGATTTTGCTAAAGACCTAGCCGATGAATATTACATAATTAATAGGGGGCGAGTAGTAAAGAGCGGCAAGGGTAAAGAAATGAAAAAAGAGGAGCTATACCGCTATCTTACGCTTTGAAAAAAATAAACTTGAAAGAGCCTCAGGTGAACTTAAAATAATCTTTGATAGTAAAGAAATCACAGATCTAAGGTCTAATAATCCGCTGAGAGCATATCCTAATGACGATGGCTTTGACGATATTCAGACCGCCTGTCTTGTTAATATATCTGGTGGTGTAGTATCCGGTGATACCCACCACGTAAATGTAACTATTAAAGATAATACGAAAGCTAGAATTTTTCCTCAAGCTGCGGAGAAGATATATCCAACATATAATAATCTTACAGCGAATATAAGAAATGAAATAAATCTTGGTAGTAACTCATGGTTTGAATGGCTTCCGCAAGAGACAATAATTTATGATAATGCAAAATTAAATAGAAGCTTAGCTTTAAATGCTAAATCAAATACTGAAGCTTTATTGGGTGAAATAGTAGTTTTAGGTAGGGTAGCAAGCGGTGAAAAGCCAAATGATATCTTCTTAAAAGATAAGATCGAGATTAACTCAAATAATAAATTAAGATGGATGGACACAATATTGCTTAATAATAATTTAAGGACTGCGGGAAATAGCCTTGCGCGTTTGAATAATTGTAACTGTTTTTTTACAATTATTTTTCTTACTTCCAATCCCGAGGATGACCTTGATGCACTAAATGATATGATTGAAGAAAAAACCCCGCATAACTACCTCAGCATTACCTGTGTAAATGGTGTAATTATAATTAGAGGAATTTACACAAATCCACTAAATCTTCGCAAAAAATTTGCAGAAATATGGATGAAGATAAGAAATAATCTAAGGGGTTTGATAAATGAGATGCCGAAATTATGGTGGATTTAATAGAAAAGGTTTGTAAATAATGAGACTCACTCCAAGAGAAAAAGATAAATTAATGGTATCATTAGCCGCCGATGTCGCCAGAAAAAGATTAAATCGAGGCGTAAAACTAAATCACCCAGAAGTTATCGCATTAATATCAGATTTTGTTCTTGAAGGCGCAAGGGATGGTAAGACGGTAAGTGAGCTGATGGCAAGCGGTGCAAAAATTATCAGTAAATCCCAAGTTATGGATGGAGTAGACTCAATGATACATGATATTCAGGTAGAAGCTACTTTTCCTGATGGTACAAAGCTTGTAACAATACACAATCCAATCAGGGAGGGTAAATAATGAAACCAGGAGAGTTTTTATTAAAAAAAGATGACATCATTATTAATGAAAATTCCATATCATTAAAAATTGAAGTCAGTAACATCGGTGATAGACCTATTCAAGTAGGGTCACATTATCATTTTTATGAGGTAAACTCATCTCTTAAATTCAACAGAGAATTATCTCTTGGTAAGAGACTCGACATCCCATCAGGAACGGCGATAAGATTTGAACCGGGCCAAATAAAAGAAGTTGATATTATCGACTACAAGGGAAAGCGTGAAGTATATGGCTTTAACGGCCATGTTAATGGAAAGGTAAAATAGGCCTAAAAATGGCTAAAAAAATCAATAGGAAATCATATGCTGCCATGTATGGGCCAACCACAGGAGACCGAGTAAGGTTAGCAGATACGGACCTTATAATTGAGATAGAAAAGGATGTTGCATCCTATGGTGACGAGGTTAAGTTTGGTGGAGGTAAGGTAATAAGAGATGGTATGGGCCAAAGCCAAATATCAAACAAAGCTGGCGCTGTCGATACTGTAATTACCAATGCAATTATTATAGATCATTGGGGTATTATCAAGGCAGATATTGGAATTGTTGATGGTTTTATTTCTCAAATTGGTAAAGCTGGTAATCCAGATATTCAAAAAAATATTGATATAATAATCGGTCCTGGGACAGACGTTATTGCGGGCGAAGGGAAAATTATCACCGCAGGCGGTATTGACGCTCACATACATTTTATTAGCCCACAGCAAATTGAAGAAGCACTTTACTCCGGTATAACAACCATGCTGGGCGGTGGAACGGGACCTTCAGAAGGTACGAATGCGACAACTTGTACCCCAGGTCCCTGGCACATCCAAAAAATGTTGCAGTCATCATCGGACTTTCCTGTAAATCTTGGTTACTTTGGTAAAGGTAATTCGACAATGAAAGACCCCCTCAAAGAGCAAGTCAACGCTGGTGCCTGTGGTTTAAAACTACATGAAGATTGGGGCACAACCCCAGCTGCAATCAATACCTGCCTTGAGATTGCTGATTTAATGGATATTCAGGTCGCAATTCACACAGATACGTTGAACGAGTCTGGTTTTGTTGAAAACACTGTTGCTGCATTTAAAGATCGAACAATTCACGCATTCCACACTGAGGGCGCTGGGGGCGGTCATGCACCTGATATAATAAAGCTGGTTGGCGAAAAGAATGTGTTACCTTCATCTACGAATCCAACCAGGCCATACACAGCAAATACAATAGATGAGCATCTGGATATGCTTATGGTATGCCATCATCTTGACCCTCGTATACCTGAAGATGTTGCTTTTGCTGAGAGTAGAATAAGGTCAGAGACTATAGCTGCTGAAGATATACTGCAAGATTTAGGTGCATTTTCCATGATTGCCTCCGATAGTCAGGCTATGGGTAGGGTTGGTGAGGTAATCATTCGAACATGGCAAACGGCATCAAAAATGAAATCTCAAAGAGGTTATTTACCAGAAGAGTCAGGCGAGAATGATAACTTTCGCTGTAAAAGATATATAGCAAAATATACAATAAACCCAGCAATTGCTCATGGTATTTCAGAATATGTGGGTTCTGTCGAGGTGAATAAAATAGCTGACCTTGTTTTATGGGACCCTAAATTTTTTGGTGTAAAACCTGATCGGATCATAAAAGGAGGCCAAATTATCGGTTCAATGATGGGTGACCCTAATGCGTCAATACCAACTCCTCAACCCGTTCATTATCGACCTATGTTTGGATATTTTGGTATGGCTAAAAAATACACTTGTATAAACTTTGTATCTCAGTCTTATTTTAATATTATCGGAAAACCGTCCCATGATATGAATAAAATTGTAAAATTCGTAACCAATACACGTAATATATCAAAATTGGACATGATTCATAATAGCTATTTGCCCAATATTGAGGTTAATCCCGAAACATATGAGGTGAGGGCAGACGGAGATATTTTAACTTGTGAACCAGCTCAAGTTTTGCCAATGGCGCAAAGATATTTTTTATATTAGGAATTTTATGATGATTGTACATTCACATCATATCGCAGGAACATGGCCTATAGAGAAGGCAAAATATACGATAACATTACCTGCATCAGAGCGATTTCTTAGACTTAAAAAGCTGAAACTAGACGATGGAGATTTAATAAATATAAATTTTGAGAGCGTTACTCAAGTTAGACATAATGACGGACTCTATCTGGATAATGATATGTGGGTAAAAATTCAAGCATCAAAGGAGAAGATATTAAATGTAGAGTGCAAGAGTGATACACATTTGACTCTCATCGCTTGGCATATTGGTAACCGGCATTGCGCACTACAAATAATAGACAACCGAAATATTAGAATTGAAAATAATAATGTCATTAGCGAGATGCTTGTCAAACTAGGCGCCAATGTCAGGATCGGCGAGGATATATTTGATCCTGAGCCAGGAGCTTATGGGGGTCATTAGAATGGGAAATGAAAAAAATATGTTTTTATCAGATTTGCATACTGTCCTTACATGGTTTTCTCCGTCTTACCCTATAGGTTCTTATGCTTATTCTCACGGTCTCGAATACGCTGTAGAAGAGGG
>CACBED010000029.1 GCA_902538185.1 uncultured OCS116 cluster bacterium
CAATTGATCATTTATTATTTTGTAACTTGATAGACCCGTCACCCATAATGGCTTCATAAGATCAACCGGTAAATCAGTGATGAGATCTTCACCTTTATCGTCGTACCTGAATAATTTTCCACTATCAAAATCTTCACGAACATAAATGATATCATTCCCGTCCCATTCAGGCTGAAAAATGGAGCGACCAAGACCACCATCTATCTGTTGCAATTCACCGACGACTCCTTGGGCTGAAAGAGCTGCTGAGATCAGCTTTGAGGCCTCCCAAGGCATGAAAGGCAGATCCCATTCAAGCCATAATAATTTTAATCCATCACTTGATATTTTCAAATTTGAATAAAAAGATGCCCCAGCTATTAATTTTTTTATATTATTAGCATCCTCAAGATTTAAATATGCAATATAATTGATGGGATACTTACTGCTGCCGCAGCTGCCATCCTCAACAATAAAATAAAGATGATTTTTATATGATGCAATTTCACCAATTCTAACATTTTGAAGATTGGTGATTTTAGTTATTTTTTTATTTTCAATTTTGTAAATATTTTGATCATCGCTGTTCACAAAAAATATTCGCATCTCATCGACATGATATGGTATCCCGCCATATTCATGTATTTTGCTTTTTACATTAAATTCTGTGCCACTTAAATTAATTGATTGTGCAGACTTAAAATTGTATTGGATTATTGAAGATGTACCACCTTTATATATGCCTGTTTCAATCCAATATGTGCTATGGGAATTTGATAAGGGGTAATTTTTTTTGGACATTTTTTGCCCATTGAATATGTCATATACAGATGCAGGATCACATATTGCACCTTCACCCTTGTATATTTCTGTCAGATTCTTCATTGTAATTTATGAGCATATTATAAAATAGCCTCAGAGCGAATAAATTAATCCATTTTTTAGGTAATATAATCTAGATTTTTTGATATAAATTATTATATATAACGTATATCTGTTATAATTATTTATCATATTACTTTTTGAAAACGGTGATTAATGTTTAAACACTTAGAAAATAATGTAAAAGAAACAATTGATAAAGGCTTATATAATCCAAGAAACGAACATGACGCCTGCGGTATTGGTTTTGTCGCTAATATCAAAAATAAAAAATCACACCAGATAATTAAAGATGGGCTGTCAATCCTTGAAAATCTAACCCATCGAGGCGCCGTCGGCGCTGATCCAAAAGCAGGTGATGGTTGTGGTTTACTAACCCAAATACCTGATGAATTCCTAAGAAAAGTAACAGCTGAACTCGGTGTGGAGCTTCCTAGTCTCGGCCGTTACGGTGTTGGAAATATATTTCTGCCAAAGGAAAAGAAAAAAAGAGAAAATTACATTGAACAAATTAAGAAGATTGTTGAAAATGAAAACCTAAAGATTCTTGCTTTAAGAGACATACCCGTAAATAACAACGGGCTTGGCTATTCCGTTAAGCCAACTGAACCATTTCATCTACAAATGTTTGTCGCATCTGATGAGGAGTTATCAGATCAGAATGCTCTGGAGAGAAAGTTATTTGTTACTCGGAAAAATATTTATCGCATGTTTTTGGGTGATCAAAGTAAGCCACTCGACGATTTTTACATGTGCTCACTCTCTTCAAAAACACTTCTATACAAAGGAATGCTTCTATCTGACCAGCTTGCTGAATATTTCTTAGATTTAAACGACCCACTTTTTAAATCGGCACTAGCACTTGTTCACCAAAGATTTTCTACAAATACTTTTCCAACTTGGAGTCTAGCACAGCCATTTAGAATGATATGCCATAACGGAGAAATAAATACATTAAGAGGAAATGTTAATTGGTTAAAGGCAAGACTTTCAACATTAAAGTCTGATCTTCTTGGCAATGATATCAAGAAAATATGGCCAATTGTGGTTGACGGGCAATCAGACTCGGCCTGTTTTGACAACGTACTTGAGCTTTTGGTCAACAGTGGTTACTCAATATCGCATGCAATGATGACAATGATCCCTGAAGCATGGACTGGCAACGAAATTATGCCGAAAAATAGGAAGGCATTTTATGAACATCAGGCCTCAATGATGGAACCATGGGACGGTCCCGCGGCAATTGCGTTCACGGATGGAAACCAAATTGGTGCAACACTTGACAGAAACGGATTAAGACCTGCGAGGTACTTCAAAACAGATGATGACAGAGTAATATTATCTTCTGAAATGGGTGTGCTTCCAGTAAAGGAAGAGAATATAACTGAAAAGTGGAGACTTCAGCCAGGAAAAATGCTGCTTATTGATTTGCAAAAAGGAGAAATTATTGCGGATGATGAGTTAAAAGAAAGTATGGCTAATGCCCACCCATACGAAGAGTGGTTGGCAAATAGTCAAGTTATTCTAGAGGATTTACCAAAGGTAAATGAAATTAATCACTCTCAAAATAAAGATATACTAAGCCTACAAAAAGCTTTCGGATATACGCAAGAAGACCTAAAATTCTTATTATCACCCATGGTTACAACCGGACAAGAGGCAATCGGCTCAATGGGGAATGATGTTCCAATATCATCACTTTCTGATAAGTCAAAATCACTCTTCACCTATTTCAAGCAACTTTTCGCCCAAGTTACTAATCCGCCAATCGATCCAATAAGAGAAGAGCTTGTTATGTCACTAGTGTCTTTCATAGGACCGAGACCAAATCTGCTTGACCCTCACAAGAACTCATCATTGAAAAGATTAGAAGTTAGGCAACCAATATTGACAAATGAAGACTTAGAAAAAATAAGATATGTAAGCGAGCTCTCCGAAAACTATTTCAGGGCAAGAACTCTTGATATTACATTCGCAAATGATAAATCCCAAATTGACCTAACAGAAGTATTAAACAAGCTTTGTATGAAAGCAGAAAGAGTCGTCAATGAGGGGCACAACATAATTATTCTGTCTGACAGATACACAAATGAATCACGCATTCCAATACCTTCCTTGCTTGCCACCGCAGCGGTTCATCATTATTTGATTAAAAAAGGTCTAAGAACATCTGTCGGATTAGTAGTGGAAACTGGTGAAGCACGAGAAGTTCATCATTTTTGTACGCTTGCAGGCTATGGCGCTGAAGCTATAAACCCATATTTAGCCTTTGAAACAATCGAACAAATTAGACAGTCACTAGATGAAGAAATTTCAAAAACTGAGTCTCAGAGTAGATTTATTAAAGCAGTTGATAAAGGTATTTTGAAGGTGATGTCAAAAATGGGTATATCAACATACCAATCATATTGTGGGGCTCAAATATTTGATGCAATAGGACTCGATCAAAGTATAATTGATGCCTATTTCACTGGTACTCACTCACAGATAGGTGGTGTGAAAATTGATGATATCGCTAAGGAGACTATTGCAAGGCACGATTTAGCTTACAATAGCCCAGACATATTAAAAATAACTCTCGACGTTGGGGGAGAATATGCTCAAAGAACTCGTGGAGAAGATCATGCTTGGAGCTATAACACAATAAGCTCATTACAGCACGCCGTTAGGGGTAACGCTCAGGATAAATATAACGCTTATGCTGACGAAATTAATGAGCAAGACAAAAGATTGCTCACCATCCGTGGTTTGATGAAAATTAAAGACGCAAAAGAAGATAAAAGAAAAAAAATATCAATAGAAGAAGTTGAACCGGCAAAAGAGATAGTGAAAAGGTTTTCAACGGGGGCAATGTCTTTTGGCTCCATAAGTAGAGAAGCTCATACGAATCTTGCGATAGCAATGAATAGAATTGGTGGTAAATCCAATACAGGAGAGGGCGGAGAGGAAGTTGATCGTTTCACACCATTACCTAATGGGGATACGATGCGCTCTGCAATTAAACAAGTTGCTTCAGGAAGATTTGGTGTGACTGCAGAATATCTAACAAACGCGGATATGATACAAATAAAAATGGCGCAAGGAGCAAAGCCTGGTGAAGGAGGGCAGCTACCTGGCCATAAAGTTGATGCTGTCATAGCTAAGGTAAGATATTCAACTCCTGGTGTTGGACTTATTTCGCCTCCACCCCATCATGATATATACTCAATTGAGGATCTTGCACAGCTTATTTATGACTTAAAAAATGCAAATCAAGAAGCAAAGATTAGTGTGAAGCTCGTATCAGAAGTAGGAGTAGGAACTGTTGCGGCAGGTGTTGCAAAAGCTAAATCTGATCATCTCACAATCTCTGGTTATGAAGGGGGTACAGGTGCAAGTCCACTCACATCAATCAAACATGCCGGATCACCATGGGAGATTGGTATCAGTGAAACACACCAGACTCTTGTCATCAATAAATTACGAGAAAGAATTACAGTCCAAGTTGATGGTGGTTTACGAACAGGACGAGATGTTGTTATTGGTGCTTTACTTGGCGCAGATGAGTTTGGGTTCTCAACAGCTCCTTTAGTTGCGTCTGGTTGTATTATGATGAGAAAATGCCATCTAAATACATGCCCAGTTGGAGTCGCAACCCAGGATCCAGAGTTAAGGAAAAGATTTACAGGTACGCCTGAACATGTAGTCAATTACTTCTTTTTTGTAGCTGAAGAAGTACGAAAATATATGGCTGAAATGGGCTTCAAGACATTCAATGAGATGATCGGGCAAAGCCAGATGTTAGATAAAAAAGATGTTATAGAGCAATGGAAAGCAAAAGGCATAGATTTAAGCAGGGTTTTATATAAACCAGAGACAGATGAAGACGAGAAAGTTTATAACAGCGAAGATCAAGATCATAACTTAGATAGTGTTCTGGATCAGGAATTGATTTTATTAGCCAAACAATCAATTGAAAATCAAAAGCCTGTGCTAATTGAGAGAGAAATAAGCAATGTGGACAGAACAACAGGGGCAATGCTATCAAACCAGATTGCAAAAAAATACGGTCACAAGGGTCTTCCGGAAGATACGATACATCTCAAATTTACTGGTACCTCTGGACAAAGTTTTGGTGCATTTGTTTCACACGGTATTACTATGGAGTTGATTGGAGAGGCGAATGACTATGTCGGTAAGGGGTTATCAGGCGGCAAATTAATAGTTTATCCAAATCCAAATTCGAAGATTAACCCAAATAAGAGCATGATTGTGGGAAACACAGTTTTATATGGCGGGATCAGTGGTGAGTGTTACTTTAGAGGTATAGCTGGCGAACGTTTTGCTGTGAGGAATTCTGGTGCAATCGCTGTAGTCGAGGGAACCGGAGACCATGGTTGCGAATATATGACGGGTGGATGCGCTGTAATATTGGGTGAAACAGGAAGAAACTTTGCTGCTGGTATGTCAGGCGGAGTTGCCTATGTTTTGGATGAGTTTGGTAACTTTAGTGATAGGTGTAATCTTTCAATGGTTGAATTAGAGCCAATCACATCGGAAGATGACTTGTTAGAAAGACTTCAACATCAGGGCGGTGACCTTGAAACAAAGGGTAAAGTAGATCTTATGAAGTCAATGACAAAATTTGATGCAGAGAGGATATACAAATTGGTCCAGAATCACTATAATTACACTGACTCTGATAAGGCGAAAAAAGTTCTGGATAACTGGGATGAATTTTTACCAAAATTTGTTAAAGTAATGCCAGTCGATTATAGAAGAGCTTTGGTTGAAATAGAAAAACAAAAATTGGAATTAGTTAAATAACTCAAAGATTTAAAAAGGTATTGTAATGGGTAAAGTAACAGGTTTTCTCGAAATAGACAGGCATGACAGGAAATATAAACCAGCTGCTGACAGAATAAGAAACTACAAAGAGTTTGTGATTCCTCTTGGAGACACAGAAACAAAGAATCAAGCTGCAAGATGCATGGATTGTGGTATCCCATTTTGTCATACTGGGTGCCCAGTAAATAATCAAATACCAGATTGGAATGATCTTGTGTATTCGGGTAATTGGGAACAAGCATCTGCCAATTTACACTCAACAAATAATTTTCCTGAGTTCACAGGACGAATATGCCCAGCTCCTTGTGAAGCATCGTGCACCTTAAATATAACTGATGAGTCAGTAACCATTAAGACTATTGAATGCGCAATAGTTGATAAAGCATGGCAAAATGGCTGGATAAAGCCAATGGTATCAACTGAGAAAACCGGTAAAAATATTGCAATAATTGGATCAGGACCAGCAGGCCTTGCTGCCGCTCAACAGCTCGCAAGACAAGGTCACTCTGTTGATGTTTATGAAAAAAATTCAAAAGCTGGGGGACTGCTCAGATATGGTATTCCTGACTTTAAAATGGAGAAGCATCATATTGATAGGCGAGTCGAGCAAATGCAAGCCGAAGGTGTAAACTTTCATTTTGAAAAAAATATTGGTGTAGATTTGAGTATGGCAGACATTGAAAAAAACTATGATGCAATTATTTTATCAGGTGGATCAGAGAAACCGCGTGATTTACCAATTGAAGGAAGAGATTTCAGTGGGATTCATTTCGCAATGGACTTTTTGCCTTTACAGAACAAAGTTATCTCATACGAAATCTCAGATAATGAAAAATCGATAACAGCAAACGGGAAGCATGTGGTTGTAATTGGGGGTGGAGACACCGGATCAGATTGCATTGGAACATCTTTTAGGCAAGGTGCATTGTCAGTTACTCAGCTAGAGATAATGCCCGAACCACCTGAGAAAGAAAATAAACAGATGACTTGGCCATATTGGCCGCTAAAAATGAGAACATCATCAAGTCAAGCTGAAGGCGCAATGCGTGATTTCTCAGTCTTAACTGAAAGCTTTGAAGGCTCTGATGGGATTTTAACAGGGCTTAATTGTATAAGAGTTGATGACAATCTTAAAAAAATAGATAACTCTGCTTTTAAAATCAAAGCTGACCTAGTTCTATTAGCTATGGGTTTTGTTCATCCAATTCATGAAGGTTTGCTGAAGCAAATCGGTGTTACACTAAATGATAGAGGTAACGTTCAAGCAAACGAAGATGATTACATGACAAACATCAATAAAATTTTTGTAGCTGGGGATATGCGACGCGGTCAATCTCTAGTTGTTTGGGCAATAAGGGAAGGTCGTCAAGTCGCGCATTCTGTAGACAAATATCTTATGGGGCAAACAAATCTTCCAAGATAGGTAGTTAAACATTTCCTTGACTTTATTAAAATTGGGAAATAATAGTAACTAGGGATTAAAATGAAAGTCAAGAATTCGCTAAAATCACTGAAAAGTAGGCATCGCGCAAATAGAGTCGTGCGACGAAGGGGTCGCCTATATGTAATCAATAAAGTCAATAAGCGTTTTAAAGCAAGGCAAGGTTAATTTAAAGCACCAATGGGAAATAGAGACCGAGATATTACCCAGCCCTACAATACAATTAAAAATAAT
>CACBED010000030.1 GCA_902538185.1 uncultured OCS116 cluster bacterium
AAAAAAAGCAGTTATTGACCAAATTGATAAATACTTACCAGATGGTGTAAGTTTTATACCAGGGCATCCGATCGCAGGCACTGAGTTTTCAGGTCCTGAGTCAGGTTTTGCTGAATTATTTTACAAAAAATGTTGTCTATTAACGCCTTACACTGATACAGATAAAGTGCATTTGGATAAGGTGGTTTTCTTTTGGGAAGAACTCGGGATGTTTGTCGATATTATGTCACCTGAAATGCATGATCTTGTACTCGCGACTATCAGTCATTTACCCCATCTGGTTGCATTTAATCTTGTTGATACAGCCTCGAAACTCGAAAATAAAAAAAATTACGAAGTCACAAAATATGCAGCAGGGGGATTTCTTGATTATACGAGGGTTGCATCATCGGATCCAATCATGTGGAGAGATGTTTTTTTAAATAATAAAGACGCAGTGATAGAAATACTTGACAGCTTTATAGACGGCTTAGCTGATCTAAAAGATAGTATTAAAATGGAAAATGGAAATAAACTTGAAAGTCTATTCACAGAGACGCGTAACAAACGTAATAAAATCTTAGACTCAATAAAAAAATTAGAGTCCGAATAGTACACCTAGAGTTACTTGACAAGTCGATTTGTTGCTTCTTCAATCCTTGTTTCTAATTGCACCATGAAATCATCATCACTAAGACCGGGTTCAATGGGCTTTAGAAATTCAACCAATATCTTACCTGGTTTCTTTCTCAGTTTATTTTTTGGCCAAAACAGCCCTGAATTTAACGCAACAGGCACACATGGTATTTTTAAATTCTTATATAAAGCTAATATACCTCTTTTATATTCTGGGTCTGAATTAATTACACTTCTCGTACCCTCTGGGAATATTAATATGGATCTATTTTGGTCTTTGCTTTTTTTTGCTTTTTTTACCATATCTTTTATAGCAGAAATACCAGCTTTTCTGTTGATTGGAATATTACCAAATTTTAGTGCATATTGACCAAAGAATGGAATAAATAGTAATTCTTTTTTTAATATCATTATGGGCGGCTGATCTAAGATATGGAGAAAATTGATTGTCTCCCATGTTGATTGATGCTTCGAAGCAATTAATGCTTGCTCTTTTGGAATAAATTCTTGCCCATAAATTTCAAAATCAACCTTACACAAATAGTAGAGTATGCTCTGAGAAACTTTTGCCCAAAAACTCAAGATAATTAACCCGATTGATCTCGGGAGGAAAAATAAAGGTAAAAAAATGATAGAAAACACTAATAGGTTTAATGAAAAAATTATATAATAAAGTACTCCTCTTATCATTCAAATCACCTAATTAAATTCAAATAATAATCTTAAACGTGTAAATAGATATTTTGAATATTCAAGTACGATTATCCTTACTTTTTCAAATTTTGTAATATTCATATCGTTGAGTAGCTTACTTTTAACATGATAAGGGAAAAAGTTGGTATCCTCACCTAGATTTTTTAAAATCAGTAAACTTCTTTTCATGTGGTAATCAGAAGTTACGATAATTATATTTTTGTATTGATTTTCTCTAATCCACCCAGTGGTCTCTACTGCGTTTTCAAAGGTATCTTTTGCGTCATTTCCAAGATCTATACAACAGTCAATTAGATTGGCGTCAATGTGTATTTGCTCTGAAATGTTATATTTATTTGTACCTGGATTAACGCCAGATATAAACAGGTGTTTTGCAATACCATTGGATAGAAGATCAATTGAGGTTTTTATACGATCTTCACCACCTGTAAATACCACTATTCCATCTATGGTATTTGATTTTTCAGTAATGGTTGGTTTTGCATTGAATATTCTTAAAAAATCAACGATATCAAGTGTAAGAATAAGGACACACATAATTGAAGCAAGTATTTTGAGTATTTTTAGTGATTTATACATCTTGCTATTATTAATTTAATAATATTTCTTTACTAATCTTTTGACGGTTACATAAGATGATATGGAACAGACGGCAATAATAAAAAGAGGTATTAAAATAAATATATAATACTGAGCATATACTGAGTTGGATGACACAACGACTAAATCAGAGATATTATTAAAGAGCCCACTAATTTGAAGTAGGAATGGATTGATAAAGATAATTGTTATTAATCCAGCAAATGATCCGGTCAATCCAGCAGTTAAACCTATTTTTGTGAAAGAGTAAACAATTTTGCTTATTACAAAATTATTTGAAGCACCAAGTTGTATTAATAGATTTATAGTATTTCTATTATAAATAATTGAAGTGTGAGTTCCGTAAATAATTATATATGAGATAATTATAAAAATTATAAAAATTAACGTTACCCACGATATTAGGCTAGTTTGTATCATACCTATGGATAATGCTGAAAATTCAGGCTGGCCAATAAGAATGACAAATGATGTCAAAAGTATTGTTATTAAATAGCTCAAAAGAGATATTACAATAAATAGATATTTACTGTGAAAATTAGTACTTGAAATAATTGATGATGGTCGTGGAGCAAGTTGCTTCATTACTCTTTTTGCTTCAGATTTATTAATCACCTTGTTAATTATATTCACTTACTTTGTATCCTAATTCCATTATTTTCTATATTAATAATGCTCGCTCTCTGTTGAGATATAAGACTCTCATCGTGTGTTGCTATGATAATAGTTGTTCCTAATTTATTCATTTCACTAAAGAGACTGAGAATTTTTTTTGAATTTTCATAATCGACGTTACCCGTCGGTTCATCAGCGAGTATTAGCTTTGGAGTTGATATTACAGCTCTTGCAATTGCAGCCCTCTGTTGTTCCCCACCAGATAAATAATTTGGATAGCTATGGGTGCAATGCTCCAGATTAACCCAATTGAGCAGCTCAACAACATCCTTTTTGTAGTTTTTTTCTTTTTTATTTTGAACTTTTAATGGTAATGCAACATTCTCGTATGTTGTTAAATGGGGTAGTAATCGAAAATCCTGAAAAACAAAGCCGATTTTCCGTTTTATAAGGTAGATCTTATTTTGCGGTATTGTATTTAAATTTACCCCACTAAATAGCACACTACCACTTGTCGGCCTTAATGATGACGACAGAAGTTTTAGAAAGGTCGTTTTCCCTGCACCGGAAGATCCTGTAATAAAATAAAAATCACCCTCTTTGATATTCAAACTTATATCATTAAAAATATCTCGGGATATACTGTATCTATGATAAACATTTTCTAACGATAATAGGGTATCTGCCATTTTATCCTAAAAATTTATAACCAATTTGCTATCCTCTCTCGGGCAAGTATGTCTTTCACCTCAACCCTCTCACGAATAACTTCATATTTATCGTTTTGAACGATTATTTCCGCAATTTGTGGTCTCGAGTTATAATTTGAGGACAATACCGAGCCATAAGCTCCTACTGATTTAATTGCAATCAAGCTACCAACTTGTACAGAGTTCATATTTCTATTTTTTGCGAAATAATCACCTGTTTCACAGATTGGTCCAACGATATCATATAGCTTGTTCGAAGTTCCTAGATTATTTTTAACAGGAAGTATCTCATGGTAAGAATTATATAAAGTTGGTCTGATGAAATCATTCATGGCCGCATCCACGATAACGAAGGTTTTCTGACTTGTTGTTTTAATATCTACGACACGGGTCACTAGTAGACCGCTATTTGCGACCAAAAGTCTACCGGGCTCTATATATACTTCAATATTTAAATTACCAAAAATGCTCTGTATGAGGGATGCATATTCCTTAAAAGTTGGTACGTTATCATCATCTGAATAGGTCACACCAAGTCCGCCACCCAGATCTACATGTTTAATTTTATGCCCAAGGCCTCGAAGATCATTAATCAAATCATAGATGATCTGAAAAGCTTTTTTGAACGGCTTGAGGTTGGTAATTTGACTTCCAATGTGCACAGAGATTCCAATAATATTTACATTAGGTAACTCGGAAGCTATGGCATACATACTTTTTATGTAATCAAATTCTATGCCAAATTTATTTTCAGCTTTACCAGTCGTTATTTTAACATGGGTTTTTGCATCAACATCGGGATTTACCCTCAATGATATATTCTGTTTAGTATTAAGTTTCTCACATATATCATTTATTCTCGTTAACTCTGACTGGGACTCGACATTGATACAGTGGATCTTTGTTTTAATCGCATAAGTTAATTCTTCATCAGTTTTTCCAACCCCGGCATATATAATATCTTTACCAGTTGCCCCCGCATTAAGTGCACGCTCAATCTCACCACCTGATACAACATCAATCCCAGAACCTTTATTGAGCAATAGTTTTAAGATCGATAAATTTGAATTTGCCTTCATGGAGTAAAATATTTTTGCTTCCATATCAAACGCGGATTTTAGTGATTGATATTGATCTTCAATATATTTTTCAGAATAACAATAGAAAGGAGTTTGATTATCATCGGCAAGCTTTTCGATGCTCAATCCTTCAACGTATAGATTATTACTTTTATATTTTATTGGAGTCATTATTTTATATTTATTACTTTTTAGTCTACTGAAAGAAACGTTATTTAGATCAATCTGTCCAAAATACTTGTTTTTTCAGAGATTGATTCTTTTTCTAGTTCGATGTCGCCTTTAACGCCGCATGCACTTAGACTAATCAATAGCAGAAACGCCATAATTAATTTTGCGAGCGCATTTCTTTTTTGCTGCTTGTTTATTTTATTTTTAGTGCTTTCAACCATTTTTCAGCTTCTTTCTTCACATTTTTTGGGGCAGTCCCACCCTGTGAAGTCTTATTATGAATAATTCTATCAAATGATATTTTATTTACTAGTTCTATTGTAATTCTTGGATCAATTTTCTGATAATCTTCAACAAGAAGTTCATCTAAAGGCTTATTATTTAACTCCGCGTAGCTGACAATTGATCCAACGATTTTATGGGACTCTCTGAACGGAATACCCAAATCCTGGACTAAAACGTCAGCAATATCCGTTGCAATAGAAAATCCATTCTTAGCTGATTGAAGCATTCTGTCTCTATTTGGCTTCATATCAGTAATCATCTTAGTCATAACCCCTAGTGATAATTCTATTGTATCTATTGCATCAAATAATGGTTCTTTATCCTCCTGCAGATCTTTATTATAAGTCAGCGGAAGACCCTTCATGACGACTAACAGAGTATTTAAGGATCCGATGACCCTTCCAGCCTTTGAACGAATAATTTCTGCGCCATCTGGATTTCTTTTCTGTGGCATAATTGATGATCCCGTTGTAAGAGAGTCGGGCAAGCTTATGAAATTAAATTCTGTAGAAACCCACAGGATGATTTCTTCTGCAAGTCTGGATAAGTTTACTGATAGAATGGCAATATTTGATAATGTCTCAAGAAGCATATCTCTAGATGATACGGCATCAATAGAGTTTGACATTGGTTTATTAAAGCCAAGTAATTTTGCAGAATACTCTCTGTCTATTGGATAGGATGTGCCGGCCATCGCAGCAGCGCCGAGAGGGCTCTCATCTAATCTCTTTAGACTGTCTGTTAATCTTAGTTTATCTCTATTAAACAATTCAACATAGGAGAGCAGGTGATGTCCGAGTGTAATTGGTTGTGCAATTTGTAGATGCGTATACCCTGGCATTATGGCATCAAAATTATCTAGAGCTTGCTGTGAAAGCGTTTTTTGATTTTCTTCAATTAGCTCAATGAGGCCGTTAATTTTTTCGATTAAGAATAATCTGATATCAGTCGCGACTTGATCATTCCTCGATCTTGCAGTATGAAGTTTACCCGCAATAGGACCAATAATCTCTGTAAGTCGACTCTCAATATTCATATGAATATCTTCAAGTTTTTTCTTGAATTCAAATTTACCGTCACTAATTTCTTTTTGTACCTTTTTTAATCCATCAACAATCAGATTGCATTCTTCTTTCTGGATAACACCCGATTTTGCAAGCATCATTATATGAGCAATTGAGACTTCAATGTCATATTTTGCAAGACGATAGTCATATTTTATGGATGCGTTAAGATCTTCCAGTAGCTCATTTGTGGCTTTAGAAAACCTACCACCCCACATTTTATTTGTCATTATACTTCCATGCTCGAGTAAAGTTGAAATATTATAATAATTATGACGGCAAAAAGATAATAATTTATTTAATATTTATAAAATCCTTCCTTTGTTTTGCGGCCCAGCTTTCCACACTGGACGTATTCTTCTAACAAAGGACAGGGTTTATATTTTGCGTCGTTGAAATCTTTCTGAAGTATCCTAAGAATTGATAAACAAGTATCTAAACCGATAAAGTCTGCTAACTCTAGAGGTCCCATTGGATGATTTGCTCCAACTTTTAATGCTGCATCAATAGATTTAGCATCCGATGTACCATTTTCATAGCAATAAATTGCTTCGTTTATCATCGGTAACAACACTCTATTCACTATAAAACCAGGTTTATCATTGCATTCGATTGATATCATATCCATTACATCAAGATACTGCGTTATTTCTTTCAGAATTTTCTTATCAAGTGCGTTATGATTGATAATTTCAACAAGCTTTATTATCTGCGGTGGGTTCATAAAATGAAGACCAAGAAATCTTTCAGGGTATTGAAGACTGCTCGCTAATCTATTAATTGATATCGAAGATGTATTGGTAGCAATAATAGTTTTTCTATCGCAATTTTCCTCGATTTTTTTAAAGAAAT
>CACBED010000031.1 GCA_902538185.1 uncultured OCS116 cluster bacterium
GAAATAGGAGTAACAGTATCTGAGACGATTGTCTTCCATATTACCTGATCAATTTTTTCATTGTAAAGTTTTTCAGATTTATCCATTGAGACTACTGGCTCTGAGTATTAAATAATCTATCAATGTTTTCTTGATATAATTTGACTGTATAATCATCCTCAAGCGAAACTAAGTATTGCTCGAATAGATCGTTCCTCATCTGCAAATCTAGATTATTTATAAATTTTTGATCCCTCTCTGGCTCTGCTTGTAAATTCGGGAGTATTTCCACTACCTTTCCAACAAGTACATTATTCTCGGATTTGCCAATAATTACTTCATTAATATTTGCACTCAGAATTCTATCATTAAAGTCTTCACTAAATTCTCTAATCGGAGAGAGTCTACTAAAAGGCTCTGATCTTTTTATTTCAATTTGATATGAGTCAATGAGCTCTTGAATTTGATTATTTATTAATCCAATTTCTATCTGTTTTATGATTTCACTTTCTTTCTCATTTTTCCTTTTCTTGAGCATATCAGCGGTTACAAGATCTCTAACCTCAGCAAAAGATTTTATATATGATGGATTTATTGAATTTAAGTCTGTCCATATATAACCATTCTCGGTATCATGCACCTCAATAAAATCTCCAATTTCTGAGCTGAATATTTTTTGGATGAGTTCTTGGTGATTTATTTCCTCAACCACATCATTCTGAATATTTTTTCCGTTAATATCAATTTTCTTAAAATATTTTGTCTCAATTTGATGTTTCGCAGATGCTTCCTCGATAGAACTACCATTTAAGAGGTCATCTTCAATTTCAAAATATAGCATTTCCACTAAGTCTATTGCTTCTTGAATTTGGATTTCATCCTGTATCTCGGCAGCCACATCATCAACTGTGGGTATTTGGCCAGGATTTATTTTTTCTAGGTATAGAACGGAAATGCCGAGCATCCCATCAATTGGCTCACTAAATTCGCCTTCAATCAAATTATATGCAGCATCAGCAACTTCAAAATCTAATATCTCATCTTTTCCAACTGAGCCAAGATAGCTCTGCTGTTTGCTTTGCGAATATTTTGTCAAAAGCTCATTAAGTTCAAGCTGATATGAGTCATTATAGAAATTATCCGCTGTTGCCTCATCGTTAAAGAAGAACTGATATAGTTCCCTTGTTTCTGAGATATTGAAACTATCCAAATTGGCATTAAAATATTCATTTATTTGGGATCGAGTAACTTGAATACCCTTTTTTATATTTTCTGGATCTAATATGAGTGCTGCAAAGTCTCTCGTCTCGGATTTTTTGTATCCATTTTTAAACTTTTCATAAAATTCAAGGAGCTCTCTTTCAGATGGTGTTTTTACAACAATCTTGGATTTTGGAAGATCAATATATTCGATAACTCTCTCTGTCTTATTGAATTCATCAACCATTTCAATAAGTACGTTGGGTATATAAGTTCTATTTCCTATTATGTTACATAACTGATTTTGCTTATTAACGTTAATTTCACTCTGTACATAAGTTTCGTCATTATAACCTGCGTATGAGAGGAGCTGCTCATACCTTGACTTGTTGAACCTGCCGTCAATTTTGAAGTTGTCATCATTAATAATCTGGTCTGCAACAAATTCTTCAGATATATCTATTCCAAGTTTATTAATTTCAATTTGAAGAACCAACTTTCTAATTAAATTTTCAATTGCGATTTCATCTATGCCCAGTTCAAGTGACTCCTTCAATGAAATCTGCCTATCAAGTTGTGAGCTAATTATTGATAGTTGATTATTATATTCTGTAACAAGTTGATCGAGGCTTACTTCATAATCATCAATTTCAATTGCAACAGTTTTTTTAAAATTACCAAAGATATCCTGTATACCCCAAACCGCAAAGCTTAGTATTAGAATACCAATTAGAATTTTAACAAATGGTCCTGTTACTGATTTTCTTAGAGTATCCAGCATTTTCTTGCTCTACCATTAATTCCATGTTTGTTCATGCCGTTAATATAAGGTAATATAAAAATTAATTCTATTGTTTTATTGTGTGACGGGTTTTGTCTGATTTTTTACGAATAAGGTGGGAATAAATGAAATATAACCCAGATTCAACGACTTTCGCGGGTAATTGGAAAATGAACGGTCGCCAAGATGACACACTTGATATTGAGAAATTGATTAAATTAATCAGCGAAGATGATGCCAATATCATTTTATTTCCGCCATACACACTAATCTCGAGTTTTGTCAATGTTAGCAAAAATTCAAACCTAAATATAGGTGGTCAAGACTGCCACCATGAAGACTCTGGCGCATTTACTGGTTCAATATCAGCTTCTATGCTTCGTGACTCCGGTGCTGATTTTGTAATCATTGGTCATTCTGAGGTGAGGGCGATGCATGGGAAGGGCCCGGATAATATAATTAAAAAAATCCAAAGTGCCCATGAAAATAATCTTATTACAATAATTTGTGTTGGTGAGGATATCAAAGTGAGGTCTGAGGGGGAGCATTATAATTTCATAAGCAAACAACTAAAAGACTCGGTATCAAGTAGCTCAAATCGTAATAATACCATTATTGCCTATGAACCAATTTGGGCTATTGGTACTGGAAATACTGCAACAATTGAGGATATTTATGAGATGCATACCCACATTAATAATACGCTACAAGACACTGATATATTTAAAAAAGGTAACCCATCACTGCTGTATGGAGGGTCCGTTAACCCAGAAAATGCAGGGGAGATATTAAACATAGATAATGTTAACGGGGCACTGGTTGGGGGAAGCTCTCTCGATTACTCAAAATTTAACGAAATTATTAAATCAAAATAATTTTTAATCATTGTTAATTCATTAAAATTATAGTAAATAAGCATTAGAGGTTACCATGAGCTCATTAATTCTAATTCTACATCTGGCAGTGGCCATTATTTTGGTTGGCGTAATCTTATTACAAAGATCTGAAGGCGGGGCTCTCGGTATTGGGGGTGGCGGATCAGGTGGAGGATTATCTGGCTTCCTAAAAGGCAGAGGACAGGCGAGCGGACTAGTAAAAATAACCATTATCCTGGGAACTATTTTTTTTATAACTTCAATGAGTTTAACAATCATAAACTCGTATAATAACCAATCTGTGATCGATAGAGTCACAAACGATCTTGACCCATCCAGTTTAATCACAACATCTGAAAATGATGATGTTAGCGTTCCAATATTAGAGTAGCTTGCACTTTGCATTTGATATTTTGATTTAGTATTTTACATTTAATTAATTTTTGTTATTTTATAATTCCATGGCACGTTTTATTTTTATAACAGGTGGTGTGGTATCTTCCTTAGGAAAAGGACTATCTTCAGCATCACTTGGTGCACTACTTCAGTCTCACGGATATAAGGTAAAACTTCGTAAGCTTGATCCATATTTGAATGTGGATCCTGGTACTATGAATCCAATACAGCATGGTGAAGTATTTGTGACCGATGACGGTGCCGAAACTGATCTTGATCTTGGTCATTATGAGCGCTTTACCGATGTATCCGCAACTAAATTTGATAACATTACCAGTGGCAAGATTTACCAGGACATTATCCAAAAGGAAAGAAAGGGAGATTATCTTGGGGGTACGGTTCAGGTAATTCCACACGTAACGGATGCGATTAAAGAATTCATTACCCAATACACAGATGACGTTGACTTTCTTTTGTGTGAGATTGGGGGCACTGTCGGTGATATCGAGGCCTTACCATTTTTTGAAGCAATTAGACAATTAAGAAATGAATTGAGCCCAGAAAATTGTTTATTCATTCATTTAACTTTATTACCATTCATTGCGGCAGCGGGTGAACTCAAGACCAAGCCAACACAACATTCAGTAAAAGAATTAACTTCAATCGGTATCCAGCCGGACATTATCATATTACGCTGTGACAGAGATATTCCAGAAGATGAGAGAAAAAAAATCTCATCATTTTGTAATGTTCCATTTAGTAGAATAATTCCAGCCGTAGATGTTGGTAATATATATGATGTTCCGATGAATTTACATCAGAACGGCCTGGATAGCGAAGTATTAAGTATATTTAATCTTGAGCGAAAAAATAAACCAAATTTCATTAAATGGAAAAAAATCTCATTAAATGCTAGCTCTTTAGAAGAGAGTGTAAAGGTATCAATTGTTGGAAAATATATTCAATTGCAAGATGCCTACAAATCTCTGGATGAGGCGATATACCATGCTGGATTAATAAATAAGATTAAAGTTAATGTTGAATGGGTTGACTCTGAGCTGCTGGAGAGCTCACCACCAATTGATTATCTAGATAGTACAGATGCAATCTTGGTGCCAGGTGGGTTTGGTCAACGCGGTAGTGAGGGTAAAATTAATGCAATTAGATTTGCACGTGAGAAAAAGGTTCCATACTTCGGCATTTGTTTCGGAATGCAAATGGCTATTGTAGAGATGTCAAGATCACTGCTAAAACTCCATGGGGCAAACACTACAGAGTTCGGAGATACAGATCATCCTGTTGTTGATCTTATGAAGCAATGGAAAAAAGGAAAAACCACACAAAAAAGAGATGAAAATACTGATCTTGGAGGGACCATGAGATTAGGGGCGTATGACGCAGTACTAAAAAAAGGCTCAAAAGTCGAAGAGATATATAAAGCAAATAAAATAAATGAAAGACATAGGCATCGTTGGGAAGTCAACATTGATTATAAAAAGCATCTTGAAAATCAGGGTGTTGTATTCTCTGGTCTATCACCAGATGGTAAATTACCAGAAATTATAGAACTACCAGATCACCCATGGTTTGTCGCTGTACAATTTCATCCTGAATTAAAATCTAGACCTTATAATCCGCATCCTTTATTTGTATCTTATATTCTTGCTGCTAGAGAAAAAAGCAGGCTGGTCTGAGGATTCTATTTCATGCATGATATTCAAAAAATTAGAGATAATCCCGAAAAGTTTGCTGAGCTGCAGAAACGAAGGGGCGTAAAAATAGATGTCGAAGAGATAATAACATTGGACTCATCAAAACGTACCCAAATGACAAAGCTACAAAATCTTCAGAATGAAAGAAATGAGTTATCAAAGCAAATTGGGTTACAAAAAGGAAATGATAAAAGTGGTAAAGCGAATGAATTGATAGACAAAGTCCATGCCTTAAAAGATCAAATCTCACAACTTGAAAATCAGATTACTGTAACCAGTCAGCATCTTGAAGCCATTCTATTAGGGCTTCCAAATCTTCCATTTGACGATGTTCCCATTGGCAGTGATGAGAGTTTTAATATTGAAATTGAAGCAAAAAGATATGGTAAAGTTAATGACAAAAAAACTGCTGAGCACTTCGAGATAGACACGGTTGAGGGTATGATGGATTTTGAAACTGCCTCCAGAGTGTCAGGCTCAAGATTTGTTTATTTGAGAGGTCAGCTCGCTTTGCTTGAAAGAGCGCTTGGACAGTTTATGCTTGATATACATACAACTAAGAATGGTTACACTGAAATAGCGCCGCCACTCATTGTTAATAATAGCTCTATGCTCGGCACCGCTCAACTGCCGAAGTTTGAGGAGGATCAATTTCAGGTTATAGTCCGTGATAATGATTTAGCAGATCAAAACAACAGAAAATGGTTAATCCCAACAGCGGAAGTTTCATTGACAAATATTGTGAGGGAGAAGATAACAGACAAAGCCGATTTACCACTTAGATATGTTGCCTTAACATCGTGCTTTAGGGCGGAGGCTGGCGCTGCCGGAAGGGATACAAGGGGGATGATTCGCCAACATCAATTTCAGAAAGTAGAGTTGGTTTCAATTACAGAGCCGGAGCAATCAGAAGAAGAGCATAACCGTATGCTTGAATGCGCTGAAACTATACTTAAGATGCTCGAACTACCTTACAGAGTTATGCTACTCTCATCAGGTGATATGGGTTTTTCTGCACAAAAG
>CACBED010000032.1 GCA_902538185.1 uncultured OCS116 cluster bacterium
TCAACTCTGAAGAATTTTTTATCCCCGGAACTATTGTTGAAATTTTCTCATTAGCAAGACAAAATAACATGGCAATCTGGGCTAGGCTCAAATCATCTCTGCCAATTTGTAATTTCAGTTTTTGCATAAGCTGATGTTCGCGATATATTTGTTCATCATTTTTTTTTTCTGATTTTATCTCATCAACAATAGCACCATTTGCAAATGGCCTTATACCAATAATTGCAACTTCGTTTTTCTGGGCCAGATTCATAACACAGGACTCACCGTCACCATAGCCCTGATCATTTTCATGAGGCGTTCGGCGCGCCTCCCCGTTAGCACTTTGGTTGAGCATGTTGTAGAGAACTTGTATCGAGGAAAATTTATCTGAATAAATGAGTTTAGTTTGAGCTTCGTAATCTCCGTCCCATCCTGTAAATCCAATATATCTAACTTTTCCTGAACTTCTCAACAAATCTGTACAGTCATAAAATTCCATGCAATCACCATAGTTGAGGCGTGTTGCAAATTCTGGAGGATTATTTCGGAATTGATACTTTCCTCGCTCATTACCAATTTGGTGATGAATTTGTAATAGATCGATATAGTCAGTCTTGAGTCGCACTAAGCTTCTTTCAACCGAAGCAATGATAAAATTTTCCATATCATTTGTATCCTCGAAACCAGGGAGGCGGACTTTTGTTGCTAAGATTATCTTATCCCTGTCAGCCCCAATGGCTTCCCCAAGATTGATTTCTGACTTCCCGTAGACTGGTGAGGTATCAAAAAAATTTAGACCTAAATCTATTGCATTTCGTACACTGTCAATACAAGCCTTGTCATCTTCAAACCCTACAGTGTAACCTATTGGTGCACAGCCAAAACCAATCTCCGATACTTTCAGATCGGTTTTTCCGAAGGATCTATATTTCAATTTCGGACTCCAATTCATCCATGTATGGCGAGTCCATTTCAGAATGCTGAACACCAAACACATTTATTGTCATCGAAATCAATGTGTAATAACCCAAAATGCCAACGAGATCGACAATTCTATCTTTACCAAGAATTTCATATGTTTTGTTGTACAATTCATCACTGATTTTTTTATCCTTATTTAAAGTCATGGTGAATTCATATACGGCATGCTGTTCTTCACTCATCTGGCTTGGCTTCTTTCCATGCGAAATGGACTCAATCATGTCTTCATTTACACCTGCATCAATTGCAATTTTGCTGTGAACTTTCCACTCATACCCAGACCCCCAAATACGAGCAATTAAACAGATAGCAAATTCAGATAAGAGTGGCTCTAAAGAGGATGAGTATCTACAATAGGCACCCAATGATTGAGCTTTATCTGCTAATCCAGCGCGATGCATCCACACAGCTAAAGGACCCCTTACACTGCCTCTCGGACCTGATGCGATATCATCGTGTATTTTTTTTTGCTCTTGATTCATGTCTGAATAATCTAAATTTTTTAATCTCATTTACCACTCCTTAGTTGCTCTGTTTTAACATCAAGACGAAATTCGTCATTATTGGACTGGTTAAAGCATCTTGTGTTGTTATCAATGAACCATAGTTATACACATTCTACATGTTTTTTTTTGGTAACCTCACAAAACAATAAAATATTTACAAATTTTTTCGTATTAAATTCTTTTTTTCCTTTAACTTTATCTAAAATATTGGTAAAAAGTTATTTTAACTAAATTGTTAAAAAAATAAGTTGTCAATCTTTATGCAAAATCTGCATAATCTAACGGGAGGTAATAAAATATGGCTGAAGAACTAGTCATTCAGGGAAGCGCACTTGGAAAGCAATTCGGTGAAAATGTAATTGCTGTCGAGGATGCTAACTTCACAATACCACGTGGTTCATTTATTTCACTTGTGGGACCGAGTGGTTGTGGTAAATCCACATTATTGAGATTAATTTCAGGTCTGATTGAAAAATCTGGTGGAGACCTGTTAGTAAGAAACGCAGAAGTAGTTGGACCAAGAAGTGATATTGGAATGATGTTCCAAAAAGCTGTCCTTCTTGACTGGCGTACTTCAATTGAGAATGTTTTATTGCCTGATGAAATCAGAGGAACCATCGATACAGATGCAAAAAAGCGAGCATGGGACCATCTACAATTAGTTGGTCTTAAAGACTTTGAGTTCTCATTCCCAAGACAATTATCAGGTGGTATGCAACAACGTGTTGCTCTAGCAAGATTGTTGCAGACAGGTGCTGATATCATGCTACTGGACGAGCCGTTTGGTGCACTCGACGAATTTACACGTGAGAGGCTAAACGATGAGCTTCTACGAATTGTTGAGGGCCCAGATATTACAACAATCTTTGTGACGCATAATATCCAAGAAGCTATCTATCTCGCAGACCAAGTATTTGTTATGACACCAAGACCAGGTAGAATTGCGGCGCAAATCGAAATTGACCTTCCAACACCAAGAAATATTGATATGACAACAACGCCGGAATTTAATGACTATGTTCAACAAGTTAGAGATGTTCTAGCTGGTCACTTAGATGGTCAACCGCTATGAGTAATGATCAAGAAGCAAGCGTTAGTAATATTGAGCTAGCGGCAGATTACAAAGGGACACTTGGTGGTGCCGTACTGAGGCACACCATTATTTTCTTTGTGATCATGTTTATATGGGAAATGGCAAACAGGACAGGCTTTAGTAATCCACTACTGCTGCCGAGACCAACAGACATCGTAGCATCCATCTGGAAAATTTATGTTACACAAGGCAACGTATGGTACCATCTATGGGTAACTTTCAAAGAAGCAATGGTCGGTTGCTTTATTGGTTGTGTTATAGGTATCGGGCTAGCTGTCGCAGCTGTATTAAGTGATACTTTTAGGCAGTTCTTAAAGCCATACATTATTATCGTTGAAGCTACACCTAGGATTGCCCTAGGCCCAATCTTCGTCACATGGTTTGGATTTGGTATGAGCTCAAAAGTTGCTCTCGCTGCATTAGTTTGCTTCTTTGCGCCTTTTGTTAATACCATAACAGGACTACTTGGAGTTGAAGAGGAGTCATATGAACTTTTCCGATCCCTTGGGGCGACACGAAGACAGGTGTTCTGGAAACTTATGATACCAACTGCCCTACCTACCATGAATGCTGGGCTTAAGCTAGCCGTTGGATCGGCCTTTGGCGGTGCATTAGTGGCCGAGTTTATTTCAGCACAGGCCGGTATGGGAATTCTTATGGCACGTTATACAATGTCGCTAAATATGCCGTCTGCATTTGCAGGGCTTTTATCAATTACTCTCTATGGCTTTATTCTTTTTAGAATAATGGAAATTATCGACAAGAGGGTTTTATATTGGTTAAGCGATGATCTAATGGCCAAGAAAAGCGTAAAAAAAGAAACTAAAATTAGAGGGGAGCTAGGACTATGAGTGATATTGGTTCAGACGGCGTATTAGCCGGAGTAAAGGAACTTTCTCCTATACAAAAACTTGCTATGCATGGACTCGTCTTCCTAATTATATTTGGTGGATGGGAAGTTGGTGCAAGACTGGGTTATGTTAACGAATTAATCTTACCGGCTCCAACATCTATCGCATACAGACTATATGAGATGTTTTTTGTTACAGGGTCAATTTACTGGCACTACATCATCACAATGTATGAAGCAACAATGGGCTTCATTATTGGTGTGAGTATCGGGATGGGTTTAGCAATTACTGCTGCAATTAGCCCTGTCTTCAGAAGATACTGGGCACCGTATGCAGTCGTGTTTAATGTTACACCAGGGATCGCAGTAACACCTTTCATTATTGCTTGGTTTGGATTTGGGTGGAGCTCAAAGATCGCACTAGCTGCACTTGTGTGCTTTTTCCCACCTTTCATCAACACATTGACAGGTCTATTACACATCGATAAGGATGCAACGGAATTGTTTAGATCACTTGGCTCGACCAAGAAACAGTTCTTCTGGAAGTGTCAAATACCAAGCGCACTTCCAATCATCATAGCGGGATTAAAACTTGCCATGACTGGTGCGTTAATTGGTACAATCGTTGCGCAGTTCTTCTCTGCATCAGAGGGTGTAGGAATTCTTATGCAAAGGTTTGCGTTCAGATTAAACATGGATGGAAGTTTCGCTGCACTGATAGTAATGTCTCTTATGGGGCTAAGTCTATTCACACTCATGGAATATATGGACTACAAAGTGCTGTACTGGAGAAGACACTCAAGAATGGAAGAGGTTGGATCCAAGAGAAAAAGAAAATGGCTTGCAGAGAATGGAGATTTTTCTGCGTAATCTATAAAATCTTTGAACACAAAAACCCAACCTGAAATAGGTTGGGTTTTTTTTATCTTATCTGTCTAAGAATACTTTTGCTTTTTTGTACATCGCATAATCAACCATCTTGTTCTCGAAGGTAATTGCAGCGAGTCCATTTTTCTCTGCCTCTTCAAAGACCTCAACCATTTTTGTATAATATTCAATCTCTTTTGGATCTGGCTCATATGCCTCTCTTGCAATTTTAATGTGACTTGGGTGTATTAACGTTCGCCCATCATAACCAATTCGCTTGCTCAGTTCACATTCGGCCTTGAGTCCCTCGAGATCTGCAATACCGCCATAAGCCCCATCTAGCACATAAGGCATTTTCGCGGCCCTTGCCTCGACAAGAGATCTTGATCGAGAATAATTTAATTCAAACCCATCAATTGACCAGTCGGATCTTAAATCTCGTTGAAGGTCGCCGTCCTCTGCACTACCAAAGACGATTGACTCCACTCGTTCTGCTGCTGAACATATATCAAAACATTTGATGACCCCAAGCGCTGTTTCAATTAATAAAAGGAGTTTAATAGAATTTTTCTCCAGACCTTTCTTTTTTTCTTCATCTGAAATAATTTCATCTACAAATTTTACCTGATCAACTGACTCAGCCATAGGCAATGCAATACCGTAAATATTCTTTTGTGTTACAGCCCTCAGGTCATTTTCAAGAAATTCTTTTTCACTATTAACCCTGACTAAAGCTGTGATATTAAGTTTTGGAATAATATTTTTTGAAATATTATCTCTGACTTCACTTTTCAGATTCAAAGGAACAGCATCCTCAAAATCTATTATTATCCCGTCTGGCTCAAAACGAGATGCCTTTTCAATTAATTCCGGTTTATTACCGGGGGTA
>CACBED010000033.1 GCA_902538185.1 uncultured OCS116 cluster bacterium
CTATATTGCGAGATCAGGTCGTCCTGGTCCGGTTTTGGTGGACATTCCGAAAGATATACAGTTCGCAGAGGGTGAATACGAGAATTTATCTAAAACGACTCATAAAACATACACGCCTCCAAGTACAATTGATAGCAAAGCTGTTTCTGCAGTTGTAGACCTTATGCAAAGAGCCAAGAAGCCAATTATATACTCAGGCGGGGGTATAATAAATTCAGGTCCTAAAGCATCAAAATTATTACAAAAATTTGTACAAAAAACTAATATGCCAATTACATCAACGTTAATGGGTCTTGGTGCTTATCCGGGTTCAGGTGATAATTGGCTCGGTATGTTGGGTATGCATGGCACCTATGAAGCAAATATGGCGATGCATGATTGTGATTTAATGCTCTGCATTGGTGCTAGGTTTGATGACAGAATCACAGGAAAAATTGATGAATTTTCCCCAAAATCAAAAAAAGTTCATGTTGATATAGACGCAACGTCAATTAATAAAAATGTTGAAGTAGACCTATCTATTATTGCTGACTGCGGTAAATTCCTTAATGAAGCGCTCAAAATTATGGAGAAAAGAAATAATAAATTTCAATCTTTCGATTTATGGTGGAAGCAAATTGACTCATGGAAAAAAGTGAATTGCCTTCAATATAAAACAAATTCAGATGTAATTATGCCACAATACGCTATCCAAAGATTGTATGAGTTAACAAAAAATAAAGATACCTATATTACGACTGAAGTTGGGCAACATCAAATGTGGGCAGCGCAATTTTATAAATTCGATAAACCCAACCGATGGCTAACATCAGGGGGTTTGGGCACTATGGGTTACGGCTTCCCTGCTGCAAATGGTGTTCAAGTTGCAAAGCCCGACGCGCTGGTTATAGATATTGCTGGGGATGCATCAATACTAATGAATATTCAAGAGCTTTCAACTGCAGTTCAATATCAACTTAACACAAAGATCTTTATTTTGAATAATAGCTACATGGGAATGGTCAGGCAATGGCAACAGTTATTACACGGTAACCGAATTTCTGAGAGTTACTCTGACTCATTACCAGATTTTGTAAAGCTTGCAGAGGCCTACGGTGCAACTGGTATACGCGCGAAAAAGCCAGCTGAACTAGATGATGCAATTTTGGAGATGATCGATACGCCAGGACCTGTTATTTTTGACTGTGTTGTTGCAAATCTTGAAAATTGTTTTCCAATGATTCCATCGGGCAAGGCTCATAATGATATGTTACTTGGTGAGAATGTATCTGATGAGGAAGTGGCAAACGCTATTGATGATGATGGAAAAATAATGGTTTGAAAAATTAATTTATGAGTGAATGAAATGAACAAAAAAAATCCCGCTTCTACATATGATATCATCTCGATAAATGAAGATGATGAAAGACATACATTATCTATTATTGTTGACGATGAGCCAGGCGTTTTAGCAAGAGTCATTGGGCTTTTTGCTGCGAGAGGATTTAATATTGACTCACTTACTGTGTCTGAAACAGAAAGCAAACAGCAATTATCCAGAATTACACTTGTAACGTCGGGATCGCCAAGTGTTATTGAAAAAATAAAAGTTCAAGTTGATAGGCTGGTTTCTGTACATAGAGTGGCAGATCTTACAGCTGATTATGGTCAATATGGAGCTCTCGAGAGAGAGCTGGCGTTAATAAAAGTAAAAGGAACAGGCAACAAAAGGCTTGAGGCATTACGATTGGCCGAAGCATTTGATGCGCAAACAGTTGATGCGAGCCTTGATAGTTTTGTTTTTCAAATAACAGGACGAACCCGTGAAATTGATAGATTTATTAATTTAATGGCAAGTGTAGGGCTTACAGAAGTATCAAGAACTGGTGTGGCTGCATTAAAAAGAGGTGCTGGTAGCACATAATATTATGAATGAATTTAGATCTAATACATTAACAATATAGAATAGGGATAAAAAAATGAGAGTTTATTATGATACTGATGCTGATCTTGGGCTTATAAAAAGTAAGAAAGTTGGGATTATTGGTTTTGGAAGCCAAGGACATGCGCATGCGCTAAATTTAAAGGACTCAGGAATAAAGAATGTAGCTATTGGCTTGAGGGATGGCTCCAGCTCTGCAAAAAAGGCTAAGGATAGCGGTTTAAAAGTTATGTCAGTTTCAGAATTATCTGCGTGGGCTGATATGATAATGATGTGTGCGCCTGATGAAATTCAGCCTGATATATATAAAGATCATATAAAGGACCACATAAAGCCTGGAACTGCTATTGCTTTTGCTCATGGTTTAACAATACATTTTGGGCTTATTGAGCCATCAAAAGATCTTGATGTTATAATGGTGGCCCCTAAGGGTCCTGGGCATACCGTAAGAGGTGAATTCCAAAAAGGTGGAGGTGTACCATGTCTGATGGCAATACACCAAGACTCATCTGGTAACGCTCATGATGTTGCCCTTTCCTATGCAAGTGGTATTGGCGGTGGGCGCTCAGGTATAATTGAAACAACCTTCAAAGAAGAATGTGAAACTGATCTATTTGGTGAGCAAGCTGTTCTATGTGGAGGACTTGTTGAGTTAATCCGTGCTGGCTTTGAGACATTAACTGAAGCTGGTTATGCACCAGAAATGGCTTACTTTGAGTGTCTGCACGAGGTTAAATTGATTGTTGATCTCATCTATGAAGGTGGTATTGCCAATATGAATTATTCCATATCAAATACAGCCGAATATGGAGAATATCAATCAGGACCGCGATTAGTAACTGAAGAAACAAAACTTGAAATGAAAAAAATCTTAACTGATATTCAAACAGGAAAATTTGTTACAAATTGGATGAATGAGTGTAAAGCCGGGCAGCCTACTTTTAAAGCTATAAGACGCCTAAATGATGCTCATCCCGTTGAAGAAGTTGGAGAAAAATTAAGAGACATGATGCCTTGGATAAAAGCCGGTAAATTAGTTGATAAAGAGAAGAACTAAGGGTAGATGAGCTCCAAAGATAACCATATAAGAATATTTGATACAACTCTACGTGATGGTGAACAATCACCAGGCGCGACAATGACACTTGATGAGAAAATTCAGGTTGCAGAATTATTAGATGATATGGGTGTTGATATAATCGAAGCTGGCTTCCCGATTGCTTCAAACGGTGATTTTGAAGCTGTATCAAAAATTGCTGAAAGATCACAAAATTCAATTATTGCAGGACTTGCAAGGGCAATTCCGGAAGATATTGACAGGGCTGGTGAGGCTGTAAAAAAAGCAAAAAGAGGTAGAATTCACACGTTTGTCTCTACATCTCCGATCCATCTTGAACACCAAATGAAAAAAAATGAAGATGAAGTTCTTGAAATCATACAAAAAACAGTTGCGCAAGCAAGAGGTTATGTTGAGGATGTGGAGTGGTCAGGAATGGATGCAACAAGAACCTCAGTCGATTTTTTGTGTAAATGCTGTGAGGTAGCAATAAAGAATGGTGCAACAACAATCAATATACCTGACACGGTAGGATATGCCATCCCTCATGAGTTCAATAACTTGATTAAAACCCTGAGGGAGAAAGTACCAGGCGCGGATGAAGTTATTTTTTCTACACACTGCCACAATGACCTTGGTCTTGCTGTGGCCAATTCTTTAGCAGGTGTGGATGCAGGTGCTAGACAGATTGAATGTACAATAAATGGACTTGGAGAAAGGGCAGGAAATGCAGCGCTAGAAGAGGTTGTTATGGCAATTAATACGCGTTCGGATGCACTACCTTATACAACAAAAATCGATACAACAAAAATATTACGAGCATCAAAGCTCGTATCTGCAATTACATCTTTCCCGGTCCAGTACAACAAAGCTATTGTCGGAAAAAATGCCTTTGCACATGAGTCTGGTATTCACCAAGATGGGATGCTGAAGAATAGCCAAACTTACGAGATAATGAACCCTGAAGCGATTGGTCTTAAGGAGTCGTCGCTTGTGATGGGAAAACACTCAGGACGGCATGCTTTTAGAGAAAAATTAGCTGATCTTGGTTATAAACTTGGCGATAATGCATTTCAAGATGCATTTGACAGATTTAAGACGCTAGCTGATAAAAAGAAAAATATTTATGATGAGGATATTATGGCTCTTGTTGATGATGAGATTTCAAGTACGAGCGAGAGACTGAAATTTAAATCACTCATCGTAAATGCAGGAACGCAGGGACCACAAAGTGCAGAGCTTGAAATGGAAGTTGATGGTGAAATCATAAAAAATAAATCAACAGGCGATGGGCCTGTAGATGCAATATTTAATTGTATAAAAGCTATATTCCCTCACAAAGCATCACTTCCATTATATCAAGTACAAGCAGTTACAGAGGGTACGGATGCGCAGGCCGAAGTAAGTGTACGTCTGGAAGATGAAGGTATATCATTCACCGGTAGGGGGGCTGATACAGACACATTAGTTGCCTCTGCAAGAGCATATATAAGCGCATTGAATAGGTTGCTTGTCGCAAAAGAGCGATCAAATTAATCATATTGGGCCCGTAGCTCAGCTGGTAGAGCAGTTGACTCTTAATCAATTGGTCGCAGGTTCGAGTCCTGCCGGGCCCGCCAACTTAGTAGCGGATGATATTCGTATATCTTGATATTGGTTGATCAAGTTGCTGCTTTATCAAAAATAAAATGAAAATTTTGGCTGTAGCACATTCAGTTTTCTATTTGCTATAATTCATTGTAATTTACTTTATTTTAATATTTAATGGGAGTTAATGAATAATTAACTATTTTAAAGGGAGAACGAAATGTTAAGAATATTTATGTTTGCTCTAGCTCTTGCCACTTTTGGCTTTGGTACAGCCCAAGCTAATGAAATAAAAGTTGGTATGGTTATGAGTTTCACAGGCCCCTTAGAGTCGCTTGTTCCACCGATGGTGGATGGAGCTGAACTTGCTTTTAATGAAGCAAATGCTTCAGGGGAACTACTAGATGGCTCAACAATTACTTTAGTTAAGGGCGATGCTACATGTATTGACTCAGCGGCTGCTGTAACAGCAGCGGAACAAGTGGTTGCGGAGGGTGTTGTTGCAATATTCGGAGCTGATTGCTCAGGTGTTACAAAAGCAATAACACAAAATGTT
>CACBED010000034.1 GCA_902538185.1 uncultured OCS116 cluster bacterium
TTTAATATAACATCAGCTTCAGCGTCTTTTTTTAGCTCTATCACCACCCTTATGCCATGCCTGTCAGATATGTCCCGAATATCAGAAATTCCTTCAACTCTTTTATCCCTTACAACTTCTGCGATTTTTTCAATAAGGCTAGACTTATTTACCTGATATGGTATTTCCGATATGATAATAGAGCTTCTGTTGTTTTTTTCTTCAATTTCTGCTCTACCCCTAAGTATCACTGACCCCCTGCCTGTTTGCTGCGCTGATCTTATTCCATTTCTTCCAATGATCAATCCTCCAGTTGGGAAATCTGGTCCCGGAATAATTTCATTGAGCTCCTCCTCTGTCGTAGATGGGTTATTTAGGATTGCCACACATCCATCAATTACTTCAGATAAATTATGAGGCGGGATGTTAGTTGCCATACCCACCGCTATACCACCAGCGCCATTAATGAGAAGATTTGGAAATTTTGAGGGTAGAACAGTGGGCTCACTCTCTGAACCATCATAATTTTCTTGATATTCAATGCAATCTTTATCGATATCATCCAGCATCAGCGTAGTTATTTTTTCAAGCCTGCACTCTGTGTATCTCATTGCTGCTGGACGATCGCCATCAACCGACCCGAAATTACCCTGCCCTTCAATAAGAGGTGCCATCATCGAAAATGATTGAGCCATTCTAACAAGAGACTCATAAACGGCAGAGTCACCATGAGGGTGATACTTACCAATAACATCGCCAACTACTCGAGCGGACTTTCTGTAAGGTTTGTTAAAATCTAACCCCATCTGACTCATTGAGTAAAGTATTCTTCTATGTACTGGTTTTAGACCGTCTTTGACATCTGGAATAGCCCTCGATACAATCACACTCATTGCGTAATCGAGATATGATGAGCTCATTTCGTTTTCTATTGTAACGGGTAAAATACCTGAGCCTACATCTTTTGATTTATCGTTTTCGTTTTCTGACAATTTACTTTAAAAATCCCGAATCATTTAACACTTTAATTTTAACAGTTTACAAAGCTTGATAGAATATTTTAATTTCAAGTTGGGCATCTTTCTGTTGAAGATAAAAGTAATCTAGAATGGAATTTCATCATCGAATTCATCAGCAATCGCCTCGGTGGTTTGGGCGACTTCTGGATTAGATTGACCCAGTGGTTCGGGGCGATCATTTGGGATTGAAGGAGTTGAGTCACCTCGGCTGTCCAATAAGATGAGTGTACCTCTAAAATTTTGTACAACTATTTCAGTCGTATACCTATCTTGCCCCGATTGATCCTGCCACTTTCTTGTCTGCAGATTGCCTTCGAGATAGAGCTTTGATCCTTTTTTTACATAGTCTTCAACAACTCTCAACAACACTTCGTTAAATACAACTATGCGATGCCATTCTGTACTTTCCTTACGTTCATTTGTTGATTTATCTGTCCAATTTTCTGTTGTTGCAAGGCTAAAGGTTGCGACTTTCTTACCATTTCCCATCGTTCTAACCTCAGGGTCAGCTCCGAGATTACCAATTAATGTTACCTTATTTAAGCTGCCAGCCATATCAAAAAACTCCTGTTATTTATAATATAATATGAATTTCAACACTTTTATATTTAATATTAATGATTAAATTATTATATTGTTGAAACCTAAACAAAAAATGCAGTAAAAAAATCAATAAATTCATAAAAATTATTAAAGCTTCAGAACACAACCTTAAAGATATTTCCTTAGAAATACCAAAGGAAAAGTTAATTCTTTTTACGGGACTATCTGGTTCTGGCAAGTCAAGTTTAGCATTTGACACTATCTATGCAGAGGGGCAAAGAAGGTATGTAGAAAGCCTATCTTCTTATGCAAGGCAATTTCTTGAAATGATGGATAAGCCCAAAGTAGAAAGCATAGAGGGGTTGTCACCCTCAATATCAATAGAACAAAAAACAACCTCCAGGAACCCCAGATCTACGGTTGGTACCGTCACAGAAATATACGATTACTTACGCGTGTTATATGCGAGGGTTGGAACGCCATACTCACCGGTAACAGGACTGCCAATTGAGGCTCAAACAGTTTCAAATATGGTTGATAGAATAATGAAATTGGAGGATGGTCAAAAAATTATTTTGCTTGCACCAATTGCAAAAGAAAAAAAAGGTGAATTTCAGACTGAATTTCAGAAAATCAGAAAAGATGGCTTTCAAAGAGTCAAAGTCGATGGAAATTTCTACACAATTGATAAAGTTCCAAAACTAGAAAAGAATTTCAAGCATGACATTGATATAGTCATAGATAGATTGATCAGTGGATCAATAGATCCTGTCAGACTTGCAGACTCAATCGAAACAGCGCTACAGTATTCGGGATCACTTTTGATTGTGGAGTTTGCTGATAATCAAATAACTAACGAAAAAAAAAATTAATAAGTCTAAAAATGATACACATGAAAGATTAGTATTTTCAACTAAATTTGCATGTCCAGTATCAGGATTTAGCCTTGGAGAAATTGAACCAAGGCTTTTCTCATTCAATAGCCCAATTGGTGCATGCAAAGGCTGCGATGGCATCGGAAATATATACTCTGCGGATCCAAAAAAAATCGTTCCTGATGAAGGGCTTTCAATAATTGACGGCGCGATAAAGCCATGGAGAAATCTTAATACATCTCTTATATCTGACATGTTGGAACCGCTTCTTCAAGAGTATGGATTTAGCTTATCATCGCCATGGAAAAATATCGATAAAGAAATCAAAGATATAATTCTTTATGGCTCAAAAAAGAATATTGAATTTACAAAAAGAGGTGGTACTGATGAGCTAAATTTTCTAAAACCATTCGACGGTATTATACCTATGATTAATCAGGCAATAAAGCAGGTAAAATCTAGGTATAAATTTCGAGAATTATTTAGATATCAATCGCTGCAGCCCTGCAGGGATTGTAATGGTAGGCGCCTCAATGAAAACGCTTTATGTGTGAAAATAGATGATGTCGATATTAGCACCCTCACGGCTATGTCAATTAAGGATGCAAAAGATTGGATATCAAACATTGCTGATAGGCTCACTAATAATAAGAAGACAATTGCAACTCCGATACTCAAAGAGATTTTCGATCGGCTCAGCTTTCTGAATGAAGTGGGGCTAGATTACCTAACTCTTGCTAGGTCTTCTGGTACATTATCAGGTGGTGAAGCTCAAAGGATAAGATTGGCAAGTCAAATTGGTTCAAAACTCACCGGTGTAATTTATGTACTTGACGAGCCATCGATTGGATTGCACCAAAGGGATAATGGAAGATTACTTCACACATTATCATCACTTAGAGATCTGGGAAATACAGTTATAATTGTTGAGCACGACGAGGAGGCAATGCGAGCTGCTGATTTTATAGTAGATATAGGACCGGGGGCAGGAGTTAATGGCGGTGATATTGTTGCGAAGGGCTCCTTAAAGGACATTGAAAAAAATAACAAATCAATCACGGGGAAATATTTAAGTAAAAAACTTTTTATAGATATTCCAAAAGCAAGACGAAAAAAAACGGCAACACTGAGAATAAGTGACGCTAAAGAAAATAATATAAAGGGAATAGATGCAGATTTTCCGCTCGGTTTGTTACTATGTATAACGGGCGTGTCAGGATCTGGTAAATCCACACTTATCAATAATATATTATTTCAAGGTCTAAATTCAAAGCTCTCTCGGGCGGGTATGGTTTCTGATAATTATAGTAAAATCATAGGTGATGAATATATCGATAAAATTATCGAGATCAATCAATCACCGATTGGTCGCACACCAAGATCAAACCCAGTTACGTATACAGGTACTTTTACTCCAATACGTGATTGGTTTGCTAGCCTCCCAGAATCAAAGACCAGAGGTTACAAGCCAGGCCGCTTTTCATTCAATGTGAAAGGTGGAAGATGCGAAAATTGCGAGGGTGATGGACTTATAAAGGTTGAGATGCACTTTCTTTCCGATGTATATGTGACTTGTGATGTTTGTAGCGGAAAAAGATATAACCGAGAAACCTTGGAAG
>CACBED010000035.1 GCA_902538185.1 uncultured OCS116 cluster bacterium
AACTTTTTGGCAAATATCAAGAATGATTAACTTCTCCTGCTGGGAGTATTTTTCTTTTCTGCCTGAGCCTATTCTTTTACCACCAGATACCATAAACTCTCTCAAATTAATCGTACTTAGAATAAAATTATATAAAACATCTTAAGTAAGACTTAATTATGCTATTGAGAAACTTTCAGCATTGAAATTTAGAAGAATATCTTGTACCAATTCACAAAGGGTTTTAGAATATAAAATTTAGGGCGCGTAGCTCAGTGGGAGAGCACTACGTTGACATCGTAGGGGTCACAAGTTCAATCCTTGTCGCGCCCACCATTATGAAATGCATAAAATGGAACAAAACGAAGTTTTAGAATATTTTGATTTTTTACAATCACTTGCTGATGCAGCCGCAAAGATAACTCTGTCTCATTTTAGGCAAAAAGTTCATGTAGAAAATAAAAATTCACAAACACATAAATTAGATCCGGTGACAATAGCTGATCAAAAAGCAGAGGAAGTTATTCGTGAACTAATATTGAAGAAGTATCCTGAACATACAATTATCGGTGAAGAATTTGATACAATTGATGGTAATCCAAATTACCGATGGTTCGTAGATCCCATAGATGGTACCAAATCATTTATATCTGGAGTTCCTTTATGGGGGACACTGATTGGCCTTGAAGTAAATAATGTTCCTGAATTAGGGATCATTGATATTCCATGTATGAATGAACGATATCTTGGATCACATGCTCTAAAAAAAGCAATACGTATCAAGGACGGCGTGTCTGAGGATGTGATGACTTCTAATGAAAAAGAGTTAAAAAACGTAAAGTTTGGTTACACAACGGATGAGATGTTTGATGATGAGAGATCGAGAAAAGTTCTAGACAAAGTAAATGGGTCAGTCGGACTTACAAGAACAGGTGGGGATTGTTTTTTTTATACCCTTCTATCATCCGGCTATCTTGATTTGATAATTGAGAATAATCTTAAACCTTTTGATATAGTTCCAATTGTACCGATAATAATAGGCGCAGGAGGTAGCATATCAAACTGGGATGGGGAGAGCGTTTACACAGATGGTAACATCATTGCAAGTTGTAATGAGTCAGTTCATGCTCAGATATTAGAAGTTATAAATAGTGTGTGGGTGTAAAACTTAAGTAGAAAAATATTCTCGATCCTGATCTGTCGCTTGCCAAGTAGGGTTAGTAGGCCAATCTTTTGTACGTGAAGTCATTGAATTGCCATAACGAACTCGGAATAATATTGTTCTCTCCTGACCCGTAGTGAATTCGTGAAGCTCACCCTTCGGATGAACAACAAAACAACCTTTTTTTACTTTCAGTTCTTCATTTTCTGTTCGCATTATACCGCCACCCTCGTAGCAAAAATAAATTTCTACAGCATCAGGATGGCAGTGATTGGGGCTAACTTGGCCAGGCTCCCAGCAAGCAATTGATACATCACCTTGATCATAAAAACCAAGTTTCTTTTCAACATGAACTAATGGATTAAATTCCCGTTCAATTTCAAAATCAAAGGACTCCATGAAATACTCATTCAAAATTTATTGGATAAAATCCTATCAGAAAATAAAAATAACACAATGTTACTTGAATTATTTTTAGTGATAACCATATAAAAGTATGTAGATGCCTAAATGGGTCTGCATAAAATTAACATGTTGCTCAAAGGAGGATATGATATGATGCACACATTTGATTTAACACCATTATATAGAACTTCAATTGGCTTTGATAGATTAGCCCAAATGCTTGATACCATCAATGTCGATGTTCCAACTGGTTACCCACCGTACAATATTGAAAAACTTGAAGACAACAAATATGGTATCTCTATGGCCGTGTCAGGTTTTGATGAAAGTGATCTCAATATCGACGTAAAGGAAAATATACTATCCGTAAAAGGAGATATTTCTAAGAATGACGAGAAGGAGTATCTGCACAAAGGGATTGCTACCCGAAACTTTGAAAGAAGTTTCAGACTTGCTGATTATGTTGAAGTTGAGTCCGCAAGCCTATCAAACGGTTTACTTAACATCATACTTGTAAGGGAATTACCGGAGGCAATGAAGCCAAGGAAAATTGAAATATCTACAAGTAAAGTAATTGAAGGATAATTTCAAATGTGGTGGAATAGAAATATTTCACCACAAACATTAATATCTCGTGATTAATTCAGATAAATTATATATTTCGTCATCTGTTGTGTTGTATGAAGTCACCAACCTTATAAATTTTGATTTATCGTCGACACATTTTTTGTTCAAAGATACTTTTGTCCATTCATGAAATTTAATATTATTCTTTTCCAGATATTTTTCCAGTTCATTAGGAATTAATAGGAACACTTCATTTATCTCTCTTTCCCAGGGCACCGTTATGAAGTCAAATTTTTTTAATTCCCTGCTTAATTTATTTGCTTGATAATTTGCTTTTTTCGCAAGCTCCAGCCAAAGATCATTCTCAAGATAGCCAATAATTTGCACTGATAGATATCTCATTTTTGATAGCAGATGTCCAGATCTCTTTAAATATTGATTCATATTCTCACATAGCTCTTTGTTGAAGAACAAAACTGCTTCAGCTGACAAGGTCCCATTTTTTGTTGCACCAAATGATAATACATCAACGCCCAACCCCCAAGTCAGGTCTGATGGATTTTTGTTTGTTGCGGCAACTACATTTGCAAAGCGTGCGCCATCCATATGAATATTTAAATTTTTCTGTTTTGCTATCCTAAAAATACGGTCAATCTCTTTTTCTGTATAGATTGTTCCGCATTCTGTTGCTTGCGATATACTCAAGCTTGATGCGACCATATCAAATTTATCACTGGGATGACTGGATACATATCTATTTAAATCTTCGGCAATAATTTTCCCTTCCGCAGTTGGAATTGGAAATAGTTTAGCACTATTCGAAAAGAACTCAGGCGCATTACATTCTTCGAGATATATGTGACTGTCTTCACCACAAAATATTGTGCCAAAGGGAGGTGTGATATTTGATAGTGCAAGAGAGTTTGCTGCAGTGCCGGTTGAAACAAAAAAAGATGAGAGATCCTTATTGAAGGTTTTTGACAATAGATCGCAAGCCTTTTTGGTCAACTGATCGCCACCATAAGAAGAAATAGTCCCCTTATTTGCATCTATAAGAGCATTAATTATTTGGTCTGGCACAGAGTGCACATTATCACTTCTAAAATCAATCATAATTAAGCATCATTTATATCAAGGTGTTTTGAAAAAAATTGCTCTTCAGCAAAGCGACATTTATCAATAGTATTCTTCATTCGAAAACCGTGACCTTCATTCTCAAATGAGTACATTTTTGCATCAATGCCATTTAAAATCAATTGATCATATATTTTCTTTGTTTGATCAGGTTGTACAACTGGATCGTTCATCCCTTGAAAAAATATTATTGGTGTTTTTATTTTTTCAATTTTTAAGATTGGTGATCTAGACTGCAACAGATTATCAAGATTTGATTTGTTTTCATTAACACCTATTAGACTATTTGTATAACCGGACTCGAATTTGTGTGTATCTTTTAATAGACTTCCAAGATCACTGACACCATAATAACAACTTGCACATCCGACATCAATATCCTCGCATAAACAATTAAGTAAGGTAAAACCCCCAGCACTCGATCCTTTTAGTATGATCTTTTTTGGATCGTAGAAACCCATTCCAGATAAGTAATTTATTACATCAATAACGTCCTGTGTATCATAAATACCCCAGTTACCATCTAAAGTTTTCCTGTAATTTATCCCATAATTTGTACTTCCTCTATAGTCTATTTCAATGAAGCCAAACCCTCTATCTCTCCAGTATTCCCTCTCGTTTGAATAAGTATAGTTTGAGCAACTAGTTGGACCACTGTGTATCTTTATAATTGCAGAGCCATTTTCTTTTCGGCTATGGGGTTTAAAATGATTGATATAGCAGCCATTAACAGACTCTGTTTGATACACCTCTCTGCCCACATTTATT
>CACBED010000036.1 GCA_902538185.1 uncultured OCS116 cluster bacterium
TTTTCATTCTATATATATGTTTGAAAACTTACAAAAAGTAAATTTAAAAAATAAATATTCAAGTGCCTTTTTAAAGAGGCTTTATTAGATAGTTGACTGTATCACCTATTTGCTCAATCACTGTGTCTATGCTATAAGCTATTTGTATGTCAAACTCAGTTAGGTTCTGTTAAAATGAAACTCATACGTTTTCATGATGTTCTCAGAGATGGTATTCAATCATTGATGGGTACAAATCCATCTGCGGATGAAATAATTCAAGCATATCCAACTGCTCATCAAACAAATTGTGATATGGTGCAAACAGCAGGTGGAACCTTTTTTGACCTATTTGCAAAAAAGGGTCGTGATGAGTGGGCTGAGGTTGAAAAGATTATTACCCACTTTAGTAAGCATAATGTAAAGCAATCGGCGCTAGTAAGAGGAGATTTTCTATTCGGTTATGAACCATATTCATATGACGTGGTAGAAGGAGTTATTCTAGAATTTGCAAAAATGGGAATAAATGTTTTCCATAACTTTCATGGTATGAATGACCATATACCTCTCATTGGTGTGTGTGAGGCCGTAAAAAAAGCACAAGAAAAGGGTTATAATGTGATAGCTAATGGGACTATCTGCATTGAAGATAATCCTAATATAACTATTTCTAATTGTCTGAAATTTGCAAAAAAGTTAGTGGATCTTGGACATGAGGGCTTTTATTTAAAATCTGCAAGTGGAAGATTGAATCCCGAATTCGTATATATGTTAACATCGCAATTAATAAATAGGTTTCCGGATCAGGAAATTACTATTCATGCACACTCTACATATGGAGAGGCGCCTGCTTGTTATATTTCTGCAATTCTTGCTGCGTTATTAAATAATAAACCAATAACAATTGATGTTCAGCATCCCGCTCTTTCAGGATCCACTGCGCAACCGAGCATGACAAAAATGGCAGAGCTAGTAGCTAACTACCCAGATCCAAGTGTAAATATCCATGCGCCAGAGTTAAACAAGAAAGCAATCAAAGACAGTCTAGAGTCACTTTTAAGATTAAGATTCCGTTACAGGGAATACGAAACTGCATATGATAAGCCACTCTTGGATACAATGTATGAGGCGAGGGTACCGGGCGGTGCATCTTCTACGCTTAAATCGATACCGGGTCTTGTCGATAACCTCGCTAGAATTCTAGAACTTGAAAATGACTCAGATAAATGGGAAAAAATACAATCTCATATATATAAACAACAGAGAAAAATACTGAAGGACTTAGGTGAACCGACTCAAGTAACTCCATATGCTGCAAATACTACAGGGCAGGCTGCAATATCTCTATGGAATGTTTTAGAGGGTAGAGATCCATACTCAACATTGTATCCTGGAATAATAAATTACTTGAGTGGAATGCATGGGATGGTTCCAGATACCGTGAATAAGGAGCTGGTATCTAAAGCGCTCGATCAGAAAGGGTTTAAAAAAGTTGTTGAATATCAAAGCTCAACAAAGAGGGCAAATATGTTAAAAAAAGCTGAGAGTGACCTAATTGACGCGGGTATTGCGTGCCCCACAACACGCCAGAAGCTCTCGTACCTTCTGCTTGGAGATATCGATCATATTTTGGCAGTCCATAATGGGGATAACAAGCCGCAAACTCCACCGGATCTCCCATTCTATGCATCTGAGCCAGTTTCATTAGAAAAAAAGAAAGTATCTTCAGATGGAAAAACTTATTTGTTTGATATAAGAGATGCCATAACATCTATTGGTGGCATACCAGTTCTTCAAGAAATTGCAGAGAGAACCTTACATTTAAAACAATTAAATGATGGCCACTATATTTTTCCTGATAGTTACAGTGATTTAGGAAAAATTTGGTTTGATATTAATATGAAGAAGCTCACGAAAATAATTGATTCTATTGAACAAAATATGATTAATAGTGGCTTTAACTCATTGCAGGTTGAGAGCTTTACAAAACAGCAGGGACATTTAACAATTTTTGAATGTATCAGAGAGGTGCTTAATAATAGAGGTGAAGGTTTATTTGAATATTTCTATGAACTGTATGAAGAGAAAATAGTTACTGGTAAGTCTGAGTAAGATCGAAATTTCTGGTTAATTATTAAACTATTAATCACCTCCCATGCACAGATCTTAGTCACTGTATTAATAAAATACGTAGATTTTTTTATATTTGATTTTTTTGTATTTGATTTTTTTTTCTATACTCGTCAAATGTACTGTAGAACGTTTGTGAGTATAGCTTTACTTAGTATTCATTTTAATCCTAAAATATACTTTTGTTAAATTTAGAAAAGGTATTTTTCTATGTTGGCATGGTTTTTGCATTTAGGTAAATGTCTAATAAATATTAATCATAAATAGAAAGGATATATTAAATGAAAAAGTTATACACACTCATAGCAACCATTTTGTTGTGTGTCGGTGTTAGCAACGCAAATGCTGAAAAGATAAAAGTAGGTGTTTTGCACTCCCTATCAGGAACAATGGTAATTAGTGAAACTACATTAAAAGATACTGTCTTGATGATGGTGGAAAAGCAAAATGAAGCAGGTGGACTACTTGGTATGGAATTAGAGGCAGTAGTTGTTGACCCCGCTTCAGACTGGCCTCTATTCGCTGAAAAAACACGAGAGCTTATCGAAGTTCACGATGTTGATGTGATATTCGGGTGTTGGACTTCCGTGTCGCGAAAATCTGTACTTCCTGTTATTGAAGAGCTGAATGGACTGTTATTCTACCCTGTTCAATATGAAGGTGAAGAGTCTTCAAAAAATGTTTTCTACACTGGAGCGGCGCCAAATCAACAGGCGATACCAGCTGTTGATTATTTTATGAATGATCTTGGTGTAGAAAGATTTGTTTTAGCAGGTACTGACTATGTCTACCCACGAACAACAAACAAAATACTAGAAGAGTATTTACTATCAAATGGTGTAGCAGCGGATGATATAATGATAAATTATACCCCATTTGGTCACTCCGATTGGCAGACAATTGTCGCAGATATCAAAGAGTTTGGAACTGCCGGTAAAAAAACAGGTGTTATTTCTACTATCAATGGTGATGCTAATGTACCATTTTACAAAGAGCTTGGTAATGTGGGAATAGACGCTACAGAAATACCTGTGGTTGCTTTTTCTGTTGGTGAAGAAGAATTGGCTGGGTTGGATACCGCACCTCTCGTTGGACACCTGGCTGCATGGAATTATTTCATGAGTGCGGAGGCTGATATAAATGATGAAATGATTGATGCATGGCATGAATTTACTGAGAATCCTGATCGTACATTTAACGATCCAATGGAAGCGACAGTTATTGGATTCAATATGTGGGCTAAAGCCGTTGAAATTGCAGGTACAACTGAGGTTGATGATGTGAGACCATCAATGTATGGGCTTACCGTTCCAAACTTAACAGGTGGAACCGCAGTCATGAACACAAACCACCACTTAACGAAGCCAGTTCTCATTGGAGAGATTCTTGATGATGGTCAGTTTGAAATAGTTTACGAAACACCAGCAGGTGTTATTGGAGACGCATGGACAGACTACCTACCAGAGTCATCAGTGATCGTTGCAGATTGGACTTCACCAGTAAGTTGCGGTAATTATAATATTACGACCGGTGAGTGTTCAGGTCAAAACTACTAATTTTGATCGTAATAGTAGTAACTACATATGAGAAATCTTCCAAATTTCATAGTTATGCTATTTATTATTTTGTGTGTAGGATCTTCGCAGTCCTACACACAAACATTAGAAGAAGTCCTTAGTGCATTACCTA
>CACBED010000037.1 GCA_902538185.1 uncultured OCS116 cluster bacterium
TTGATACATGATATTAACCTTTGCACTTACGATTTTATTAACCAAACCCCTGTAAGCGTTGCCAGTAATGACAATATAATAGATAAAACTACATACGCTATAGCTAATATTTTTCCACTATTTTGATATATAAGAAAAGCATCGATGGAGAAAGCTGAAAACGTAGTGAAACCTCCGAGTAAGCCAATCATAATAAATAACCGTAAATTTTCAGAAATAATAAGATGTGTATTGAATAACTGATAAGCAAAACCAATCAAAAAACATCCAATGATATTAACAAATATGGTTGCAACTGGTGATGTATATCCAAGTATATTACTTGTTAAAATATATAAAAAATACCTCAATACTGAGCCAATAAAACCGCCAAAGCCAACATATATGACTTTTAACATGACCTATGCAATTGCGTTTGTATTTTCGGTTTCTTCTTCAATATCTTGGATTTGGACGGGGCCCGAATCTTGACCTTTTGCATCCTTATCCCTATCAATAAATTCAATGACTGCCATCGGCGCTGAGTCGCCATATCTGAAGCCAGCTTTGATTATGCGAGTATAGCCGCCAGCTCTATCAGCGTACCTTGGACCAAGTACATCAAATAATTTGGATACCATAGACGTATCTTGTAGTTTAGATATTGCCTGCCGTCTGGCATGTAGGCTATTTTTTCTTGATAATGTAACCAATTTCTCAACAATCGGCCTCAATTCTTTCGCCTTTGGTAGAGTTGTCATGATTTGCTCATGCTTAATTAGCGCATTAGCCATATTTGAAAACAAAGCCTTCCGATGGCTAGCTGTCCTGTTCAATTTCCTTTGTGCTTTATTATGGCGCATTAATCTATCCTATGGATTTTAAGCTTAATAGCTTTCCTCATATCTTTTTGCAAGATCATCGATATTTTCTGGTGGCCAATTTGGAATGTTCATTCCAAGATGGAGACCCATCTGTGCGAGCACCTCTTTAATTTCATTCAAGGATTTTCTTCCAAAGTTTGGTGTTCTCAACATCTCTGACTCGGATTTTAGTATCAAATCCCCGATATAAACTATATTATCATTTTTTAAGCAGTTTGCAGATCTAACAGACAATTCTAACTCGTCAACCTTCTTCAGTAGGGCAGGATTAAATGTTAACTCAGGCGCTTTATCCTCTACAACAGGCGCAACAGGTTCTTCAAAATTAACGAAGACATCTAATTGATCTTGCATAATTCGTGCAGCAAAAGCGACTGCGTCTTCAGGCCTGACAGATCCATCCGTCTCAATTGTCATATTCAACTTATCGTAGTCTAGTATTTGCCCCTCCCTTGTATTTTCGATTTCGTAAGAAACACGCTTCACAGGTGAAAATAGGCTATCGATTGGGATCAATCCAACTGGTTCATCTTCAGAACTATTTTTTTCTGCAGGCACATAACCTCTGCCTGTTCTCGCCAAAAATTCCATACGAATGTTGACCTTGTCATCAAGTGTACATATTACCGTTTCTGGATTGAGTATTTCTACATCCGTAGATGACTCAATATCTCCAGCAACAACAGTACATGGTCCAGTTTTGTTTAAGATCATTTTTACTTCAGTATCAGTATGCATTTTAAGAGCAACATCTTTAATATTCAATATTATGTCAGTTACGTCCTCTCTTACTCCTGATATTGCTGAAAATTCATGTAAAACTCCATCAATTTTGACTGAAGTGATCGCGCTGCCCTGCAATGAAGATAATAGAATTCTACGTAAAGAATTACCTATTGTTAACCCGAAGCCTTTCTCAAGTGGTTCTACTGTTAGTCTTGAGACATTTTTACCTGAGTTATCTTCCTTTATTTCTATTTTATTTGGCTTTATAAGTTCCTGCCAGTTTTTTTCTATCACAACTTACCTCTTTAATCTTTTTTTTAAAATTTATCTGGAAAATCTACCTTTAAATCTACACCCGACGTCTTTTTGGCGGCCTACAGCCATTATGGGGTATTGGAGTGACATCCTTTATAGACGTTATCGTAAAGCCCGTTGATTGTAGGGCTCTGAGTGCTGACTCTCGACCAGTACCTGGCCCTTTTACCATTACTTCAATTGTTTTCATCCCATGCTCCATTGCTTTCCTTGCTGCATCTTCAGCTGCAACTTGTGCCGCGTATGGAGTTGATTTACGTGAACCTTTAAAACCCATCCCACCTGCAGATGACCATGATATCGCATTTCCTTGAGCATCCGTAATAGTTATCATGGTGTTGTTATATGTAGCATTAACAAAGGCAATACCCGATGTAATATTCTTTTTCTCTCTTCTCTTAACTCTTGTTTTGTCTTTGACCATTAAGTTCTCGCTATTTCTTTTTACCAGCTATAGGTTTTGCAGGACCTTTTCTGGTTCGTGCATTAGTGGAGGTTCTCTGGCCTCGCACAGGTAAACCTCTTCTATGTCTTAGCCCCCTGTAACAGCCTAAATCCATCATACCTTTGATATTCATCGCTACTTCACGCCTCAGATCACCTTCAACTAGATAATCACTATCAATTGCCTCACGGATAGCAATTACCTCAGAATCAGTGAGTTGATTGACTCTTTTTGTATTTTCTATCTTTACCTTTTCACAAATTTCCCTAGCTTTAACCGGCCCAATACCATGTATTGAACGTAGTGCAATTTCTACTCTTTTATTGGTTGGAATGTTAACTCCTGCAATCCTAGCCAATTTACTTCTCCTTGTATAATTTGTTGGATAAAAAATCTAGCTTAATATATTTGTGTTATACCAACAATTATCAGTATTATCAAACATAATCGTTTGATAGTATCTGGTTAATTAATGTTTATTTTCAATCAAATTCTCGATTGTATTGCTAACCTCTTGAATGCTCTGCATACCGTCAATCTTAATTAAGTTATTTTTTGAGCTATAAAAATCAACTATTGGTTTTGTTTCTTTGTTATATACCTCTAATCTTTTTTTCACAATAACTGAATTATCGTCATCTCTTTTCTCTTCACTCTCTTGTGCTCTTTTCAGAATCCTCTCTAAAAGAGAATGCTGGTCAACCACCAATTCAATGACTAAGTCAAGTTTCATTTGGTTACGCTTTAATAAGCCTTGAAGTTCATTCGCTTGAATTAGTGTCCTTGGAAAGCCATCAAATATTCGTCCTGGATTAGATCTTGTCGCAATTAACTTTTCTTCCATTATCTTGATGATTAAATCGTCATCAACAAGTTTTCCGCTTGCCAATACATCCTTTACAATTTTTCCAGTTTGTGTATCATTTGCAACAGCTTCCCTGAGCATATCACCGGTTGAAAGCTGATAATAATCATATTTCTCAACGAGGTTTGCTGCTTGCGTACCCTTACCGCAGCCAGGGGGACCCAATAAGATGAGGTTCATCGCCGTCTTCCTCTTAAACTAGACTTCTTTATTAGCCCTTCATATTGATGAGCTAGAAGATGGCTCTGAACTTGTGAAACAGTATCCATGGTCACATTAACAACAATAAGTAACGATGTTCCACCAAAATAAAATGGTATTGCTGCATAAGATATCAAAATCTCCGGTAATATGCATATTGCAGCCAAGTATGCTGCACCAAAACAGGTTATTCTAGTCAGCACATAATCTATATATTCAGCTGTTTTCTCACCAGGTCTTATTCCAGGAATAAATCCGCCCTGTTTCTTCAGGTTATCAGCTGTGTCAGCAGGATTAAAGACAATCGCGGTATAGAAGAAGGCAAAAAATACAATTAAAGAAATATAAAATAATAAGTACAAAG
>CACBED010000038.1 GCA_902538185.1 uncultured OCS116 cluster bacterium
AATTTTCTTACCATTATCAACAACAGTTGTCACCATTTCCCGGAATTGTGCGTGGATATTTTCCATTATATCTTGGATATTATAGACAGGGCCCATTGGCACGGACTCTTTATGAAGTAATTTGGATACCTCTTCAAGGCTATGCTCTGACATCCAATCAGATATATATCGATCCAGCTCTTTAACATGCACTATACGATTTGCGTTATTTGAAAATTTTGGATTTTTTATCAATTCAGGTCTACCTATAACCTTAAAAAGTCTCTCGGCAGTTGTTTGTGTTGCCCCGGCAAGCGCCACCCACTTCCCATCTTTTGTTTTATAGGTATTTCTGGGCGCACTCGTTGGCGCAGTATTGCCCATTCTAGATGGGATCTCACCCGTCAAATCAAAAACCATTGCATTTGGACCAAGAATAGAGAATAGACTCTCCCAGATGCTGACATCTATGACTTGACCTTTTTTTGAGTCATTCACATCTCTATTATAAATTGCAAACATAGCAGATAATGCAGAATAAAATCCGGCAAGGGTGTCAGCTAAAGCAAACTGAGGTAATGTTGGCACGCCATCCTCTTCTCCAGTCATTTCAGCAAAACCACTCATGGCTTCCATTAATGTTCCAAATCCCGGCTGATTAGCATAGGGACCACTCTGTCCATACCCACTTACTCTCACTATTACTAATCTTGGATATTTTTTTTGGAGCTCTGCAATATCAATACCCCAATCGTCTAGTCTACCTGGTCTAAAATTCTCTATAAACACATCAGCATCTTCTAATAGCTTAAATAAAATATTTCTGCCTTTCTCTTTCGATATATTCAAAGTTATTAGCTTTTTGTTCCTTGCGTAGGTTTTCCACCATGGGTTTATACCATCTACTTCAAATCCAAAATTCCGCAGATGATCTCCCTTTATAGGAGTTTCAATATGTAAAACCTCTGCGCCAAAGTCAGCTAATAATCTGCCACATAATGGAGCTGCAATGACCGTTGCGCACTCAACTACCTTCAGCCCAGTTAAAGCATCAGTTTTCATTCACACGACTTTCTGTGGTTAATATGTTGATAGAGTATTTCACAATTTTTTTAATTATTACAAAAACAGTGTATTTATTATAATATATCACAATATACAAACAACTTAAAGTCAGGGGAATTGAAATGCCAAAAATGACAGGTGGAAGATTTATTGCAGAATTTCTTGAAAAATCTGGTGTAGATGCTGTTTTTTATGTACCAACCATATTAAGCAGACCACTGGCTGAGATGGATAATATGAAAATAAAAAGGGTCTTGGCTCACGCTGAAAAATCTGCCGCATATATGGCAGATGGTTATGCTAGAGCATCCGGAAAGCCTGGAGTTTGTGCAGCTCAAGCAGTCGGTGCAGCAAACTTAGCGGCTGGATTAAGAGATGCACTTCTTGGAAACAGCCCTGTAGTTGCTCTTACCGGTGGCAGGAAATCAATGGAAAAACATAAAGGTGCTTATCAAGAGAATGATGATTACCCAATATTTGAAAAGCTTACAAAAGCAAATTTTCAGGTTGATCAAGTTGAGCGGTTACCTGATCTTATGCGCCAGGCATTCAGAGAAGCTACAACAGGAAATCCAGGTCCTGTGAATCTGCAGATGGCAGGTAATAATGGACAAATCGAAGATGACTATGCTGAGTTAGAGCTAATTGTTGAAGATAGATATACAAAAACACCTTCACATAGATTTTCTCCACCAATTGAAGAAATCAAACAAGCCCTCAGAGTGATTGAAAAGGCAAAAAAACCTGTGATCATTTTAGGTGGCGGGGCAAGAATATCGGATGCAGGAGATGAGGCACATGAATTTTCTAAAAAAACAGGAATCCCAATTGCAACATCAGTTGCGGCGTATAATTTAATTCCTGAAGATTACGAGTTATACATTGGAGTTCCGGGAACATATTCAAGAGAATGCACGAATAGAATTTTATCGGAAGCCGATCTATTTATCTACATCGGATCTAGCACGGGTGGTCAAGTTACTCATTTTTGGAAAATTCCCGAAATAGGTACAAAAGTCATTCAGATTGGTATTGACCCAAGTGATTTAGGTAGAAACTATCCAAATGAAATTAGTTTACTAGGTGATGCTAAAACTACATTGCAGCAAATTTTGAAAGAGAATTTAACTAAGTTAAAAATTGACGATTGGAGAGAAAAATCAACAAATATTGTAAATGAGTGGAAAGCCGAATTAAATAAACTGAGAGATTCTGACAGCACACCAATCAGGCCAGAAAGACTTATGAAAGAGCTTTCTGAGGTAATTCCAGAAGACTCAATAGTTGCATCAGATACAGGTCACACTGCAATGTGGACAGTACAGAACTTGTGGATGAATAAGAAATGGAACTTTATTCGTTGCGCTGGCTCGCTGGGCTGGGGTTTTCCTGCAGCTATCGGGGCTAAGTGTGCTTTTCCGGATAAGAATGTCTTTTGTCTAACAGGTGATGGTGGATTGTGGTATCATTTCACCGAATTAGAAACAGCAGTTCGATCTGATATCCCAACAATCACAATTGTAAATAATAATAATGCTCTAAATCAAGAGTATGATATTTTTATGAATGCCTATGATGGTAAGCCATCAAATAGATGGACAGAGATGTGGTATTTTAACAAAGTTAGCTTTGCCGAATTAGCTAACAATATGGGTGCTTTTGGGATAAGGGTTACAGATCCCACCGATATTAAAGAGGCAGTGAAAGAAGCAATGAAATCTAAAAAACCATCAATTGTTGAGATCGACGGTGATGTAAATGCTTTAGCGCCAACTGCTTGGTCAAAATAAAATCGATTACGACTGATTTATATGTATTTTAATAAAAAAAGAGCGGATAAATTAATGGATCAATTTGATATTGATCTATTAATTGCTTCGACCCCTGAGAATGTTACCTACCTCAGTGATACAGTAAGCTGGGCGCCGAAGGTTTATTCTTATTCTGTTGACATGTTCGCAACTTATTTCAGAGATGATAATCTTAACTCAAGCTTGATTGTACCAAGTCAAGAGATGACTTATGTATCCGCATCAAATACTTGGATAAATGACTTTTATACTTACGGCGGAAAAAGTGCGCTCATTCAAGAAAGTGAACATGTTATAGAGTCAGCTGAAGAAAATACATATCTTAATTTACAAAATAATGATGATAAAAGATTTCCAACTGCTCTTGAGGCTTTGATCGCTTCAATCAAGAATAACACAACCAAGAAACTCAGGATCGCTATTGATGAAGATAAAATGACTCATAAATCCACATTGAAACTTCAAGAAGAGTTGGATAACTGTGAATTGATACCGTCCTCTGACTTATTGAGGCTAATAAGAATGGTTAAGACTGATGATGAAATTAGTGCAATGAAAGCAGCGGCAGATCTGAACGAAACAGCCTGTACAAAGGTATGTAATGAAATAAAGATTGGCATGAAAGAGTTAGATATTGCAGAAATATATGCCCAGGAAGTTGGAAAAGGGCTTGGTAAATGGTTGTGGTTTCATTTCGGTTCAGGAAGAAGGTCAGCTGGGATATTCCCACCTACAGAAAAAAAAATACAGCCTGGAGAAATGTGGAAATTTGATGCTGGGCTATCTCTAAATAATTATCAAGCAGATACAGGTTGGGGAGGAGTTATAGGTCAACCAAATG
>CACBED010000039.1 GCA_902538185.1 uncultured OCS116 cluster bacterium
TTATCCAGGTATAAGGTACCTCGCTGTGCATTTACTCGGTGGTTCCATATTATTGATTGGAATAATTGGCTACGCAAATACAACAGGAACCCTTGCTTTTGGACTGATGAGTCCTGATAATATATTCTCGTATTTTGTCCTAGCAGGCTTCTTAATAAATGCCGGAGCTCCACCATTTTCTAGCTGGATACCTGATGCATATCCAAGTGCATCATGGTCTGGAACAGTATTTTTGTCTGCATTCACTACAAAAACAGCAGTGTACGTTTTAATTGTTGGCTACGCGGGTTACCAATTTCTTATATATGTTGGCATATTTATGATATTTTATGGAATTATTTTTGCAATTCTTGAAAATGATATGAGACGCATCCTGTCGTACTCTATCGTGAATCAGGTTGGCTTTATGATTGTAGCAGTTGGTATCGGAACTGAAATAGCGATAAATGGGGCATCCTCACATGCCTTTACTCACATTATATACAAGGCCCTACTGCTGATGAGCGCAGGTTCAGTATTTTACATTACAGGTCGTACAAAATGTACAGATCTGGGTGGTTTGTATAAGACGATGCCTCTTACGATGATTTGTGGCATCATTGGGGCGCTATCAATATCCGCATTTCCTCTAACCTCAGGTTTTATATCCAAGTCTCTAACTGTACAGGCTACCGTATATGAAGAACTCAAGATATTGTGGCTTCTGTTGACAATGGCATCTGCTGGGGTTTTTCTACATGCTGGCATAAAGTTTCCGTGGTTTGTATTTTTTCAAAAAGATGCGAAAATTAAAGCTGAGGATCCCCCAAAAAATATGAGGTTAGCAATGATACTTTTATCAGCGCTGTGTATATTAATTGGTGTTTTTCCTGGTGCACTTTATTCAATTCTGCCATATGACGTCAAATACGTACCATATACATTGGATCATGTATCCTCACAATTGCAACTTCTAATGTTCTCAGGTTTAGCATTTTTCATTCTATTGAAGTATTTAAAACGAACGCTTACCATTACGCTTGATTTCGACTGGTTCTGGAGAAAATTTGGCATATTAGTTGTTAACTTATTTGATACTTACCTACTTAAAAAAATACAAACTCTCATTCAATCTATAGATAATTTAGGAACTCAAACAATTCGAAGTTTGCACAAGCATAGTGGTCCCTCTGGGATGCTTGGGCGCTCTTGGTCCACCGGAAATATGGCTCTTTGGACGGCAATTCTGCTTGGTTTATTTCTGCTATTTTATCTATTTGCGTAAATGTGATAGAATAAAATAATGAATAAACGAAATGAAAATCTGACTGAATTGCAATATTATGTAACTAGGGAGTCTGGAACAGAACGTCCTTTTACAGGACCTCATCTAAATGAGAAATCAGATGGCACTTTCACATGCATTTGTTGTAATACACCATTATTTGCTTCAACCCATAAGTATGATTCAGGGTCTGGATGGCCGAGTTTCTACGATACAGAATATAAAATGAATATTTCTGAGCACAGAGATAATAGTCATTTCATGATCCGAACAGAAGTAAAATGTGCAAATTGTGATGCTCATCTAGGACATCTTTTTAATGATGGACCTAAGCCAACTGGTCTTAGATATTGCATCAATGGAAATGCAATGAGCTTTGAGAAGAAAGATAAACTTAATGGCAAATAATTTTGAGAAAGCACTACCTGATCAAGATTGGGACGATATTCTTGGAATTAATGACGAATTTTCAGATGAAGAAAAACTTGTTCAAAAGACTGCGCATGAATATTCATCTAAAGAATTATTTCCAAGAGTCAAAGAAGCTTTTAAAAAAGAAATATTTGATCAAAGCATCTTACAAGAGCTTGGAAAGCTTGGCCTCATTGCACCGACAATACCAGCAAAATATGAAGGGGCAGAATTAAATCATGTTTGCTATGGCCTCATAGCTTACGAGATTGAAAAGGTTGACTCTGGATATAGATCGGCAATGAGTGTCCAAAGCTCCCTTGTCATTCATCCAATTTTTGAATTTGGAAGTGATGAGCAGAGAAAAAAATATATTCCAGAACTTATTAAAGGAAAACTAATAGGATGTTTTGGATTAACTGAACCAGATCATGGGTCAGACCCATCAAGCATGCAAACCACGGCAAAGAAATCTGATAATGGATGGGTTTTAAATGGTTCAAAAACTTGGATTACTAATGCACCGATTGCAGATGTGGCAATCGTTTGGGCAAAAACTGATGATTATGATATTCAAGGTTTTATACTCGATAAAAATAAACATAAATTTCGTACTGAAAAGATAGATGGAAAACTCTCACTGAGGGCCTCTTCTACAGGGCAGATTCACATGGATGAGACACACGTTGACGATGATTGTCGTCTACCTGGGGTGAGTGGACTGAAGGGACCTTTTTCATGCTTGAATAAAGCGAGATTTGGAATTTCTTGGGGAACAGTTGGTGCAGCAGAATTTTGCTGGCATGCTGCGCGTGAATACGCCCTCGACAGGAAACAATTCAACAAACCAATTGCTAGTAATCAGCTTATTCAAAAAGATCTAGTGGATTGCCAAACGCAAGTCACACTAGCAAAACTTGGAGCCCTGAAACTTGGAAGGGAACTTGATAAGAGAAAAATCAATCCCGCTGCAATTTCTCTACTTAAACGAAATAATTGTTTAATGGCACTGGATATTGCTCGTAAATCTCGAGATATATTAGGTGGAAATGGAATATCTGAAGATTATCATGTAATTCGACACCTACTTAATTTAGAAACTGTCAATACCTATGAAGGTACATCAAATATACACTCGCTCATTCTCGGTAGATCGCAAACGGGAATTCAAGCTTTTTATTAAAATCTGTCTATTCATTATTTGATATTTTGATTTAAATTATTATATTTAGATGGTAACATTTCTATAAATTTAATTTACAAACGGAGAAAAAAATGGCATTTGAGCTACCTGATTTACCTTATTCACATGACGCATTAGCGCCATTTATGTCGGCTGAAACATTAGAATTCCATCATGATAAACACCATTTAGCATATGTAACAAACGGTAATAATCTATTGGCAGAGTCTGATTTAGCAAATGAGTCACTAGAAAATATTGTTATAAAGTCACATGGTACAAATCCAGGCTTATTTAATAATGCAGCACAACACTACAATCACCTTCACTTTTGGAATATGATGGCACCAAATGCATCAGGAAAGATACCATCGAAACTTGAGATGAAAATAGATGAGGACCTCGGCGGTATTGAGAAAATGAGATCTGATTTTATAAACGCGGGTGTCACTCAATTTGGATCTGGATGGTGTTGGCTTGAATTGAAA
>CACBED010000040.1 GCA_902538185.1 uncultured OCS116 cluster bacterium
TGAAAGACTCATGATACTCTCTAATTTAATGAATCTATGTGAGATAAAACCCAGCGATGTGTATCGATGGTTTATGGAAATGTTTGTAGACTCATCAGATTGGGTAATGACTCCAAATGTTTATGGAATGGGTTTGTTCAGTGATGGTGGCATATTTGCCACTAAACCATATTTGTGTGGTTCGAATTATATTCTAAAAATGATGGATTTTAAACGGGGTGAGTGGTGTGAAGTCATGGATGGCTTATACTGGAGATTCATAAATAAGAATAGAGATTTTTTTCTGACAAATCCGAGACTTTCTCTCATGGTTTCTTCCTTTGATAAGATGGATACAAACAGAAAAGAGAGGATAGTGGGAATGGCAGAAAATTTCATTTTTGAGCATAATACCCTTTCTTTTCCTGCTAATACTATCGTTTTATCATTTTGAAATAATAGGTTATATATCAAAACTTTTTTATGCATACTCCGCAGTCATCATTTCGTTTATTGCGGGAACCCATTGGGGCATTTGTTTGCACTCGAAAGATGGAAATAAAAGAACTCTTCTGGAGAGCAATCTGATTACACTTGTTGCTTGGTTCAGTCTATTCTATCTAGATTTGATAACTGAATTAATTATGATTGTGTGCTTTTTGTACTTGCTGTATGTGGAGCAAAGACTCAAAAGGAATGGCATTGTTGGTACGGTGTATTTTAGTCAGCGACTGCATGCAACTTTTGCCGTCATCCTCATTCAAATACTCTTTTACATAAATCGAAATTTTATTCTCATTTAATCATGATTTAGGGCAGAACAGTCCCATGGATGGTATTTTTCAATTTGAGCCGCTAGGCTAATTAGCGTTGACTCGTCTCCAATTTTTGCAGCAAAATGCATACCTGCAGGCGTTCCATCATCAAAAACTTGCATTGGAATTGACATGGCTGGACCTCCAGTTTGATTGAATATTGCTGTATGAGGAGCGATTTCACGAAATAATAGATTAAGGTGTCGGTCTACATCTGTATGATCTGTATGTACTGTGCCCAATGGAAGCTCTTTTATATTTACTGTTGGAGAGAGTATCACATCATACTTTTCAAAGTAATTTGCCATAATACGTCCTATTTTGTGCATATTATTAATTGCTCTCAAATAATCGACCGCTGTATATTTTCGGCCTTCGTTCATCCATGCCCAATTTAGCGGCTCGAGGTCACTTTCTTTGAGATCAATACCAAGCATCTTTGCTCTATTTTCAAGATTATTTAAAAGATTTATGGCAGGTATAATTTTCCAAGCCTCGAGTATCGATTGAGCGGATAAATCAATATTAATTTCTTCAACATGGTGACCAAGAGTCTCACATAGCTGCGCTGAATTTTTTGTTAATTGAATTATATCTGAGTTTAGTTTATTTCCCTCAAAATCGTGGGTCATGAATCCTATTTTTAAATTTTTCGGCTCAATATGAATAGAATCAAGAAATTTTCCATTTTGCTTTGGGCTTACGTATGGTTCGCCAGGCATTAACTCACTGGATATATCAAGTAGGGCTGCACTATCTCGGACAGACTTGGATAGACAGTGACTAATTGCCATGCCACCAAGGGCCTCGCCAAGATCTGGTCCACTTGATACTCTTCCACGCGATGGCTTTAATCCAAAAAGACCACAAAGGGCAGCAGGGACTCTGATACTTCCACCTCCATCTGTGGCATGGGCAAGAGGAACATATCCTTGACGAATTGAGGCTGCAGAACCCCCCGATGAACCACCAGGAGAGTTTGATTTTTTTAGAGGATTCTTTGTAGGACCAAAAATTTTCGGCTCTGTAGTGAGTGAAAGTGCCAATTCTGGGGTTTTTGTGAGACCCAGTATAATCAACCCTGCTTTTTTATAGAGTTTGATTAAGTAACTATCATTTTTTGCAATATTATTTTCAAATAGTTTGCTTGATAATGTTGTTGGTAAGCCCTTACATGACACATTTAAGTCTTTTAACAAGAATGGTACGCCGTGAAAAATATTTTCTGGCTGAGATTTTTCTATTGCTCTAATTGCATGATCATATGCTTTTGTTGTAATTGCGGATATATCCTCATCGTAAGTTTCAATGATACTTATTGCAGTATCTAAAACCTCTCTCACGTTAACCTCTTTTTCTCTTATGAGTTTGGCGATGCCAAGGCCGTCATAGGATGAGTATTCAGATTTTTTCATGTGTTTCACCTATTCTAGGGTAAACCCTTCATACGAATTATTCACTATCTTTTCGCATTTTTCGATATATACCGGCAATCCACCAACAAACGGATAGAAAACTCTTTTTTTACCAGTGACATTTGAGCCTAGATACCACGAGTCACAATAATAACGAAGTGTGTCACGTGCGCATTTATCGTTATATTTCCCCCATTCAATTTCAGCATCTCTATTCGCTTCGATGGAATGATAAGACTTTTTCTTAATATATCTTATACAATCTGCTATCCAGTCAACATGTTGCTCTATTGTGGGTATCATATTTGTCAAGACCGATGGACTACCAGGACCAGTTATAGTAAAGAAGTTTGGGAAACCGTTCGTAGCAAGACCCAGATATGTTTCCGGCCCATTTATCCATTTATCTTTCAAGGCTATATTATTTTTGCCGATTATATTGATATTATTCAATGCGGTTGCTAATATTATCATATCTAAGTCTACATCTCCTATGCCTTCGATATCAATACCTTCTCTGCGGATCAAATTAATTGGGGTTTTTTTTAAATTAATAAGCTCGACATTTCCTCGATTAAATGTATCGAAGTAATTTGACTCAATAACAAGTCTCTTACATCCTACGATTGATCTTGGTTTGAGTAACTCTGATATTTTTTTATTTTTAACAATTTCATCTATTTTATCCTCAATATATTGTGTGGCTGTTTTATTTGCATCGAGATTATGTGTTATGTCACTAAATGCTGCCAAGAATGCTAGCCCTCCAGCAGCCCACCTTCTATCATATTCTTTTTTCAGCTCTTTTTTTGTGACTTCCAATGCAGATTTTTTATTGTAGGTGGTCAGAAAACCACTGACGAGCTTCTTCGCGTCAGCCCTATTTCTCTTGTAGTTTTTCTTAAACTCTTGCACAAAATCTGGGTCTAGACTTTTATTGTGTGCTGGAACAGAATAATTCGGCGTTCTCTGTAAAATATATAATTTTTTCGCAGACTTTGCGACTTCGGGTATTAGTTGCATACCAGACGAACCCGTACCTA
>CACBED010000041.1 GCA_902538185.1 uncultured OCS116 cluster bacterium
AATTCCAAATATCCTATCTAAAACACCAATATTACTTTTCAGAACAAGCTTGGATATTTTAGATGATATGAATGCGCTAATAATAAGTGCTACAATAAAAACAATGCCTACAAGCAAGGAATATGCAAGCCAATCAGGCTGTAATATACCGCTTGCAAAAGAGCGAGATTGGTCATTTGTATAGGCAATAAACGAAGCCATTGCCGCAATAAACCATGATAGTATAGAGAGCGTTTCTCTCGTAAAACCCCTTAACATCGCAAAAAATGATGATAGAAATAGTAAAAGTAGAAGTATTGTATCAAAAAAAGAAATGGTGTCCGTCATCATTTAATCATTCAGGTTAATTTTTATGGGCCCTTCAGAGCTGCCCTTAATAAATTGATCAACATAAGGATTATTGGAGCTGGTGATATCCTTTGCATCTCCCGTCCATATTACAGCACCCTTGTAGAGCATTGATATTTTATCAGCTATTTTTTTGGCACTTTCCATGTCGTGAGTGATTGTGATTGCTGTAGCGCCGACCTCTTCGATAACCTCATTAATTAAATTATTGATAACATCAGCCATTATTGGATCAAGTCCAGTTGTTGGTTCATCAAAAAAAAGAAGTTCAGGATTTCGTGCAATCGCTCTTGCGAGCGCAACTCTCTTTTGCATCCCGCCTGATAGCTCAGATGGATATAAATATAAAACGGATGAGTCTAAGCCAACTTTTTTCAATTTATCAACGGCTATCTCTGTCAAATTAACAAGGTTACTTTCAAGTTTCTTTATCCCAAATGTAATATTTTCTTGCACATTCAAGCTATCGAATAGTGCAGCCCCCTGGAACAGCATACCAATTTTAGTATGAAAATCTATGTCTGCTCGATTTTTTTTGTCCATGATCTGTTGATTAAAAAATATTTCTCCGCTATCTGGTTCCATAAGGCCCAAAATACATTTCAATAGCACAGATTTTCCAGTACCTGAGCCACCGATAATTACCTGCGATTTATTTCGTTCAATATTGATTGACAGATTATCCAACACAGATTTGTCACCGAATGATTTTGATAACTCATTTATTTTTAGTATGTGATCCATTTTATCTAATTTGTAAATACTAATGATGTTAAAATATAGTTTGAAGCTAGTATCAAAATTGAAGCTGAAACAACTGCTAATGTTGTCGATCTACCAACGCCCTGTGCACCTCCGGTAGAATTATATCCGTGATAGCAGCCCATAAAGGCAACAATGAAGCCAAATACTGCAGCTTTAATCAGCCCCGACATGACATCGCGAAGCTCGATAATATCTAGTGTATTTTTTATGTAGCTTTGTTCAATAAATCCAAGAGTTTTTGTTCCTACAACAAAGCCACCCATTATTCCGATTATATCAGCAATAATAACCAAGATTGGCAGACTTATAAGGGCCGCTAGCACCCTGGGTACAACTAGATATTTCATTGGATTTGTTGATAGTGTAATGAGTGCATCAATTTGTTCTGTTACTCTCATTGTTGCAATTTCTGCCGAAATTGAAGCTGAAACTCTTCCTGCTAGCATTAATCCAGCGATTACAGGACCCAATTCTCTAGTAATTCCTAGCGCGACAATTGATGCAACAATATTTTCGGCATTAAATCTTGAGCCCCCTACATATATCTGTAATGCTAATACGCCACCTGTGAAAAAAGCGGTAAGCCCAATCACTGGAAGCGAATTATAACCAATTCTAACCAATTGACTCAATAATGATTTAATATAAATAGGTGGTGTAAATAGGCATATTACAAAGTCATAAAAGAAAATTGCAATACTACCAATACTTGCGCACATCCTTAAAACAGACCTGCCTATTGCTTCTGGGATAATATAAATATATCTATACATATTTATAGTGCTTTTTGACTCTTGAGTTTAATCTTGTCAGTATTTCGTAACTTATTGTACCAGCATTTTTAGCTAAGGTATCAATATTTTGATTTGATCCAATTATTTCTACAAAATCACCTCTTTTTATATCACTTTTAATCCCTGTTACGTCAATTGCAACAATATCCATGGAAACTCTGCCCAATATTGGTGTTGGAGCATTATCAAAATAGAACTGTCCACCAAATTGTTGATTCGTCGATTTCAACGACCATGGCAGACCATCGGCGTAGCCGAATTCTATAAGTGCAATTCTAATATCTTTGACAGCTCTGTACGAAGCTCCATATCCTATTGTTGAGCCAGCTTTTATATCTTTTATTTGTATTATTGGAGCATATAATTCAATTGCAGACTCTAACCTAGTTGAGGCTCCTTTTTCATTGTAGCCACAATAAAGGCTAATTCCCGGCCTGACCATATCAAGCAAAAAAGATTTGCCTCTAAAAATTGCAGCTGAGTTTGCAATAGTTTTTTTTACCCCAACAAATCTTTTGCTTGCTTTTAAAAGCTGATTAAGTTGATTTTCAGGTAGGCTCGATTGTGGATCTTCGGCTGTTGAAAGATGTGACATTATAAGGTCAATATTTAATCCGTTGATTGATAATTTACTAATTTCATTCACTTCAAAACCAAGCCTTGAGAATCCTGTATCAAAGTGAAGAGCAATACTATGTAATGCGCTTTCATCAGTATTGGTTCTATATTCCTCAAGCTCGGCAGTGCTTCCAATGACCGGTGTAATTTTATATGAAATATATTCATTTGTCATTGTGGGCTTTAATCCATTTAGCGCATATATGACATTGTCATTTGAACCAAAAATATTCCTAAGTCTAATTGCTTCATATAAATCTGTTACGAAAAAATATTTGCATCCTGAATTTTGAAGAGTAATTGCAACTTCCTCCAGGCCCAAACCATAGGCATCGGCTTTCACCGTGGCAGCGCAAATAGATGGTTCGACAAATGTACTGATTTTATGATAGTTATGAGATATGGAAGTTAGGTTTACATTCATAAATGCTGATAACATATTTTGGGAGTCATCATTCATTTTTCATTTATAGCCTCACATAAGTAAATTTACTCAAATCGCTCAGGAAGCTTATCATCTGGTGTATAATCACTAAAGCGGGTTACGGAACCATCAAAATACATATCGATTACCGGTGTTGATCCATGTCTATTCTTTCCAATAATCACTTGGGCCCTTTGATGTACTTCTTCCATACTTTCTTGCCATTGTATGTATTCTTCCGTTCCCTCTCTTG
>CACBED010000042.1 GCA_902538185.1 uncultured OCS116 cluster bacterium
GCCCTATTGCAAATTTTATTTTAGCTATAGTAATATTTACTTTTCTATATTCAGTAAATGGGAAAACAACAATACTGCCTGTAATAGAAAGTATTGAGGAAGCTAGCCCAGCAATGAATGGAGGGCTCAAGGTTGATGATGTTATTATTTCTATTGATGAAGAGTCAATCGATAAATTTGGTGACATCCCTCGTGTAATTCAAGAAAAAAAGACTAATGAACTCCAATTTGAGATACTCAGAAATGGAAGCTACATTAATATAGACCTCACACCCGAGATAAGATATTTGAACCCGGAAAAGAAATCGGGAGAAATTTTTTATATCGGTATTGGAGGCGGTACGCTCGAAAAAAATATTTTAAAAGAGAATTTGTCTGTAATTCAGGCAATAGGATATGGCATTAACGATACATATCAAATTATTCATTTATCTCTCAGCTATATTTATAAAATGGTTATCGGAGCAGAGTCCACTGAGAATTTGGGTGGACCTATTCGTATTGCTCAAATTTCAGGTGATGTCGCAAAAAATGGTATCATGCCATTATTGCAACTCACTGCGCTATTATCTGTCAGCATTGGGCTTATTAACCTATTCCCAATACCAATGCTTGATGGAGGGCATCTTATGTTTTATTTAATAGAAGCCATAAGGGGAAAACCCCTAAGTGAAAGGTCATTTGAGTTATTCCATAAGATTGGTTTAGGTTTTATAATTTTTCTTATGTTTTTTGCTTTATGGAATGATTTAAATTTTTTAAATATATTTTAATAAAATTATATATAATTACGGTGTAACTATAAAAAAATGAAATTATGAGAACTTCTTTATACCATTCTGTTTTTATTGCTTTTTTCGCATTTTTTATTTGCGCAACTGATCTGCATGCCAACAATCATTTGATCAATAGAATTGATGTTACTGGTAATAATAGGATTGATGAAAATACAATACTTAATTATGCAAAATTAAGTGTTGGCAGTGCTTACAATCAAGCCCAGGTTGATGAAGCTCTGAGGGACCTTTATAAAACAGAGTTATTTTCTGACGTGCAGATTAATTATGATGACTCCAGGCTCGTTATAACGGTGCAAGAAAATTTCCTTATTAATCAAGTTGCGTTTGAAGGTAATAAAGCAATAAATGATGACTCGCTTAGGGCGCTTGTATCATTAAAAGCTCGCTCAACATTTTCAAAAAATAAATTAGAAGAAGATATTTCAACAATCATAAGCTCGTATCGATCAGCAGGCAGATATAGTGTTGTTGTCGAGCCACAAATAATCAAGCTGGATTTCAATAGGATCGATCTTGTCTACGAAATTAACGAGGGCTCGATTACAAAAATTACTGATATTAATTTTATTGGTAATAAAAATTATTCAGATAGAGCATTACGTAGCGTGATTTCAACGGAAAGAAGTACTTGGATTGATAAAATATGGGGGACCGGAAGGTCTTACGATAACGCTATTATGGAGTATGACAAGGAGCTTTTGGGGCAATATTATAGAGACAATGGATATATTAATTTCAGTGTTTTAAATGCAATCGGGGAATTAAATAATAGCTCAGGAAACTTCATAATTACATTTACTGTGGATGAAGGAGAAAGATATGAGTTTGGAGATGTCTCAATTTCAAATACGCTTGATGACTCATACACACCTCTAATTGCCAGTATGATAACAACAAATGCGAATAATTTCTATGATGAGTCAGAGATAAACGCAAATAAAATTAAACTAGCTGACTTTATGAAGGCAAACGGTAACCCTTTCGCGACAATCAATGTGGTTCAAGATATTGATGAGAACTCAAAATTAGTTAATTTAACATATATTGTATCAAATGGACCACCTGTGTATGTTGAAAGAATTGAAATATACGGCAATCAAAGGACATATGATTATGTTATCCGTAGAGAGCTTAGGATTTCTGAAGGTGATGCGCTAAATCAAACATATCTCGCTCAGTCAACAAGAAATCTGAGAATGCTTAATTTCTTTTCTGATGTAAAATTAAATACTTTCAACGGATCAGCACCTGATAAGAAGGTAATCAAGATTCAAGTAACAGAAAAACCAACAGGATCACTTATATTTGGTGCGGGCTATTCGAGCCTTTCTGGATTAGTTGGTACTATCAGTGTGAAAGAAGATAATCTTCTAGGAAAAGGTCAAAAAGTCTCAACTCAGCTGAGCCTTGGCGGTAATCAAAGCCTAATCAATATACAATTCACGGAGCCGTCTTTCTTAAGCACTGGTGTATCCGCGGGTATCGATATTTTTGGTAACGAAGATGATTATACTGAAGACTCGGGTTATAAAACAAGAGAAGTTGGTGCTGGCTTAAGATTCGGTTTTCCGTTATCTGATGACCTACATTTGATAACTAAATATAGATATATTAATAATGAAGTTTATGATGTGGCTGCGAATGCAAGTAACTTGCTTACCCAGCTTGAAGGCACAAGTGATTTGTCTGAGTTTGGATATGATTTGAGGTATAATAGCCTAGATAATATGGTTTCGCCAACGAGTGGAACACTAATCGACTTTAGTCAAGATTTAGCTGGTTTTGGTGGAGACACAAAGTATATAAGAACAGAGGCATCTGGAAAGCATTTTATGGGTATTACAGACAGTCTCGTTGGATCGATCGCTTTAAATATGGGACACATCTTTGGTTTTGATGGTCAAGATATAACAATTTCAAACGCTTTCAGAGAGCCGGGTACATCGCTTAGGGGTTTTGCGGCTAGTGGTATTAGTCCAAGACTTACAGCAAATGAAAGTAGTGATGAAGAAGCTATCGGCGGAAATACATACATTTCTACTTCTGCTGAATTAACCTTCCCATTTGGATCAATAACAGATGAATATGGTCTGAAAGGTGGTGTTCACTTGAATGCTGGCTCTGTATTTGGTTCAGATCTAGATCCTTCTAAAATAAATGATTCTAGTTCTATTCGCACATCAATCGGTGCATCTG
>CACBED010000043.1 GCA_902538185.1 uncultured OCS116 cluster bacterium
CATTTGGGTATGACCATTCATGAATACCCATTTTCTGACTTACAAGATTTGTGAGTGGGCTTGGTCTATCCTCTAAATCCTTGTTATTACAAAAATGATCTATGGATATTGCTGCTTGGTGGCCATGTGCAACAGCCCAGATAATGTTTTCGGGTCCCCAGGCGGCATCACCCCCAAAAAAAATTCTTGGTAAGGTTGATTGGAAGGTAACTTTGTTAACCTCAGGTTGGTTCCATTGATTGAATTCTATACCAATATCTCTCTCAATCCATGGAAATGCATTTTCTTGACCGATTGCGAGGAGTACATCATCACACTCAAAGAAAATTGTCTCACCAGTTGGGATTAGTTTCCTTTTTCCGTCTTTGTATTTTGCTTCCATTTTTTCAAAGAGCACACCTTTCAATTTTCCATTTTCATGAACAAATTCCTTAGGGGAGTGATTATCAAAAATTGGAATTCCTTCTAGCTCAGCTTCTTCGATTTCCCAGTCTGAAGCTTTCATGTCAGCCTTAGGACTTCGGACGGTCACTTTGACATCTTTTCCTCCAAGTCTGAGTGATGTCCTACAGCAATCCATTGCAGTGTTGCCCCCACCAATAACGACAACCTTTTTGCCAATTTTATCTACATGTTTAAATGCCACACTTGTGAGCCAGTCAATCCCCACATGTATATTATTGCTGGCCTCTTCCCTACCTGGTATATCAAGATCTTTACCTTTTGGGGCACCTGTGCCGATAAATATTGCATCATAATCTTGTTCAATTATTGACTTGAGACTTTTAACTTCTTCGTTGAATTTTCTCACAACACCAAAGTCCAAAATTCTATCCACTTCTTCATCGATAACACCTACTGGTAGCCTGAAGGATGGAATATTAGTTCTCATGAGCCCACCAGCTTTTGGATCTTTCTCATATACAGTGCAGTCATAACCAAGTGGCATTAGATCCCTCGCTACTGTCAGTGATGCTGGACCGCCACCAATTAATGCAATCTTTTTACCATTTTTTTTGCTTGGGATTTCTGGTAACAGACTGCTTACGTCAGACTTATTATCCGCGGCCGCTCTCTTAAGTCTGCATATTGCTACTGGCTCTTCCTCAACTCTTACTCTGCGGCATGCAGGCTCGCAGGGTCTGTCACATGTTCTTCCCAGAACTCCAGGAAAGACATTTGATTCCCAGTTGATCATGTACGCTTCCGTATATTTTCTCTGGGCGATTAGCCTGATATATTCAGGCACAGGTGTATGTGCAGGACATGCCCATTGGCAATCTACAACTTTATGATAGTAATTTGGATTTTTTGTATCTGTAGGCTTCATCATTTTTGATTAGTATTAAACCACTTGAGATATTTTGTATACAGTAAAATTATCAATCTAACAATAAATCTGATAAGAATATTTGCTATAATTTATATATACATAAATATTTACATATCAATAGTTAATTCAAATTAAATAAATAATAATTTTACATAATTAATCTAAATTTCACATGGACAATAAATACAAAAATATATATAAAAAATATTTAACAAAAGGGGGCAAGAATGGACAGATTAAATGTAGGAATAATCGGCACAGGATGGTGCGGGGGTATTAGGGCTGAGGCATCCGCAAAAAATGGCTTAGTTGATCAGCTCCATATATGTGAAATAAGAGAAGATAGATTGAAAGAAGTAGCCGATCTTACTAATCCGACCAGTGCAACCCTTGATTACAAAGACTTATTAAAAAATGACGATATTCATGCAATAATGATATCAACAACTCCAGAGAGTACACACTATCCAATCGCAAAAGAGACTCTCGAGGCGGGTAAGCATCTATTACTCGAAAAACCAATCTCAAGAACACTCACTGAAGCAGATGAGCTAATCAGTCTTGCGGAAAAAAATAAAGTTCAATTTACAATTGGCTATTCTCAAAGATTTCGATCTAAGTATGCTTATGTTCGTGAAAAATTTATAGATGGAACACTGGGAGAGCCTGTGAGTGTTTTGATATCAAGAAATATTACAACGCAACTTTCCAAGAGAATAACAGGAAGAACAAGACTATCTCCAGCGGCAATGGAAGCTACGCACGACCTTGATTACGCACTTTGGTGTCTTGCCCCAAGAAAACCTGTTAGAGTCTATTCACAGCAAGTAGAAAAAGTTCTCATAAAAAATTCAAACTCAGCAGATTGTCAGTTCATAATGGTGACGCTCGATGATGGGACAGTTGTTACAGTTGGTGCTGGATGGGTATTACCACCAAGTTATCCCAATTACTCATCAACCAAAATGGAATTTATTGGGTCAAAGGGCGCGATTATTCTTGATGATACACACAATGATGTAACGATAATGACCGGTGAAAGAGGAATTGAATACCCAATGTCATCGATGCCAGGTGAACCAGTCGGTCACGTGAATGCCGGTCCTATGGCTGAGGAAACAAATAATTTTATCGACGCGATCCTGTTCAATAAGCCTGTAATAGTGAAACCTAGGGAGGCAAGGGTTGTTATGGAATTATATCAGGCAGCGGACCTCTCTGCTGAAAGAGGCGAGCCAATTAATCTGCCCATCAATATAGACCCACTTGAAGCGGGGCAAGCTTAATGAAAGATATTGGATTAGCAGTTATTGGCTGTGGTACAATTGGTAGAATTAGAGCTGAATTAGCCCGCGACTAT
>CACBED010000044.1 GCA_902538185.1 uncultured OCS116 cluster bacterium
ATATTATTCCTTATATCATTAATTACGTTATCCTCTATTTGAACTCCGTCAGTTCGCATATATGTAATTAGCCCACCTTCAATCTTTTGACTATCTATTCCCTCATACAATTTTTGGGCTACTTGCATCGTTCGGGTTGGATTGAAGCCAAGTCTTTTTGACGCCTCTTGTTGTAATGTTGATGTTGTAAATGGTGGCTGGGGTTTTCTTATAATACTTGTTTTTTTAACCTCAGATACCGTGAAAATAGAATTATTTAGATTATTGATAATCGATCTTGCTTCTTTTTTCAGACTTAATATCAAATTTGTTTAATTTATTCTCATTAATAGATACTAGTGATGCTGTAAAATTTTGTCCATTTTTCGCTGACATTGATGAAGTAATGGACCAATACCTTTGGCTTTTGAAATTCTCTATCTCAATTTCTCTTTCGCAAATAATTTTTAGCGCTACTGATTGAACTCTACCTGCTGATTTAACGCCTGATAGTTTAGTCCATAAAATTGGAGAAATTTTAAAGCCAATAAGGTAATCTAGGGACCTCCGAGCTTTATATGCCTCAACCAGGTCACTATCAATGCTCCTTGGATTGTTTATGGCATCTAGAACTTTATCTTTTGTAACGGCATTAAAAACAACTCTTTCGAAATTCTTAGATTTTTTTTTATTTAATAACTCAAAAAGGTGCCATGAAATAGCTTCACCCTCCCGATCTGGGTCAGTGGCAAGTACTATCTTGTCAGATTTTTCAACTGCATGTTCAATCTCTTTCAAGGTCTTAGCCCTGCTAGTTGATTTTTCCCATTTCATTTCAAAATTATTTTCAGGATCTATTGAACCACTTTTTGCAGGTAGGTCCCGCACATGCCCCATAGACGCAAGCACTTTGTATTCTGTTCCGAGATACTTATTGATTGTTTTCGCTTTAGCCGGCGATTCTACTATTACTAATATCATTTTATTTAAGCTTAGACTCTTGACCTTTGATCAATCTTTTAATATTTTCCATATGCCTATATATCAAAATAACGCTAATGAAAAGTATAATCGTAAAATTAATACGAAAGTCCATATCCTTCGGGCTTAAAAAATCATAATAAATAAAGTCATTTAGTTTCATCATATTTACCATAATATACACGACTGGTATGGAGATAATTGATGTTATGCTAGCTAGGGAAGAGTATCGCGTGACGACGAAAGTTGATACCCACATAAATATAAACAGTAATGAAAACAATGGGCTCATTATGAGCAAGATACCAAAATAGGCCGCAACTCCTTTTCCCCCGCGGAAATTTAGCCAAATTGGGAATACATGACCAAGCAAAGAGAAGGAGCCAATGATAGTGATCATGTTCGCATCCATGTCAAAGTATTTTGCAATCATCATTGGTGTTATGACTTTTGATATGTCCAATAGCAGTGTTATAGCACCGATTTTTCTATTACCTGTTCTGATAACATTAGTTGCCCCGATATTTTTTGATCCATGTTTACGAATATCAATATTTAAAATCTTTTTCGACAGGATAAGCCCGAATGGAATACTGCCTAACATATATGCAAATAGTGATACTAATAAAATCAAAGTCATATCAAAATTATTTTTTTACTAATCTACTAAATTATGGATAATGTTTCCGTTAACAATCGTTAGCAATACTCTACCTTGCATTTTTTTGATTTTCAAAGGTCGTATTCTTGCATTTTGTTGTTAATTTATCAGCATCACATACCCATGGCTGGTCCAGATCAACGAGTATTAAATCGGCCTTTTTACCAACTTCAAGGCTTCCTGTATTCTCTAAGTTGAGAATTTTTGCAGGATTATAGGACATTTTCTTAATGAGCTTTGACAGTGAAATATAACCGTCATGGTATAAAGATAATGATGCTGCCAGTAATGTCTCAATGCCTACAGCACCGTACACGGCCTCTTCGAATGGTAGGCGCTTAGACTCTGTTCCTTGTGGTTCATGGTTTGATGTTATTATATCAATTGTGTCATTATTTAAATTTTCAAGTATATATGAGCGGTCATTCTCTGAACGAAGCGGTGGCTTGACTTTAAAAAATGTCCTGTATGCGGCAATATCATTTTCATTTAATTTTAAGTTATTAATTGACACACCGCATGTAATTTTATCATTCATTTCTTTGAATTTATTTATTACATCACAAGACTCGCTTGTTGAAATACACATTGAATGATATTTTACATCGGTATGATGTGCGATACGTAATTCCCTTTCTAGCGCAATTGTTTCAGAAATTTTTGTAATTCCTGGTAGGCCAAGGCGCATCGAAATTTCACTCTCATTCATTACACCAAATTTATCAAGGTCCGATACAGGTAATTGCATAATTTGAGCATCAAAGTTTGAAGCGTAGGTGAATACGTTTTTTAGTATATTTGTGTTATTTATTTCATTATACGCATCTGAGAACCCAACCGCCCCCGCTTCTTTAAGAAGGCCGATTTCAGTCATTTTTTCCCCTTCATGCTTTTTTTTGTCAAAGCCGCTATTGGTAAGATATTTATTTGTGATTTATCTTCAGATTTTCGAATTATATATTGCACTAATTCAGCTTCGTCTATAATAGGATTAGTGTCTGGTC
>CACBED010000045.1 GCA_902538185.1 uncultured OCS116 cluster bacterium
TGTCGGTAAAAAGTAAATGCCCAGAAATCCATCCGAGTAGAGCCCCACCAAACCATATCAAAATTGGTAATTTCGTAAATACCCTCAGCAGAAATGCACTACCGATGAATAGCAAAGGAATGGAAAATAATATTCCAAAAATAATTAAAATTACCGATCCATGAGCTGCAGCAGCTACAGCAAGTACATTATCCAAACTCATTGCTGCATCTGCGATTGCGATAGTGAAGATAACCTTCCATAAAGTCTTAGCCTCGCCATGCTCTGGCTGATCACTCTCTTTTTCTGGCAATATCAGCTTTATTGCAATCCATAGTAATAAGATACCACCAACTGTTCTGATGTAGGGCATGTCAAGAATTAGTGTGATTATGCTTGCAAAAAATATTCTTAAAATGATTGCAGTTGCAACTCCAAAAACCATGCCAATTTTCTTCTGATGTTCAGGCAACCCTCGGCAAGCAAGGGCAATAACAATGGCATTATCGCCGCTCAATATTAAATCAATCCATATAATTTGGAGAATTGGAATTAAATCAATATTTGAAAGTATATTCTGTATCATTTAATTATGAGATGTACCATCGCATCATACAAAATCATTTCTTGGTAAAGACACAGGCTCACCAAGCTTGACAGACATATCTGCAGCTTGAGATACTTGCATAACTAACTTTGCCTCTTCACCCGAGATCATAACAGGATGATCAAAAACTATTGCACTCAAGAAGTGATTAATCTCTTCGTGCATAGATCCTGCAAAAACATGATCTATCTGCTCACCCGGCATGGATGACATTGGATATTGTATTCCGTCCTTAATCGTGCTCAACTGAATATCTTTATGAGAGTCATCAATTGTTAGTGTCCCCTCCGTTCCAACAATCTCAATAAATGCCTGTACATAATTTGGAGTGTGAGGGGGAAGAATCCAACCAATCCCAACAGTTATAGTTGTCCCATCATCCATTGTTATCATGCACCACTGATGATCGGGGTTGTTGCTATTCTTTGAAAATAGCTTACCTGAAGTTTGAGAGTAAACCCTGACTGGTTTCCTTGGCTGCATTGCCCAAAGTATGTAATCAAAATCATGAACTCCAGCAATAGATGCAGGCGATAGATCAGATCGACCGGTTATCTTCATTCCTAATTCTCGTGTAGAATGACGTGATATTAAACAAGTTACAGGATCCCCGATCAAACCACCTTTTAGTGCTTTGTTCATATACGCATATCTGGGATCAAATCTTCTCGAATATCCAATCGTTAATTTTAAATTATTTTTTTTTGCTAATTGGAGCGCCTCATCTGCTTCTTTTATGGTTGGAGCAAGTGGTTTTTCAACAAATACGTGTTTTCCTTTCTCAAGGCACTCCATCACTAGAGGAAATCGTTTTGTCTCAGGAGTCATTGATATTACAATCGCATCAACGCCATTATCATCAACGAGATCTTTCCAGTTATCAGTAATTATGTCTGGCTCAAGTTCAACTTGAAGCTCTTGCTGCCTTTTCTCATCAATTTCTGCAATGTATAATTTATCAACAATAGGATTTTTCTTCACGGCAGTGGCCCGAATTCCGCCAACCCATCCAACACCAACAACACCAACATTTATTTGATTGATTTTCGCCATAAAATATACTTAACAACAAATATTTAGCAACATCAAGCCTAAAGATATATTCCTTATTGGTATTGACAGATCATCTATTATTAGTAACCTATTATACTTGATCAAAGATCTACAGCGAGGGAGACAAAAAATGGATATCGCAAGACAATATGCTGAGTATGCCAAAAATTTAGATTATAATGACCTGCCCGAAGAAGTAATATTGCATGTTAAAAAAGCAGTACTAGACATCATGGGTAATGATATTGGTGGATATGAGTGGATGGAGTCAGGGCCATCAATTATAGATGGTATTAGGGTAATTAATAGAGGCAGTGGTGGCGCAACTGTCCTTGCAACAGGTGAGAGCATGGCTCCTGAATGGGCTTCTTTCGCAAATGCTTCGATGGCCCACAGCCTTGATTATGACAATCACCACGCCAAAGGAGTTATTCACGCTGGCGGTTCAGTTGTAAATTGCGCTCTCGCTGCTGCTGAAGAAAACAATTCTAATGGAAAAGAACTTATCGTCTCCGTGGTGATAGGCTACGAAATTGCCTGCAGGCTTGCAATGGCATTGGGACCTCACTCTTCACATGAAATGGGATTTCATCCAACAGGTACGTGCGCAACATTTTCGGGTTCTGCTATAATTGGCCGAAATAGAAAAATGTCTGAGGATGAGATTGTAAATGCGATGGGCTTGAATGGCTCCCAAGCTGCTGGATCCATGCAGTACGT
>CACBED010000046.1 GCA_902538185.1 uncultured OCS116 cluster bacterium
GTGAAGCCATGAGTTAAAACAGATTTGTAGGGGGCGCGACCACGAGTCAGGCTACTTTCCAATAAAGATGAGTGAAACCATCCTCTGTGTTGATCGCTTCCTTCCAAATACATATCCGCTGGCCACGTTGTTTCAGGATTATTTTCAAGAACAAAGGCGTGAGTTGTACCTGACTCAAACCATACATCCAAAATGTCATCAACTTTTTCCCAATCATTATGATTATCAACAATCCCCTCTAAGAATCTCTCTTTTGCATTTTCCTTAAACCATGAATTTGCTCCTTCTTCAGAGAAAATTTTATGAATTCGATCAATTAATATTTCAGATTTATCAAATTCTTGATTTGGAATAAAAATGCCTGTTTCCCTGTTAATGAATAATGAAATTGGCACACCCCATGTTCTTTGTCTTGACAAAACCCAATCTGGCCTTGTCTCAATCATTGAGTGCAATCTATTCTTTCCCGCGGGTGGATAGAAAATTGTATCATTGATTGATTTAAGTGCAGTTGACCGTAAACCATCTGTTTTATTATCCTCCATCGAAATAAACCATTGAGGGGTGTTTCGGAAAATTACAGGTTTTTTTGAACGCCACGAATGAGGATATTGGTGTTCAAAGCGCTTTCGGGAAATGATTGATGCACAATCAACTAATTTACTTATGACATGTTCATTTGCTTTACCTTTTTTTCCGTTTTTATCAAACACATACACTCCATGAAAACCATCGATATTTTCATCAAAGGCTCCATCCTCGTTTACTGTGTATGGGATAGAACTATCAATATTTCGTTCATCTAGATTTTTCTTATTTTTCATCCAAATCTCAAAATCATCAATACCATGTCCAGGGGCTGTATGAACAAAACCTGTACCTGTATCGTCTGTCACGTGGTTCCCATCCAATAATGGGACATCAAAATTAAATCCTTTGAGAAGATTATGGAATGGATGCTTGCAAATTAATTTTTTTAGAATTTTTGCGGGAATCTCAGTAATTTTTTTATACTTTGTGACCTTGGACATCCCCATAACTTCATCGACTAGAGAGTCGGCAATAATATAATTATCACCCGGCTTTGCCCAGACATCGTTATCTGTGGATTGGACTTCATATTGGCTGTATGAAATATTTGATGAAAAGCATATTGCCCTATTTCCGGGAATTGTCCACGGGGTGGTCGTCCAAATTACAATGGAGGTACTTTCGGGTATTTTGAGATTTTGGGTATCACTACCGAAAGATTTTTTGGAGTCAATATCAAATTTGACCCATATAGCATCAGAAGTGTAATCGAGGTATTCAACTTCAGCTTCCGCAAGGGCAGTTTTTTCGATAACAGACCACATAACAGGCTTTGATCCCATGTAAAGCGCGCCTTGCATACCAATTCTTAGTAACTCTTTTGCAATCAAAGCTTCTGATTTGAATTTCATTGTTGTGTACGGATTATCCCAATCACCAATAACTCCCAATCGTTTGAACTCATCTTTTTGTATATCAATCCAATGGTCAGCAAAATCTCTGCACTCATCACGAAAATCATTAATTGGAATTGCGTCTTTATCCAAACCTTTATTCCTATATTTCTCCTCCACTTTCCACTCAATTGGCAAGCCATGACAATCCCAACCCGGAATGTAAGATACATTATAATTCATCATAAATTTCGACCTTACTATCAAATCTTTTAGAATCTTATTTAAAGCATGGCCGATATGAAGGTTGCCGTTGGCATATGGTGGACCATCATGAAGTGTAAAGGTTTTATTTCCTTTGTTTAATTCTCTATTTTTTGCATAAATATCAATGTCATTCCAATCATTAAGTAGTGAAGGCTCGGCGTCAGGTAAATTTGCACGCATTGGAAACTCTGTATTGGGCAATAAGATCGTTTCTGCCCAATTTATCTCACCATTTGCTTTTTTATCCATAAACTTAACTAAATTATTCTATATTTCTAATAAACTAAGATTTTTGTCGTAATTTTGCAATTTATTTAGCACGTTACCACAGTCGATTTCCATCTGCTTTGCTAGCTCGATATTGTCGGAAAATTTCATATCACCTCTTATAAAATCTATAAACTCAACTCTCACAGATTTACCATATAAATCATCATTAAAGTCAAATATATAAGTTTCAAGAAATTCTTCATTCCCATCAAATGTGGGCCTAGTACCAAAATATGATGCGCCACCATACTTATGCCCATTAAAGTATATATTGGTTGCATATATTCCATGCGCTAGCTTTGTAGACTT
>CACBED010000047.1 GCA_902538185.1 uncultured OCS116 cluster bacterium
CTCGCTTAATTCTGTCGTTTATTGCCCTACCAATGCCTTGATGGGGGATTGGTGATATGGCAATTTTTTTAATATTCATGCTGTCAAGATCTCTCAAACATGCATACAATCTGTGAGCAAACTTATGTAAATCTCCAGTGCTTGAAAGATTAATTGTATTGATGTGGTTATTATTATTTTTTTCTCCAAAAGTGATAAAATATTCATCTTCTTTGGGTTTTTTTACATTAATTCGAACTCTTGCTTTTGGTGAATAGTGTTTCTCAAGTTGACCCGGGGATAAAATTTTATGGCCATCATAAGCATCCAACTCTAATTTTGTAATTTTAAATATTTGATCTTTTGTAATAGCCCCTTCTCGAAGAATTTGAATATTCTCTGATCTAACATCAACTATAGTCGACTCTATTCCATGCGCACATTTATCACCATCAAGTATCATTTCAATATTGTCACCAAAGTCATCAAAAACGTGGCTTGCATTTGTAGCACTAACTGTACCCGACAAATTTGCACTTGGAGCTGCAATTGGTTTCTTATATTTTTTTAACATTTCGAGTGCAACTGGATGTGAAGGCACTCTTAGCGCCACAGTTTGTAAATTTGAGGTGGCAATTGAAGATATTCGGCTTCCAATTGATTTATTCACAAGTAAAGTGAGAGGTCCGGGCCAAAATTTCTGGGCAAGGTTTTCCGAGTGATAATTAAAAATCCCATAATTTTTTGCTTGTTCTAGACTTGCGACATGAATAATCAGTGGATTATGAAAAGGCCTTTTCTTTATTTCATAAATTTTAGATACTGCTTCGTCACTGATTGCAGACGCACCAAGGCCATACACGGTCTCTGTTGGAAATGCAACTAGGCCATTTTTCTCTAATATTTTTGCAGCTTTCTCAATATTTTTGCTGCTGGGCATATAAATGGTTTTTTTCATTTTTTTATTAACTCAAACAAAATATTTATATATAATTTCATACTATTAAGTCAAAGTCATTCAGCAATATTACATCAAAGGCACTTAGGAGATTATGAGTAAAAAAATAGACTACCATAAGATAAAAGATTTAGATTTTGAGGAGGCTATGAACCAGTTAAACGAGATAATTCAAGGTCTTGAGAGCGGTGAGGTAAAGCTATCAGAGTCTGTAGATAAATTCGAATTAGGGTCAGAGCTCGCAAAGCATTGTAAAAAATTATTAGATGATGCGGAGACAAGAATAAATGCGATAAAGATTGATGGTGTAGGGGATATTATTTCAGAGCAAAAGATAGATAATTCTGATGAAAGTGACATTTAATGGAATCCTACGCTCTTTTAGATGAAATAAATGTTCCTTCTGATTTAAGAAATTTGAAAGAAAATGATCTTCCTCTTTTAGCTAGAGAACTTCGGGAGGAGTTAATAAATATTGTATCAAAGACCGGTGGTCATCTCGGCGCCGGACTTGGGGTTATTGAACTTACAATCGCATTACATTATATTTTTGAAACCCCAGATGACCGTATTATATGGGATGTAGGGCACCAATCATATCCACATAAAATTTTAACTGGACGTAGAAAACTTATGAAGACGCTCAGGAAGGGTGGGGGTATATCTGGATTTACAAAAAGATCTGAAAGTATTTACGACCCATTTGGGGCAGCGCACTCGTCTACCTCGATATCTTCAGGTCTGGGTATGAGTGTAGCAAGGGATATTGAAAGAAAAGATTATAATATCATTTCAGTAATTGGTGATGGAGCAATGAGTGCTGGTATGGCCTACGAGGCAATGAATAATGCTGGTGTTATGAAGAATAAGCTCATTGTTATACTAAATGATAATGATATGTCTATTGCGCCACCAGTCGGTGCCATGAGCGCATATTTAGCTAAGCTAATTTCAGGAGGTATTTATCGTGGCTTTCGTAATTTTGTAAAAAAAATCATGAGATATTTACCGCCGCCAGTTCGTCGTGGTTTGGTTCGTTTTGAAGAGTATGGGAGAGGTTTTTTTACAGGTGGAACATTATTTGAAGAAATGGGTTTTTATTATGTCGGTCCCATTGATGGTCATAATTTCAATCATTTATTACCAATATTGAAAA